>CALSBJ010000154.1:0-3040 GCA_943373155.1 Akkermansia muciniphila | reverse complement strand
GGAAAGCCCGGCGGCAAAAACAGGGTCGGCACGATCACCGACGGCCCGGCGGGCGAATACATCGTCGATCGTCAGGCGGCGGAGGCGGCGAAATTCATCCGCGAAAGCAAAGGCGGCCCCTTCTTCCTCAATCTCTGGTGCTACGGCGTCCACGGCCCGTGGGGACATAAGGAAGAGTACACGAAGTACTTCGCCGCGAAAAAAGATCCCACCGGCCGCCAGGGGAACCCCATCATGGCCTCCATGCTCAAAAGCGTGGACGAGTGCTTTGGCCGCATCCTGGCCGAACTCGACCAAAACGGCCTCACCGAGAACACCATCATCCTTTTCTACTCCGACAACGGCGGCAACACGCACAGCAGCGTCACCACCGAAGGCAAAAAAGCCGCCAGCGAGGCCTGGACGAAGTGGGCGGGCAATCAACCGCCCACGATGAACACCCCGCTGCGTGAAGGCAAAGGCACGCTCTACGAAGGCGGCACTCGCGTGCCCATGATGTGGTCCTGGGCCGGAAAAATCGCCCCAGGCAGCACCAGCGAGGCTGTCGTCGGCCCCATCGACGTGTACCCCACGGTCATCGACCTGCTCGGCATCGCCAAGCCGGAGAAGCAGGTCTTTGACGGCATCAGCTATGCGAACGTGCTCAAAGGCGAAGGCCCGCTCAACCGCACTGCCTACTTCAACTACCACCCGCATGCCGGAGCGAACCGTGCGGGCGGCGTGTGGGTGCGCAGCGGTGACTTCAAACTCCTCCGCTGGTTCGGCAATCCGAGCACGCACGAGCTCTACAACCTCAAAGACGACCTCAGCGAGTCCAAAGACTTCGCCACCGCGATGCCCGACAAAGTGAAAGAGCTCGACGCCCTCATCGACACCTTCCTCAAAGACACCGGCGCGACCTTTCCGCGCCCCAACCCCGCCTACAAACCCGTCGCGACCAAAACACCCGCCAAGAACGCCGATCCGCTCCAAGGCTGGAAAGAGCGCGGCTGCAAAGCCACCATCACCGATGGCATTCTCACCATGAAAGCCACCGGCAGGCCCGAGGTCTCCTTCCTCGGCCACGGCACCGGCAAAATGACCGGCCCTGCCACCATCAAACTCCGCGTGCGCAGCCAAACCGGCGGCGCAGGGAAGATCGAGACCTTCCCCAAAAGCTCCGGCGATCCCACCGGCATGGTTTCGACACCCTTCGAAGTCAAACCCGGCGACTGGCAGGACCTCGCGATTGATGTCAAATCCCCCGGCCCGCTCGGCACGCTGCGTCTTTACCTTCCTGACAGCGACATCGACTCCATCGAACTCACCCCCGCGAAAGGCAAAGCCGAGCGCTGGAACTTCTGACCTTCGTCATTCATCATTCGCCACTCGTCATTTCCCCTCATGATCCGCCACACCGTTGTCTTTCGTCTCAAACACGCCCCTGGCTCCGAGGCCGAGCGTGACTTCCTCCGCGCTGCCTGCGAACTCACGAAGATCGATGGCGTGCAGAAGTTCGAGTGCCTCCGCCAGACCAGTCCGAAGAACAACTTCACCTTCGGTCTCAGCATGGAGTTCGCCGATAGCGCCGCCTACGCCTTCTACAACGATCACCCCGATCACACCGCCTTTGTCCAAGGCCGCTGGATTCCCGAAGTAGCCGAGTTCATGGAGATCGACTACGTGCCGCATGCGCCGTGAAACCCGTGAACGCCAACGCCAGCTTCTTGCTCAACGAAGAGCCCATCCCCACCTCGCTCACGCTTTTTGAGCCGGGTGATGGCGCGGAGACGCAGTTTCTCGGTGTCGTGCGTGGTGAAGAAAACGGCCGCCCGATCTCCGGCATCGATTACAGCGCCTACCTGCCGATGGCGGAAAAGATGCTCGGTGATCTCATCGAGCGCGGCAGCCGCGACCACGGCCCACACCGCGTCTTCATTCAGCATCGCCTTGGGTTCGTCGCTGCCGAACAGCCCAGCATTCTCATCCAAGTGCGCACCAAACACAGCGCCGAGGCCTTTGATCTCTGCCGCTGGTATTTGAAGGAGATCAAAACCTGCGTGCCCATCTGGAAGCGGGCGGTGTTTGCAGAATAGCGGGGTGATGGAGTCATGGAATGCTGGAGTGATGATTTGCCAGAACTCCACTTCTCCAATACTCCACCACTCCAGCTCCACCGAGGCGTTGCAGCCCTCCCAAACCGCTGCTAGCTCAGGAAAGCCATGCCAACCCCTGCTTTCCACTACCAGCCTCTCCTCGAACTCGGCACCGACGACACCGAATACCGCCTGCTGACGAAGGATCACGTCCGCGTCGAAAAACTGGGCGATAAAGAGATGCTCGTCGTCGATCCCGAGGCGCTCACGTTGCTCGCGAACCAGGCGTTTCATGACATCAACTTCTTCCTGCGGCCGAAACACCTGAAGCAGGTCGCCGCCATCCTTGATGACAAGGAAGCAAGCGAGAACGACCGCATGGTGGCGCTCACGATGCTCAAGAATGCTGATGTGGCCTCCGCGGGCTTGCTGCCGTTTTGCCAGGACACCGGCACCTCCATCATCATGGGCAAAAAGGGCCAGCAGGTCTGGACCGGCGGCGGCGACGAGGCCGCGCTCTCGAAGGGCGTCTATCTCGCCTACACGGAGAACAACCTGCGCTACTCGCAAAACGCCGCGCTGAATATGTTCGACGAGAAGAACACCGGCACCAACCTGCCCGCGCAGCTCGATTTGTATGCCACCGATGGCGACGCGTATAAGTTCCTCTTCATCGCCAAAGGCGGCGGCTCGGCCAACAAAGCCTTCCTGTATCAGGAAACCCGCGCTGTGCTCAATCCGAAGAGCATCGTGAAGTTTTTGACCGACAAAATGGTCACGCTCGGCACCGCCGCGTGCCCGCCTTACCATCTGACCTTCGTCATCGGCGGCACCTCGGCCGAATCGACGATGAAACACGTCAAACTCGCCTCCACGAAGTATTACGACAACCTCCCCACCACCGGCAACGAGCACGGCCGCGCCTTCCGCGATGTCGAGCTCGAGGCGCAGATGCTCCAGGCCGC
>CALSBJ010000153.1:0-4485 GCA_943373155.1 Akkermansia muciniphila | reverse complement strand
GCTCTGAAAGAGCGCAGGAGCCATTCCGCAGATCTCCTGCGCTCTTTCAGAGCGCCCGCATCCTGGCGGCACGAAACCCAGGCTCGAAGAGCCTGGGCTGGATTCCATGGGCCTTTCAGGCCCTCAGACATAGACGCAGTTTTCGAGTTCACGGTGTCGAGGAGGGAAATCAATCTCCTGGGCCGCGTGCGCCATCCTGCAGCTCACTTCAAATCAAACCCCGCCGCCGCCACGCGTTGACCATTGATCTGGAGCTCGACCCGATGATGGCCGGGGTGGTGTTTGCGGGTGGTGAAATCGCGGATGACCTGCGATTTGGTCAGCGTGATCTCGCCGTGGGCCGGGAGATCGATCTCCGTCCATTTGAAAACCTTCTCAAAGGCGGTGCCGCGAGCCTTCACATAGTGGATGACGTAGTCGATGGCGAGGCGCTGTGCTCGCGCCGTCGTTGAGGTGATTTCGGCGGTGATGTGCAGACGCTCGCCAAGCGAGAGCTTCGTCGGCGAAAGCTTCAACGCCGCTTCCAGCTCGGCTTTTTTGCCAAAGCCGAAGAGTTTCAAGGCTCGCGGATGGCCTCGCTTGATCAGCGTGCGGCAGGCGTGCTTGGCGATCCAGCGCAACTCCTCGCGGTCGAGGTCCCAGGTTTCCAGGCGGGCCAAAACGAGCTCGGGATGATCCTTGGTGATGTCGTTGAGATGATTCGCGACCGAGCGGCGCACGAAGAGGGATTCGTCCTCCTTCAGCGCTTCGAGGATGGCCGAAGTCGGCTCGGGATCACGTACGAGCGCTTTGAGCTGCATGCCCCAGGGCAGGCGGGGCCGTGAACCTTCGCTGGCGAGGCGGCGCACCTTCTCATCCGCGTCGGAGGTCCATCGAAGCATCGTCTTCAACGCCCGCTTTTGATCCGCGGCGATGAAGGGCCGCACAGCAAACTCCGCCGAGCCGAAGCAGGTGAAGAAACGCAGCGCCGCCATCGAGAAATCGAAGTCATCGAGGCCAAAAGTCGCCACGAAGTCGCACAGGAAGATGCTCACGAACTCGTGCCCGATCAGCGGGGCCAGCTTTTGCAGCACCGCCACCTTCCTTCGGTAGTCGCCGGGCAGCGAGGCCTCAGTGACAACGGCGCATTGATGCAGCCGCTGCATCAGGCTTCGCTCGTCGAGACCCTCCAGCACGAGCTTGAGGAAGCCTTTCGCATCAAAACTCGCCTCGATCTTCGCCAGCGCCTTCGCGAGCTGGCGATGACGGGCGTCATCAAACCAGTCCTTGAGTTGGGACGGCGGCGAAGGTTCGGAGGGCATGCCTACTTGCGGGCCTTCTTCGCGGCTTTTTTGGCCGTCTTCTTCGCGGCGGGCTTCTTTTTGGCCGCCGCAGGCTTTTTCTTCACCGGGGCTTTCTTGGCGGCCTTGGGTTTGACGGCTCTGACGCGTGGTTTGACCTCGGGAGGCGGCCCGGCGGGATCGCTGCCGGTGAGCGTGACTTCCACCGCATCACCCCAAAGCTCTTCAAGGGCGTAGTACTCGCGTTTTTCGGGCGAAAGGATGTGAACCGTCACATTGCCGTAATCGAGGATCATCCACTGGCTTTCGTAGTTGCCATCGCGGTAGAGCGGGCGCTCGCGGTGTTTTTCCTTCAACTCGTCCTCGATGTGGTCCCGCACGGCGCGGAGCTGCGGGGCGGAGAGGGCGCTGCACAGCACCAGCCAGTCCGTCACGGGCGAAAGCCCGCGCAGGTCGAGGATGCGGATGTTTTCCGCTTTTTTGTCATCAGCAAATTCCGCGCAGGCGCGGGCAAGTTCGAGGTCGTCCATGTTGGCCGCTGTCTAAAGCGAGGAATCCGCAGTCTGCACAGGACTTTTGCAAACGAAGCCCGAGCCTCCGATGGCGGGCTGGATGACCTTTCGAGGTACTTTTCCCGTGCATCCCGGCCGTTTGCGCCAAGTATCCGGCGCACTTTCCCCCAGCCATGACCTTTGCCGAGCTTCACCGCATCTATCACCAGCCCTTCTTCAACCTCCTCAAGCAGGCCCGCGCCGTGCATGACGAGCACTGGACGGACAACGCGGTGCAGCTTTGCACCCTGCTGAGCATCAAGACCGGCGGTTGCAGCGAGGACTGCGGCTACTGCGCCCAGAGCGCCCGCTACACCACCGGCGTGCAGGCGGAGAAGCTCATGCCGAAGGAGCAGGTCATGGAGCGTGCGCTCGCCGCCCGGGCCAATGGCTCCACCCGCTTCTGCATGGGAGCCGCGTGGAAAGGCGTGCGCAAAGGCACTCAAAAATTCGATCAGGTGCTCGACATCGTGCGCGACGTTTCCAAGCTCGGCATGGAAGTCTGCGTCACTCTTGGCGAACTCGGCGCTGACGAAGCCGCCGACCTCAAGGAGGCCGGTGTGACTGCCTACAACCACAACGTGGACACCTCCCCCGAGCACTACCCGAACATCGTCAGCACGCACAGCTTTGAAGACCGCCTCCGCACCATCCGCCATGCGCAGGATGCCGGCATGTCCGTCTGCTGCGGCGGCATCCTCGGCCTCGGCGAGACCATTGAGGACCGCCTGAAGATGCTGGAAGTCATCGCGAACTTCAATCCGCAGCCCGAGAGCGTGCCGATCAATGCGCTGATGCCCATCAAAGGCACCCCGCTCGGCGACAACGAGGTCGTCGATGCCTTCGCCTTCATCCGCATGATCGCCGTCACCCGCATCGCCATCCCGAAGGCCAAGGTCCGCCTCAGCGCTGGTCGCACCAATTTGAGCCGCGAGGCCCAAGCGCTGGCCTACTTCGCCGGCGCGAACTCCATTTTCTACGGCGACAAGCTCCTCACCACCGCCAACCCGCGTGCCAACGAGGACCTGAAACTCCTCCGCGACCTCGGCCTCATGCCGCTGGAACCGAATCCCGGCCTCGAAGCCCCCCAGTCCATGGACGGCGTGCCGCTGAGCCCTTGCTGCGATCATTCTTGTCACCAGGAAGAGCACGCGGCGGCGAGTTGTGCGGTTTGAGGGAGCCGTGAGCGTTGGAGGGTGAGAGGTAAGAGGTAAGAGGTAAGAGGTAAGAAGTAAGAGGTAAGAAGTAAGAGGTAAGAAGTAAGAGGTGAGAAGTGGTAGGCCACGGCTCTGCACATCTCACATCTCACATCTCACGTCTGACTCTCCCCGCTCGCGAGGCTTGCGCCTCGGGCATTTCCCCCCATCTTCCGCGCCCCCATGCCCGAACTCGACAAAACCTACACGCCAGCCGAGGTCGAAGCCCGCTGGTATCAGCGCTGGCTCGATCACAAATGCTTTGAAGCCGATCCCGCCCGCGTCAGCGAGAAGCGTCCGGCTTATTCCATCGTCATCCCGCCGCCGAACGTCACGGGCATCCTCACGCTCGGCCATGTGCTGAACAACACCATCCAGGACATCCTCGCCCGCCGCGCTCGCATGCTGGGGAAGGAAGTGCTCTGGCTGCCCGGCACCGACCACGCCGGCATCGCCACGCAAAACGTCGTCGAGAAGACGCTGAAAAAGCAGGGCGTCATCAAGCATCGCGACGATCTGGGCCGCGAGGGCCTCGTGGCAAAGATCTGGGAGTGGAAGGAGAAGCACGGTGGCATCATCATCGAGCAGCTCAAGAAACTCGGCGCCTCCTGCGACTGGAGCCGCGAGCGCTTCACCTTTGACGACGACTACAACGCCTGCGTCATGCGCGTGTTCGTCGATCTCTACAAAAAGGGCCTCATCTACCGTGGCAAGCGCATGGTGAACTGGTGCCCCTCCTCCCTCACCGCACTCAGCGATGAGGAGGTCGTCATGAAGGCTCAAAACGCCATCATGTATCACTTCAAAGTCGAAGTCGTCGAGGAGCCCGGCACCTGGCTCACCATCGCCACCACGCGTCCCGAGGTCATCCCGGGCGACCAGGCCATCGCCGTGAATCCGAAGGATGAGCGCTATGCGCATCTCATCGGCAAACACGTGCGCCGTCCGCTGCCGGTCGAAGATCAAGAGCTGCTGCCGATCATCGCCGATGAGCATGTCGATTTCACCTTCGGCACCGGCGTGCTGAAAGTCACGCCCGCGCACGACAAGGCCGACTTTGAGATCGCGCAGCGTCACAACCTGCCCGCGGTCGATGTCATGCATCCAAACGGCGTGCTCAACGAGCTCGCTGGCAAGGACCTCGCCGGCATGGAACGCTTCGCCGCCCGCAAACGCGCCGCCGAGCTGCTCGCGGAAATTGGCAGCCTCGTCAAAGAGGAGCCGTATCAGAACAACCTCGGCTACTCCGAACGTGCCGACGTGCCGATCGAGAGCCGTCTGAGCGAGCAGTGGTTCCTCAAATATCCGAGCGTGAAGGAAAGCCAGGCCGTCGTGGCCAATGGCGAGATGAAATTCCACCCCGACCGCTGGGCGAAGGTCTATGACCACTGGATGACCGGCCTTCAGGACTGGTGCATCAGCCGCCAAGTGTGGTGGGGGCATCGGATTCCGGTGTGG
>CALSBJ010000152.1:0-4868 GCA_943373155.1 Akkermansia muciniphila | reverse complement strand
GTTTAGAAAGATTTGTGTGTACTTCGGCTCGGGGCCCGTGGCGAGAATATTGAAGACGGCTAAGCCTGTGCTTCGAACCACGCGGATATCAACTGGTGACCCCTTCAGCTCTGGGTGAAGCGCGTGGACACGTTCTTGGGATTTACGATTCAGTTCCGCAGATTCCAGCGTCTCAATGATGGTGCCGAAATAGTCTGGCGGCAGATCATTCGGATTCAAGCTTCCACCCGCCTCGACCTTCGCCAGCGAACGAAACACCGACGGTTGGCTGGTGATTTGCAGAGCGGAAAGACATACACCCGCCGTGGCTCCGACGAAAAGGCACGAAAGGATAATCAGGATGCGGGCGACGTCGCGACTGCTAAAAAGGCTCATGGCAACGATGAGTCTGCCAGAGAGAGGCTTTTCACCGCAAGCGCTTTCTAGCCGCTTCGATCACGCCTGCGGCGCATTCGACCGGCCTAGCAGCGAGATGAGCAGGCTCACCAGCAACCCGGTCACCAGCCCCAAAATCGCGCCGCCTGCGCCGCCGAGAATGATTGGCATCTTCCAGTCCTCGGTGTGCTCGCTTGCCGTCGTCGCTCGCTCCTGGATGGCCACATACTCGCTTGAGATGTTGAACACGTTTTGGAAGGTCTCCGCCCTTTCAAACATCTTTTGATAGACTTGCCTTGCCGTGGAATACCTCTCGCTGGCTACGTTTAGCTTGGCGATTGCAGCTTCCGCCTCCGTGATCTCCCTTCTGATGCGTTCGATCTCATACTCCAGCAGCCTGTGACGCGCAGTTTTCTCCGCAGCATCAGGAGGGTTGCTTTTGAGTTCCATCTTCAAATCATCCTGTTCATTGCTCAGCGCCGTCAGTCGGGCTTTCAGACGTTCCAGCTCCATCCGCCCAAGGATCGTCTTGGCATCTCGGCCTGCGGCTTCCATCTGGTCGCCCGCTTGCTCCATCTCTTTCTGTTTGTTCACGACCTCCTGGAGGAACGATTTCAATACCTTTCCTTGGGCCTGCTCCCGGATGCTTTCCCGGAATGCCATGAACTCATCCAGTAGCGCGTTCAGGAAAATCTGCGTGTATTTCGGTTCTGAACCCGTGGCGAGGATGTTGAAGATCGCTGACCCCTTCGTCTGGACAACCCGTATCGCGACACCGGAATTCTTGAGATCTGGGTGAAGCGCATTCACACGCTCCCGCGCCTTCCGATACAGTTCGGCGCTCTCTAATGTCTCAATGATCGTGCCGTAAAAGTCTTGGCGTTGCTCCTGCGAACTCAAATCGCCACTAATCACCGTGCGCCCACCGGCCACGAGCTTTGCCAGCGAGCGAAACACCTGCGGCTTACCCGTGATCTGCAGAGCCGACCAACTTACCCCAGCGCAGATCCCGAAGAACATGCAGGCCAAGATGATGACGATGCGGACGACGTTATTGGTTCGTGAATTGCTCATGGCAACGATGAGTCTGCCAGAGAGAGGCTTTTCGCCGCAAGCACTTTCTAGGTCGTATCCGAAGGCCTGCTAGCGACGATCAGGCGAAGCAACGTAGCCATCTCGCTCCGCGAGAGGAGCATTAGGCTTTCGCCAGCAAGTTCGTCTCCCATCACTCGAGAACGGAAGACCTTGAGAAGCGTCTAGCTCATCTCGACGGAGCGAGATGGCGACTCTGCTGTCGCGTCATTCGATTGCTCTAGAGGATCTTCAAACACGGCCTAGCTCGCCTGACCCAGCTTCGCGTTCTGCTCGATCTGGTCGGTGATCTCCAGCGCGATGCGAACCGCCTCGGCGCCTTCCTGACCCGTCACCACCGGACGGCGGCCCTGGCGGGCGCACTCGACGAAGGAGGCCAGTTCCAGCTTCAGCGGCTCGTCTTTCTCCACCTCCACTTCTTCGCGGACGATCTGCATGCCGTCTTTGCGGTAAATCCATCCGCTCTGCTCTTGGTAATCGAGGCTCAGGTAGCTGTCGCTTTGGAAGACGCGGATCTTGCGGAGCTTCTCCGGGCTGATGCGGCTGGCGGTGATGTTGGCGATGCAGCCGTTGGCGAATTTCAGGCGGGCATTGGCGATGTCTTCACGTCGCGTGAGCACGGGGATGCCGACGGCATCTACCTGCACGAGCGGGGATTTCACCAGGTGGAGCACGATCTCGATGTCGTGGATCATGAGGTCCAAAACCACGCCGATGTCGATGCTGCGATTCGGGAAGGGGGAGAGACGATGCGCCTCAATGAAGCGTGGGTTGTCCATCCGCTGCTCGAGCTGGAGCAGCACGGGATTGAAGCGCTCGATGTGCCCCACTTGCAGGATCACGCTTTTCGCCTTCGCTAATTCGATGAGGGTCTGGGCCTCGGCGTAGGATTCGCTGATCGGCTTTTCCACCATCACATGAATGCCGCGCTCCATCAGCGGTTCGGCCACCTTGCGGTGAAACACGGTGGGCACCGCCACACTGGCTGCATCCACCCGCTCCGCGAAATCCGCGATGTCGCTGGCCGCGTGGGTGCCGTATTGCGCCGCAAATTCGGCCGCACGGGCGGGATCCGCATCATAGACCGCCGTGAATTGCACCGCGCCGCCGCTGCGTGCGGCGATGTCCGCCATGAGACGGGCGTGATTCTTGCCAATGGCGCCGACTCCGGCGACTCCGATGCGAAAAGGGCTGCTTGAGGACATGTGAAAGGTCTTCTTGGCGAATGCCGGGGCATTTGCGACCTCTTTTTCCACCTTCGCATGGAAGACCTTGAATCCCACGCCGGAGGCTGCCACTCATGACCCATGTCCGCCACGCCCGTCAGCTTCAAGATCGGCAACGAAAAGCTCATCAAAATCCTCCCCGGAGCCTCGAACCGCCTCCTCGGCCTGCTCAAAAAGCAGGGCAGGGAAGAGAACGGGGCGCTGCGCATCGCCGTGGTCGGCGGTGGCTGCTCCGGCTTGCAATACAAGATGGACCTCGTCGATGGCCCCGCGAACCGCGACATCATGGTCACCAGCGCCGAGGTGCGTGTCGTGATCGATCCAAAGAGCGCCCTCTTCGTCTCCGGTTCCGAACTCGACTACAGCGACGACCTCCAGCAAGGCGGCTTCAAGGTCAAAAACCCCAACGCCGTCGTCACCTGCTCCTGCGGCGAGAGTTTCTCCGCGTGAGTTCGTTTCGGCTTCAAAAAGCCAGCAGCACGAAAAGCGTGACGAGACCATTGTTCAGCGCATGCGCCGCCATGCCGCCGAGGACGCTGCCGCGCCATTGACGCACAAAAGCGAGCATGCTTGCGACGATCATGAGCATCGGCACACCGAACCAGCCCTGCGGATGAATGACCGCGAAGATGAAGCTGCTCAGCACGACGCCGGGAATCCATCGCAGCCGGGAGGAAAGGCCGGGAAAGAGCATGCCGCGGAAGGCGAGTTCCTCCGTCACGGGGGCCCACACCACCGCGAGCAGCAGGGGCAGATAGCGTGAGGCTCCACCCGCAGCGAATTCGTTGACGATGGGATGCGCGGGAGGCTCGGCACCGCTGAGGCGGATGAGCAGCGTCGTGAGTACGAGTCCCAACGCCAAGACGGGCAGGCAGGTGATCCAAGCGATGAGTCCTGCGCCGATCTCACGCCAGACACCTGCGCCCGTATGCAGCCCCATCACTTGCTTCCATCGCCGGGCAGGCACGCCACGCAGCCTCGGCCACCACACGGCGAAGAGCACGATGGGAGCGATGGAGAGGTAGCTCAGGTAAGGATTCAGAGAGGGAAAGGCCAGCTGGATCAGCGTTGGCAGGATGACCATGGCGATCATGTAAATGGCAAAGGCTTCCATGAGCGTGCCACCGACCTCCGGCACCTCCTGTCCGAGGGTGAGTTGCAGCGGCGGCGCGGTGCCATTTCGTTTCGAGGCACGCCAGCGACTGAGCAGAAGAATCAGGATGACGAGACCGGCGATGAAGGCCGCGAACGCGCCCATCCCGGCGATGCCAAAGACGAGGAGCGTGCGCATGGCATCCATTTTCACCTGCTGCCTCAGCGCATGGCTTTTTTCGTGAGCCAAGGCTTGGGCCACTCTCGCAAACCAACCGTACTTTTTCTCGAAGGGTTTCCAGGTGTCTGCCGCGATCTCTTGCTTGCTGGCGAGTTGCTGAAGAATTGCCACATCGCCTTCGAGACCGGGAAAGGTGTCACTCGGACTCGGTGACTTGTCATTCAGCCAGCCACGCAGGATCTCGAGGCGCAGTTTGTCCGCATCGGTTCGGATGCCATCGCGACAGCTTTCGAGCAGTTCGGTCTCCGTGGCTTCATTCCAAGCTCCGCCTTGGATGAAGAGGACCTGACAGCCGGCCACATAGCGACCGAGCATTTCGAGCAGCACGTTGGGCCCTTTCTCGGCGGCTTTCATTTCCTTCTTCCATCGCGGGGTGAACCCCAGCACGAGCACCACCGTGAGCAAAATGGCCATGCAGGCCAGCACGGTGCCGATACGGCTGCCACGCACGATGAGCGGTGCTTCGGTGGAGGTTGGCAATGGCGGTGGTAGCTCGGGCATGCGGCCCTTTTACATGGGCGGTTAGGAATCTCAGCGGAAATCCGCACGGCCCATCCAGAATGTCTGATTGAGACATCTCGTTCAAGAGCTATGAGCGGAGGCTGTGACAGTTGACCTCGATGATGGATTCATGTGCGATGCCGTGCCTGCGGAGGTCATGGACTTGCTGTGGGCCGCCGGTTGGAGGCATTTTGGCCGCTTGTTCTTTCGCTACAGCCTCCAGCATGCGGTCGAAGGTGAACCCCTGCATGTCACCCCGCTGCGCATCGATTTAAAAAAATGGCAGGCGACGAAAAGCCAGCGCCGGGTGCTTTCTCGAAACGCGGATCTGCGATGGGAGA
>CALSBJ010000151.1:0-5608 GCA_943373155.1 Akkermansia muciniphila | reverse complement strand
TTTTGTGTAAGGTCCGCGACGGCTTTGATGTGACGCATAAGGTGAGATGTCCCTGCTATTACGAGCTTCTGCCGCCTATGTCACCTGCGATGACTTTTTGCGGCGGCGACTGTTCCACTTTCTGCACCTGCGGCGTGCTCAAAGCGTCTGATGAATCCGCCCCAGCGCCATCAGGATGTAGCTGGTGGAGAGGACCGGATCGCTTTCCATCCACCGGCCTTCGGTGTTGAGCCAGGAACCATCGCCTTTTTGCAGATTGAGCAGTTTCGTGGTGATGTCGGCACGCCAGTCGATCGTTTTGCCATCCTTCGTTTGAATCAAGTCCACTTGGGCGATGGCGAGGGCCTTGCTCATGGTGTGGTAGTAATAGTAGAGGCCTTGGGCACCGAGGCCGGGATTCTCTTCGACGGTGTAATTGTTCTTGAGCCATTCGAGCACGGCCTTCACGCGGTCGTCATTCTTATCGAGCCCGGCATAAATGAAGCTGAGCAGGCCCGCGTAGCTGATGCTGCCGTAGCTGCGCAGGGCGATGCGGCCATCCGGAAGCTGGACTTTGGCCCCGCGGGTCTCGGTGGGGTTGTAGATGAAGCCACCGGCGTCGGCGGGGTCTTTGCTCACCCAGCTCGATTTGTTGCTCTCGGGGCGGTTCTGGCAGCGCTGGATAAAGTCGATGGCGGCGGCAAAGTTGAGCTGCGGCTCGTTCTTGGCGGCATCGCCTTTGTCGGCAAGCAGCGACTGGGCGTAATAAAGCGCTTCGAGGGCAAAGGTGGTGTTCGAGAGATCGGCGTGAGTGGCTTTTTCCTCGCCGTAACCGATGCCGCCATCGGTGGCGGCATCGTTCTTGCCTTTCTCATCAAGGTCGAGTTGGCGGGTGACGAGGTAACGACGAGCCTTGAGCATGATCTCCTCGTTCTCCGGTTTGGGATTGAGCATCAGCGCCGTGAGGGCGAGCGCGGTGTTGTAGGTGGCGCGGGCTTTGATGGTGATGGAGCCGTCTGGCTTCGCCTGGCTGAGGAGGTAACGAGTGCCGGCCTCGACTTCAGCGGGCACGGGATCGCCCGGCTTGCGATTTGGATCGAGCATGAAACTGGTCACGGCGAGCCCGGTGATGGCCACTGGCTCGGCCTCGCCCCACTGGCCAGTTTGTTTGTTCTGCTGACTGCGGAGAAAATTCAGGCCGCGCTCCACGCTGAGGCGCAGTTCTTGCCGTAGAGATTCATGACGCGGTGCCTGCGAGGCTCCTTGGCCGAAGGCGGAGACGGTCGCGAGGGTGAGGAGAAGGGCGGGGAGCTTCATGGTAAAGGAAAGGGAAGGGGGATCAGGCTGAAGGGCAATGGGCAACACGCCCCAATTGGACCGATGGCTGGTTTTTGATCGAAAGCGGACCCGACGGGGCGATTCTTGCCCAATCGTTACGCCTGCGCATACCTCGCCTTGAGGGCGGTGACGACGTTGGCGGGGGCAAAGGGCTCGATATTGCCACCCAGGCGGCCGATTTCCTTCACCAGACGGCTGCTGATGTAGGTGAATTCTTCTCGCGGCATCAGGAAGAGCGTTTCGAGGTTCGGCTCCAGCTTGCGGTTCATCAAAGCGAGCTGGAATTCGAACTCGAAGTCCGACACCGCTCGCAAACCGCGGACGAGGGCGCAGGCCCCGTTGTCGCGGGCGAAATTCACTAGGAGACCTTCGAAGGGCATGACCTCCAGATTGGCAATGCCTGCCGTGGCCTCCTTCACGAGGGAAACTCGGTCAGCGACGCTGAAAAGGCTGTTTTTGGCATTGTCCCGCGCCACGGCCACGATCAGGCGGTCAAAGAGCCCGGCGGCACGCTGGATGACATCAAGGTGCCCATTGGTGATGGGATCAAAACTGCCGGGATAGATGGCGAGGCGCATGGTGGAGGGCGGGTCGGGGAGGCAGGGGGAGTGTAGGAGGACTTTCGGAAACGGCAACGCCCGGCCTTTTCGTGTGTGGCGATGCATTTACATGGTAGGCACAAATTTTCGGTTGAGAAAAAACGACACTTACCTATAAGCGGGCCGCGTTTCTCAACGTCCCGCTGGCTGGCGAGTTGTTTGGACCCGCCACGAATGCGGAAACGTTTTGTTTTCTCCCTACCCACCAGCCTCCCAAAACCAACCACCCAACCTATGATTCAGGTGAAGAACCTCCGAAAAGAGTTCGGCTCAAAGGTCGCCGTCGATGACGTCTCCTTCAAAGTCGAAAAAGGCGAAGTGCTCGGCTTCCTCGGGCCAAACGGCGCCGGCAAGTCCACCACCATGCGCATGGTCACCGGCTACTTCCGGCCCACCAGCGGCTCCGTCTCCCTTGGCGGCATCGACATGCTGGAGGAGCCCGAAAAGGCGAAGCAGATCCTCGGCTACCTACCGGAAAATGCTCCGCTGTATTCCGATATGACTGTCGCCAGCTTCCTCGGTTTCTGTGCTGAACTCCGCGGCATCCATGGCGCGGCTCGCTCGAAGGCCATCGACCGCGTCCTTGATCTCTGCTTCCTCGACAAAGTGCGCAATCAGAGCGTGGACACGCTCTCCAAGGGTTACCGCCACCGCACCTGCTTTGCCCAGAGCATCATTCATGACCCCGAAGTGCTCATCCTTGACGAGCCGACGGATGGTCTCGACCCGAATCAGAAGCACGAAGTGCGCGGCATGATCAAGCGTATGGGCCAAAACAAGGCCATCATCTTCTCCACGCATATCTTGGAGGAAGTCGATGCCGCCTGCTCCCGCGCCATGATCATTGATCGTGGCAAGGTGGTGGCCGATGGCACCCCTGACCAGCTCCGCAAGCTCGTCCCTGGCTGCAACAGCCTCGATGAGGTCTTCCGCAGCATCACCCGCTCTGAAACCGCGAAGAAGGGCGCATAAGCCCCCTCGCTCCAAGTCTCTGCTTCAACCTTCCACCCCCGTTTTCCGAACATGAACAAACGTGACATCGAAAACACCCTGACCGTCTTCAAACGCGAGTTCCTGGCCTACTTCAACTCCCCGGTGCTTTACGTCATCGTGGTGATCTTCCTGCTGGCCTCCCAGGGCTTCGCCTTCTTCTTCTCCCGCATCCTCGATAGCGACGACGTCTCGCTCGCCACACGCTTCTTCGTCTGGCATCCGTGGATCTACACCGTGCTCGCTCCTGCTGTGGGCATGCGTTTGTGGTCGGAAGAGCATCGCCTCGGCACCATCGAACTGCTCATGACCATGCCCGTCTCCCCCTGGCAGGCCATCTTGGGCAAATTCTTCGCCGCTGCCTTCGTCTGGGCCATTGGCCTCGGCCTCACCTTCACCATCGCGATGACCGTCGGTTACCTCGGCGATCCTGACAGCGGTCCGATCATCAGCGGCTACGTCGCCAGCTACCTCTATGCCATGGCCTGCCTCGCCGTGACCAGCGCCATCAGCGCCTTCACCCGCAGCCAGGTCGTTTGCTTCATCATCAGCGTCGCCTTCTGCCTCGTCATCGCCCTTATTGGTGACCCCGGCATCACCCAGGCCATCGTGAACGCCGTGCCAAACGGCTTTGAGTGGCTCGTGCGCTTCGTGAGCTACTTTAGCTTCATGGATCACTTTTTTGAAATGACCAAGGGCATCTTCGTCTTTCGCGACGTGCTCTACTTCGTCTCCGTCATCGCCGCCGCCCTGCTCGTGACCGACCTCGGTCTCCGTTCGAAGCGTGCCTGATCGATCCCCTATCCTTTTTCTCTCATCCCTCATCCCCTTCCACCAGCCATGAGTGCTTCCACCAAGACAGCCGCCTTTGGCATCACCACCCTGCTGACCATCGCCGTCATCATTGCCATCAACTTCCTCGTTGGTGGCGTGGGCTTTGGTAATTTCCGCCTCGATCTCACCGAGGACGGTCTCTACACCCTCTCCCCCGGTACCAAGAACATCCTCAGCCGCATCAATGCGGACGAGCCGGTCACCATCAAGTTCTACGCCACGAACGATGACCGGGTGATGCCAAACCTGCTCAAGCCCCATGCCCGCACCATCGAGGACCTCCTCCTCGAATATGAAAAGCAGGGCAGCAACAACGTCGTCCTCGAAGTCATCCATCCGAATCCGGACACCGATGAGGAAGACAAAGCCAAGGAAGACGAAGTCCGCGGCATGCAGGTCAATCAAGAGGGCGACAACATCTACCTCGGCATGACCGTGCAGAGCCTCGACCGCAAGGAAGTGCTGCCGTTCCTCAGCCCCGATGACGCCACCTCCCTCGAATACGAGGTCTCTCGCGCCATTGCCAAGGTCATCAAGCCCACCAAGACCATCATTGGCTTCATGAGTGCCATGCAGATCGGCGGTAATCCCATGGCCATGATGCAGCGCCAGCGCGGCGGTGAGGCCTGGGCCGTCATCCAGCAGCTCCGCGCCGATTACGAAGTCCGCGAAGTGCCTTTCTCCACGGACAAGATCGACAAGGACATCACTGTCCTCCTCGTCATCCATCCGGCCGACATCACCGAGACCGCTGAATTCGCCATCGATCAGTATCTCCTTGGCGGCGGCAATGTGGTGGCCTTTGTGGACCCGCAGAGCCTCCTCGCCCAAGCCATGAGCAGCCAGCAAAACCCCATGACCGGACAGCCCGGCACCATGATCAACGGCTCCTCCGACCTTTCGAACCTCTTCAAAGCCTGGGGCATCAACTACAAGAAGGACATGATCCTCGCCGATATGAACTATCGAGGCATGCTTCAGGGCCGTATGATGCCCACCGCGCTGCAACTGCCTGCCAAGGCCATCAATCAGGACAGCCGCTTCACCACCGGTCTCCAGTCCTTCACCCTCATGAATGCCGGCACCTTCGGCATCGACAAAAAAGAAGGTCTCGATGCCACCACCCTCGCCTCCAGCTCCGAAGCCTCTGAGATGATTGACACCGCCGCCGCCGACAAACTCCGCCGAGAGCCGATGACGAACT
Organism: Akkermansia muciniphila; assembly: GCA_943373155.1. Taxonomy (GTDB): domain Bacteria; phylum Verrucomicrobiota; class Verrucomicrobiia; order Verrucomicrobiales; family Verrucomicrobiaceae; genus Prosthecobacter. The sequence continues at coordinate 664 of CALSBJ010000151.1, read as the reverse complement.
TCACCGCCAGCGGCAAAAAGCAGGTCCTCGGTGTCCACATCAAAGGTAAATTCAAGAGTGCCTTCCCGAACGGCCGCCCGAACGCCCCCGGCGTCTCCAAAGAAACCGGCGGTGCCGAGCAGGACGCTACCGCTCCAGCGGCTGCCGCCACGGCCACCACACCTCCCGTTTCCGTCACCACCGCCCCTGTCGCAGCTCCTGCGGCGGCTCCGGCTTCCTCCCCAGCGCCTGCCGCTGCCGCCCCCAAGAAAGACGATTCCCTCAAGGAGTCCATCGACAGCGAACGCAATGTCATCGTCTTCTCCGATGCGGACATGCTTTACGATGCCTTCTGCCTTCGTCAGGGAGATCTCGGCGTCGGCATGGTTACCAATGGTGGCAATCTCCCTATGCTGTTGAACACCGTCGAAGTCCTTGCTGGCGGTGGCGACCTCATCCAAGTCCGCAATCGCAAATCCCCCATCCGCCCCTTCTCCAAGCTCAAGGAGATGCGTGAGGAAGTGGAAGAGAAATACCGTCCCAAACTCGTCTCCCTCGAAGCCGAGCGCCAAAAGCTCGCCGAGCAACTCAGCAAGGCCCGCCCCCAGCTCGACCTCAAAAAAGGTGCTCTCATCATCGACCAGGGCACCATGAACAACATCAAGGAGATGGAGAAAAACTCCGT
>CALSBJ010000150.1:0-5901 GCA_943373155.1 Akkermansia muciniphila | reverse complement strand
GGTTATGTCATGACGAAGCTGCTGCGCTATCCTGAATCTGTCGCCCGCACGGTCAGCATCGAAGTCGGCATGCAAAACGGCGGCATGGCAGCCTCACTGGCCCGCGAGCACTTTGCGGCGATGCCGCTCGCGGCTGCAGCCGGGGTTTTCAGCGGCGTGCTGCAAAACATCATCGGCGGCCTGCTGGCGTCATGGTGGAAACGACGCACGCCTGACGCATGAGCCGCCGCGACATCTATTACTGGAAATGCGACCGCCCAGCGGCCTTTCATGGCACCCAGTCGCGTGGTGAAGCGGATGCAAATTTGGCTGTGCAGCTCGAAAAGGAGCTTCAACGGCACTTTGACACGAAAAACGTCGTTTTGAGCCCTGGAGCCGGTCAGGGCAATCATCTCACCTGGAATGCCGACGTGGATGGAAAGCCGCTTTTCATCCGCGTGGAGAATGGACCCGAAAAAGACGCGCATTTGGCCGTGGAGTCGGCTTTACTGGATCGCGTGCGTGCGGCGGGTGTGGCCACGCCGCGTGTGTTCGGATGCGATGCGACGCGGAGCCGCGTTTCGTTCGCGTGGCAGGCTTTGGAGCGGATTGAAGCACCAGATTTGAACCAGTGGTTCAAGCAAGGGACGCTGGAGGTGCCAAAGATCGCGTTCGAGATCGGCGAGGCCGTGGCGAAGTGGCAAGCGATCAGGTTTGATGGCTTTGGCGTGCTGGAGCACGACGATGTAGGCCGGGTGTGGCGACAGCCCGCCCGGCTGTTGGCGGGCAACGAAGAGCCGGGCGGTTTGGCGAAGGAATCAAACGTGTCACCGGAGTCTCATTCGCCGAACACACCCGGCCTACGAGGCTGCCGATCCTCGTATGCGGACTACTTTCACCTTCGATTGGATGAGCATCTGCGCTTTTTGATGGAGCGCGGCTTTTTGGCGAATGCCGATGAGATTCGGGAGGAGATCGAGAATCATCGTGCGCTGCTGGAATTGCCGCAGGGCTGCCTCGTCCACAAAGATCTCGCGCTTTGGAACATTCTTGGCACCGAGCGGGAGATTGATGACTTCATTGACTTTGATGACAGCATTGCGGGTGATCCGATGGATGACCTCTCGCTGCTGGCATGTTTTCATGACGCGGCGTTTTTGCGAAGAGCCTTCGAGGGGTATGAAAGTGTCCGCTCCTTGCCGGAGCATCACTTGCGCCGCCTCTGGCTGCACCTGCTGCGGAACATGATCGTGAAAGCGGTCATCCGCGTCGGCGCGGGCTACTTTGATCGCGATGACGGCTTCTTCCTCATCGGCAGCGGCTCCTCGGGAGCTAGTTTGCGCGAAATCACCCTCTCACGTCTCTCCACGGCCTTGCGTGGCTTGCGGGAAGGCAGCGGCCTCGACATTCTCTGACCATGAAAACTCACATCGGCACCTTTCTCTCCATCGGATCACCTGCGGTCACCGAACTCGCCGCCGAGTGCGGCTTTGACTGGGTGCTCATCGATCTAGAGCACGGCTGCGAATCAGAAGCCGCGCTGCCAAACCAGCTCCGCGCCCTTCGTGGCAGCCCGACGCTTGCCATTGTGCGAGTGAGTGCGCCGCATGCGGACCTGATCGGTCGCGTGCTCGATTGGGGTGCGGATGGCATCATGGTGCCGCATGTCGATACCGTGGCGCAGGCGGAGCACTGCGTGAAAGCAGCCACCTATCCGCCGAAGGGCACACGTGGTGTTTCCCGCACCGTGCGAGCCTACGGCTACGGCATGCGGCTCCCCGACGATGAGATGCCCAAACCGATCATCCTCGCTCAAATCGAGACCGCAGAAGGAGTCGCCAATGCCGATCAAATCGCCGCGGTGGAAGGCATTGATGCGCTTTTCATCGGCCCGGCCGATCTGAGCTACGATTTGAAGGCGCGGAATTCACCGCTCAGCTACGACGAGTGCCTGAACGCCGTCGTGAACGCCGCGAAGGACCACGGCAAAGGCTGCGGCATCCTCGTGCGGCATGCGGACGACAAGGAAAAGCTCAAAGCGCTTGGTTTGACGTGGATCGCGATGGATTCCGACCTCTCGCTCGTGCGCGAGGGCTTCAAACGGAACCTCGACGTGGCGCGGAACTGGTGAGGTCTATTTCGATAGCTCGGCCACCTTGGCCGCCAGCGCTTCGAAGGAGAGCCTGTCACCATTGTTCTTGCCGACATAGCGGAAGACTTCCTTACCGTCGGGGCTAATCAGCACGGTCGCAGGATAATGCACCGTCTGGCCGTGGAACTTGTAGCCATCGGGAATGTCGAAGGCTTTAGCCAGCTTCGCATACGGATCGCGATAGATGGGGTTCTTCGCTAGATCTTCGGCGGGCAATTTTGAGGCCCAGGCTTCGATTTCGCTGTCGGAGTCCGGCTTGAGGAAGACCTGGACGACATTCGGGAGCGTGGACGCTTTGGTGAAGTAGTCGCGGGTATGCCTGAGGCAGACCGGGCACTCGGTTTTGAGGAGGAAGTGAATGGCCACGAATTTCTCCTGCGCTTCTTTGAGCGTGAAACTGCCTTTTCCGGCAGCGGCTTTGACCGTGAAGTCCTCCGGTGTGGCGGCGGTGGAGATGGCGGTGACGAGGAGGAAAGCAAAGAAGAGGTGTTTCATGCGGATGCGGATGAGAGCGGCGGGCGGGGCAAATATTCCGACTTTTTTCTGTCAAAACGCGGTTTTAGCCTACTCTCGCGGCCCCATGACCGCCTCCCCCCATCTCCAATCCAAAATCATCGAGCTCTGCGAAGCCCTTGTGGCCGATGGTGACGTGAAAAACGCCCGCCAGCAGGCTGAGACCTTCCTCGCCGATGAGTCCGCCATGTCGCTCTATCGCGAAATGGCCACTCTCGGGCGTGCATTGCATCAAAAGCAACACCACGGCGAAGAGCCGGAAGCGGATGAGATCACTCGCTTCAATGGGCTGCAGGATCGCTGTGAGGCAAATCCGGTCATCACCTCCTTCCTGAATGCGCAAGAAGTGCTCAGCGGCGTCGCCGAAGCAGTGAATGCCTTCGTCGGTAAGAGCCTCGAAAGTGGCCGCGTGCCGTCGCCGGAAGAGATGGTGAAAAAGGGTGGCTGTGGCGAAGGCTGCGGCTGCCACTGAAGCCGCCAAATGGATCTTTTGAAGCCAAGCGGGCCGTTGACCTCAACGGCCCGCTTTTCGTTTTACGCAAAGAGGTGCGTGAGTGGCTGGCCTTTATCAGCGACGGTGAAGGGGCGCTTGCTGGGGGAGTAGATGACCTGGTCGAGCGGGAGGCCGAGGGCGTAGCCGATGGTGGCGTTGAGATCGGGCGGTCCAACTTTATCCGCGGCGATGCCGGCGCCGTCGGGTGTGGTGGCGCCGTAGGTGACGCCGCCTTTGATGCCACCGCCGAAGATGACGGAGCTGAAGATCGGGTAGTGGTCGCGGCCCTGGTTCTGATTGATCTTCGGCGTGCGGCCGAATTCGGAGCTGACGACGATCATGGTGCTGTCGAGCATGCCACGCTGTTCGAGATCGGTGACGAGGGCGGTGAGCGCGGTGTCGAGCGTGTCGCAAAGACGCGGCGTGTTGATGAAGTTCGCGGTGTGCGTGTCCCAACTGCCGAAGCTGACTTCAATAAATCGAACGCCATGCTCCACGAGACGACGGGCGAGGAGGCAGCCTTGGCCGAAGGTGTCTTTGCCATAGGATTTGCGGAGTTCCTCGGGTTCCTTGGTGAGGTCAAAGGCGACGAGATCCTCGCTCTTCATGAGGCGAACCGCGTCATCATACATGTCGGCATAGGCTTTGACGCCGCGGGTGTCCCACTTGGCCTGGAAATCGGCATCGAGAGCCCCGGCGAGCTCGCGGCGCATGGCAAAGCGCTCATCGGTGACGCCTTTTTGCGGGCGCACGTTTTGCAGGCCGGCCTCGGGGTTGTTGACCATGAGTGGGCCGTGTTTCTTGGCGAAGAAACCCGCGCCTGGATGGCGGCTGTCGTTGCCGATGTAAACAGACGGCGGCAAGGCGGGATTGCCGGGGCCTTGGTAGAAGCTCAACCATGCGCCCATGCCGGGATGTTTGATGGTGCTGCGCAGACCGAAACTGGTGTGCATGAAGTAGTTCGCCTGCTCATGCGCGGCGGTGTTGGTGGCCATCGAGTTGATGACGGTGGCGTGGTGCATCTTTTTGGCGATGCGCGGGAGGTATTCACTGACGCGTACGCCATCGGCGCTGGTCTTGATGGCTTTCACCGGACCGGCGACCTCTTTGTTGTCGGGCTTCGGGTCCCAGGTGTCGAGGTGGCTCTGACCGCCAGTCATGTAGAGGAAGATGACGTTGCGGGCGGTGGCGGCCTGTTTGGCCGTGGCAGCGCCTTCCCCAACGGCGAAAGCTTTGCTGCTGAAAAGATGCTCCATGGAGGGAAGCATGCCGACGCCGAGGCAAGTCTGCGCCATGCGGGTCATCACGGAGCGGCGGGAAAGGTCAGAGCGAGGAGTTTTCATGGTTTAAGTGGGTTTTGAGTGAAACTCGGCGAGTGAGGCCAGCGCCTCGTGCAGGGTGAAAAACGTGATGAAGCTAGCCGCGTGTCAGATGGAGCCTGTTTTGCCAAACCAGACCCTGCCAATGCCAAAATCGGAACAGCGGCAACGGCTCACGCCGTCCCGGCGGCAGTCTTTGGCGTGAAGGCGCATGTCTTTGGAACATCCTGTTTTGAATGCGAGAAACTCGCCACCACGACGACTCTGTTCCGTATCAGATTCCCATTCCCCGCTCTCATGAACGACGCCGCTCTTCACACCACCCGTCGATACTTTCTCGGCCAATGCACCGGCGTCTCTGTCGGTGCGATGGCTCTGAACTCGATGGCGCAGCAAGATGTGCTTGGGGTGCCCTCGCTACCGCATTTTGCACCGAAGGCGAAGCGGGTCATCTTTCTCACGCAATCGGGCGGACCGTCGCAGATCGAGCTTTTCGATCACAAGCCCGGTTTGATGCAATGGGCGGGCAAGGAACTGCCGGAAAGCGTTCGCCAGGGGCAGCGACTCACCACGATGACGGCGAACCAGAAGCAGCTCATCCTGCCGGGCATCACGAAATTCGCGAAGTGCGGCCAGAGCGGCGCGACGATCAGCGAATGGCTGCCTCACTTGCAGGGCGTGGCGGATGACTTGTGCTTCATCAAGTCGATGACGACGGATCAAATCAACCACGCGCCGGCGATGACGCAGTTTTTGACTGGCCACCAGCTTCCGGGGCGTCCGAGCATGGGCGCGTGGATCAGCTACGGCCTCGGCAGCGTGAACCGCAACCTGCCGGACTACCTCGTGCTCCTCTCGAAGATGCAGCGCCCGAGCGATCAACCGCTCTACGATCACTACTGGGGCAGCGGCTTTCTGCCGAGCCGTTATCAAGGCGTGAAGCTGAGGAACTCGAAGGATCCCGTTCTGTATCTGACCGATCCCGAGGGGCTGCCGCGTCACTTGCGGCGCGGCATGCTCGATGGGCTCGCGGAACTCAATCAGATGCGTTTTGAGCAAACGCACGATCCGGAGATCACCACGCGCATCCGCCAATACGAAATGGCCTACCGCATGCAGGCCAGCGTGCCGGAGCTGACGGACCTCGGCGATGAGCCAGATCATGTGTTCGAGATGTACGGCCCCGATTCGCGGCGTGCGGGCAGTTACGCGGCGAATTGCATCCTCGCGCGACGGCTCGCGGAGCGTGGGGTGAGGTTCATCCAGCTCTTTCATCCCGATTGGGATCATCACAGTCGTTTGCCGAGCTGGTGCACCGCGCGCTGTCGCGACACCGACCAGCCGAGCGCGGCGCTGATCAAAGATTTGAAGCAACGCGGCCTGCTCGACGAGACGCTCGTGCTCTGGGGCGGTGAGTTCGGTCGCGGCGTCGCCGGACAAGGCAA
>CALSBJ010000149.1:0-6027 GCA_943373155.1 Akkermansia muciniphila | reverse complement strand
GCTTTAGCCCGTCCGGACGGGCTAAAGCCCGAACTACGAACAGCCGTGATGGAAATTGATCCGAAGAACTACCTCCTCTGGCGTCAAAACCGCCTCCGCGTGGATGGTGAGATCGTGCGTGATCTTTACCTCGGCGCCAGCGGTCTGCTGTCGGCGAAGATCGGTGGGCCGAGCGTGTATCCGCCGATCCCGGAGGGCATTGATGCGCTCAGCTATGCGGGGAACTTCAAATGGACCACGAGCAAGGGGGAGGACCGCTACCGCCGTGGCATGTACACCTTCTTCAAACGCACCGCCCCACATCCTGACCTCACTACTTTTGATTGCCCGGATGCCAACACCACCAACGTGCGCCGCACCGTGAGCAACACCCCATTGCAAGCTCTCACCACACTCAATGCCGAGGCCTTCTCCGAGGCTGCTCAAGCGCTCGCGAAGCGCATCTTGAGCGATACGAGCCTCCAAGACGATGCTTCACGCCTCACGCAGGCCTTCCGTTACTGCGTGGCTCGCCGCCCGAAGGCACCGGAAATATCCTCCCTCCAAAAACTGCTCGAAGAGTCTCGTTACACCTACCAAAACGTCTCCGTCGACGAAGCGAAAGCCGCCATCGGCACTCACGCGGTGACCAATATCCCCGCCGCCGAAAACGCGGCCTGGGTGGCCGTGACTCGCATCGTGCTGAACCTGGATGAGCTGATCACGCGGGAATAGCGCTGCCTAGCGGCGTAGCCGGATGCGTGAGGGGGACATCCACTCGTTGTGGAGTACCGATTTACCATCGTAGCTGCACTCGTGCATGTGCTCGAACGCATCGATCACCTTGCCGGGGAGCCATTCGCCCGCAGCGTTGCGGATCTCGACCTTGGCTCCGATCTTGTAGGTCTTGTAAGCGTATTCGCGGATGTCTTCCGGAGAAACCCAAGCTCGCTTTGAGTAGCGGCTTTTATCCGTGAAATGAACGCGGAGCAGTTTGGGATCGTCACGGCCATCGAATTTCACATCGATGACCTCGGCTTTGAACCAGGACTTGCCCTCGCGGACCTCGACGAGTGCTCCGATGCCGTCTTTCGCAGGCCGATCCGTCTTGGAAAGGACGAGCTCACCGTTGAAGCGTCCCGTGTTGGCATAGACCGGCTTTCCCTCCGCCACGAAAGCCATGTAGCGCTCCGCAAAGAGGCACAGCTCATCAAAGCTGATCGTGCCCGTCTCATCGACATCCATGGCCACATCACCAGACCACGCCCGCAAAAGCACATCCGTGAAGCGCCAACCGCTGTAAGCGAGATTGCACGAGCCCGTGGTGCTCAGGGCACCGAAGGAGATCGGCGTCTTCGTGCGCACCTTCGCGAGTTCCACGAGGCCACCGGAGAAGCAGCAGTCGGAGAAAAGCAGCGCCTGCGTGCCTTCAAATTTCGCTTCGATCTTCCCCGCGAACCACCCAATCGGCATCGGGCCATCGAAGGCAGAAAAGGTATGCGCCCCGGTCTTGGGATCGTAGCCGCCGTGGCTGCTGTAGTAAAAGATCAGCGTCTCATCCTCGGTGCTCTCCGCGAGGAAGGCGGGGAACTGCTCGGTGATCTTCGACTTCGTGGCTTCCTCGTCTTTGAGATACAGAATCTGCTCCTCCGGCACGCCGCGTTCGATGAAAAGATCCACCAGCGGATCATCGAGACGGTCAGAGATCGAGAAGGATGTGGCACCGTCTTTTTCACCGGCAAAGCGAGCAAGACTGATCACCACGAGACGTGTGTTATCCGGCGACCACTTGGGCGTTCGCCGGGGTTTGTCCGCCGCAAGGCACATGCTGCCACAAAGGCTGAGAAGGAGAAGAACAAGCAACTTCATTGATGCCACGATTGCACGAACTCGACCATCACACTACTCTGCCGCCGAAAAAAATCCCCCATGCTCCGCCCTCTTTTCCTTACCTTCACCGCCTTCGTCAGCGCTGCTTCGGCTCAAACCGTGGCCTTCCAATCGGATACGCACATCGCCGTCGCCAACCTGGCCGAGGACAAACCCAAAGTCCGCAAACTCGTCGAGGGGGCTGATCCCAGCCTTTCCCCAGACGGCACGAAGATCGCCTACACCAAATCAGACGATGCCGGAAACCGCCGCATCGCCATCTATGACCTCTCCACGGGCAAATCGAGCCTGGTGAAGGGCATCGAAGGCCAAAACGAGTTCGGAGCCATCTGGAGCCACGATGGCCAGACCCTGCTCTTCAATCATTTCATCGAGACGGATTGGTCTCTGGCCTCCGTGAACGCCTCTGGCGGCGGTTTTCAGATCGTGATCGACAAAGGCGTGCGACAGGTGGCAGGCTTTGCCAACATCCCCGGCACTTCCGATTGGCTCTGCCATGACTTGGAGAGCTTTTACCTCGCCAAAGTCGATGGCAGCGGCGCCGCGAAATTGACCGACCTTCCCAAAAGCAAAGCGATCGAAGGTCTCTCCATGCCCACCCACCTGAGTGTATCCCCCGATGGCAAAACCGCCTTGCTTGAACAGCTCGTTGATGCCGAGGCCAAGCCCGAAGATGAAGGCCCACCCTCCGCCGTCTTCCAGATCGAGATCGCCACGGGCAAGATCACCCGCGTGACGCCGAAAGGCCTCTACGCCGATGGCCCGAGCTGGCTGCCCAGCGGCAAAGAATTCCTTTTTGGCAGCTTCGATTCCAAAACGCAGGCCGAAAGCATCTACCGCATGACCATCGAGCCTGGCTCCAAACCCGTGCTCGTGCTCAAAAAGGCCCGCAATCCCAGCGTCGCCTCCAGCGAACGAGTGCTGACGAAGAAAACCCTCACCTATGTGGACTGCGAGTTTTCTGCGGGTTCAGCCCAGTTGGTATTCAAAGACGCCGAAGGCCAAGAAATCCGCGCTGGCGTGATGACAAAGGCGCAGCGCACGGGCATGGGCCCCGATGAGTTTTATGTGAAATTCCCGGAGCAGATGATTCGCCACACGGACGACTCCGATGCAAACAAGGCCATGGTCGGCAAAAAGTTCATCCTCTTCATGGATGCGGAGGATTCCGTCGTCGAAATCAAGGTGGCTCCGTGAGTCGGGGTGCGGGCAAGGGCACGTCGCAGTGCTTAGCAAGTGCACATTTGCGCATCAGCCCAGCCCTGTTCGTAGTTCGGGCTTCAGCCCGTTCAGGAGCTTGGAATCACGGCCTGAAGGCCGAACGACAAACATCAACGTCGTCACCCCCGCTACGGGTTTGAGAAATGCAGGCTAGTGATCACTGCACGAAAAGAAACTGCGCTCCGGTGATCAAGGCATGAAGAACATCGCCAACGGCTTTTTCGCCCCGTTCGGTGCTGACTTGCTTCAAAACAGCTTTTTCGTCGGCAGAAGGCGTACGGCTCAGGAGAGCCTTGTAAACGGTTTCGAGCTTGCCTTCGGTGGTGGAGGCGGATTGCAGGCTTTCGGAGAGCTTTGAAGCAGGGCTCGTGAGGGCATCGAAAACAGGGCCGTTGATCAAAGCGAGGGCCTGGGGCACCGAGGCATCCGTGCTGGCGTTTTCGATGAGTTCGCGATCACTTTGCCCAAAGGTGCGGAGGAAGGTGCCGGCCTTCGCCGGGCTTTGCTGCTCCGAGGCGCGAGAGGCGAGGCTGAGGCCGTCTTTGCCACCACCAGCTTTGGCGGCGTTTTTGAGGAACTCGCGGCGCTGCTCCTTGGTCATGCTGGCGAGGAGCTTGGGATCGATTTGCGGTCGCTTCGGAGCATCTTGCTTGGCTTTGTAACCCTGGCGGAGGTCGGCGGCACGCTCCTCGCCGACGAGGGCGATGAGAAAATCGCGCTCCGTCTCGCGACGCAGCTGCTGGGCTTCGCGGCTGATGGCTTTCATATCGATGCTGCTTTCCGTGCCGTTCTTTTTCGCCTCGGCGAGCTGCTTTTGCATGTTGGCCAGCTTCTCGCGGTTCGCGGTGAGGCGGTCGGCATTCTGGCGGGCGATCTCGACGATGCCTTGCGCCCCTTTATCTCGCAGCGTGCCGAGGAACATGGACAGATCGTCCAGATACTGATGAAGGCGAACGTTGTCGTCATCGACGGCGTCATCCATATCTCCCCGCGTGAGGGTGACGAGGCTGTCCCAGATCTGCTCGGCACTCATGCGGCGGAGGATGGGGCCGGTGAAGTGATACACCTCGCCCGCAGGCACTTCCTGTGCGGTGGCGGCGAGCTGGTAGGCATCCGTGTTGTAGAGCACGCGGAGGAAATCGTTCAGCGCATACTTCTTCTCGATCATGAGCTGCGTGAGGTATTCCATCAACACGGGATTGGCGGCCACGGTGCTGTCTGTCATTTGATCCACCGGCTCGATGAGCCCGAGGCCAAAGGCCTTCTTCCACATGCGATTGGCGATGACGGTGGTGAAGCGCGGATTCTCCGGGCTGGTCATCCAGCCAGCGAAGGTGGCGATAGTGCTCTGGCCTTCCTTCACCGGTGCTTCGGGACCAAACATGGCCTTCGGCGTGACTTTATCGCCGGGCTTGGCGTTGGTGTATTTGTAGTCATGCGGCAGAGCGGGCAGCTTTCCTTCCTCCCACTGGGCGCTGGTGTAGCGCAGCGGCTTCATCACATCCTGCATGGCCTGTTTGACCTTTTGCAGGTCTTCGCGACTGATCTCGGACTCGGCATACTTTTTGCCTGCCTGGAGCTTCGCGAGGTATTCTTTGCGCTCCTTTTTGTCCATGGTCTTGAGCGCGGCCTTGTCGATCTCGGGAGTTCTCGATTTCTTGATCACTTCGAAGCCCCGGCTCTTGGTATCCATGCCCCAGGTGAAGGCGGCCATGTGGTAATAATCCATCTGCGTCCACTTATCGAAGGGATGGTCATGGCATTGGGCGCAGACGATGCTGGTGCCGAGGAAGACCTGCACGGTGTAGGCGAGGTGATCGAGCTTGTTCTCATCCCGCTGCCAGAAGCCGATGCTGCCGCTGTCCCACACACCGCCATCGGTGGTGAGAAGATTGCGCACCATCTGGTCGTAGGGCGTGTTCGCGTGAAGCTGCTTTTTGAGCCATTCCTCGTAGGCCTCGGCGGTGAGGCGGCCTTTCACGTTGTCGGAGAGGCGGAGCACATCGGCCCAGTAGTTGAACATGTGGCTGGTGTGACCGGTGGAGCCCAAAAGGCCGTCGATGAGCTTCGAGCGCTTTTCGGGATCGCTGGAGGTCAGGTAAGCCTGCGTCTCCTCGACACTCGGAATGCGCCCGACGATGTCCAGGTAGAGGCGGCGCACCAGCACCTCGTCGCTCGCGGCAGGATTCGGCTTCACGCCGGCCTTTTGCCAGCCTTGGACGAGCAATTCATCAATCTTCCGGCTTTCCGGCAAGGACGCCGCCTGAAGGCTGGCGAAACCAAGGGCAAAAAGCAGGGCGGAACTGAGGCGAAACGCGTTCATGCCCGCCGAAACGAAGCCGTGGACGGCTTCTTGCCGGAAGTTCGCGATGCCGGTGAGCTGGAGGCTCACGAGAGGCTAGCCGGTGGTGCAACCACCGGAATGCCCGAGGCAGAATCTGGCGCTCCGGCAGGAGCGCGAGAAGCATGCGAAACCAGGCCTCGCTCCCGAAGGAGGTGAGGTCCACTTCTCGCCCCCTTTCAGGGAGCAAATCCTCGAAACGTGAGGGGACCTTCTGTCCGGTGGTTGCACCACCGGCTAGATTCCGTCGAGCCTCCGGCTCGCTATTCATGAGGCATCCGTTACGAATCACCTCGTCGCAGGACGGCCTGCATTCTGAAGCCCAACGGGCTTCCATCATGCAGCCCAGGGTTGGCACAACCCTGGGTCACCAGCATCCATGATTTGTTGAGGTCAGGGAACCCTGCATGGGTTCCGTCGCGCGAACGTCCACCGGCCTGCGACGACTGACGGAACCCCGTTGGGCATGTGCGTCAGGTTAAGTTCATGATGTTTGAATTGCTGGCATGTGGTGGAGAGTATGCGGCTATGCCCACCCCAGACGAAGCTGCTGACGTAACCCTCCACGAACCTCGTGATGTGGCTGACTTTATCCA
>CALSBJ010000148.1:0-6117 GCA_943373155.1 Akkermansia muciniphila | reverse complement strand
AGACCGCCAGGTGTTGATGGTAAGGGACGGGAAGGGCGGGAAGGACCGCCAGGTGATGCTACCCAAGGCATTGCATATGGAAATCTCAGACCACGTCGCCCGGCTGCGGGCGCTGTGGGAGGCGGATCGGGAGGCCAGTCTGCCCGGTGTTAGGCTGCCGGAAGCACTTGGCGTTAAATATCCCAACGCCGGCAAGGAACTGGCCTGGCAGTGGTTCTTCCCGTCCAAGCAAACAGGCATGGACCCAGAAACGGGCATCCACCGGCGGCACCACCTGCATGAAAATGCGCTGACGCTCGCTCTGAAGGCAGCACGGGAGAAGGCAGGCATCACCAAGAAGGTGGGCTGCCACACGCTGCGGCATTCCTTCGCGACCCACTTGCTGGAGGACGGCACGGACATACGCACGGTCCAGGATCTACTGGGCCATAAGAGTGTGGAGACGACGCAAATCTACACGCACGTCATGGCAGGTGGCGGCACCGGCACGCGCAGCCCGCTGGATGGGCTGTGAGCGGGACTTGCCAAGTCCCGGCATGAGGCCCTTGGCAAGTGCCTCTCCTTGGGCAGGGCGGAGGACGACTCCAACCGGATCACATGCCCTTCGAGGCGGCCATGGCCCCCGCGGCGACGAGGCCGACGACGAAGAGCATGTAGATGCCCATCATCACGATCACCACGATGCCGGTGAACTTCCAAAAACGGCGCTGCTCATGCAGCGCGGCATTCAGATCGGCGAGGCTGAGGCTGTTCTTGAGCTTGGCGATGCGGCTGCCGTAGGACCAGAGCTTGATGGCCGGATAGACGTAGAAGAGGGCCATCAGCAGGTACAAAGCTCCCATCCCGAGCAGGAATCCTTTGCCCGCCATCGGACTGTTGGGCTGCGTTTTGGCGATCACATCCGCCATGACCGAACCCATGACCATCATCCCGATGCCACCGAGGATCATGAAACCGACGCCGATCCACAGCAGGATGGACATGAACTGCACCCAGCCCTTCGTCCCGGCCAGCGGGGCGATGGTTTCGGCGGCGACGCTGCCTTCCATGCTGAGGGGATGGGAACCGTAGGGGTTGGCGGAGGGCGTGGCGTAGGGATTGGTGGGTTCCATGAGGGGCGTGGGGTTAATTTTCGCCGGGAGGCTAGCGGAACAAATGAAGTGTTGTCAAAACTTTCCGCCCCCGCTTGAGTAGCGCACCGAAAAAACATGGCGGCGGCACGTCTGGACACTCTTCAACCTGTGGAACTCGCGGACGGCGTCGAGATCCAACTCCGTGTGGCCGGCCCGGCAGTTCGCAGCACGGCCTGGCTGCTGGATCTGCTGGTGTTTCTCGTGGCGCTGGCGGTGATCGAGATCGCCCTCGGCCTGACGATCTCCAATGTGATCGGCGAGGAGATGACTCAGGGAATCATGATGCTGGTGATGTTTGTGATGAACTGGTTTTACAATGTGATCTTTGAGGCCAGCTCCCGAGGCTGCACGCCGGGACAAAAGTGGATGAAGCTCCGCGTCGTGAGCGTGACCGGTGGGCCGGTGACGATCTCGCAGGCCATTCTGCGCAATTTCCTCCGCGTGATCGACTTCATGCCCTTCCTCTATCTCACAGGCTTTTTGAGCTGCCTCTTCACCAAGCGCTTTCAACGCCTCGGTGATCTCGTGGCGGGCACGGTGATGGTCTATACCGATCCGCCACCGGTGACGCTGCCGAAGACGACGGTGAATGCCGAGCGCCGCGCCCCGCCCCGACCTTTGAGCCGTGAGGAACAGGCCGCCTTGCAGCAATTCCTCGAACGCGCCCCGAACTGGTCCGACGAGCGCCGTTTGGAGCTTTCGGGCATCCTGCAGCCGCTCACCGAAGCCGTGGGCATGGAAGGCCTGCGCCGCCTCGTGGGCATGGCGATGTGGATTCAGGAGCCAGAGGCTCCCAAATCATCAATCATCAATCGTAAATCATCAATCCAGTGACGCCTGCTCAATTCGAGAAACAAATCGAGCCGCGCTGGCAAAAACTCGAGCGCCTCATGAATGACGCCGAGTCCTCGAATCCGAAGGCGGATGTCGTGGAGCTTCCCGCCACCTTCCGACAGGTGTGCCATGATCTCAGCGTGGCGCAGCACCGCATGAGCCCGCAGCGTCTCACGCAGAAGCTCAATGACATGGCCATCCGTGGCTACCGCATCCTGGAGCGGCGCACGGCAGGTGGGCTGGAGGCCTTCATTCACATGATGCTCGTCACCTTCCCGCAGCTCGTGCGAAAGGAATGGCGGCTCTTCTGGTGGTGCAGCGCCATTTTTTATATCCCGCTCATCGTGCTCGTCCTGATCACGCCGCACTACCCCGAATGGTCGATGGCGCTGCTGGGGGCCGATGGCATGGCCAGCGCCGAGGAGATGTATGGCCACGGCTCCGATCTGGTGGAAACGATGCGTGGGAAGTTCGGCTCGGACTTCGGCATGTTCTGCTTTTACATCTGGAACAATGTGGGCATCGACTTCAAGACCTTCGCGGGCGGTCTGGCAGGCGGGGTGGGATCGCTCTTCGTGCTGCTGTTCAATGGCCTGCACTTTGGTGCCTTCGCCGGCTACATTCGCTATGCCGGAGATCCTGAAAGCCTGCTGCTTTGGGTGAGCGGTCACTCGGCGCTGGAACTCACCGGCATGGTGATCTCGGGTGTGGCCGGTTTTCGACTCGGACTCACGGTTTTGAAGCCCGGGCGCATGCTGCGACGGGATGCACTGGTGCTGGCGGGCCGTCAGGCGCTGCCGCTGATGCTCGGCGCGGCAATGATGACCTGCTTCGCGGCGGTCATTGAAGGTTTTTGGTCGCCGAAGCAGTTCGCTCCGGTCATCAAATACAGCTTTGGCATCGTGCAGTGGCTGCTGGTGGCCTCGTTCTTGATCTTCTCAGGTCGAAGGAGGTCGCATGCGGCTTGAGGATGTGACCATCGCGCTGCGTCCACGGCTTCCCTGGGAGGCGGTGGACCTCGGCTGTGCCATGGTGCGGCGTGATCTCGGCCGCGTGCTGGCCCTTTGGTGCGCCACCGTCTTCCCTGTTTGGGCGCTGATCATCGTGCTGCTGCCGAATGAACCCACCTGGGCCTCGCTCATCATGTGGTGGCTGAAGCCCCTCTACGACCGCGTGCCGCTCTACCACCTCAGCCGCCGTGCTTTTGGCGTCGAGCCCAAATTTGGCGAAACACTCAAACAATGGCCGAAGCTGTGGTTCACGAACTTTTTACCCGCGCTGCTCTGGCGTCGCCTGTCCTTCATCCGCAGCTTTGCCATGCCCGCGCAGATGCTGGAGGGCCTGCGCGGCTCCGCCATCCGGAAGCGGGTCAAAACGCTGGCCGTGGATGGCGGCGGCAGTGGCATGATGGTGACCTACGCCTTCTTGAAGCTGGAGATCGTGTTGCTCATCGGCCTGCTCTTCACCACCTACGGCTTCCTGCCGGAATCTTGGGAGCCAGATTGGAGCGCTATTCTTGAAGCCCCCGATGCCATCGGCCTCGACCGCACGCCTTTCGTCTGGTGGTATGTGAGCTGCTACATGCTCGCCATGACCGTGGTGGAACCCTTTTACGTCGGCGCGGGCTTTGGCCTGTATCTGAACTGCCGCACCCGTATCGAGGGCTGGGATGTCGAACTGGCCTTCCGCAAGCTCGCCGCCCGGCTCACCACGCCGGTGATGGCACTGCTGGCCTTTGGCTTCCTTTTCACCAGCACGGTCATGGCGGAAGACGTGGGCAAGGTGACCGAGGAAGTGCTGAAGAGCCCTGACTTCGAAGTTCACAAGGTGAAGACCTGGGAGTTTGTGCCGGATAAGATCGACCTCGGCGATGCTCCCAAAGGGGATTTCAGCGCCATCGCCGCCATCGGCGAACTTCTCTTTTGGGCCGTCATCATTGCCGCCGTGGTCGCGTTGATCGTTTACCTCGTGAAGAACCTCCAGGTCTTCGCTTTCCGAGCCAGAGACGAGGTTCAGTTTGAAGCGCCGAAGGTCGTCATGGGCATGCAGATCACGCGTGAAAGCCTGCCCGATGACATCCTCGCTGCCGCGATGGCGGCGTGGGATGCCGGAAATGCGCGGGAAGCACTCAGCCTGCTCTATCGCGGCTCGCTTTCCTGGCTCGTCACCCAGCGCCGCGTGCCCATCCGCGATAGCGACACCGAGGAGGACTGCCTCTCGCACGTCGCCCGGCATGCGCAGCAGCCTGAAGCAGCCTTCTTCCATCAACTCACCGGGGCCTGGATCCAAACCGCCTACGCCACCCTTCCCGTCACTCGCGATGAAGTGATGCACCTCTGCGCCCGCTGGCCCTTCGCGGGGAAAGGAGGCGCGGCATGAGCACGGCAAAGCCAATCCAAGTGATGCGGGCACTCCTGCCCGCAGTTCTTCGCCGTCTCGTCCTCGGCTCGTTACTTGTCCTCCTCTGCGCCTGCGAAGGCCACTGGGAAGAGGTCGAAAAGGTCACCGGCTACCGTGGCAAGGCTCGCGTGAATCCCTTCCTCGCGGCGGAGCGAGTGCTCGATGATCTGGGGCATGAGGCGGAGCGGAAATTGTATCTCTCGAAGATGCCGGACTATGACGCCGTCATGTTCCTCTCGGCTGAAGGCGGGCTTTCCGAAGGCCGCACGAAGCAGGTGCTCGATTGGGTGGATAGCGGCGGGCATCTCGTTTACTGCCTCGGCGGCACTCGTAGCTACAACGACCACGCCACCGGCCTCGAACTCGGCATGCGAGTGCTCAACGAGGTCCTCGTCGAAGAAGGCGATCCCCTACTCCGCGATCTCGGCATCAAGGTGAAGAAGTGGGACCCCGAAAACATCGAGCAAGCCCTCAAGAAGTTTGGGAAGAGCTTTGAAGTCGAAGAGACCAAGAAGGACAAAAAAGACAAAAAGGATACCCAAGAGGCTTCCAAGGCTGAGGAAGAGCTCAAGAAGCTTTCGGTCGATGGCAAGGATGTCCGCGAGACCATGAAAAAGGTCGGCAATCTCATCGAGCAGGTCGTGGATGATCAGATGGCGGAGTTTAATCTCCGCTGGCGAGGTCAGGAGTATCATTTGAAGCTCGCGGGGTTCCTTTCCCTTGAACTCGATCGCAAGCTCACGCGGGATGAATTTGTCGTCGGCACCACGAAGACGGCGGCGGCGCTGCATCTCATCCGTGGCGGTGGCCGCATCACCGTGCTCACGCATGCGCGGCCCTTCCGCAATCGCTGGCTTGGCGAGCACGATCACGCCCGCTGGCTCTCCGCCCTCGTCGGCGAGGACGATGTGCATCAAGTGCATTTCGTCGCGGCCGCCACGGCGAGCTTTTGGTCGCTGCTCTGGGACCACGGCTGGATGGCGATTCTGACTCTCGCCGCCTGCATCGCCTTCTGGCTGTGGCGACACATGCCCCGCTTCGGCCCGCTGGAAAAAGTCGAACTCGGCGAGACGCGACACTTTGCCAGTCACATCGCCGCGCTAGGCCAGTTCTTCTGGCGCATGCGTCGGCCCGATGTGCTCGTACAGGCCGCCCGCGAGGCCGTGTGGGAAAAACTGCGTCAGCATCACAGCGGCCTCGAAGTCCACACCCGCCAGCTCAGCGACACCCTCGCCGCCAGCATCGCCGAACGCTGCGAAATCCCTCTCCAACGCGTCCAGGACGCCTTCCACATGCCCGCCCCACATCAGGCACACAACTTCATCCCCCTGATGCGGGATCTGCAAACCATGCGCATGAAACTCTAAGCGCCCCTTTCTCCAACACTCCAGCACTCCACTCCGATGAACGATCCCGCCTTCCCACCTCCGCCGCCTTACACGCCCCCCGCGCCGAGCTATGCGCCGCCGGTGCAAAGCTACGAGCCTCCTCCTTCGCAGCCCGTTTATGTGCCGCCACCCGTCAGCTATGCGCCGCCGGTGGTGCCCACCAGCACCTCCACGATGCACGCCATTCGCCAGGCGGTGGGCCAGGTGTTTGTCGGGCAGGATGAGGTCGTGCATCAAGTGCTCGCCGCCTTGCTGGCCGGAGGTCATGTGCTGCTCGAAGGCAAGCCAGGCCTCGGCAAAACCCATCTCGTGCTCGCTTTGGCCCGCACCTTTGGCGGGAACTTCCGTCGCATTCAGTTCAC
>CALSBJ010000147.1:0-6332 GCA_943373155.1 Akkermansia muciniphila | reverse complement strand
GTGGAGACCTCCAGCGGCTCTTCGAGGTAGGCGGTGCCGTAAAGCGGGGCTCCGATGCGGTTCTGGATGTCGTCGCGGATGCGGAGGTGGTCGGGGTCGTAGCGCTTGTGCATGTCCACGCCGACGATGAGGTTCTTCGCCTTGGCGGCGTCGATGATCTCATCGGCTTCGAGGGTGGAGAGGCACATGGGTTTCTCGGTGAGCACATGCACGCCCGCTTTGAGCGCGGCAAGCACCGGGGCGGTGTGGAGGTGGTCCGGGGTGGCCACGGCCATGACATCGAGATCGGGAAAGGCCTTCAAAATGTCGTTCCAAGGTTCGTCGCCATGAAAGCAGCGCGGTTCGCTGCCGGTGAGGTCTTGGAAGAAGGCAGCGGATTTCTTGGCGGAGGCCTCCGAACGCGTCGCCACGGCCACGAGGTCAAATTTCACCGGGGCGAGATCACGCGAGTATTTGTCGAGCCCCACGCGAGCGAGCTGCCCGGCGATGCCGAAGCGCTGGAGGTCTGCGTAGGCGCGGAGATGGACATCCCCGCCGAACATGCCGGCGCCGACGAGAGCGAGCTTGATGGTTTTTTCAGCCATAGAGCGCCACAGAAGCCGCGAGGGCAGGGGAGGCAAGGCTGGAGCGTGGTATGGGCGTGCCGGGATGTGATACAAATCAAAGACAAGGAAATCCTGCTCGCATTTATGCCTGCTCCTCTATGCTAAAGGCTATGCTTCTCCGCCTCCTCATTTGGCTCCTCGCCCTGGCCCCGCTCGCCTGGTGGCTGGATCGCGAGCAAAGCGCCGGCCGCTTTCAAAAGGTGGATGAGTTGTTCCTCGACTTTCTGGTCGCCAACTCACGTGAAAAGCTCACCAAGCCTGATCCGGCGGCGAAGAAGGACGAGGTGCTGCTCATCCGCCTCGATCCCGCTGAGCGGGATGAATACGCCGGATGGCCTGCGCAGCCGCTCGACTGGCAGATGATCCTCAAAGGCCTCCGCGAGGCGGAGAATGCCGTCATCGTCATTCCCGAGCCACTGAACTGGGGAAAGCCTTCACCTGAATTCATCCCCGCGCTCGCTGAGAGCATGGTGCCGCTCTCCAGCCTCGTGCTCGGTGTCGAGGCCCAAGTCGCCGAAAACTTCGATGGCCCGGCATTCACGGGCGGACTCGATGAGGTCATTCCACGCTTCGTGAAGGCTTCCGGGGATCTTCACCTCGTTCCCGCCATCTCCGCCTTCATCACCGCACCTGATGAACAGCTTCGCCGTCATGGTGAGCTGGGTCTCCTTATCGAAAAACGCCTGCCGTATGTGCTGCGTGAAGGTGATACCTTCATGCCCGGTGTCCTTGCCCAGGTGCTCGCCCGTCACACACGCACGCCGTATGCCACGCATCGCCTGCTGCTCGGCCCAGGGGCAGGTGCTTACCTCCAGAACGGCCTCTTTGTTCCGCTGCAAAACAACGGGGAGGTGGCTTTCGATCCGAAGACGGAGGTTCCCAGCATCAACGCCCTCGACTTCCTCTCCGGCGGCCTCGCCGATGCCTTGACGGAGGAAAACAAAGCCCGCATCAAAGCCGCGAAAATCATCGTCATCGGCAGCGATGACAAAGCACAGTCTGCCGCCGCTGCTCGTGTTCGCGCTCATGCGCAGGCCCTGGCCAGCATCCTGAGCCTGCCGCGCCTTCGGGTGCTCGATCGCCTGGAGCAGATCATCCTGTGGAGTCTCGCGGCCTTGGCGGGATTGTGGATCGTTCTGCGCACGCCAAGGCATCAGGCGCCGACACGAGGATTCCTCTTCATCTTTGTCACCATCGTCGCGGGCTTCCTCGCCTTCCAGACCACGCTGCTATGGTTCCCGCCCACGATGCCTATCGCCCTCCTTTCGGCCTCCGCCATTGTCGGGAGCCTGATTGGCCGCCGCCACGCCTCATGAAACGTCTGCTGCTCCTCCTCTTCGCCCTTGGCCCTTCGCTCTTCGCGGCGCAGCCAAACGTACTTTTCATCCTCGCCGAGGATCATGGCGCTCAGTTCGGAGCCATGGGCCGCACGGATGTCCTGACACCGCGCATGGATGCGCTCGCCGCCAGCGGGGTGTTGTTTCGCCGAGCCTACGTCGCCTATCCCGTTTGCTCGGCATCCAAGGCCTGCCTCATGACCAGTCTGCACGGTCACAGCAACGGCCTCATCAACAACACGAACAACTTCTTCAAGCACGCCGCCAAGCTCAGCGAGGCCGAGAAAAACTCCCCACCCTATTTCCACACTCGCATTCGCAGCACCGATCCCACGTTGATCGAAACGATCGTGCAAAACGGCTACCATACCGCCGTCAGCGGCAAGCTCCACGTCTCACCGAACGAGCGTTTCCCCTACCACGACTTCATCCCGAAGGTCCCCGTCAAACAAGCCCTCACCGGCATCATCCAGCGAGCCGCAGGCAAACCGTGGTTCTTCCTCCACAACAGCCTCACCAGCACGCACCGGCCCTTCGTGAACAGCGAGAAGCAGCCCATCAGCGTCGATCCGGCCCAAGTCACACTTCCACCGCATCTTCCCGACACACCGACCATTCGCCGCGATTGGGCCGAATACCTCGACGGCGTCCAAAAGGCAGATAAACAGCTTGGGGAAGCGCTCGATGCCCTCCGCGACTCCGGCGCGGAATCAAACACGATCGTCATCTACATGGGCGATCATGGTCCTGCCTATCCACACGGCAAAATGTCGCCCTACCACCTCGGGCTGCACATCCCGCTCATCATCCGCCTCCCTGGTGCCAAACCGCTCATCAGCGACGCCTTGGTCAGCGAACTCGATTTGATGCCCACGCTGCTCGATCTGCTCCGAATCGACGCCAGGGCCAAAACGCACGGCAAGAGCCTCAAACCCATCCTCGAAGCTCAAAGCGATGCCACCGGCCACGACTTCATCTTCGCCGAGGTCTCGGGGCGTTCACTCAATCAAAAGCGCGGCATGGAAGAGCGGGCCGTGCTCGATCAAACCCATCACCTCATCCTGCGCAGTCGGCTCGATGAACCCAAAGTCATCAACGCCGATCTCCGCGACATGAAACCGTGGATTAACCGCGTGTATGGCGAGCTCGTCCTCCGCCAAACGGAGTTCCCCGATGCCTTCCGCCTGCTGCAAACCATGGACCCGCATGCTCTCAAAGGTTCACCGCCTCTCATCGAGCTCTACGACCTCCAAAACGATCCTGGCCAACTCGACAACCTCGCCACCGATCCTGCTCAAAAACCGCATCTCGACCGCCTCATGACCGCCTTCAAGAAATGGCACACCGAGACCTTGGACGAAGCGATGATGATCCCTGCTTTGTAGCACGGATTTCCCATTTCGTTTGCAGTCTCCGGTGAAAAGCGGTGGTGGACGCTGAATGCTGGCTGAATTAAAACGCGGCGTGTTTTTGAGTCCAAAATTCTCTCTTCTGGCGGTGCTGAGCCTCGCATCTTGCACGTTCAACGGCGGGCATGTGGGAGATGTGGCGACGCCGTTTGCGCAGTTGGAGCACCTGCTGGGGCAGGGGAACGATGATGAGGTGGCGGCGAGGATGCAATCGAAGACGATGGATGGCGTGACGGTGACGGCGGCCCTTCTTCCGGATGATGAGGCGCGGGAACGTTATGGCGTGAATTTGGCTTCGAAGGGCATTCAGGCGGTGTGGATGCGCATTGAGAACCGCAGTGGCTCGGAGCAGTGGATGCTGGCGGCGCATCTGGACCCGGATTACTACACCGCGAATGAGGCCGCTCATCTTTTCCGGCATCGCCTCGGGGGGCTCGGGTATGCAGCGCTTCAGCAAAAGTTTCGCGATCTGGCGATGCGGGCGCGTCTGGAGCCCGGCAGCACGCATGAGGGACATGTGCTGGTGCCACGCAGCGAGGGCGGGCGCTTTGTCGAGATCACCACCAACGGCCAGGGGCGTGAACGGCGCTTTGGTTTTCCGCTGCGCACGCCGGACGGGCACTTCGATTTTGAGCGGATGAAGCCAGGCAGCATCTATGCGGAAGGCGAGCGGGAGAAGGTGAGCCGCGAGCAGCTTCGTCAGCGCCTGGCGCAGCTCGCGGCGACGGTGACGAATGCCAAAGGCACCGCGAAGGGTGATCCGCTGAATCTGGTGATCGTGGGTGAGGCCTCGGAGATGATGGCCGCGCTCTCGGAGTGCGGTTGGGACTTCACCCATCGCATCGATGGCTCCACGGTGCGGCGCATGATCCTGGCGGCGTTGCGTGGGAATCCGTATCTCACGGCGCCGGTGAGCTCGCTGTATGTTTTCGGCAGGAAGCAGGATGTGGCCTTTCAGCGGGCGAGATCGAGTCTCTCGCAGCGCAATCATCTGCGCCTGTGGCTGGCACCCTGGACGGTGGAGGGCCGCTCGGTGTGGGTGGGGCAGGTGAGTCGTGACATCGGCATCAAGATCACCAAAAAATCTCCCACGCTGACGACGCATGTGATTGATCCGATGGTCGATGAGGCGCGTCAATATGTGCTGGAGAGCCTGCTGAACCGTTACCGCCTTTCGCACTTTGGCTTTGCCCGAGCGACGGAGCCTGTGTCGAAGGAAACGCCGCGCCAGAATCTCACCGGCGATCCCTACTTCACCGATGGCCTGCGCCTGGTCGTGTTTCTCTCGGAGGATGCGGTGGACCCCGAGGACGTGCGAAACCTCGGCTGGGACCATACCACCTGGGGGCCCATCGAGTATGGCCAAAGCGGGGCGAGCCAATAAAAAAGCCGCGAGGTGATCGCGGCTTTTCAGGCAGGGCGGTTGGATAACGCGGTGCGTCTTACTGGGCGAAGGCCTGCGGGTCCTTGTCGGTCTTGTCACCGGGCTTCACCACCATGCCGACGGGCATGCTGGCCTTCTCCAGATTCAGGAGCTGGCTCACGGTGACGAATTGATAGCCTTTGGCGATGAGTTGATCAAACATCGCTGGCATCGCGGTGAGCGTGGGGGGATGGATGTCATGAGCGAGCATGATGGCACCCGGATGAGCACCATTGACGAGGCGGCTGGTCACCGCAGCCACGCCTGGGCGACGCCAGTCCTGCGGATCGACGCTCCACATGATTGTCGAGTAGCCAAAATCGGTGAACATCATGTCTTTGATGCGCTGATTGATGGCACCATAGGGCGGGCGGATGAGCTGTGGAGACACGCCTGCCACTTCTTTGACGGCATCGGCGGATTGCTGGAGCTCTTTGCGGATCTGCTCATCCGAGCGGCTGGTGAGGCTGCAATGCGTCCAGGTGTGATTGCCGATCTCATGGCCTTCGGCGATCATGCGGCGGACGATGTCAGGATACATCTTCACCTGCTTGCCGATAAGGAAGAAGGTGCATTTGATGTTCCGTTCCTTGAGCAGATCGAGCAGCTTCGGGGTGAGCGAAGGGTGCGGGCCGTCGTCAAAGGTCATCGCCAGGACTTTCTGGCTGGTTTTGACGGAGGAATAAGAAACACGCACTCCTGCAGGAGGCGTGGTGGGCAGCGAAGACGGGTTGTTGAACTGCTTCGCGATCGGATTGGGCACATCCTTGGCCGTGCCGTTGTTTTCTTCGAAGGGCAGGGCACGGCGCACCTCGCCGCTGGAGGCTGCTGCGGCGATGCCGGTGTCTTTTGACGAGGAGCAACCTGCCTGGGTGCTCAGGAGAATGCCGAACCAGAGACTGAGATACATGCGTGTGGGGGTCACAGGGCGGCGAGAGTAGCGGCGCTCAGTAATTAGGAAAGCTGGAATTTGTAAAACACCCGGCACTCCTTGCAGGCGGCGGTGAAATTGGGCTTTGAATTCTGGCACGGAAAGCGGCTTGGTTCGTCCCCACATGGCATTCCGACTCGATCAGGCAATCGTCCGCGGCGAACTCGATAACACCGAGCAAGGTCACCTGCGTGGTCGCATCTGGTTGGAAGGCCGGGAGCAGCCGCTCATGGTCGACCTTGAAGGGGATGCCTGGCGGGATGTCGCGGGAGCCCGCATCACCTTCACGAATCCCGAGCCGCGCCGTCAGAAGAACCAGGGCGATCTCAAACCCGCGCAGCACGGCATCGTGGGAGACATCACCGTTTCCAAAAAAGTGAAGCAGATCACCGCCAGCGATGAGGAGTGGCAGCGCTGCATGGAGGAAGGCAAACAACCGCCCTACGAGTGGCGAAATTCGCTCTACATCGAGTGGTTCTCCGAAGAAAACGGCCGCGTCGTCATTGAGAGCGCGGATTTCGAGCTTCAGATCACCGAGTTCACCTGGCAGATGGACGAGGCGGAGGAGCAGGCCCAGCAGTTTGCCAATCTCAACGCCATGCGAAACTGGCTCGCCACCATCATCCA
>CALSBJ010000146.1:0-7024 GCA_943373155.1 Akkermansia muciniphila | reverse complement strand
GTCGCCGCCGCAAAAAGTCATCGCAGGTGACATAGGCGGCAGAAGCTCGTAATAGCAGGGACATCTCACCTTATGCGTCACATCAAAGCCGTCGCGGACCTTACACAAAACTCCCTCTTTGACTCAGCCACTCTGGACGCAGCGTCGTGGTGGGCGACCGATCTGGATGACAGTGCGCGTCGTCGGCTCGATGAAGGCTGGCATGGTATCTTTCGTCGCAGCCTGCTCCAGCTCATGCCCGCGCAGCGGCTCGGTGAGCACTTCGACGCCTCCATGGGCCGTCCCACCAAGGAACTCCACGCCATGGCCGCCCTGGTCTTCATCATGGAGTTCAAAAACTGGACCAACGAGGATGCCGTTGACGCTTATACTTTTGATAACGCCATCCACTTTGCACTCAACCTGGGCAACCGGCGCAACTACCTCTGCACCCGCACCCTGGAGAGCTACCGCGCCCTGATGCGTGATGACGAAGCTGCGGGCAAAGTGTTCATGGAAGTCACCCGCACATTGGTCGAAGCGCTCAATATCCACATCGGCAAGCAGCGCCTCGATAGCACCCATCTGCTCAGTGACATGGCCTGCTTTGGGCGCACGAAGCTCCTTGCCGTCGCTGTTAAACGCCTACTCACCGCGCTCAAACGCCACGCCGCGTCGAGCTACGCGGAGCTCCCTACCGAGCTGCGCGAGCGCTACGAGCCAGCCGTCGGACGCCTCTTTGGCGAGGCAGGCACCAGCAAAGAACTCCGCGCCCAGGCACGGCAGCAGATCGCCCAGGACATGCACCTGCTCATTGAGCGCTTCGCCGACGACACGAGCATCAACACCCGCAGCACTTACCGGGCGCTCGTGCGGCTCTTTGGCGAGCATTGCGAGTTGGTCGGCGACGCCATCGAAGTGCGACCCAAATCCCAGGACGCCCAAGGGCAGAGCGCCCACGCGATGCAAAACCCCTCCGATCCTGACGCTGGTTACAGCGGTCACAAAGGCGCGGGCTATCAAGTGCAGTTGAGCGAAACAAGCGATGAGGAAAACCCCGTGCAACTCGTGGTGGCCTGCGTGCCGCAGAGCGCAGGCGACCAGGATGCCGATGCGCTGCCACCCGTGCTCGAGCAACTCACCCAGCAGCAAATGCAGCCCCGCGAACTCGCCGCCGACAGCGCCTACGGCAGCGATGACAACCATCAACGAGCCCAGAGCCAAGGCATCGAACTCATCAGCCCGGTGCCCGGCAACACACCCAAAGAAGGCCACGCCGGCAAGCAGGCCAGACAAGACGCCACCGCGCCACTCAAGCCACACGGTCATAGCCAAGCCACTGAGCAAAGCCGGTTACGGCAGGAACGTGCCCGCCGCCTGGCTCAGAGACGAGAAGACCAGCAAAGCGAAGAATGGCGTGCGAAGTATCGGCGGCGAGCAGGTATCGAAAGCCTCAACCGAGGACTCGACCGGCGCACCGGCATCAAGCAACTGCGAGTGCGCGGGATGAAGGCGGTGAAACACAGCGTCTATGCCAAGGTCATGGGATGGAACATCATCCAAAGCGCCCGAGCCATCTGGAAAGCGGCGAAAGCAGAGCGCAAAAGGGCGAAAGCCGCTGGGGAAGTGTGGTCGGAGCCAATAGCCAGGGAATATCGTGAGGCGACACAACACCTGCTGCGCAGCCTGGCTGTCGTTGAGCAGAGTATAAGCCGCCTGTGTGGGTGGCTCGCACCAGCCTCACTCACAGCGGTCGGTTGACCCAAGTCGAATCAAACCACTTTTTGCGGCGGCGACTGTTCCACGTTCTCAGCGTGCCAACGGCGCGGGATACTGAGCCAGGGCTTCGCCAGCGCTGGCGGGTCGATCCGCCGGTTTCCGAGCCATCATACGCCCGATCCATTCGCCGACCATCCCTTGCAGCGGCTCCACGCGATGCTGCAAATGCGCGGTGATCACCTGCGGAGCCAGTTCCCCTTCAAACGGCAGGCGACCGGTTAGGGCAAAGTAGAACCCACAGCCGAGCGCATAGAGATCCGTGCGTTCATCGAGCCTGCCGCCCTCGAAGCATTCGGGAGCCATGAAATGCACCGAGCCCTTCAAATCCGCCTTGGCATCGGCGTGAGGTTTCGCGCTGCCCAAATCGATGAGGACAAAACCACGCGAGCTTTGTAGGATGTTCTCCGGTTTGAGGTCCAGATGCAGGAAACTGGCCTCGTGGATCGCCGAGAGGCCGCTGAGGCTTTGGCGGACGAGCGTGTCGAAGTCCGCCGCATCGAGCCGACCGAGCTTTTCCAGGTCCGTGCCCTCGATCCACTCCATCACCATCTCCTCCGCATGGCATTCCAGCACTCGCACCACCTGCGGATGCCGGATCGCCACCAACTCCGCCGCCCCTCCCGGCCTCTTCACGGCCACGATGCCCCCCGTCTCCCGATCCCGCGCACGCCACACCTCCCCTTGAGAGGTGCGGGAGAGGCATTCGAGAAGGTCGTGGGACATGGGAGGAAGCTGAGGCGGTATCACGAGGGGTGGTGACTATTCGTCAACCTTTGCCAACGCCGCCTCGCACTCGGTGAGGGTGGCCTGCGCTCCGGCGAGGTTGGGCGAGCCGAGGTGGGTGTAGATTTCCACCGCCTTCTGGGCATGGGGCAGGGCATCGGCGGCCCGGCCTTGGCGCAGGAGGGCCTCGGCGAGGCTGTGGTTGTTGGCGGCGATCAATTGCTGGCGTCCGAGCTTCTCAGCCAAGGGCAGGGCCTCACGCGCCAAGGTCTCGGCGGTCGGCCAGTCCTGCCGGTCGAGGGCCAGACCGGCCAGGTTACAGGTGGAGCTAGCCACGCCCTCATTGTAACCGACGGCGCGGGCTAAGCGCAGGCCCTCGCGGTAATGCTCCTCGGCTGCCGTGGATTCGCCGGAGAGCATCTCGGCATTGGCGAGGTCGCACAGGCCGATGACCACGTAGCGGCTCTCGGCAGCGAGGCTGCGGAACAGGTCAAGCATCTCGCGGAAGGCGGTGATGGCGGCGGGGTAATCCTCCTTCAATTGATGTCCGAGGCCAAGCAGGCGAACCGCGTAGGCCCGCTCGCGGGCACCGGCCTGGGCACGGGCCCAGTGGGCGGCGGCGCGGGCGGCGCAGGTGAGCACGGCGTCGGGCTGCTCGCGCAGATTATGAATGTAGCCAGCGTCATAGGCGCGGCAGCCGGCCTTGTCGTAATCGGCAGCGGCCACGGCCTTGGCTTCCGCTTTCTTACAGAGGGCCAGCCATTCATCCCAGCGGCCCTGGAAACTGAGAAATTCCGGGAGCGCAGCGCACACGATCTGGAGGCGTGCATTATCACCGGCAAGGAAGAGGTCCAAGGCGGGGGCGATGCCGGGCCAGGCGGCTTCGAGGGTGGGGAAGCGATCGTGCTGGTCGTAGCCGTTCTCGGTGATGATGGCGTAGGCGCGCTTTTCTAGGCGGTGGCCGGTTTCTGCCACGACCTCGGGCTTTTTCTTCCGCAGGAAGTCGGCGACGAGGGGGACGAGGGCGTAGTGCGTGCCTTCGGCGTTGTCTGTGACGAGGGAGCGGTTGGCGAGGCTACCGAGGGCGGTCTCGGCACGCTGATTTTGGTCGGTTGCTGTTACGCCGATGAAACGACCGACGGCACTTCCCACACGACTCAAGGCAGTGTTGGGCCAAGCATTGGCAGCGATGTGCTCCACCTTGGCCGGAAGGGTGAAGTAGGTGAGAGCGCAGAGGATCTGGGTTTCGTCGGCGCTGAATTCATTTACGAGGTCGCCAAAGATGAACTCCAGGGGATCGTTCTTTTCCGGGCAGGAGCGGAGAAAGGCGATGGCTGCGGGGATGGTGCGGCAGGAACCGCGGCCGAGCTGCCCGGCGGTCCAGCGCAGGAGCAGCGGGATGCCTGCGGTGGCCTGCCAGAGCGTGCGGTGGTCGTCCACACTGGCGCGGGCGAGCAGCTTGTTGTGCCCGGCGAGGTCAGCGAGGGTCGCGAGTGCGGCGGCTTCGTCGAGCTTGTCGAGTTCGATGAGATTGATGCCCCGGCCGATGCGGCGGCGGGCGGTGAGGATGGCTTTGCAGACGCCGGGCAGGTCGCTGACGAACTCGACGATGCGCTCGCGGTCCTCGGGGGTGAGGGATTCGAGGTTGTCCAAGATCAGCAGGGCGCGGGTGCCGGTGAGGGCATCGAGGATGAGGCGGGCACGATCCTCCGGGGTGCTGCGTGGGATGTCATCGCGACCGAGAGCGCGGGCGATCTCATCGAGGATGCCGAGGTAGTGGGAGACGAAGCGGACCTTCACGGGGCGCGGGCCTTCGTCTTCGAGGGCGCGGTCCTTGATGGAGACGAAGATGACGGGATCAAACTGATCGCGTGAATACACAGAGGCCGCACGGACCGCGAGGGAGGTCTTCCCCATGCCGCCCGGCCCCGCGATGAGCGCTCCCCAGGTGCGCTTTTCCGGTCGCAGGGCGTCATGAATCTGCGCGAGTTCCTTTTCCCGACCATGGAAATGATCGAGGCGGGGGAGGTAGTGGGGTGCGTGAGGCTTCGTTGGCTCACCGCCGGAAGTGACTGGCTTCGTGTAGTGGTCCTTGGGCTTGCCTTCATTGATGGCGAGACGTTCGAGGATGAGGGCGGCGAATTGCTCGGGGGTTTTGTGGTCGAGCTCGATCCAACCGGCGGTGGAATACAGGCCTTGGATGCTGGCACGATCAAAGTGGGCAAGCATCACTTCGTTATCTTTGCGCTGTTTGAGCAAGTCGTGGATCGCGGTCCACTCCAAGCCGCACCACTCTTTGCTTTCGTAGCTGTCGCAGGCAACGACGACGATGAGTTCTGCCTCTTTGTGATATAGCTCAGGAAGATAGATGCCCAGGTTCCTCCGGGCGAACTCGGCTTCGTGATATTTGTCGTAGAGGATGTGCTTTTCGCCGAAGCGTTGCGCGAGGATGGCGGCGACTTCTTTGACAAAGGGCCTCTTTTCCCCGGCGAAGGAGAAGGCGATGCGGAAGCGTTTGGTGCTCATGAAGGAACGGCGATGGCGCTGGCAGCCCATGAAGGCGGAGGGCGCATGGTTTGACCAATGAAAAGTGGCTCATCCGGGAAGTCTGATGCTCAGAAAGAAACCACCGGATGCTGTAGAGCTATGGGTGATCGAGCATACTGCGGCGGAGAAAAGGTAGAAAGATTAGGGGTAGAAAGATTTGAGCTGAATTTTTCTACCCCCAATTTTTCTACCAATAGGCTTGGGCCGAAGACACCCGCCAGCTTTCGGGCATTCAGGCAGTCTGCTTGTGATCGGTCACACGAGGGAGCATTCATTGCGCGGGATTTCATGGCCTGCGGTTCCGTGAGGAAGAGGAGGAGTAAGAGGAAGCGGAGGATTTTTGAGCTTCGGCGAACAAATGAGCGGTCGTGGACGTTTGAGGCAGCCACCCATGAAACTTCATCTCGCTCTTCTCTCTGCCGTTTGTCTCGCTGCGCCTCTTCATGCGGAGGATTGGAAGCCGGAGGAGGGCTTTATCTCGCTCTTCAATGGCACGGACCTCACGGGCTGGTGCTTCCGCGAGAAGACGAAGAAGGAGAACCCGAATCCCGGTGCCATTGTGGCGAAGCATGATGGCAAAACCGAGGCGGCGGATGCCGGGCGCTACATCGTGAAGGACGGCGTGATCGCGGTGACCTTCCCGACGGAGGCGGACAAGCTGACGGGGCAGATTTACACGGTGGCGGAGTTTCCAAATAACTTCGTGCTGAAGCTGGAATTCCGCGCCTCGGTGAATGCGGACAGCGGCATCTTCATCCGCAAGCCGCAGCTCCAGTGCCGTGATTACCTGGTGGCGGGTCCTTATACCAAGCTGAAGCAATACAAGGCGCAGGAGTGGAACCAGATCGAGGTGACGGTGAAGGACAACGTGGCGGTCTGCACCTGCAACGGCGAGGTGCTGGATGCGGCGCTGGCTCTGCCCGCCACCGGCCCCATCGGCCTGGAAGGGGATCGCGGCGTGATGGAATACCGTCACATCCAGCTCAAGGAACTGCCCTGATGAGGTGGAAGGTTTGGATGAGTTTTTTTGAACGCGAATCCGAACCGAATGGGAACGAATGGCCGCGAATTGCCCGGAAGTACGCCTTCGTGGCTATTGGTGGGCCATGAGGCTTTTCATTCGTGTGGAAAGTGAATGGCTGCGACAAGCCTTCTTATTCACGAGAAGGCGGGTGTGTTGAGTTTTGGTAGAAAGATTAGGGGTAGAAAAATTTCAGAGACAATCTTTCTGCCCCTATGGGCCAGTTACGTCTTGTTCCATTCCCAGCCCGCGAGCTCCAGAAATGGTAAAATCATTCGTGACGCGAGATTTGGGGACTCAAGGCCTGCATTTCCGCAAAACTCACTCAATCTGGTGAATCGCCAGGGCAGGGGATCTGCGTATGTTTCGGCACCATGAGCACCGCGATTCCCCTCGTTTATGATTCCCCTGTCTTCCGCATGGCCTGCCAGCAATTCGATCTGGTGGCTGATTTATTGGAGATCCCGGATTCGGCGCGAGACCGGCTGAAGTTTCCGAAACGCAGCGTCAGCGTGGCCATGCCAGTGCGGCGGGATGATGGCAGCGTGTCGGTTTTCATGGGCTACCGCGTGCAGCATCATCTCACGTTGGGGCCAACGAAGGGCGGCGTGCGCTTTCACCCGGAGGTGACGCTGGGCGAGGTGGCGGCGCTGGCGATGTGGATGAGCTGGAAGTGTGCTCTCACCGGCCTGCCCTACGGCGGAGCGAAAGGCGGCGTGACCTGCAATCCGCGTGAGCTTTCCACGGCGGAACTGGAGCGTGTGACGCGTCGCTACACGCAGGAGCTGATCCCCTTTATCGGCCCGCAGATTGATATTCCCGCGCCGGACATGGGCACGAACGAGCAGACGATGGCCTGGATGATGGACACCTACTCGCTGCAAAGCGGTCACTGCGTGCCGGCGGTGGTGACGGGCAAGCCGGTGGGTCTCGGCGGCTCTCTCGGGCGTCGCGAGGCGACAGGGCGCGGTGTGG
>CALSBJ010000145.1:0-7367 GCA_943373155.1 Akkermansia muciniphila | reverse complement strand
AGGGTGAAGACTCGGTCGTGCTCATTGCAAAAACCGCATGTGGTGAATTACGCTAGATGAGAAGAAGTGTGACGCGCATTTTTTTCTGTCGTTACGTAGCCATGCTTGCGCAGAAAACATTCCAATTCATTACATTCGCTGCCCATGAGTCAGTCCCACACCCAGCACGGAGCCTTTCCCGCCACACGGTGGAGCATGGTGCTCGCCCTGCGTGATGGAGGAGACGAGCCGCGTGGCCGGATGGCGCTGGAGGAGCTGTGCCGCATCTACTGGCGGCCCATCTACTCGTATGCACGCTATCAGGGCATGTCTCCGGCGGATGCGGAGGATTTGACGCAAAGTTTTTTCGGTTTCGCACTTGAGAAGGACCTCTTCTCCGCGGCCGATGCTTCGCTCGGCAAGATGCGGAATTATCTGCTAACGGCGTTTGGACGCCACATCAAGCATTGGCAGCGTCAGGCAGCCACGCTGAAGCGAGGAGGTGGCAAGGAGATCCTGTCGATCGAAGCCTCACAAGCTGAGGACGCCCTTGAGATTGATCCTGCGGACCATCGCACGCCGGAGTCCGTCTATCAGCGCATGTGTGCCCTTCGGATCATTGAGGCGGCAGTGGATCAACTGGCCCAGGAGCAGGAAGCGGCGGGCAAAGCGCAGCAGTTTCAATTCCTGCGCCCGCGGCTCGATCCGACGATGGCTGTCTCCGGCAGTGATGCGGAGCTGGCGGCCCAGCTTGGAATGACGCATGACGCCGTGCGGCAAGCGGTGTCACGCCTTCGCAGGCGGTTTCGTGAGATCATGCGGGAGATTGTGGCCGGCACGCTTTCTTCCCCAAGTGAGGCCTCGGTGCAGGAGGAACTGGCCTCGCTACGCGGGGCGCTGGTGAGCTGAAATCAGATCTCGATGAAAGTGAGGTAAAAAAGTCTGTCACAGACTTCGCGGGACCGGATAACCCCGCACAGCAGAAGGCCATGCGCCCGCAAGCTACGAACCCAAACATCTAACTCATCTTATCTCATGAACTCCATCGCCATCGCCACCTTCGGTGCCAACATGCTGCGCTTTACCATGCCCCTGGCGGCCTCCTCTAGCGACCTCACCGACAAGTTCGGCGGCATCATCAACATCCTCAACCTCGTGGGCCTCGTGCTTGCCTTCGGCGGGCTGCTTTTCTCCGCGGTGATGTTCATGATGGGCCAGACCGAGCGTGTGCTTTATGGACTCGTGGGCGCTGGCATCGGCGGTCTCGCTTTCATCATCACCAAGGTCATGTTCTCCACCGCCGGCGGTTCATCGGATGTGGATTCCATCGAGATGGACGGCAACTAATCCGGCGTCCTTCGATCACTCCATCCCCTGCGGGTCTCTGACAGACCCGCCAGGGGCATCTCATGCCGATCATGGACCATCAGGGCGTCAAGCTTCACGAGACCAACGAAGGCCGCGAGACCCAGCAGGGGATCGCGGGCTTCGAAGGGGCCAACGCGCTCTGGTTCATGCTGGCCTTCGGCCTTGCCATCCTGATTTTCCAAGGGTTGGCGAACAAGCCGGATGCCAATATTCCTGTGGCGATGCTGCTTGCAGGCATTCCGCTGGTGCTCGTCTCGCTGTATTGCTTCGGATTGAAGCAGGGGAAGCCGCCCTCTTACGATGTGGAGCTGTTTGAATGGCTCGTGATCAAGCTCTCCGGCGCCTCCTATTTCTCGCCAAGCAAGGTCGAGCCCATGGCGCTGCCCTGGGTGGATGACCCCGCCAAAGATCCTCCCGTTTAGACCCACCCGATGGCCAAATTCATCAACACCTATCTCGACGAGGATCTGATCATCTACCGCGGTCTTCAACGCGGAGGTGCCATCGGCAAGGGTTACAATGTCGAGATGCCGGATACCGAAAATACGGATGCTTCCTGGCTGATGTCGTTGGAAGACAACCTGCGGGTCCTCCTGCGCATGGTGCGCCCGGAGGTGCGCCTCCAAGTGGCCTGGAGCGTGGACAGTGATTACCGCAAGGAGATCGAGGCCTACCGGCACAAGACGGAGATGCTCCCGCAGTGCCGCTGGTCCACCCGCCAGCGTGAGGAGCGCTACCAGCGCTATGATAAGAAGATTCGCGAGCACAAGCTGCGCCGCGAGCATTTGCAGTTCTATTTCACCTCAAAGATTCAGGGTAAAGTGATGGGCGGTGGCCGCCAGTATTACGAGGAGCTTTTGCAGGCGGCGAAACGCGAGCAGGGCGAGCTGGAGGAGGCCATGCGCCAGCAGTTCGGCAGCCTCGGTGGACGAGTGATGCCCATGAACGACATGGATCACTTCGAGTCCTTCTACCGCTACTTCAACCCTAGCGCATTTGAGAACGAGGCACTGAAACTTGAGGACATCTACGATCCCGGCAAGACCGTAAGCGAGATGTGCTTCAACAGCGAGGCCGCTCCCTTCCGCATGGGTACGTCCACGTTCAAGATGGATGGCTTCTACCAGGGCATCTGCGTGATGAAGTCCCTCCCGAAGTTCACTTACATCGGGATGATGCGCACCCTCACGCAGCTCGATATCCTCGACTACCAGATCGTCTGCAACATTGAGGCGGGCGATGTCGAAAAAGACCGCATCGCCACCGAGGGAAAAGTGGCCCGTCTGGAGCGCGGCAAGATCACGCCCTCGCTGGAGGCCACGCTGATGAAGTTGCGCACCCGCATCCGCCGTCTCAGCACCAATGAGGTGGTCCCCTATCGGATGCACCTCATGGTGCGTGTGTGGGATAAAGATGCGGATGTGTGCGCCAGCAAACTCTCCGCCATTCGAAATTCCATTCTGAAGCTCGGCGGCGCTCAGTCTTACGAACCCACGCTGCCCACCAGCGTGCGGAACTACTGGCAGCTCTGCATGCCGGGCTGGAGCTGGGCGAACTACAGCGACTTCAAACTCTATGTTGAGGACGTGAACCTGGCGGACCTCCTGCCCATCTCGAGCACGCCCACCGGGGATCTGGAGGACGCTGAGGCGATTTATGATGGTCCGCGTGGTGCTCTCGTGGGCTGCACGACCTTTGTTGGCAAGGAGGGGGCGATGCGTCCCGAGCACGGCATCATGTTTGGAGCCTCCGGGGCAGGGAAGTCCGTCTTCACCATCGATCTGCTCACGCAGACGGCTCCGTATTACGACTTCACCGCCATCGTCGAAGAAGGTTTGAGCTACAATCTCTTCACGCGGCTCTACGGTTGCACGCCCATTATTGTGCAGCCGAATGGAAACCTCACCTTCAACTACTTCGACACCCGCGGGCTGCCATTGAGTTCCGATCAGCTCGGTGGTGCCACGGCCGTGGCTCACCTCATGGCTGGTCCACCGCCGGATGTGGACAAGGATCGTATCCGTCAGGCTCTGCTCGCGAAGCAGATCGAGAGGCTCTACATCGACCAGTTTGAGACGTGGGCGGCGCAACATCCGGTGGAAAGGGCGGAGGCCGCCCGGCGTGTGGCCGTGGCGGATGCCTGGAGACAGAAAAAGATGCCCCAGGGCACCGTGCTGGCTGATGCGTGGATGGATTTCTATGCCGCGCTGATGGATGGTGATCCCACGGCAAACGAACTGAACCGTCTCAAGGTCGATCCCGCGTTGCTGGAGGATTTCCTGAACAATCCGGGCAATCAGTGGGACGTGATGAGCATGGGCTACACTCTCATGAAGTCGGAGGACATGCCCACACACAGCCAGTTTGTGGAGCTATTGAACCTCGAAAGCCGCCAGCGGAGGGCGCACGAGGATCTGGGCCTGCTGCGCATGCTTTTGGAGCCCTGGAGCCGCAACGGGCGCTATGGCGCCATCCTCGATGGGGTGAACAACGTCGATCTCAGTGGCAAGGTGGTGCATTTCGAGCTCAGCTACATTCCGGAGAGCGCCAAGGAGCTGCGCACCGTGGCTGCCTTTCTCATCACCAATGACCTGCGAAAGGAGATCATGCGCCGCCCCCGCTCCACGCGGAAGCGCGTCATCCTGGAGGAGCTTTCAGCTTTCCTCGCCATGCCGGATGGAGATCGCATCACACGCGAGTACTACGAGCGCATGCGCAAATACTCCTGCTGGGTGTTTTCGATCATTCAGCAGTTCCAGCGCATCAAGGATCACCCGGTGCGCTCCTCCGTCGTGGGGAACTCTCGCATCATGTTCATGCTCAAACAGCCAGACCAGCGTGACGTGGAAAGCATGAGCGAGGGCTTCCGCATCCCCTCCATCACCAAGAAGCAGGTCACGAGCTTCCCTGATCCGTCGGAGATGAAAAACGATCCTTACGGCTCCTTCGTCTATTATCATGAAGCCACCGGACGGCCACGCATTGCCATCGGCAGGCACATGGCCTCGAAGGAGATGATCCTAGCCTCAGCCACCTCTGGCGAGGCTTTCGAACGTCAGAACGAAGAGCTCAAAAATTATGGCGGTGACGCCTACAAGATGATCCTCAGCCAAGCCAAGTCGAAGAAATGAAAACGCACCTCATCCTGATCCTTGCCTCCAGTTTTGCCCTGGTCTCCTGCACGAATTCTAGCGGTGGCATGAGCCGCGGAATCATCGGGGCCGGAGTCGGTGGCCTGCTCGGTTCGATCTTGGGAGACAACCTCCTCAGCAACAATAACAACAACACAAATAACGCGGCTGCCGCTGGCGGTGCCGCTGCGGCGGGCAATGGGAACAATGGTTTCCTCACGGACAATCAAGGTCTCGTCACCGGTGCGGTCGCCGGTTATGCAGCGGGAGCCATCACGGATGCCATGGCGAAGAAGGAAGTGCGTGAGCGGTATCTCGACGGCTACAACAAAGGCCGCAGCGATGCCATCAAGGACCTCTATTGGGTCAAACGGGATGCTGAGAGGCCCAATGCGGATACGGCTGTGCAGCGCCGCTACTATGAGGTTCCGGTTCCCGAGCATGTCACGACAGATGGCGTGCTCGTGGAGCCACGAAAAGTCGTCATCGAGGTCGTCGAGTGAATGAACCCCTAAAAGCCATGAAAAGCCATTTAACCATCTTTTGGATGCTCGTGAGTATGCCTGCGGTGCTGGCGCAATCTCCGGTGCAGGAGGTGATCGACAATGCCCTCATCCAAAACGTCAATACCAACACGCAGAACATCATGAGCATGCTCCAGCAGCAGCTCGAAGAAGCGAAAAAGCAGTCTCAGTCTCTCAACGATCAGCTCACCCGCATGGGTGATCCCTCCAAAGTCACGCTGCCAGCCCTGGAGCTCATCAAGCAGGACATCGCTCTCTCTGCTCAAGCCGCCGCGAACGGTGTGGCACGTGAAGACCGCCTGCGTTCCACCACCGGTAGTGAGGCCTTCGGTGACAATGCCTACGGTCTTGTTGCGGCGGTGAATCCGACCGTGACGTTCAAGGACGGCGAGACGGGTGAGCGCGATCCTGCTCTCTACAAACTCCAGGGGGCCATCATGGGAGATCTGGCGGCTCTTGCCGAGAAATCGAACGAGGCTGACGAGCGTATCACGCAGCTAGAGGAGCAGCGTCCTGCCTTGCTGGATCAGCTTAGCGCTGCCACAGATGTGGCCACGGCCATCAAGCTGCAAGCCGCGCTCAATACCATCGAGGCACAGATAGCCAGTGCCCGCGCCGATCTGGCCAAGAGCAAGCTGGACAACGAACTGCTCCAGGAAAAGCTGAAACTCCAAGCGCAGATCACTTCGCAGGCGAAAGCCGAAGCCCGTGCGATGGAACGCAAGCACAACACGGACAAGGCCAAAGCCAAAGCGACCACGGGTTCTGGCTCAGGCAGTGGCTCTGGCTCGGGATCTGGAACCGGCACCACCAGCAGCCCGTTTAGTGGCCTCCAATGGGGCGGCACGCCGAAGTAATCCCACCTCTCACCTCCTCTTCTTTAACCTGCCATGAGCCTTCCCGCACCAATGCTTGCCAGCTTTGCGGACGCGTTTGGCCTGATGGAGCCCTTTTACGCGGACCTGCAGGAGACCTGCCAGAATATCTTCGATATCCTCCAGCTCTTCACCTTCACCTTCGCCTTCCTCGGTCTTATCCTCGCCGCCTACAAAGGGATGATGGGTGGTGGCTTTGATGGGGCCTTCAGCAGCATCCTCTACACCGGCATTGTCTGCACCATCATGCCGTTTTTCCCTGAGTGGCTCATTGAGGACGTTCGGGTGGCTTTGAGTGATGATTTGCTTTCGGCGTTGGAGGTCGATCCGATTGGCCTCATGGAAAACTTTGGAGAGAGCTTTGGCGATCTCGACATCGACACCGACCCCAGTCCTCTGGAGGCCATCTTCGTCGGCCCGATGGCGATCATCGACTACATTGCCAACATCATCGCGGCCTTTTGCATGATCATCATCGGGCTGTTTTGCTACTTCATCTTCTTCTTTGCCTATCAGGTGCAGATCATGGCGCTGTATGTCGGCGCGGCGGCTTCGCCGATCTTTTTTGGCATGTTCCTATTCGAGGAAAAGCGGGATACAGCCGTGAAATACTTCACGGGCCTCATTGCCATCACCATGTGGCCGCTGGGCTGGGGAATCGGTCTGCTGCTGGCGGATTTCCTGCTGGAGACAGGCATTGAGATCACCACGCTGATCTGCGCCACGCTCAAGCTCGCGCATCTCGGCCTCATCGTCGAGGTTATCGCCATCTTCTGCATCGTCATCGCCGTGGCCACCTGGATCATGTTTGTGATCTTCAAAGCACCGGGGATCATCCACAAGGCCGTCGTCAACGGCACGCAGATTGGCCTGGGCTTTGCCGGACAGGCCGTCGGCTCTGCGATGGCCGGTGTGGGCGCAGGCGTCTCCGCGGCCTCTTCGGTGGCAGGCATGGTGCCAGGCGGCAGCGGCGTCTCCTCCGCCATCAGCAGTGCGGGTGGCGCGGTGACCGGCGTGGGCAGCTCCATCGGCGGCATGACTTCAGGCCTAGAGAGAGACGATTAACCCAAGCATTTCATGAAAGGCGTGACCGACATCTTCATCTCGAAAGAAAAGCTGGCGCTCTTCTGGTTCTCGCTCGCCTGCCTGTTCCTCGCGATCACGGCGTGGCATACCTACAATGTGGCGGTGGCGAGTCGTGGCAGCATGCTCTACGTCCCTGTGGCACAGTCCGCATTCTACCTCGACCGCTCGCTGGAGCAGCAGGAGCTCGATGACGTGATCAATTACCACACCCGGCATGCCTTGGAGACCTTCCTGAATCGAGGACCCAAAGGCATTCTGAATAAGGACCGCATTCCGCTGCTCTTCATCGACCTCGGAAGGGAACAGGTGGAGCTCGATGAGCGTGACGCAGCCTATGATTTCGAGACGCGGCACATTCACCAGCTCGTGGAGGTGGGACCGGTAAGTGTTGAGTACTCGCCCAC
>CALSBJ010000144.1:0-7417 GCA_943373155.1 Akkermansia muciniphila | reverse complement strand
TCATCTGGCTCCTCGACGAAAATGACACGGAAGCCCGCCGAATCGCGGACAAGCTGAAACGGCCTCAAATTCGAGTCGAATTCTGCCCGCCCTGTCCCGACGCGACGAATCCAAAGCTGTGGAAGCTGCAAATCGCCTCCAAGCTGGTTGAGACACCTTTTTTCGCGGTCATCGATGATGACACGACCTTGCCAGCGGCCAGCGCCGCTGCGCTTGTGGAAGCCGCGAAGACCGCGACGGTCGCCACGGGCCTGCCGTGTTATCTGGATGGCAAAAATGTCGCCTCGCGGCTGCTGGCACAGTTCGTGAACAACAACTCCGTATTCACCTACCTGGGCACGTCGCGCCTGCTGTCACCCTTCACGCTGAATGGCATGGGCTATGTGATGCGGCGTGAGGAACTGGAGCGCATCGAGCACTTTCAGCCCATTCTGA
The DNA here is from genome assembly GCA_943373155.1 of Akkermansia muciniphila. Lineage (GTDB taxonomy): Bacteria > Verrucomicrobiota > Verrucomicrobiia > Verrucomicrobiales > Verrucomicrobiaceae > Prosthecobacter. The sequence continues at coordinate 6,982 of CALSBJ010000144.1, read as the reverse complement.
ACGAGCTCACGGATGATCTCGCGCTCGCCACGCTCGTTTTGAAGCTCGGGGGTAGCATCCATCAATCCCAAGCACCTCTCCAGGTGCAGACGGGGGTGCGTGATATGCGCCACTACGTTCAAATGATGCATCGCTGGTATGTCTTCACGCTGCTGTTGCTCAAGCGGCAGAGCATCCCCGTCCAGGTGCTCATCTTTGTGCTGCATGGGTTGCCGCCAATGCTGTTGGCGAGTTGCATGCTGCTCATGGTAGCGATGCATGTGCAATTGCTAGGCGTCATCCTCTGCGTGCACTTTATCTTTCTCAGTGGGTTGTTTCCCTTCTTGATTGGCGAACTGTTTTCCCTGCTTTTCTTATTTGCCATGATGTGGATGGGCGATCAGCCCGGTTCCTACCTGCTGCTTATGGCCCTGTTTCTTCGTGGAGCATTGCTGCCCTCCATTCAGGGAGTTTTTTTTGGTGATAGCCACTATCGACCTGTTCCATCGCTGCTCTCCGAGCTCATCCAGCCCCTCCACCTCATGCATGCCCTCGTGAGCCGGACGATCCGCTGGCGCACGCGGCGGTATCGAGTGCGGGACACGAATGACTTCACGGCGGTATGAATCACGTCGTTGGCTTCATCACCGGACACAGTGTGCCGGGCTGCACGGGGCTGTCGCAGGAGCAGCGGGAGTTTCAGCAGCGCTGCGCGGTGCCGGAGGCGAACTGGCTGAAGCACAATTTTCCATGGCAGGAGACGTTTCCGTTTCCCGAGCCGTTTCGATTGCTGAGCGCGAGCTGGAGCAATGTGCGGCATTATTTTGAGTCGCGTCGGGCGGCATTTCGTGAACAGCATAGAGCGGAAGTGGTGGAGCGATTCGCGGAACTGGATGCGGTGATCCTGCTGGCGGGGAGTTGCGGGCTGGAGTTGCTGAACAACCTGGATCTGCCTGCGGAGACTCGGCAGCGGCTGCATGTGTTTGCTTACGGCCCGGTTTCGCGGCGGAGGCCAGAGGTGGCGACGTGTTTCATGGTGCAAGGTGAGCGGGATGTGATCTCGCAGGCGTTTCACCGTGAGGTGGATGCACGGTTCCCGTGTTCGCATATGGGCTATCTGGCTGCACCGGAGACGCAGCGGTTGTTTGAGGCGTTTTACCGGAGAGTTTTGGCGTCATGAAGCGGAAAAGAATCGTTTTCATCGGTCCGCCGTTCAGCGGGCATTTGCATCCGTTGCTGGGGATTGCGCAACGGGTGAGTGAGGTGGCGGCTGTGGAGGTGTGGAGCACGCCGGGGGTGGCGCGGAGCTGTGAGATGCCTTTCCGGGCGATTTTGAGCGAGCATGAAAAAGAGGTGTGGGAGATCGCGGAGCCGGGCACGGGTGTGAAAAACAATCCGCTGCTGCTTTACCGGCAACTCCGGCAGAATGTGGCGCTGATGGGGCAGATGAAGCGGGAGCTGGATGCGGCGCTGAGTGAGTCGAGGCCGGATTTGGTGATCGCGGACTTCACGGTGCCTGTGGCGGGTTTGGCAGCGCAAAAACTGGGGATCGAGTGGTGGACGACGTTGACCTCCCCGTGTGTCTTTGAGACGCCAGATGGTCCACCGGCGTATTTCGGCGGCCAGACGCCTGCGGGGCATCCGCTGAAGCATGCGGCGATGCGCCAAGCGACACGATGCTTCAAGAAACTGATGTGGCGGCTGTTTCGTCGTGAATTCCGTGAGATCGGCTTTGAGTGTCTCTACCGGGCAGATGGTAGCGAGGCCGTCTATTCGCCGCAGCGCATTCTGGCGCTCGGAATGCGAGAGATCGAGTTTCCCCGGACCTATCCGCCGCACATGCACTTTGTCGGTCCCGTGCTGCACACGCCGCCGCATGCAGGCGAGGTTCCGCCATTTGTAACCGGAAAACCGCATGTGCTTGTAAGCCTGGGGACGCATCTGCCGCATGCGAAGGCGATGATGGCGGCGGCAGTGCGTGAGATCGCGCAGAGGCAGCCGGGGATCGTGTTTCACTTCACACATGGATGTGAGCTTGCGGTGATCCGCGGGGAAGCAGCGAACTACCAGGAGCTGGCGTACGTCTCGTATGCAGAGCATTTGCCGCGGTATGACGTGGTGGTGCATCACGCGGGCGCCGGGGTGATGAACCACTGCCTGCGACATGGTGTGCCTGCGGTCGTGCATCCGCTGGATTTTGATCAGTTTGACAACACGGCGCGGCTGGTGGCTGCGGGCGTGGCTCTGTCAGCGAGAAAAACGCATGAGCTGGAGCCCGCGATCCTTCGAGCGCTCACGGATACGGAACTGCGGGGGCGCTGCGAGGCAATGAGCCGCGTGGTAGCGGGTTACGATGCGCCGGGGAAGATTGCGGAGATGGTGGCGATGGAACGAAATGCGTTCACTTCAGGCCTTGTAGGGCGGGGGATTGACGACTAGGCAGGCGCATGACCCGAATCACCGCCGCTTTAGGCAAAGGCATGGAACTCAAAGAGGGAGATCGAGCTGATTTGCGGGTCGTGATGCAAAACGGCGAACTGGTGGTGACGCACCTCATCAATCATGTGAAGTCAGGTACCCACACGCCGGACTATCAGGTGAAGCTGGGGCACTGGAACCGCAAGTAGGTGCCTCAAGGTCCGTCAAAGCGCAAGGCAGCCTCGGAGGCGCCTGCGATGCCTTTTTGGTGCTCGCGACCTTCGGCACGTCGTTTGCGAGCCTCAGCGAAGAATTCCTTCAGGATCATGACGCAGTCGTCTTGGAGCACGCCCTGGGTGATTTCGCAGCGGTGATTCAAATTCGGAGCCTGGAGAAGATTCCAAAAGCCACCCGCGCCGCCGCCTTTGGGATCAGGACAGCCGAAAATCACCCGGCGCACGCGGCAGTGCATGATGGCTCCGGCACACATGGGGCAGGGCTCTTTGGTGACATAAAGATCGCAATCGGTGAGCCGCCAATCGCCGACGGCACTCTGAGCCTGGGTAAGGGCGAGCATCTCGGAGTGTGCGGTGGCATCCTTGAGGGTCTCGACTTGGTTCCACGCTCTGGCGATGACGGTTCCCTCATGCACGATGACGGCTCCAATGGGCACTTCATGCTGCCGGGCGGCTTTGCGGGCCTGCCGCAGGGCTTCCCGCATGAAATAGGCGTCGTCGAGGATGAGAATATCAGGTTCCAGGCTCAAGATATCGCTTTGTTACCGTGGTTCGCGAAACTTGAAACTTGAAACTTGAAACTTGGAAGCCCGGCCCTTTAAAGGTGCCGCATGACGCACGAGACAAACCTGATCCTCCCCTCCTTGCTGGCATCTGACTGGTCAAAAGTGGCCGCCGAAGTGAAACGGGCTGAAGACGCGGGTGCTCAGTGGCTGCATCTCGATGTGATGGACGGCACTTTTGTGGACAATATCTCCTTCGGTCCGCAGATGGTGCAAACGGTGCGGAAATGCACGGGCTTGTATCTCGACGTGCATTTGATGATTCATCGCGCGGATCACTATCTGGAGCGCTTCATCAAAGCCGGTGCGAATAACATCACCATCCACGTCGAGGCCAATTACGACTCCTCCGTGGCCGAGACGCTGAAGCGCATTCGTGCCGCCGGTCTCCACGCAGGTATTGCGCTGCATCCCAGCACGCCGTTTGAAGCCGCGCTCCCCTTTGTCAATGACATCGACCTGCTGCTGGTGATGACGGTGGTGCCCGGTTTTGGTGGTCAGCCATTTATGGAGAAGGAAACGATGCCAAAGCTAGCCGCCGCACGCGATTACCGCGATCAGCATGGCCTGAAATTCCACCTCGAAGTGGATGGCGGCATCTACACCAACACCGCGCCCATCGCGAGGCAACACGGCGCGAACCTCTTCGTCTGCGGCACATCTTCCTTCGGTCCGCCGGACATGGGCCTGGCGATGCGTGACCTGGCCGCTGCGGTGGCTTGAGGGCAAAAAAGAGGCGGAAGACCTTCGTCTTCCGCCTCGTGATTGATCGTGAGTGCCTGCTTGGAGCCTATTCGAGCGGCACCTCGATGACCTTCTTCGGCGGCGGCTGCGGCTGGCGCGGGGCTTCGTCGTGATGCTCGTCGTCGTGATCTTCCTCGTCGTGTTTGTTCTCACGTGGATCGTGACCTTCGGTGAACTTATGGTCGTGATGCTCGGTGATGCCTTTGAGATGGGGCTTGAACTTACGATGACGCTGCTGGCCCGGAAGCGGGCTGATCTGCATGTTGATGTTACGCCCGGCCATTTTCGGCTCCTGGTCGCACTGGCCCATCGTTTTGAGGTCTTCCTTGATCTTGCCGGCGAGCAGATGACCAAGTTCCTGATGGGCCATCTGGCGGCCGCGGAACTGGAGCTGAATGCGCACCTTGTGCCCTTCGGCGAGGAAGTCTTCGGCGTGGGTGATCTTGATGAGGTAATCGTGCGGATCGATGCCGATACGGAACTTCATCTCCTTCACCTTGCCGCCTTTTTGATGCTTGTGGGCTTCCTTCTTGTGCTTCTCCTGGATGTATTTGAATTTGCCGTAGTTGACGATCTTGCACACCGGCGGATCGGCCTGCGGAGCCACCTCGACAAGGTCCAAGCCACGCTCACGGGCAATGCGCAGTGCCTGATGCGTGGGCAGAATGCCGAGCTGATGCTGGCCATCCTCCTCGACGACGCGGACTTTTGGCGCACGGATGCGCTCGTTGACGCGATACAGCTCGTTGGAGTGACGACCACGGTCGCGATCACGACCACCAGGCCCACCGGGACGTCCACCGCCTGAGCCACCGCCACCGAAGGGACGTGGTCCGCCTGCGCCCTGGCCGGGCGGGCGATTCTGCGGAGGACCGGAAGGGATACCTCCCGGGCGAATGCCACCTGCTGCTCCTGCCGCTCCACCCGCTCCTAGCGGTCGAGGCCCGGTACCGCCTTGAGGGCGCGGCTGCCAGGCTCCGGGTTGGGGTGGTTGCGGCCGCGGCGGAAGGCCGCCGAATTGTCCGCTGCTCAGGGTTTGGAATGGATTGCTAATAATTGACCTCCGTGTTGGTTTACGATTTTTCCGAGCAGGAACCATCCTGCGGAAAAGATTTCATCTGGGGGCGTGCTTTCAGGATCATACATCAGCACCAGCCCGCCATCGGCATGAGACGCGCCTCATTCCCCCGGTAATCCGGATGGTATGGGCGCTGGGATTGACAAATCATGCAGTGGGAAACTTGGAAAGGCCGCTGAGAGGAATTAGAAAACCATCCACTCAGGGCCGCGCAACGAACGCGGCCAAAGAGTAAGAGCTTTCATGCCTGACGGCAACAATTCTTTCGTCCGAGACTTTTCTGCGGTTGTTTTCCCACAAGAAACTCACGCCACAGTGGGGGTGGCGCGGTCGATGGTGGCCTGCACGACGTGCTTCGGCGGCTCCTTGATGTCATAAACAATGCGCAGCCACCCGAGTACCTTCAGGACGTAGTAGGTGATGTCGATCTCCCACCAGCGGAAGCCCTGGCGGGCGCAGTGCTGGTAGTAGTGATGGTTGTTGTGCCAGCCTTCACCGAGGGTGACGAGGGCGAGAATGAGGGAGTTTTTGCTCGATTCGCCCGTCTCGTAGCGGCGCTTCCCGAGCATGTGGCAGAGGGAATTGATGAAGAAAGTCGTGTGGTAGAGCACCACGGTACTCACGCAGAAGCACCACAAAAAGGCGGTTAGACCGCCCAGCCACCAGCAGGTCAGGGCCAGCACAAGCGGCGGGATGAAGTGGTAGGTGTTGAGGAAGACGAGTTCGGGGAACTTGGTGAGGTCCTTCACGCGCTTGGCATCAAAAGTCTCGTAATCAGGGGCCAAGATCCAGCCGACATGGGCCCAGTAGAAGCCCTGCTGCTTCACGGAGTGGATGTCCTCCGGTTGGTCGGAATGCTGGTGATGATGGCGGTGATGAGCAGCCCACCAAAGCGCCCCTTTTTGAGCCGACATGCCGCCCAGCCAGGCGAGCACAAACTGGAACCAGCGCGAGGTCTTGTAGGAGCGATGGGAAAAATAGCGGTGGTAGCCGCCCGTGATGCCAAATTTCCGAATGAGGAAAAGGCCAACGGCTAAAACCAGCATCCAGGGTTCTGGCTTCATGAAAAAAGCCGAGGCCGCGAGAAGATGAATGGTGAAGAACAGCAGGGCTCCGGGCGAGAAATACGATGCTTTGACCACGAACTTGGAGATTGGGTTGGGTTGAGTGCCAAATCAGGCCTGTCGAAAGGCTGGAAAGTGCGCCGGGATGGTGTCCACCAAGGCCGAAAGTGCAAGTTCAATGATCCCGACCGCAAACGAGGCACATAAAACGATTGCCGCGGCCTTCGATCTCATAGGCGCGGCCTTTGCAGTATGGGCAACGCACGGGAACGAAGGCCCGGATGGCCCAGCGGCCGATCAAATAGAAAATGACCGCTGTCACCAGAAACGCGGTCATCAGCACGGGCGTCTTCATCTCGAGCCAAAAGTTCAGCAAATACACCCCATAGCATGCCAGTGCCGCGAAAACGGGCGGCCCGAAGAAACTTAAGATGAAGTGCTGGTTCGCTTTCAGCATGAGTCCGCACCTTTCACGCCTTCAAGGCATTCCGCAAGCCCTCACGCATCGCATCCAGCGGCGCGGTCCCACCAAACCAGTGCTCGAACGAGATCGCCCCCTGGTGCAGCAGCAGCGTGAGACCATCGACGACCTTTGCTCCCGCCATTTTCGCGTCCCCCAGCAGCGGCGTTTCGCCATCTGCCCGGTAAACCATGTCAAAAACGAGGTGACTGGCGTTCAAAGCGTTCGCAGGCACTAGTCTCGCATCGCCAGGTTTCATGCCGAGAGAGGTGGCGTTCACGATGAGATCGATCTCCGGCAAAACGGCCGCCACAGCCTCATCGGTCCACGAAAGCAGTTTCACCTCGGTTTCAGGTGACAGAGATGTCACCTCACCCGCGAGCAATTCAGCCTTCGAAGCCGTGCGATTGGCCAAAACGAGCTTTGGGCATCCCACCAAC
>CALSBJ010000143.1:0-7541 GCA_943373155.1 Akkermansia muciniphila | reverse complement strand
GAGGGCGCGTTGATGTTCTTCGCCGTGGAGATCGGCCTTCGGCCACGGCTTCCGCCAGGCGAAGGGCGTTTCGGGCTTCTTCGGCTCGCCGTAGCTGATGCGGAAGATGCGGCCGGAGGTGCGGTGGACGCCGGTGGAGTCGTGGCATTAGCCGGTGTCGCTCCAGTCGAGGATGAAGCCGCTGCCGTCGGGGCCGGTGCTGATCTCGATGCCGCGAAACCACGGATCGTCGCTGAGGAAGACATCGGGCTCGTGTTTGCCGACGTAGCCGCTGCCGTTTCGCTCGAGGCGCTCTAGGTTGGCGCGGCGGCCATGCATGTTGAGGGTGAAGAGTTTGTTTTGGTATTCAGCAGGCCATTGATCGGCTTGGTAGATCATCATGCCGATGTGGGCGTGACCGCCGCCGAGGCTGTTGGCCTTGCCATCGCGGCTTTCGGTCCAGCTTCCGCTGCGGTCGTAGTGGTAGTGATCGGCGATGGTGTCGAGCTTTTCATACACGAAGGGATTCAGTGTGCTGGAGTCCATCAAATGAGCGCCGTGGATGAGGTGCCATAGATGGCCGGTGACGGTGTTGATGAAGAACAGCTCGCCGTTTTGGTCCCAATCATGCCCCCAGGGGTTCGTGGTGCCGTGCGTGAGCACTTCGACGATCTTCTTTTCGGGATGGTAGCGCCAGATACCGCCTTTCATGGGCACGCGTTGATCGTCCGGCGTGCCGGGGATGCCGAGCTTGCCGGGGCAGGAGTGGCCGCAGCGGCCGTAGAGCCAGCCATCGGGCGCAAAGCGCAGGCCGTTGGCGAAGTTGTGGTAGTTGTCCTTCGCCACGGTGAAGCCGTCGATCATCACCTGCGGCTCGCCATCGGGGATATCATCGCCATTCGCATCGGGGATGAAAAGCACCTGCGGCGGGCACATCAGCCACACGCCGCCGCGACCAACCTCAACGCTCGTGAGCATCTGCACGTCTTCGGTGAAGACTTTGCGTGTCTCGGCGACGCCATCCCAGTCTTTGTCTTCGAGAATGATGACGCGATCTTTGAGCGAGAGGTCAAAGCGCTTCGACCGCTCGGCGTAGGTGTAGTTTTCCGCGACCCACATGCGACCTTTGGTGTCCCATGCCATGCCGATAGGATTCTGCACGTCCGGCTCGGCGGCGAAGAGAGTGGCTTTGAAGCCCTCGGGCAGTTTCAGAGCCTTCAAGGCCTCCGGTGGCGACATCGGCGAGGGATTGCCCGGTTCGCTGTTGTAGAGCGCGGGGAAATCGGCGGCGCTGGCGAGGGTGGTGAGAAAGAGAGAAAGAAGGAGGCGCATGACGTTGGGCGGCAAGAGGGCGCATTGGAGATGTCGTCAGTGGGGGCACTTGGCAAGTGCCGCTCCTTGGGGCGGCGGTGAGTTTCTCCTTGCTGAGATTGAAACCTGCCGGGTTAGTACTCGGATGGAACAGAATCCCTACGCCGCCCCTCAATCCCAAGTCCTCCAATCCACGACCAGTGATGAGGCAATCCGCCAGGAGCACATCAACACGGAGGCGACGATTAAGTCGGTGGGTGTCCTCTATTATCTGGGAGCCTTCCTGCTGATCGTCGCCGGCATTCCCAACTTTCTCTCCCAAACCAGTCCATCGGGCGTGACTGTCACCCCGATTGGTATCGGCATCTTGTTGGTCGTCTTGGGGCTGGGGTTTGGCTTTGTGGGACGTGGCCTTCGTGGACTCCAGAGCTGGGCACGCATCCCGACGATCATCTTTGCCTGCTTTGGCCTTCTTGGCTTCCCCTTGGGCACGCTGATCAATGCCTACATCCTTGTCAAAGTGTGTGGCAAGCAGGGCAGCTTTGTGATGACGCCTGAGTATCAGCGCATCATCGAAGCCACACCGCACATCAAGAGGAAGAGTTCGATCTTGGCGATGGTGCTGTTGGCGATTCTCATCATCGTGTTAATCGGCATCATCGCGGCCGTCGTCATTCGCTGAGGGCAGCTCGGCTGGATGAGTTCGTAGTTCGGGCTTTAGCCCGTCTTTGAATCACAAGCACGGGCTGAAGCCCGAACTACATGCTCAGAGCGCGTGCAGCAGTTTGTCGTGGATGCCGTCGAAGCCGCCGTTGCTGAAGACGACGATCACATCGCCGGGGCGGGCTTCGGATTGGAGGCGCTGGACGATGGCGTCGGTGTTGGCTTCGAACCAGCAGGGCTTGCCACGGGCGGTGACGGCGGCGGCGACCTTGGCGGTGTCGAGACGTTGATCAGCAGCGACCTTTTCAGGGTTGGCCACGGCGGCGATGACACTGGCGTCGGCCTCGGCGAGGGCTTCGATGAGCTCGTTTTGGAGGACGTTGCGGCGGCTGGTGTTCGAGCGGGGCTCAAACAGGGCCCACAAACGGCGGCCGGTGTAGCGCTGGCGCAGGCCACGAAGGGTCTCGCGGATGGCGGTGGGGTGATGACCGAAGTCGTCGATGATGGTGATGCCGTTCTTTTCGCCGCGTTCCTGCTGGCGACGGCGGATGCCGCGGAAATTGATGAGGCCTTCGCGGATGGCGGCATCGCTGAGTCCGCCAAAGCGGCCGGCGCAGACGCACATGGCGGCGTTGCGGGCATTGAATTCGCCGACCATGGGCACTTCAAAGGCATCGCCATTCACGGTGAAGGCGGTGCTTTCCGGCGTGGTGCCGGTGATGACGATGCGGAAGTCATTCGTGGGTCCCAAACCGACCGTTTTGAGCGGCGCGGGGCACTTTGAACGCAGCGTGAGGCAGTTCGGATCGTCGCCGTTGATGAGCACGAGGCCGTTGCGGGGCACGGTGTTGAGGAAGCGCTGAAAGCTTAGCAGGATGGCATCGAGGTCCGGGAAGATGTCGGCGTGATCAAACTCGATGTTGTTCACGATGGCGCACTCCGGGAGGTAGTGGAGGAACTTGCTGCGCTTGTCGAAGTAGGCGGTGTCGTATTCGTCGCCTTCGATGACGAAGATGTCGGAATGCGTGAAGCGGGCACCCGATTCGAAATTCTCCGGCACGCCGCCGATCATGAAGCCGGGGTTTTTACCCGCGTGCTCGAAAAGCCAAGCGAGCATGGTCGTCGTCGTCGTTTTGCCATGCGTGCCGCTGACGACAAAGCTGCGTTTGCCCTGGATGACCTGCTGCTTCAGCATTTCGGCCATCGAGACGTAGGGCAGCTTCTTTTCGAGCAGCGTTTCGAGTTCCGCATTGCCGCGGGAAATGGCATTGCCCACGACATACACATCGGCATTGAGCGGGAGGTTTTCCGGCTTGAAGCCCGCCAGCACGGGGATGCCTGCGTTGGCCAGCACATCGCTCATCGGGGGATAGACCTTGTCATCGCTGCCGGAGACATGGTGACCGAGTGCTTTCAAAGCGACCGCGGTGGACCCCATCGCGGTGCCGCAGATGCCGATGAGGTGAATGTGCTTGGGAGACTGGGACATGAAATGGGTAGAAGGGCAGCGATAGAAGCCGGATTTAGCCATGTCGCTCCAAAAAAGTGCGTCGGCAGGGAATAATCGCGCCAGGCGCTACTCTGGCTCTTCGATTTTGACCCTCGCCGGAGCTTTTGGTATTTCACCAAGCTTGTCCTGCCCCGGTGAGTCACGTTGAGTCAATCGGCTGCGGCCAGCTAGACACCTTTTCATGAAAAAAGCCCTCCTTTTGCTCCTCAGTCTCCTGTTTTCGGGATGTGCCATCGCGCCGGTGAAGCTGCGTTTGGTCAAACATGAAGCGGAGGGAGATCTTCACACGCTGCTGACTCGGGCGTTGGTGAAACCGGAGACGACTGACTCAAAGGATGCGCTGGCTCATTTCATCGAGCGGTGGAAGGCGGAGTCGCGTGGTGAGCGTGGTCTCGTGGCCGCAGGGGAAAAGGGTGTGGATTACGAAGTGACTTTTGCTTCAGGAGGGCTTGGGAGCTACTCGCCGGACTATTTTGATCAGTTGCAGCCAGCGGAGGATTTTGAGCTGGAAAAGCTTGCTCACCACCGTCGGGCGGGGGCGGGCGTGGCGCTGATGGCTTTGCGGGAAAATCGACACCGCGAGCCACTGGAGACTTTTTATCCGCCGGAGGCCATCACACGGCCGGTGACGGCGGTGGCGACGGTGGCGACGGTGGCCAAGAGTTCCGCGACTCGCCACGAAGTGCGGATCGAACTCGTTTGCCCGCTGAGTCATGAGAACGAGGGTGGGAAGGCGCTGGCGGCGGACTTTTCGGTGCCTTGGGGCGCGTTGCTCGCTCGCTCGGGGAAGCTGAAGCAGTCGCAGTGGCTCGATTTTCTCTCTCGAACGCCGAGTCGGCCACCACGGCTCTATTTGATGGAACCTTACAATCCGAACAAGGAGCCGCTGATCATGATTCACGGCCTTCTTTCGTCTCCGCTGGTCTGGGCGAAGCTGAGCAATGAACTGTGGGCCGATGAGGCGGTGCGCCGTCGCTACCAGATCTGGCACTTTCACTACAACACCTCCGCGCCAGCCCTTTACTCCGCCCGGCTGCTGCGGGCGCAATTGCATGAGCTGCGTCGCCAGCTCGATCCCGAGGGTGATGATCCGGCGATGCGCCACACCACGCTCGTCACGCACAGCATGGGCGGGCTGGTGGGCAAGGCGCTGGCGGTGAGACCGGGGGATGCGTTTTGGGAGGCGGCGTTCACCGTGCCGCCGGAAAAGCTGACGATGAACGCGGAGGACCGGGCGATGCTGCACGATGCGTTTTCCTGGGAGCCGGATCGCAGCATTCGGCGCATCATCTTCATCGCGGTGCCGCACCGGGGCAGTGACTTCGCGGACAATCCGGTCGGTCGCATCGGCAGCTGGCTCACCGTGCCGCCGACGCCGTTTCGCCAGTTTTATGAGCGCATCTCTGCCGCGAATCCAGGTGCCTTCACCCCTGCCTACGCGGAGCTGGGCAGCGGCAGGCTCGACAGCGTGAATTCGCTGTCGCCACGCCAGCCCACGCTGCGCATCCTCGCCTCGCTGCCCGTTCCTCCCGCGGTGCAAATCCACAGCATCATCGGCAATCGCGGCAAGGCGGGGCCTTTGGAGAGGAGCAGTGATGGGGTGGTGCCTTATGTGAGCAGTCACCTGTCGAATGCTGTGAGCGAGAAGATCGTGCCGGAAGGCCACGGCTGCGTGAGCCATCCCGACACGATGGCGGAGGTGCGGCGCCTTTTGGCGCGGTGATCTTTACTGAGCGGCCCGATGCCGAAGGGTGGAGGGTGCCACGCCAAAGCTGGGAGCGATCTCCACACCATGCGTGCGGCAGAGGCCGGCGATGAGGGCGAAGTGATGAATGGTGTGGCTGATGAGAAACTGCAGCTCGCGGCCCGGTGTGGAGGCCTGCCAGCAGCCTTCCGAGTCGGCGGCTCCATGATCCATGAGGACGAGAATTTCCTCGGCGGGGGCTGTTGAAAACAGGGCCGTGAGCCGGATGCGGAGCTCGCTGAGACGGGCGAGGGCGACGATGGGATGCGTTTCGACCTGGGCATCACGTTGGCGGAGATCGTAGTTCACGCGGCTCTGCGGCAGACCTTCGGCGAAGCATTGGTAGTGCTCCAAACAATGGCGCACGTGGCCGCCGATGGAGGAATTCAGAAACACCGATGAAGTCTCCACATAGGTGCGGTCATCGAGACGCGAGAGCAGCTCGGACATTTGATCGAAGAGATGGAGATTGGCTTGGAGCAGTTCGGTCATGGGGAGGGGATCAAGCATGAGATGAGGAGGTGCGGAGGGTGTCGGCCTCGAACCAGTCGTGGTGGCGGTGCTGGCTGAGCACGGCGCGGATGTCTCGCAGAGTGGGGACGGGATGGCCCGCCTGTCGGAGAGCGGCACCTGCGGCAAAGGCAAAGCTCCAGGCCTTGGCGACATCCCTCCAGGCTTGCGTGATGGGATAGGCGGGGTCGTAGATGTGCACGGGCTCGGCGGTCATGCCGTTGAGCTCGAGGACTTGCAGATGCCGGCCGGCGCGGAGGTCTTCGAGGGAGGGCACGCGGAGGTCGTAGCGGCCGTAGTGAAAGCCGGTGAAAGGCACCGTGAGGTCATTCACGGCGGCGCTGAGTGCTTCCGTGAGATGCTGGCGTGCATCGGTGAAGATGGCTCCACGGCAGTGCGTGCCGATTTCAGCGAGTTTCACCTCTTCGCCGAGGGCGGGAGTGCGTGTGTAGGCCTCGCCGAACTTCTTTTCGAAATACCCCGCCATGGCGAGAGCACGCGGATGAGTCAGGATGAGCTCCTCCAGCGTGTGCTGACCATCGCCACGCAGGCTGAAGGGGTGCTTTTGAGCGAGGGAGATGATCTCACCGCGATCGGCACCCGGTTGGCGTGTGTAGAAGATGCCAAACTCAAGCCCGCCAATGTGTCGCTGGGCGATGACGAGGCCGCGGCAGGCGGTGAGGTAGCTCAAAGCGGCTTCTTCGCTGCGAATGATGGCCACGCCTTGACCCCGCTCACCGACATCGGGTTTCAGCACGATCGGGTAGCTGAGTTGATGAGCCTGCATGAAGGCATTCAGCGCCGCGAGCCGTGCTGCTGGCTCGCAGGGCGGAAGGGAAGCCCAGGTGGCAATGGCTTCGGCATGCGGATTGTCTTTGCTGAGGGCAGTGAGGATATCGCTCTTCGATTCCATCGCGAGGCCGCTGAGGCGGATGCCCGGATTGCACAGGGTGACGACGGCGAGTGAACGATGGCGCAGGCACAGCCAGGCGATCCAAAAGGCCACCGGTGTGTAGAAGGCCCAACTCGGCCAAAATTCCCATCGCGTGAGCCTCGTCCAGCGTGAGAGCAGGAGGCGTCTGCCGCGCCAACGGAAGAGCATGGGGGTCAATTTCACCGCCGTGGCTATCAGAAGCCAGGCGGCTGGAATGACGATCCATAAGCGCCAATCATGCAGCCAAGGAAGCAGCGCCGTCCCAAGCGTGAGCGAGAGCAAACAAAGCAGCGGCGTCCACACGGCGACCGCGAGCGCCATGATGAGCATGAATTTGGTCAGCGGATAGCGGAGCGCTCCGGCCGCGAGATAGCCCGGAAGCCGTGATCCGGGCAAAAAACGCGAGGCCACGAGAAAGTGCGAGCCGTTCTCCGCGATGCGTTTTTCTGCCCGGGCGAGTTTTTCATCCGGAACGCGGCGGCGGAGCCATTCGGCGCGAAAAAGCCCCGCACGCAGCGTGCGGCCCAGTGCATAAAGAAGCACATCACCAGCCCAGATGCCGATACCGCAGGCCAGGATGCCAAACGCCAGCGGCAACTGTCCCGACGCCGAAAGCAAACCCGCCGAGACACAGGCGAGATCCTCACTGAGCAAGGTGGCGAGCGTGAGAAGCAGCATCACCTGAAAAGCAGGCAAGCCCATGAGCGAGGCAGGCGTCAGCACGGAGGTGAGAGACTCGATGAAGGTGGCGGTCATCGCTTGAGGATCGTTTTGTGTTCTTGCGGATCGCCCTTCAGATCGGGGAACTCCTCAATGTAGCGCCAGCGGATGGAATCGGTCGTGACGGAGACGCGGCTGATGCACCAGGTCTGGGCATCGGGGCGGTTCAT
>CALSBJ010000142.1:0-7822 GCA_943373155.1 Akkermansia muciniphila | reverse complement strand
CCACCACTCCACCACTCCCCCACTCCACCACTCCCCCACTCCACCCCTCCACCACTCCACCACTCCACCACTCCCCGCCTCCCGCCATGCCCTCCAAGTCCCACGCTCCCTTCCTCATCCCCTCCCTCGACGGCTTGCGAGCGGTGGCGATCCTCATCGTGTTCCTGAGTCACGCGGGGCTGTCGCATGTGGTGCCGGGGTTGTTTGGGGTGACGGTGTTCTTCTTCCTCAGCGGTTACCTCATCACCACGCTCATGCGGATGGAGTGTGAGCGCACGGGCGGGGTGAACCTGCGCGACTTCTACCTGCGCCGCGCCCTGCGCATCTTTCCGCCGTTCTACCTCGTGCTGGCGGTCATCACGCTGCTCGCGGCGAAGGGCTGGGTGGAGGGCGGCTTCAGTTGGCAGGCCATGGCGGCGCAGGCGGGCTTCATCTCGAACTTTTGGGAGATCAATGGTGGCCTTCAGCCGGCAGGCACGGAGGTCATGTGGTCGCTCGCGGTCGAGGAGCATTTCTATCTGCTCTTCCCGCTGCTCTACCTCGGGCTGCGTCGCCTGCTGCCGGATCGAAGGCATCAATTCATCGTCCTCATGGGCCTCGCCGGGCTGGTGCTCGCGTGGCGACTCCTCCTCGTGCATGGCTGGCAGGTGATCGACCTCCACCACGGCGGCAGCCATCATCCGCGCACCTGCCACGGCACGGACACCCGCTTTGACGGCCTGCTCTTCGGCTGCGCCCTCGCCGTCTGGCAGAATCCCGCCCTCGATCCCGGCGGCCTGCCGCGTCGCCTGCTGCTCTTCGTGCTGCTACCCCTCAGCCTCGTCGTGCTTCTCGGCAGCTTCGTCCTGCGGGACGTCGCCTTCCGCGAGACCTGGCGCTACACCGTCCAGGGCCTCGCCCTCGTCCCCGTCTTCATCGCCGTCATCCGCCATCCCGATTGGCTGCCCTTCCGCTTCCTCAACTGGCCCTGGGTCCGAAAAATCGGCGTCCTCTCCTATGCCTTCTACCTCGTCCACTCCCTCGTCCTCGCCCTGCTGAAAACCCACGCACCGATCTCCAAGCTCGCCCAGGGCGTGACCGCCTTCGTGCTCTCTCTGCTCCTCGCCTGGCTCATGCATCAGTGGATTGAAAAGCCCTGCGCGAAGCTGAAGAAGCGGTTTGCGGCGAAGTGAGCGCGGTGGCTCAAGCCGTAAGAGGTGAGAGGTGTGTGCGGCATCCATTCGCGGCCATTCGTTCGCATTCGGCTCCTCATTCGTGTTCCAAGAAAACGACCACCGCGAGAAGAAGAATAACCGCAAGAGGTCAGAAGAAAGTGGAACAGGATTTCATCCTGTTCGGCTTTAGAGTACACAGCCCTATCCTTCCGCAAAGTAATCTTCATCCGCCCGCTTGAGCACATAGGTCTCGCGTGTGGAGACGCCGACGCCGTATTCGATCATGAGTTCGGCGAGGCGGGCACCGTCGATGAGGACGATCTTCTGGCCGACTTGGGAGATGTAGTCGCGGGCGGATTTGGCGAAGCCGCTGGTGGTGATGAAGACGCCTTTGTGGGCTTTGTGCGCGGAGAGGGCTCCGACAAAGCTGCGCAGCTCTTCAACTCCCACCGTCTTCGCCCAGCGCTTCGCCTGCACATAGACGGCATCCAGGCCGAGGCGGTCTTCATTGATCACACCGTCGATGCCGCCGTCGCCGGAGGCTTTGGTGACGGTGCCGGCTTCGGCACGGGAGCCGCCGTAGCCCATCGCCAGGAGGAGATCGACGACGAGTTTCTCAAAGAAGCCAGAGGGCTTCGCCATGATGCGCTCCAGTAGCTCGGCGGCGAGGTTGGCCCGCAGCGTGGCATAGCCGTTGGCGATGGCTTCTTCCGGTGAGGTTTCCTCGTCGGCTTCGACCACGGCGGGGATGGGCAAAGGTGCCGCATTCGAGACCGCCTTCCGCCAAGCCTGATACTTGGGGAACTGCATCAGCACGCTTTCGGACAGGCTGGCGGGTTTCGTCGCCAGCAGCTTCTTGCCTTCCTCCGTGATGCGCAGGATGCCGCGCTTGGAGTCGTCCACGAGGCCCGCCTTGCGCAGGTGAAAGCCAGACCAGCCCGTGCGATGCCGCACCACCGGATAACCGCTCGGCAGCACGGCACTCCGTTCCTCCTCTGTGAGATTAAAAACATCCGCCAACGCATTGGCAGCCTCAGCAAGCGGACGCTCCATGCCATCTACGAGCAACTGGAGCAGCGGGACGCGGAAGTGGGTGACGGGTGGGATGGGCATAGCAGTCTTTCAGTCTGGCTTGCTCAAGTTCGCTGACGTTGCATCGGAAGATGAAGTTTGAATGATTGGGTCCACTCCCAGTTGTGGTTCATTCTCCCAAGGCCCTCGACGAACGATACCCAGCTCTTTCATCAGGTTCCAGACATCGCGCTTTTGAGGATATGCTAGTTGGTCATGAATCTTGATCAAGAATTGCCATTCCTCAGAATCCTCGGGCGCTTTCACTGGTGTCTTTGTGGCAACTGCTAGTGCAACATTCTTTTTTTCAGCCTTCGTGCCGATAACCGAAGCAACGCGATACGCATCACTAAATCTGTCCAGCGCTGCAAGCGCGATGGCGAATTGCTTCCTTTTGACATCGACAGCCTCAACTTCGAGAAAAGCTGGGATAACATCAGCTAGCTTTCCGGCTTTGACGATCGGCTCCACATGTTCAACGCGTATATTGGGATTCCCCGAACGAGAGCACCTGATCACATACGTTACCGAACCCATGACATTATCGAGCCGCGCCTGCTCGAACGCTTTTTGAATATCTTTGACCAACCGGTGTGCTGCAGGGCGGCTTCCATCATCCGGGTTTCTTCCTGTTCTTTCAGCAATTTGTTCCAGCATTTTCTGAACATCATCAACTGATGTTAAGACCGTAGCTTGGTTGGGTTTCATGGCATCCCACACATCGGTTATCGAAACGTTTAGCAGCAATGGCATCCACGGGCGATCTTGGAGTGCAAATGCTGCCCATTCGGCAGCAAGCCACTGACGTGAGACGGAGTCCGGCGTCAGCAGCGAGTAAATTTCCGAGCAACTCCGCACAGCCTCCTTGATTGTATCAAACCAGTTCTCTCCTTTTCGGGCATCATCGGAAAAAAGGAAACACTTTTGCCCAACCTCCAATTCAAGAGCTGTCTTGATTTGCTTGGCAATCCGTTTGTCAGAAGTTGCGTGGCTCAAAAAAATGCAATGGTCGTTCATAGTTTGTGGTGGGTTGAAATCGTTGCTCGCTTTATTCTGTCACACACTCGCCCCGTAGTGCGCATCCAGCTTCTCGTGCAGGGCGAGGATGCTGGCTACGCGGCGAACGTGGTGGGTGAATTGTTGGGCTTCGTCGCTGGTGAGGGGGCGGCCTAGCAGGGCGGACTCGCGGTAGCTGAGCCACTTCTTGAGGACTTGGTAGCCGCCGAGGGTGTAGTTCCAGACGGGCTCGGGCACGTCTTTCCAGCGTGTGGTGGCGTTGAGGTGGATGTCGAGGTAGCCCTCGCCGCGTGTGCCGCTCGTGACTTTGCCGGGGCCGGGCATGGTGACGCCGCCTTGGCCGGCGTAACCCCAGCGGGCGGCGATGGCGAGGTCGGGGGTAGCGGCTGGAGTGATGCGGGCACTCTTGCCCGCAGGTTTGGAGGGTTTGGCATCCGCAGCATTGCGGGCAGGAGTGCCCGCATCACTTGTGACAGCCAGCTCGCCGAGGCCTTTGAGGTCGGGGCGGACTTGGAGGGTGGTGACGCCTTCGACGGGGGTTTCGGGATCGAGCAGGGCCGCGATCTGGCGGCCGAGGGCGGCTCCGGCCTGGAGGACTTTCGCGGTCTTCGGCAGGGGCACGCGGGGCCAGTCCTGCCGCAGGGCTCCGGCGTTCTCCTCGCGGTAAAGCGGCGCGTGCAGCACGGCGACGATGTGGAAGAACAAGTCCTCCGCCCCGCACTTCAAGCCCGCCAGATACTCCCGCGCAAAGTCCGTCAGGTTCGGCTGCGGGCCGCTGGGCTTCGCGGGGGCGAAGAGGTCGGGATGCGCTTGGTCGGTGGTTTCGTCAGCGTTAGCGAGCAAATAAAGAGGGAAACCCCGAGCGGAGCTGTCCAGAGAGTTAATGTCCGTTACTTGTCGCACGATCAACGGCGGCTCGATCAAGTCTTTGCGCGTTCGACCAGTCGTGAAGAGGTAAAAGTTCAAGTCATCGCAGTTGGCAACGTAGTCTGCACGGTTCCTATCGAGTAGCTTCGTGTCCCTGTGCCAATAAAGCCAGCGGCTGTCGAAAGGGCGGTAAAGATAACGAAGAAAACGCCCTGAACCAACTCCACGAGGTAACAACTCGGTCCTCACCTCAGAAGCCTCGAATCCAGGCGCGTCTTGAGCCAGCAACGGCACAAACTTCTTCAAATCTTGGATCTTCACCTTCGGATCGAAGTAGCGATTCATGCGATCTTCAAGACTCGCTTTATCAATATCAACCAGCGCATCGTCTCGGCTCGTTTTCACACCGGAGAAAGACATAGGTAGCAACTCGGGCAAAGGCGTCCAGTCGCCAAAGTCAGGCCGCACATTCATAGGCACAAACGCCAAGCCGAACTTCAATGCGGGCTTGAGCTTCATCTGCTTCTTTGCTTTCCCCTTTGAAGCCTCAATCTCCGCCCGCTTCTCCTTCCCCCACCAATGCCGGAAGCCGAGTTCGGCGTTTGGATTGTAGGCTGAATCGTCGCTGGCATCCTCGCGGACTCGATTGTTGTTTCTTGGTCTGCGCTCCATCAGGGCGATGGCGGTGCCGACCTGAATACCCTCTCGGTTTGACTCGGTAGAGAAGACGCTGGGATCAGGTTTCCCGTCGGGGGTCTTTTTGCCGGTTTTGTATTTGTCGCCGTTGAGGCAGTCGATCTGGATGGAGTCGAAGACTTCCATGAAGCGCTCCCGCATGCCAGTGTGAGAGAGGCCGTCGAGCCAGGAGTAGTTGCTGATGAAGCAGACGATGCCTTTGGCGTCGTCACGCGGCGAGCCGGGCTTGATGTCGTCGGACTGTGGCACGCCTTCGGTGATGCGGCGCTCGGCCATGCGGAAGAAGCGGATGTAGAGGTCATTGAGGCCCTGGCCTTGGGGCTTGGGTGCGGCCTTGGTCGTGCGGTAGGCCTCGCTGAGGTTGCGCTCTTCCTCCACGGCCATGCCTGCGTAGCCGTCATACGGGGGATTGCCGAGGATGACGAGGATTTGCTCCTGCTGCTTCACATGGTCGGCGGCATCGCGCTCGGCGGCGAACTCGGAGAACGGCAGGTCTTTGGGGGACTTGATGGGCACCCAGCCAGTGAGGGCATTGGTGAGGAAGACTCCGGCACGTTCGTCTTTTTCATGATCCAGCGCGGCTCCCCAGCGGGTGAGCATGAGGTCAATCTGGAGATGGGAGACGACGTAGGGCGCGGGGAGCAGCTCGAAGCCGTAGAGGCGGTGTTTGGCGACTTCTTTGATCTTTAGCCCGGCCTGGCTTTCGCCGTAGCCCTCGACGAGTCGGCGGCGGATGAGCTTCAGGGTCTCGACGAGGTAAGCGCCGGTGCCGCAGCAGGGATCGAGCACGATGACGCTGGGATCGGCGAGGCCATCCGCGAGGCCGAAGTTCTCCCGCAGGGCTTTGTCCACGCTGCCGACCATGTAGCGGACGATCTCCGGCGGGGTATACCAGACGCCGAAGTCTTTGCGCAGTTCGGGATCGAACTCGGCGAGGAACGGCTCATAGAAATACTGCACGGCATCGCCCATGTCGTAGCGGGCAAAGAAGCTGGCGCGGTCCACACGGGCG
Organism: Akkermansia muciniphila; assembly: GCA_943373155.1. Lineage (GTDB taxonomy): Bacteria > Verrucomicrobiota > Verrucomicrobiia > Verrucomicrobiales > Verrucomicrobiaceae > Prosthecobacter. The sequence goes on along the minus strand of CALSBJ010000142.1, from coordinate 2,005 downwards.
AGGCAGTCCTCCGTCCAGTCGAGCACCTCCTCCAGATCGAGGGCGCGGACTTTTTTCGGATCACCGGCGAGCTGGACGAAGAGGGTGCGCAGGATGGGCAGGCCGAGGTATTGGGCGGAAAGCCGCCACTGGAAGCGGTCGGTGGTTTTGCTGTGCTCTTCATGCCAGAGCACCCAGGCGGAGAAGATGCCGTAGAAGAGGGTCTGGATGAGGGTGGACTGGAAGAAGTGGACGCCTTTCTCGCCCTCGAAGCGGACGCCGAGGGCATCGCTAAGGGCCTTTTTTACCGGCTCCAGCGTGCCCATGGGGGCGATCTCGATGCGGGCGCGTGCCTCGCGGGCGTAGCTGGCGAGGTAGAGCGCCAAATCCTGCGGCGTGGCGATGCGGGCGGTGCTGAGCAGGGCGCGGCGGAGGAACTGCCAGAGGCGCTCGTGCTCGGGGTGCTTTGCGTCGTTGCGGACGGTGTGGGTCTTGTCCCAAAACTCCTTGGCACTGGGAGCGATGCTGTAGCGCTCACCCGCCACCGCTTTGCCACCGCGCCAGGACCAGAGGGCAAAGGAGCGGTAGTTCGTGAGGAGGATCTGGCCGTAGTGCTCCAGGTAGTTCCGCACCTGCGGGCTGCTCTCAAAGGAGGAGAGGTCGGCATCAAGCGCCTTCACCTCAATGACGCCGCGCTCGGGCTTGAGCTGGAAGAGCGCGGGGGAGTCCGCGCCGTGTTTTTTGAGTTCCTTCGCGGAGAAGAGGCCGCCATCTGGGATGCCCGCGCCGTTGTTCGAGGGATGGATGACGGCGGTGATCTTCGGCTTCAACGAGTCGCCGACGGCATTGAGGAGTTTTGACAATGCCGGATAGCCGCTGGTCTCGGGCACGCTAACGCCGGAGATGAGGTAAAGCTCGTGCAAGTAATCGGCGACGGGGTGGGACATGCGTGGGCGCGATGTAAGCGGAGGCGAGGTATGATGGCAAGAGGGGAGAGATCTGCGGCGGACCTGAGGGCGAAAGGTCGTGAATCGTTGGAGCGAGCCGACGCTCGAATGGCGGCTCCCCATCCATGAGGGGAGGAAGGTCCGCATTCTTCGCCGCCAGGCTGGCCCTAAACTCCGACATGAAAGCAGCCAAAGCGTCCTGGCGGGCCGGAACGTCCCAAGGGGCGGTTTGGCGTGAAAGGCGCGGTTTTTGAGGCGTATCCGGGTCGGTTTTGGCCGTTCCGAGATCGGAAGGGCCCTTTCCGGGGACGGATTTCAGCCATCCGGGGTCGGAAGAGCCCTATCCGAGGTCGGATTTCGCGATTCCGAGGACGGACATCGGGCCATCCTAGCCAGGGTATGGCACCTCCGGGGGCGGATGTCGGTCGATCCTAGCCAGGGTGTCGCACCTTCCAGGGCGGATTTCAGCCATCCGAGGTCGGAGTTCGCGATTCCGAGGTCGGACATCGGGCCATCCTAGCCAGGATATGGCACCTCCGGGGGCGGGTGCCGGGCGGTCCTAGCCAGGGTGCCGCACCTTCCTGGGCGGATTTCAGCCATCCGAGGCCGGATTTCGCGATTCCGAGGGCGGACATCGGGCCATCCTAGCCAGGATGTCGCACCTCAGGGGGCGGATGTCGGGTAATCCTAGCCAGGGTATCGGTCCAACCGGGGACGGATGTCGGGCAACGCTAGCCAAGCGGTTGCATGAACCGGGTCGGATGTCGGGCTATCCGAACCGGAGTCTCGCTCGATCCGGGGGCAGGCCAGCAAGACAAGGAGAGGCACTTGCCACGTGCCGTGAGGGGTCATCTCCCGGACTTGGTACGTCCGGCTCCTTGGGTGGGGGGCTGGTTGGGCACCTCTGGTGTAGGTTGTTCACGCTTCAGCGTGCGGGGGCGGTTGGCACGCTGAAGAAGTTCTATCTGTCGCAATTGGTTTTTTTGAGGAAGTTGTGTGCATGGTAGTCACGATGTTGAAGCTTACTTTCCGGGCATCATCTGAAGCACCCATGAGCCGTGTAGGAGCTGGTTCTTGGT
>CALSBJ010000141.1:0-7832 GCA_943373155.1 Akkermansia muciniphila | reverse complement strand
CGCCTTCGAGGATGGCATCGGCCGCGAAGGGAGGCGGGACGAAGATGACGCTCACGGTGGCACCGGTTTCCTTGGCCGCTTCGCTCACGGTGTCATAGACGGGCACCTTCTTGCCGCTGTGTTCGAAGACTTGGCCGCCTTTGCCGGGCGTGACACCAGCGACGAGCTGCGTGCCGTAGTCGATGGATGCCTTCGCGTGACGGGAGCCGAAGTCTCCAGTGATGCCTTGAACGAGAATGCGAGTATCAGTTTCGACGAGAATGGCCATGAGGGTGCGGGGGAAAGAGGCGCGATGGTAGGGGGATGCGGGGCGGCGTCAAACGCTGGTAATGACGAATGACGAATTTCCAACTGAGGAAAAGGGCCGCATTACACCGCGACGCCATGCGCCCGAAGGAAAGGAACGAGCTCGTCCACGCCGAAATCGGCCAGGACTTCGCCATCCCAGTCCATCGTGGGGGCTTTGGACTGGCCGCTGAGATCGACCATCTCCTGCATCGCCTCGCGGTTGCCGCTGACGGTGATTTTTTCATAGGCAATGCGGTGGGCGTCGAGGTAATCGAGCACTTCATCGCACCACGGGCAGCCAGTTTTGATATAGAGGATGGGTTTGACCATGGCGGAGCATTGGGCGGAAGGCGGGTCTGGGCAAGGGCGGCTTCGGGCGGCCTCGGGAATCGCGGTTGACCATCCGGGGGGCCGCCCCTAGAATCGCTGCCGCAGTTCCTCCAAAGCAACCCCTTAAAGCTCCGAGGCCCGTCCCCTGACCGCGATAGAACCTGAATGCGCCGCCCGCCCCCACTGACCGCGCCTGAAGTGACTGCTCGCCGGATGCCTGATCCGCTGGGAGGCCTTGTGATGACCGCCCGTTGGCGGTCAGAGCTCTCCGGGGCGGTGTTTGCCCGCTTTGGAGACTGCAACAGCCCACGGTCCGCGCCTGCGGCCGGCCCCGGGAAAATGGTTTTCGACTGTTCCCCGCCTGCCCGCCCCGCGTCCCGTGTGTGCTCACTAAACCAACGCACGAACCCGAACACGCCCAACACGCAAGAACACCTATGTCGAACAATCCGAACTCCAACAATGGCCCCCGCCGCCGCCGTGGCGGTCGCAACCGCGGAGGCCCCCGCGGTCCCCGCGACGACGCCCCCCGCACCCCGAAAATCGATGACCGCTCCGGCTTTCAGAAACTCCTGAACACCCTCAGCTTCGGCCTGCTTTGCAAAGGCCCGTCCAAGTCCCGCCCCAAGGCCCCCATCACCAACACCACCGTGGTGAAATCCTCCCGCCCCGAAGGCGGCAGCAGCCAGTCCCCACGCCCGCCGCGTGAGCCCAAGCCGATCCGCGAATTCGCTCCGCCGAACCCCGCTGAAGTCACCACCGAGCGTCTCTACGTCGGCAACCTGTCCTACGACGCCTCCGAGAGCGACCTTTTCGAGCTCTTCAACGGCGTGGGCAATGTCCGCAACGCCGAAGTCGTCGTTCACAGCCGCACGCAGCGTTCCAAAGGCTTTGCCTTTGTGACCATGGCCACCGTCGAGGAAGCTCGCCGTGCCGTCGTCGAGCTCAGCAGCAAGGAATTCATGGGCCGCCCCCTCCAGATCAGCGGTGCCAAGCCAAGCAACCGCGGTGATCGTGGTGAGGAGCATCAGGATGCTCCCGAGCACGCCGAGACCGCCGCTGCCTAAGACAGCCTGAAAAGTTTCGATCACATGCCCGCAGGCCGTTTTGAGGTCTGCGGGCATTTTTTTTGCCCGGATGTCCGCAGCATCCCGTTTTGACACCCCCGGCGTTCTGGCTTAAAACCGCCGCCCTATGTCTGAAAAGCGCCAATTCTTCGGCACAGACGGCGTGCGTGCCGTCGCCAATCGTCACCCCATGACCCCAGAGTTCGTGATGCGCCTCGCTCAGGCTGCCTCCGTCGTGCTCGGTGGCAAAAAAGCGGGCGGTGAGCGTCCGCGCTGCGTCGTGGGCCGTGACACGCGTGCTTCGGGCGAGATGCTGGAGGCGGCGCTGGCTGCGGGTATCAACTCCGTCGGCGTGGATGTCATTTTGGTGGGGCAATTGCCCACCCCCGCCGTGGCGATGCTTTCCGCCCAGCTCGGCGCGGACTTTGGCGTGATCATCTCCGCCTCGCACAACCCTTTCATCGACAACGGCATCAAATTCGTTCACGGCGCCGGTCACAAGCTCGACGACAAAACGGAGATCGCCATCGAGCGGCTCGTCCTCGGCAATGAAGACATGCCTCGGCCCGAGGGACGCGGCATCGGTCGCATCACGAAGCTGGCAGACGGTGCGGAGCGCTATGTGAAGCACGCCGTGTCTTCCATGGGCGGCATTCGCCTGGATGGCATGCGAGTGGCCTTGGACAATGCCCACGGCGCAGCAGCCTACACGAGCGGCCTCGCCCTCGCGGAACTCGGCGCGGATGTACAGGTCTTTCACAGCGAGCCGGACGGCTTCAACATCAACGAAGAATGCGGCTGCACGCACGCTGAGGAAATCGAGCGCATCGTTCGCTCATGTCAGGCCCAGGCTGGCATCGCCCATGATGGCGACGCGGACCGCATCGCGCTTTGTGACGAGGAAGCCATCGCTTTGGACGGCGATGAACTCATGGCCATCGCGGCCGAGTCCATGCTGCGCAAAGGCACGCTGAAGCACAGCACGCTGGCCGTCACCACGATGAGCAATTTCGGCCTCGATGATCTTGTTTCCCGCATGGGCGGCCGAGTGATCCGCACGGATGTGGGAGATCGCTACGTCCTCGCCGAAATGCGCAGCCGTGGGCTAAACTTCGGCGGCGAGCAAAGCGGTCACATCATCTTCGGTGATTGGGCCACCACAGGCGATGGATTGATCGCCGGCTTGCAGCTCCTCAAGATCATGAAGGAAACCGGCGAGCCGCTCAGCCAGCTCCGCAAATGCCTCAAAAAGTTCCCGCAGTCGGCCCGCAACCTCCGCGTGCGCTCCAAGCCGCCGATGGCTGAACTCGTCGAGGCTCAAAAGATCATCCAAGAGACGGAAAAGAAGCTCGGCGACTATGGCCGGGTGCTCCTCCGCTACTCCGGCACCGAGCAGATCATCCGCCTGCTCATTGAAGGTCGCGATGTCGAGTATCTCGAAGCACAGGCCGACAAGGTCGCCTCGGCGATTCTGGCGCAGATCGGCTGAGGAACATCGAACGTTCAACTTTGAACATCGAATGAAAGAGACTCACCGTCCTTTCACCTCCGTTGGCTGGCTGTTCAGCGTAATCTGCATGCCAATTGGAATGTTCATCGGCTTAGCGACAGCGCGGGTCATTTCGTGGGGGAAGGCGCTTGCTTGGTTTGTGCCTTTGATGGCGCTTCAAGTTTGTTTTGCGCGAGGCATGGTACGTTTGGAAGAATTGGAGTCACCTCAGGTGATTGTTCAGATGTTTCTCCTCTCCGGTTTTGTGCTGTTTGGGCTGTCCTGCCTGCTCGTGCATCACTTTGGAGCACAACAAGACTATTGGAACGAGCGTGACCGAAAAGCTTGGCGCATTCTGGCCTGGATTGGCTGTGCTCTGAGCTTGTTGTCACTTACCAGCCTGATGATGCAGCTTGTAGTTCTTCCGCTGTGGCTATAGCGCCTTTAGCCCGCATTCCTCATAAATCGGAGCATGTGTGGGAGCGTCAATTGTTCGTAGTTCGGCCTTCAGGCCGTGATTGGGTGCGTCTTGAACGGGCTGAAGCCCGAACTACAAACAGCCTCGGGTTCATTGACAGACTGTCGAGGCACCAGGAGGAAGTGTGAGAAATGCAAGCTAGAGAGGCAAAGGCTTTCATCTGTTTTCATCTCTGCGTCCTCTGCTCCACTGCCCCTTTGCGGCAAACACTTTGGCAGATGCAGCGTGGTAGGTGTCGGAAATGCAGGGTAGGCATGGGCCGCATGAGACCGATGTGTCTCATGAGACCCATGTTTTGGCGCTTCGCGCCTCACAGCATCGCCTTCAATTCGTCCAGCGCCTGCTTCGTGCGCTTGATGCCTTCGATCTCGGTGTGCTTGTCACCTTCGTATTCGATGCCGATGTAGCCGTTGTAGCCGGCGGCGGCGACGATCTTGATGAGGCGCTCAAAATCGAGCGTCATCTCGCGGCCTTCGCGACGGTCTTCGGTGTAGAATTTGCCCGCACCGGTATCCCAGTCGTAGGCCTTGGCGCTCATGCCCTTCTTCACCCAGGGCATGAACTCACGCAGGCCGAGGTAGGGGTTGTAGAGTTCGCCTTTGTTGCGGTCGGTGTAGAAATTGCCGAAGTCCGGCAGGATGCCCACGCGGGCGTGATCGGCGGCTTTCATCACGGCGGTGAGCCACTTGCCATTGCTGGAGAGGCCACCGTGGTTCTCGACGACAACGAAAAGGCCGCGCTTGTCGCCCTCAACGCTCAAACGATGCAGGCCATCGGCGGCAAGCTTGAGTTGCTCGTCCCAGGAGAGCTTCGGATCGCTGGCGGCATTCACACGAATGCTGTGGCAGCCGAGCGTGGCGGCGGCGTCGAGCCACTTCAGATGGTTATCGATGGCTTTGCTGCGCTTGGCTTCATCAGGATCACCGAGGTTGCCTTCGCGGTCGCACATGATGAGCAGTCCGGTCACACCTTCGCCTTCCTGGCGCTTCTTCATCTCACCCAGGTAGGCGGCGTCGGTGGCTTTGTCGAAGAACATCTGGTTCACATACTCCACGCCGTCGATGCCGAGGCTGCGGGCGATTTTGCAGAAATCGAGGTGCTCATAGCGCTCGGCATTGCCCTTGCCGAAGATGCCCTTGTTCAGCGACCACTCGGCGAGCGAGATTTTGAAGGGCTCTTTTTTCTCTCCTGCGGCACGAAGCACAGGAGCGGCAGCCGCAGCGGCGGCGAGAGCAAAGAAATGACGGCGAGAAGTGGTGGAGGTCATAGAAGAAAAGTTGGGTAGCAGAGGCTAAACGTCGGAAGATGAAGTCTCAAGGCTTGAATTCCGCCATGACTTTCGCGGTCGCGACATCCCACATGCGCAGGACGCCGTCCTGATCGCCGCCAAGGATCAAATCACCGCCTCGATTGGTGGCGAGGGATTGAAGAAAGCCGGTGGAACCGGGGAGTTGTTTCACTTCCCGCCCGTCGCTGGTGATGAGGCGGAGCTTGGCATCGCCAGCGCTGGTGGCGATTTGATCAGCAGCACCGAGGTAACGAATGCCAGTAACCTCCTTGTCCCAGCCATCGACGCTCTTGCGGCGGTCGCCGGTGGTCCAGTCCCACACTTTGACGACGTTGTCCGCGCCGCTGCTGGCGAGCAGGCGGCCATCAGCACGCCAGGTAAGGCCAAGCACATGATGCGTGTGACCTTCGAAGACCTTCACGACCTTGCCGCTGCTCAAATCGGTGATGCGCACGGCTTTGTCAGCTCCACCGGAGGCGAGAAGTTTGCCATCGGGCGAGAAGTCGAGCGCAAAGACACTGTCGAGATGGCGCTCGGCGTAGTTTTTCACGAGCTTGCCGGTGGCGATGTCCCACAGGGTGATGTCGCCACTGCGGGAAGGCTCGCCGCTACCGATAGCGAGGGTCTTGCCATCGGGCGAGAAGGCGAGGCTGTTGGCCCGGTCGGTGACGAGTGACTTGCCATCGCCGCTGCCGAACGAGCGCTCAAGCACCCAGGTGGCACTGGTGCTGCCGGGGGCGATAGGTTTGCCGGTGGCGGTGCTCCAGGCGAGCGGTGCGCCGGAATCATAGGTGGCGATCAATTCGAGGCCGTTGGGGCTGAATTGAAGTGCCTTGGCCTTCTTCATCGCGGTGGCGAGAGCCTTCGAGAAGGCATCGCGATCCGCCGCGGCTTTTTCGGACTCTTTCTTCACGACGTCGAGACGTGCCTTCGCCTCGACGACGGCTTGTTTGGCCTTCTTTTCATTCTCGGTGACGAGTTTGATCTCGTTCGCGGTGTCGGAGATGGCGGCCTCGCCACGCGTGACGGCCTCCTGGGCGAGTTTGAGGTCAGTGACGGCTTTTTCTTTGGCTTCGGTGGCCTTGGCATCGGTGGCGGTGTTTTTATCGGTAGCGGCCTTCGCGTCCGTTTTGGCCTTCAGGTCCTTCTTTTTGTCTTCGAGGCTCTTTTTGGCGAGTTCGGCGAGTTCGTTGGCTTTCTTCAAACGGTTCGTCTGCTCGGTGGCATCGGTCTCGGCCCGCTTGATGGCCTCGTTTTGAAAGGTGACCTCCAAAGCAGCACGAGCGGCGGCGAGCGTGCGCTGTGCGATGCCTTGCTGGCTGGGGAGATCGGTCTTGATGTGGGCGATGAGCTTCGTGCCTTCGTTGAGCTTGATGCTGTTGTCGGCTTCTTGCGTGGCGGTGAACTTCGTGGAAGGCCCGGGCGCGGCTCCCTTGGTTTCGCGCTTCCAGATTTTGACCTCGCGAAAGCTGCCGGTGGCGAGCCGCGTGCCATCCGGTGAGAAGGCGAGGGCTTGAACAAGATCGCGATGGGCCACGCCGGGTTGTTTGTAGAGGCCGGATTGGATCAGCGAGTCATCAGTGAGCTTCGTGACTAGGCTCTGCGAAGGCAGGTGGTAGAGGCTGATTTGATTTGCCCGTGCCGCGGCGGCAAAGTCTCCTTGGGTCGTGGTAGCGAGAGCATAGATCGGCTGCACACCGGCGGGCAGCGGCTCCCAGGTGATGACCTTGTCCCGCTTCGGCGAAGGGCGTGCGCCTTGATCGATCCAATCCTTCAAAACGGCGAGTTGCTGTGAGGTGAGGTTCACGGCACCCACTTTGTTCCCTTTGGGCGGCATCTCGCTGTCCCAGGTGTGCGCGGCGGCCTGGTAGATGATGCTTTCCGCACCTTTGCCGGGGATGAGGCCCTTGTCGGTCTCGCCACCTTGGATCATGAGCTCGGGCGTCTCCATGTTCAGGCCGCCCTTGGTGGTGGTCTTGTTGTGGCAGGCGATGCAGTTGTCCTTCAAAAAGGGATGGACCTGCTTGTCGTAGTCGATCACGCCGGGTGCGGCCGCGGCGGTGAGAACGAAGGCGGAATGCAAAAGGATGAAGGGACGGAGCATGATGCCGCAAAATACGCGGCAAGGCGGCCGGTTTGCGCAGCCGATGTCTACAGCCCGGGATTCTTCAGGCGGATCTCCTGGCGAAGGTCCGTGATGCCATCGCGAACGGCATGAAGCTCGCGTTTGTATTCGCTGAAGAGTGTGTGGCGATCCTCCCAGAGGCTATCGGCGAGGAGGTCGTTGAGCCCAGAGAGAGCTTCATTGGCCCAGTTCAAGCAGCGCTTCAAAATGGCGAGCGTGTAACCCGCATCGGAGCCTTCGGCAAAGCGGCGCGTGCTGAGTGCCCCGGCGAGTTTTCCACTGATGCTCATCGTGTTGGAGATGAAGCGGCTCAGCGGAGTGTTGCGAGCCTCTTCGCTCTCGATGCCTTCATCGCGGTCCTCATCGCGGAGATCACGCAGGATGCGGGTGACGAGCTTGTGAGCGTTTTTTTGCAGCGGATGGCTGCGGCGCTCCTCCATGTAATCGGCAAAGGCATCGTCATCATCGGAGTCATCCTCCGCGTCCTCCTTCCATTCCTCGCCAGCGTCCTCGGGATCGTCGTCATCCTCCTCGAAATCCTCCATGGAGGGGCTTTGATCGGCGGTTTGCGGCTTGCCGGAGTTTTCCTGCGCCTGCGCCATCATGTCGAGCATGTGGTCCCAGCCCATGACGAAGGCCACCTTGGTCTCGTCGTCGTCATCGTCGGCGTATTTGTCCATCGCCTCCATGTGGGCATCGGTAAGACGATCTGAGAGCTTCAAAGACTCCTCCCACTCGGCCTCGGAGACGGGAGCATCATCGTCTTC
>CALSBJ010000140.1:0-7846 GCA_943373155.1 Akkermansia muciniphila | reverse complement strand
CTCAACGTCGCCGGACATCGCCTCGGCACCGCCGAAGTCGAAAGCGCCCTCGTTTCACATCCGAGCGTCGCCGAAGCCGCCGTCGTCGGTCGTCCCGATGAACTCAAAGGCCAAGGCGTCGTCTGCTTCGTCACCGTCAAGGAAGGCATCAAAACCAACCGCGAACTCGGCGAAGAGCTCAAAAAGCACGTCCGCAAAGTCATCGGCCCCGTCGCCACACCCGACGAAGTCCGCTTTGCCGCCGCGCTGCCGAAAACTCGCTCCGGCAAGATCATGCGCCGCCTTCTGAAACAGATCGCCGCCGGCGAGATCATCAAAGGCGACACGACGACCCTCGAAGACATCAATGTCATCGCCGCCCTCGCTGCCAGCAGCGAGGATTGAGTTCACCTTGCCTGTGATCGGTCTGCTCCGTCAGATCAGACCGATCTCGCAGCCTACTTGGCAACTCTTTGAGTTCGCTTGCCTCGGCAAGACCCTCGCGCCCCACGCGTAGGTTTCGCCTGTGAAGTCCCAACTGCCAGAAATGCGCGTTTCGCGGCGAAACATCCTGCATGCAGGCGGGATGGGCATGTTGGGCTTTGGGCTGAGTCAGCTTCGTGCACTCGGCTCTCCGCAAATCGGCCTCGGAAAGGCCAAATCGGTCATTTTGATCTTCAACGGCGGCGCACCGAGCCACATCGACCTTTGGGATCCGAAACCCGACGCGCCCTCCGAGATTCGCGGCGAGTTCAAAACGATCAAGACCAACGTCCCCGGCGTACACATCACCGAATTGCTGCCGCAGATGGCGAAACGCATGGATAAGCTCGCGCTCATCCGCAGCGTGCATCACGGCCACAGCAGCCACAACGGTGGCATGCACTGGGCCACCGTCGGCAGGCCGTATCGCGTGGACAGCACGCTCATCACGCCGAGCCCCACGGACATCCCCGGCGTCGGCACGCTGTGCGGATGGCTCGCGCAGCGCGATGGCTTCTCCAAAGGCGTGCCGCCCTACGTCATCACGCCGTTTCCGCACTGCGACAGCAAGGTGTACCTCACGCCCGGCCAGTTCGGCGGCTGCCTCGGCAATCGCTACGATCCCTTCGTGCTCGATGACGATCCGAACGCGAACACCTTCCGCGTGCGAAACATGGCGCTCGATTCGAATCTCACGCCCACGCGTTTTCAGGAGCGACTCGCGCTGCTCAATCACATGAGCGCCGCCGCGCGGCCCATCACGTCGCCGCAGACCGCTCAGCTCGACATCTTCAACGAACAAGCGGCCAGCATGCTGCAAACCGGCAAGGCCGCCGAGGCCTTCGACCTCTCCAAAGAGCCCGACAAAGTCCGCGAGCGCTACGGTCGCCATAATTGGGGCCAATCGCACCTGCTCGCACGTCGCCTCATCGAGGCTGGCACCCGCTTTGTCACCACCGTGAACGGCCCGTCGATCACCTGGGACACGCACAAGGACAACTTCAACGGCCTCAAAAACAAGCTCGTGCCGCCGATGGAGCAGGCCTACGCCGCGCTGCTCGACGACCTCGAAGAACGCGGCCTGCTCGAAAGCACGCTCGTCGTCTGGATGGGCGAGTTTGGCCGCACTCCGAAGATCAACAACGACGCCGGTCGCGATCACTGGCCCGGTTGCTACAGCGTCCTCCTCGCCGGCGGCGGCGTGCGTGGCGGCCAAGTCATCGGCAGCAGCGATGCCACCGGTGCCTATCCCAAAGACCGCCCCATCTCCCCCTCCGATATCCACGCCAGCATCTACGCCGCCCTCGGCTATGACTACCGCGAGATCGAATACCGCTCCGCCGACGGCCGCCCCGTGCCGCTCACGGATGGCGTGATGATTCCTGAGTTGTTTTGAAGTTGGGAGTAAAAATTACGCCGCTTTCTCACTCAGTAGTTCCCAAAGCCCGGCGTGCTCAAGCAGGTGCTCGCGCCCGGTCATAGGCCGCCGCATAGAGCCAGCCGTTCCGTCTCGAAGCTGAGTTCTTGGTGGAGCGCATGGGCAGTTTGGTTAATCCTTATTTGCCGTGGTGGATGGCTTGGAGCTTGGTGATCTCCCTCTCAAGCTGAGGTCGGATGGCGAAACAGAATGGGCTGAGTTTGATCGTGCCGCCACGGTTCAGTTCTACTTCATCTTGATCCATCTCCCGGCGAAGTTTTTCGACTTCAGCCAGGGTGATCGGCCTGCCGCCAGGATGGAGAGCCCCCTGAATGGCTGCTTTGCGCAGAGCGGTCAGTTCTTTGTGATCCAAGCCGAGTTGGCGGATGGTTTCGGCGGCGGCTTGATCGGTTCCTTGAGACGCCTCGATCTGGCCTTGCCTGTTAAAGGAAAACCTTGAGGTGCAGTCCGCTCGTAGTGGTGAGACAAACAGAAGCTCCTCAGATGGAGAAGGCCAGTTGCCTTTGAATACGGCACCATACGCCGCGCTTTCGGTGGAGTTCGGTTCAGGCCAGCAAGCCACCAAGTTGTTGTAATCGGTATCCTTTCCTTCTTCGCAGTGTTCCTGCGGCTTCAGATGCTCCAGATGAAAGCCCACTTTCCTGGGCGGTCCGGCGCGGAGCTGAATTCGCCGCCCGGTGTAGGCGCAGATCGCTCCTTGTTCGCCGTGAAGATTGTCTTCCACTTCCTCCACGACAGCCTCGTCGCGGCGCATCGCTTCATAGATGAACTCAAAACCATCGGCCCCATGCGTGGCGATGCGTTGCTGCCGCCACGTGACGAGGGTGGCAGGGGCGGGGCGCTTTTTAATCGTCCGCACGGGCCAGGGCGTTGAGGGTTGCGAGGCTGCTCTCCAGCCGGGTCAGTTCTCCGTCCTCACCACCCATCTTATCGCGGGCTTTTTCCAGATTGGCCTCCGCATCCTGAAGATCACCTTCCGCCAGTTCATTTTCCGCCGCTTCTAGGAGCTTTTTCACCCCCACATTGCGCGAGGCGGCCTCCTTGCCCATGAAGTGCTCGAGGACCCAGTTGCTGTCTGCATACGATACGGAGGGATGCTTGGGAGCCGACTCACCAAGAATCCAAACCTGTCTGGCGGGCACCTCTCCCACCACCTGCGCTGAATGCGACGAGCAGATGAACTGAACCTTGGGAAACGTTTCCGTCAGGTCTTTCACAACGCTGCGCTGCCACTCAGGGTGGAGGTGGACATCCAGTTCGTCGATCAGCACCACGCCCGGCGTCTCATCGAGAACTCGTTCCGGGTGAGCAACTCCGTTGCCATTCCCTAGCAGATGAGCATTCAGAGCCACGGCGCGGATGGCCATGTCAGCCAGGGTGGATGCCATGGTCCTCTGGCCGTCGCTTAGATTCGAGAAAGGCTGGGCTTTACCTTCGATGCTCACCACCACCTCCCCTTTGGTATGGTCCCAGTATATCTCATCGACCCCTGGAATTCCACGTTTGAGGGCCAGCCTCACGGCCTCGAAGGATGGCTTGAACTGGCCCTTCTCATCGCGTTTCGCCGCCTGGAGTACGAACCACTTCAGCACGTCCTTGATACGGATGCGCTCGTTAAGGCAGTCGTAGTAGCCATCCTCAGGCCTGCTTTTCAGATCGCCGGACAAATCAGCCAGTTCACGCTCATTCGACGCCATCCATGCCCGGCCCGCTCCATAGTAGGCGAGCAGTGGCAGAGCTCCCGTCTTGTTCTGCCGTGCAGCAATGGCACCATTGATGTCATATAGGATTCCCATGTTCGTTGCGTCATCGGTCTTGGATTTGCGTGCGCGCTTTTGTCGTGTCCAGGTTTGAGGTCTGCCCTCCACGATGCTGCCCTTTGTCGTGATTTGCACCACGCCGGCTCTGACAAAACGGCGTTCACCATTCTCATCCGGTCCCAGTATTTCACGAACCTCATGGTCCATGATATTTCTCCACTGCTTGGTGCCACGCACGATGCCGCTATGATGCCAAATGCCGAGCGCCACCGCGATGGCGCTGAGAATGCTGGTCTTGCCAGAGCCATTGTCACCGACGAGCAACGTGAAGTGTGGGTCGAACGTCAACTCCAGGCGCTCGATGCCCCGGAAGTTGTCGATCTGGATGGAGTCAATTTTCATGTGTAGGGCGAGACTAGGGCTGGTGGGTGAAATTGGCAATCGTTGAGGTCAGTGGGGAGCCGAGTTCCTGCGTTGGCCGGATGTGTTTGGCGAATAAGCACGCCGCCTTGCTCTCGATCCCCTTCGCCAAACTATCCGGCGGTTTGGGGGTGTCATGGGCGTGTTGGACTCCGCACGCCTCCAAACCAGCCGGATAGATCGACGAAGCAGGTCCATCGTGTTGGCGGATGTGTATCGCGGCGAACACATCCGGCCTCCGAACGGAGGCATGAAACAGAAAATGCGGGCGAGCGTTTCCCCTCAATGCGCCATCTCCTTCTCGCATCGCTTCTCTTCACCACGCTTCACGCAGAACCGCTCAAAGTCGTCCTCGCGGGCGATTCGACGGTGGCGAGTGTGCCGAATCCGCCGAAGGACCGGCCGGATCTGGCGGGATGGGGGCAGATGCTGGGCGAGTTTTTGCCGAACGCGGCGGTGGTGAATCACGCACGCGGAGGCACGAGCACGAAGAGTTTTCGTGACCTCGGTTTGTGGGATCGGGTGCTCAAGGAGAAGCCGCCGTGGGTGCTGATCCAGTTCGGGCACAATGACCAGAAGGAGGACCCCAAACGCCACACCGATCCGGCCACGAGCTACCGCGAAAATTTGAAGACCTTCATCCGCGAGGTGCGCGAGGGCGGTGGGAAGCCGGTGCTGATCACGTCGGTGGCACGGCGGGTGTATGTGGATGGAAAGATGACCACGTCGCTCACGCCGTATGTCGAGGCGGCGAAGGCGGTGGGCGCAGAGATGCAGGTGCCGGTCATCGACCTGCATCGTGTGAGCTTTGCGCTGTTTCAGCAGCTCGGAGAGAAGTTTTGCCTGCGCTACGGGCCGGGTGAGCAGGACAAATCGCATTTCTCGCGTGAAGGCGCACGCCTGATGGCACGACTCGTCGCCGAAGGGCTGGAGCGCGAGGTGCCGGAGCTGCGCGAGCATCTTCAACTCGTGCCTCCGCCGCCTGCGGGGTTGCCGTTTGAGGTGAAACGCGTCGTTGTGTCGAAGGGCTACGATGGAAAGACCTGCTGGGTGCATCCGCGCGCCGGCGCGATCCCCGGCAAGACGCCGAGTGTGGTGCTGACGATGCAAAAACTGCTCCTCACCGGCAGCGATGTGTTTTACGCGCTCAACGACGTGCGCAGCGACGACCTCGGCGAGACGTGGAGCCCCATCACCGAGCACGCGGAGACGCTCGGACGCCGAAACGAGCCCGAGGGCGTCGTGGTGGCCGCGTGTGACTTCACGCCGAAATGGCATGCGAAGAGCGGCAAACTGCTCGGCACCGGCCACACCGTTCGATATAAAGGCGATCACGTCATGGCCGTGCGCCCGCGTGAGACCGCGTGGTCGGTCTATGACGATGAAAAGCGCACGTGGACGCCCTGGACGACGCTCGACATGCCGAAGGACGCGAAATTCATCAATGCAGGCGCAGGCAGCGTGCAGCGCTTCGATCTCGAAAACGGCGACATCCTGCTGCCGATCTACTTCAAGGCCGAGAAGGACAAATTTTACCGCACCACCGTGCTGCGCTGCTCCTTTGATGGCACCACCTTGAAATACCTCGAACACGGCACCGAGCTGGCGCTCGAAAGTGGTCGCGGCGTGTATGAGCCGTCGATCACGCGTTGCGCGGGCAAGTTTTACCTCACCTTGCGCAACGACACGGCAGGCTACGTCGCCACCAGCAACGATGGGCTGCATTTCGGCCCCATCCAGCCGTGGAAGTTCGACGACGGCAGCGAACTCGGGAACTACAACACGCAGCAGCACTGGGTCACGCATCGCGACCGGCTTTATCTCGTCTATAACCGCAAAGCCGCTCACAACGACCACGTCATCCGCCACCGGGCACCGCTCTTCATGGCCGAGGTGGATCAAAAAACGCTCGCCGTGAAACGTGCCACGGAATGCATCCTCGTCCCCGAGCGCGGCGCGAGGCTCGGCAACTTCGCCATCACCGAAGTCAGCGAAAACGAGACCTGGGTGACGGTGGCGGAGTGGATGCAGACGCATTCGCCGAACATCCTCATCCCGCCGGACAACGCCTTCGGGGCTGACAACACCGTCTGGGCGACGCGGATTTTGTGGAAGGACTGAGAACGTGTTCTGTCGATTGCTTCTCAGAGGCACGCTGTTTACTGTCGCCTCATGAAAACGCTTCTCTTCAGCCTCACACTGCTGTTTCCAGGCCTGCTCGCTGCGGCGACGATGGACAAGGACATCGCGCATGTGGTCATCACGCAGTCGGAACTCGAAAACGCCAGCCGTTGGGATGAACTGCGACGCTGGATCAATCAGGCGTCCACGCGAGGCGCGAAGAGCCTGATCCTCGAAATCAACGTCACCCAGGGCAGCGCCCAGGAGTCGCTGCCCATCGCGGAAGAGATCGCGAAGCTGAAAATGCGCACCATCGCCTATGTGAATACCTCGGCGGTGGCGGGTGGCGCTTTGATGGCGCTGGCCTGCGATGAAATCTGGATGGCACCCGGTTCCCGCATCGGCGCGGCACCGCCCGCCGTGCCGGAGGGCGAGGATTTGTCTCCCAAAGCGCAGGACACCAAGCTGGCGGAATCCCTCGCCGTGCTCAAAGCGGGCGCACGTAGCCTCGCCAAGCTCAAAGGCCACAAACCAGAGATCGCCGAGGCCTTCGTGGATCGCGACAAAGGTCTCGAACCGCACGCGGCGAAGGGTGAACTGCTGTTGCTCGATGCGGACAACGCCGTGCCTTTGCTCGCCAAAGGCATCGCTTCTGATTTGAAGGGCATCGCCAAGGACGCGAAGGTCGTCACGCTGACGTCGGCTTGGTTTGACCAAAAGCCTGCGGAAGCCCCCCAAACCGCTGCGGAGGCCAAAACGGAGAAAAAAGCCTCCACCGGCCTCTACACGGGCAAAGTCGTCGTCATCACGGTGGGTGAAGAAGACCTCATCATCCCGGCGAGGTTTGAATTCATGAAGCGCACGCTGCGCCTCTGCGATGAACAAGGCGCGGAAGCGGTGCTCTTCGATCTCGATACGCCCGGTGGCATGGCTTGGGAGACGACGACGCTGATGATGCAGGATTTGCAAAAGCTCGCCATCAAGTCGCTGGCCTATGTGAATACCCGCGCCATCTCCGCCGGAGCGCTCACGGCGATGGCGACGGACGCGATTTACATGGCTCCTGCCAGCAGCATTGGCGCCGCCACACCGGTCACCGGCGGCGGCGAGTCGATGGGCGAGGCGGAGCGGGCGAAGTACAATTCCGCCTTTCTCGGCATGGCCCGCGCTGCGGTGCGGGCGAAGGGCCACGACGTGCGTATTCTCGAAGGCATGATCGACATGAACGCGGGCCTCGTCATCAATGGCAAGGTCATCGTGCCGAAGGGCCAGATCGTCACCCTCGATGCCGATCAGGCCACTATGCTCATTGCGGGCAAGCCCTTGCTCGCCAAAGCCATCGTGAAGAGCATCGACGATATCAAAACCCGCGAGGAACTCCAAGGCGAGACGCTCATCGCCGAGCCGACGATGTTTGAATGGATCGCCATTTGGGTGACGCAGTTTGCGTGGCTGCTCATCCTTGTCGGCATCGCCTCTGGCTATCTGGAGATGCAGACGCCCGGCTTTGGCCTCGCAGGCTTCGTGGCGCTGATCGCCTTCTCGATCTTTTTCTTTGGGCACTACGTCGCAGGCAGTCTTGTGGGGCACGAGACGATGATCATGACGCTGCTCTTTGTTATCGGTGTGGTCTTGATCGGCGTGG
>CALSBJ010000139.1:0-8243 GCA_943373155.1 Akkermansia muciniphila | reverse complement strand
GCACTTGCAGGTCGCTGCGGGTGTAGCGGCTGCCGGCACCCCGGGGCGCTCCGCTGGACCCTCGTCGTCGCTGTCCTCGCAGGACTTTGTTGGCGTATTTGCGCTCCAGCCCGCTGGTCTGGCAATACTCGTCGAGCAGCTTCTGGCGGACGGGTTTTCCGGTGTGGCGGGCGTAGCGCTCACGCATCACGCGGGTGTAGTCTTCGAGGCTTTTTTTCATCAGTCGTGGCTCCATCGGCCACGGTGTCCTCCTTTATGAGGCATCGACTCTCTCCAGCTACCCCGGTCTCTCCCCTCTCGGTGTCCTTTTCAATGAGGCACTGCGGCGGCGGCGGCGGTGAGGAAAATGGGTTGCCGGGTCTGTGGCTGGACTTTAATCTGCCAGCGTGAGCGCTCGCGATCTTCTTCACCAAGTCCAAGCCCTGCCCGCCGAGGAGCAGCGGCTCTTCATGGAAGAACTTCGAGATTTGCGTCTGGGTGGCGAACCATCGCTGCCGAGGAAGGATGAGCGAGACCGGTTGTTTCAGGCACTTGCTTCGCAGGCCGAGGACTGCGCCAATGAGGGCTGGGATGGACACGGAGCCATGCCGGTAACTCTGGAAACCTACCGTGTGGCGTATCGCTTCGCTGAAAGCCTGCCTGCCAGCGCTCCGTCGCCTTCAGTGGGTGCGGAGCCTGATGGTCATCTGACCCTCGAATGGTATCGCAACCCCAGCCGGGTCCTCTCATTGAGCATCGGACCGGAGGGTGAACTCAGCTATGCCGCTCTGCTTGGTGAAACATCACGCCGCACAGGTAGCGAACGCTTCGAGCAAGAAGTGCCGCGTGATCTGCTGCATCTCATTGATGAGGTCTTCGCCGCATGATCGCAGGAATTGGCACGCGGCCTGTGGTTGCCGAAGAGAGGTTGGCGAGATTCGTTCTGCGCCGTGAGCATGTGCGGGCGGATGGCACGGTAAAACCCGATCCCTTCATGCCTTACAAATGGGTGGAGCTATCCGTTACCCGTCATCTGGGGCTGGACGAACGACAGCTCTGGGACGCCGGACGAGGTGTCGCTGAGGAAACGAAAACCACGCTCTACGGTCGTGCGGATGTGGAGGCCGCTTCTTTCATCCGCCAGCGTCTCCGCGTCCTGCCGAGACCGCTGCCGCAGAATCCAAATCACGCTGACGTGGTGGACTGGCCTGCGGATAAAGCGGCCCAGAAAGAAATAGCGCTTCTTGTAGCCCGCGAGGCTATTTTCAAATCCACCCCAGCCCCATGACTCCCGCTCCCAAATACCACTTTGCCTCCGACAACACCTCCGGCGTGTGCCCCGAGGCGTGGCAGGCGCTCGAAGAGGCCAATCAAGGCTATCAGCCGAGCTACGGGGCCGACACGATCACGGCGGAGGCCTGCGAGACGTTCCGGGGCTTTTTTGAGACGGATTGCGATGTGTACTTTGTCTTCAACGGCACGGCGGCGAACTCGCTGGCGCTGGCTTCCATGTGTCGAAGCTACAACAGCATCATCACGGCGCATGAGGCGCATGTGGAGACGGATGAATGCGGTGCGCCGGAGTTTTTCAGCCATGGCTCGAAGATCCTGCTGGCCCGCAGTCCGCTGGGGAAGCTCGATCCGGCGGATGTGGAGCGCATCGTGCTGAGTCGAAACGATCTGCATTTCCCCAAACCGAGGGCGCTGAGCATCAGTCAGAGCACGGAACTGGGCACGGTGTATCGCCCCGGTGAGATCAAAGGGCTCGGAGCGCTGGCGAAGCAGCATGGGCTGGGCATTCACATGGATGGAGCACGCTTTTTCAATGCGCTCGCCAGCCAGAACTGCTCGCCGGCGGACATCACCTGGCGAGCGGGGGTGGATGTGCTGTGCTGCGGCGGCACGAAGCTCGGCATGGCCGTGACGGAGGCAGTCGTGTTCTTCAACAAGGAGCTCTCGCAGGACTTTCAGTATCGCTGCAAGCAGGCGGGCCAGCTTTGCTCGAAGATGCGCTTCATCTCCGCCCAATGGCTGCGCATGCTGAAGGGTGAAATTTGGAAAAAGCATGCCAGCAGCGCCAATTCGCTCGCTCGCAGGCTCTCCGATGCCTTGGGAAATCTCCCCGGCGTGCAGATTTTGTATCCCGTGGAGGCGAACGCGGTCTTCGCGAAGCTGCCGGAGAAGATGAAGAATGGCCTGAAGGAGCGTGGCTGGGTGTTTTACAGCTTCATTGGTGGCGGCACACGCCTGATGTGCTCCTGGCGCACGATGGAGGCGGATGTGGAGGCGTTTGTGAAGGATGCGGAGGCTTTTGCCGGGTGACAGATGTTCCAAGTTTCAGGTTTCAGGTTCCAAGTTTGAGCACACTGGCGGCGTTGGTTAAGGCCGCTTGAAACGTGAAACTTGGAACATGAAACGCCTTCTTCTCTTGTTTGCCCTCGCCTTGGCATGTTTCGCCCAGGAGTTACCGAAACTCGATCTGCCCGGTGTTCGAGAGCAGCACCTCATGATTCCGATGCGGGATGGCGTGCGGCTTTCGGCCTATCTTTACCTGCCGGAGGGCGAAGGGAAGTGGCCGGTGGTGTTTGAGCAGCGTTACGCGGACATCAGCGGTGCCTCGGCACGCAAAAATGCCGCCGAATTGGCCCGGCGTGGCTTTGCGGTGGCGATGGTGAACTTCCGTGGCTCGCAGAAGAGCGAGGGGCGGTATGTCGGCTATCGTGCGCTGGCCTGGGGCGAGAAGAAGGACGGCTACGATACCTGCGAATGGCTCGCCACGCAGCCGTGGAGCACGGGGAAGGTGGGCACCTTCGGCAGCTCGCAGGGGGGCTTTGCGCAGAACTTCCTCGCAGTGACGCAGCCGCCTCATCTTGTGTGCCAGTATATGGTCGATACCGGTTTGAGCCTGTTTCAGGAAGGCTACCGCATCGGCGGCGTGACGCGGCCGGGTCGCTTCGCGGACTTTGGAAGGAACTGCCGCGTGCCGGAGGACAATGCCAGGCTCATGCAGGAATGGGACGCGCATCCGCATTACGACGACTACTGGCGTGCGGAGGACTGCACGTTGCATTTCGACGAGATGAACGTGCCCTGCTTCACCATCGGAAGCTGGCATGACTTCATGGTGCAGGGCAGCGTGCAGAGTTTCATTGGGCGGAAAAAGAATGCGCCACAGCAGCTCTTGCTTGGCCCATGGCTGCATGGGCGGCTCAACAAGGGCAGCAAGGTGGCGGAGATGCAGTATCCGCCGAATGCGACGTGGCCGGAGGTCGAGCACATGGTGCGGTGGTTCGATCACTGGCTCAAAGGCATCGACAACGGCATCGAGAAGGAGCCCGCCGTGCGCTACTACGTCATGGGAGCCGTCGGCGAAGAGGGGGCTCCCGGCAATGTGTGGCGTGAAGCCGCCGACTGGCCGCCTGCGACGACAGAGAAGAGCCTGTACCTTCATGAAGGTGGCGTTTTGAAGCCCGAAACACCTTCCTCCGCATCCAGCAGTACAAGTTACGACGGTGATCCGCTGAAGCCGATGGAGATTCCCGGCCGCAGCTTCCCTGGCGCGGCCGATGCTCGACAGGTCGAGGCTCAGAAGGATGTGCGTGTGTGGTCCACCGAACCTCTCACGGAGCCGATGGAGATCACCGGCGAGGTTTTTGCCGAGCTATGGGTGAAATCGACCGCGAAGGACACCGACTTCCTCGTTCGCCTCTCCGATGTGTATCCCGATGGCCGCAGCATGCTGCTCATGGATTACCCGCTGCGGGCAAGGTATCGCGAGGGTTTTGATCGTGAGGCCTTTCTCGTCCCGGGGGAGCCCGCCAAGCTCAAATGGCACCTCGGCTGGACGAGCCTCATTCTGAACAAGGGGCACCGCCTCCGTGTCACCCTCACCAGCACCGGTGCCCCGCTCTACGAACCGAACAATCAGACTGGTGGCCCACAGACGATGGATTGGCTCAAAAATGCCCAAACTGCCACCCACACCGTGCTACACGAAAAAGAGCACGCTTCTCGCGTGCTCCTTCCCGTAATGAAAAACTGAACGGAAGCGAATTAGGCTGCCTGCTGCTGGCTGACTTCCTTCACCGTCATGGCTTCTTTGCCAAGGCGGCCGCGGAGGTAGTGCAGACGGGCGCGGCGGACGCGGCCGGATTTGGTGACCTCGATCTTGGCGACCTTGGGGCTGTGCAGGGGGAAGACACGCTCCACACCTTCGCCGTAGCTGATTTTGCGAACGGTGAAGGCTTCGTTGATGCCATAGCCTTTACGGGCGATGACGATGCCGGCGAAGAGCTGGACACGTTCCTTGTCACCTTCGATGACTCGGGTGTGGACTTTCACGGTATCGCCCACGCGAAACTCGGCGATTTCCTTTTTCAACTGCTCTTGGTTGATCTTCTCAATGGTGTTCATGGCAAATGGGGTCCAAAACGCGCCGTAGGAGGGGTTGTACAATCGGTCCTAGGGGGCGAGGGGGCGCGAAGATGGGCATTCCAGCTCTTTTGGCAACCGGTTTTTAACCTCCAGAGCGGCCTTTCGGGCTGGTAGAAGGTCTCTTTCCCCCTTTTCACCCGCCTAGCGGTGCGTCTTAAAAGCTGATTTTCTCCAGGTTGCGGCCCTTTTACCCCACCAGCTTGTCGAGGTGCTCTTTGGCCCGAGCGATCTCGGCGGTCGTTTCGGCGGCGGTAGGGAGGATGGGGATGCCGCGAGGGGTGGGGTGCATGAAAATCTCCGTGGGGCCGGTGAAATTGACGGCTTTGAGGGCATCGAGCAGGGGCTTCCAGTCGAGAGGGCCGCGACCGGGCATCTGCTGGAGCTCCTCGTCTTTGGGCATCGGCTTCATGCAGCCTTTGCCATGCTCCCAGGTATAAAAGAGCGTCATCTTGCGGTCGATGTGCCGGATGAGGTCGCTGAGCAGCTGGGTGTCCTGCGGCAAATGATAGGGCGCGAGGGCGATGCCGATGCCGTGCGTGTCCCGAATGCCATCGGCGAGCCAGCGGAGGCTGTCCGGAGTGTCGATGAGGTTGTTGATGTGATTTTCAATGCCGATGGTGACGCCGTTTTCAGCCGCGAGGGCGGCGTGAGGCTTCATTTTCTCGACGAAGGCCTTCACGTTCGCTTTGAGCTGATCCGGCGTGAGGCCCTTCCAGGCACCATCGCCTCCGGTGACGATGAAGGAACCTCCCAGCTTCTTCACGAGGGCGATCTCCTCGGCCAGCTTGAACGGCCCCAAATCATAGCGTGTGGTGCCGCCGAAGCCCAGATCATGCTCCTTGAGCATGGCGGCGAATTTTTCATGCCCGATGGCATCCAGTTCCTCTCGCTGAGTGCCATGCTTCTTCGGCCAGAGCTCGATGGCGGTGGCGCCGGTCTTTTTCACCTCGGGGAGAATGTCTGCCAGCGGCAGGCTGCCATACATCGAAGAGGCGAGCATGTAGTTCAGTTTCCACGGCTTCTCTGCCGCAAAAGCGGGCGTGGTGGCTGCGGCGGCGATGGACTGGAGAAAACGGCGGCGGTTCATGTGAGCGATAAAACGCCTCCATGATGGCGGCTTCATTCAGACTTTGACGCGTCGTCTTCAGCTATCGCGGCATGTTCTCAAAGCCGCACGGGCACGCCGTGATCGCCGAGGAAGCGCTTCACATCGCCCACGGTGTATTCGCCAAAGTGGAAAATGCTCGCCGCGAGCACGGCATCGGCTTTGCCATCGCGGAGGACATCCACCATGTGTTCCACCTTGCCCGCACCGCCGCTGGCGATGACGGGAATAGTCACCGCCTCGCTCACCGCCCGCGTGAGGGCGATGTCGTAGCCGGCCTTGGTGCCATCGGCATCCATGCTGGTGAGCAAAATCTCGCCCGCGCCGCGTCGGCAGACCTCGGCGGCCCATTCGATGGCATCCAGCTCGGTCGGATTGCGTCCACCATGGGTGTAAACCGTCCAGGAGCCACGCTCATTGCGCTTCGCATCGATGGCGACGACGAGGCATTGGCATCCGAAAGCCTCCGCCGCCTCGTCGATGACGTGCGGGGTCTTCACCGCAGCGGTGTTGATGCCCACCTTGTCCGCTCCGGCGAGCAGCATCTCGCGCATGTCCGCCACGGTGCGAATGCCACCGCCCACAGTCAACGGCATGAAACAACTCGCGGCGGTGCGTGCCACCACATCGACCATCGTTTTTCTCTCCTCGTGGCTGGCCGTGATGTCGAGAAACACCAGCTCGTCAGCTCCCTGAGCATTGTAAACCTGGGCGCACTCCACGGGATCGCCCGCATCGCGGAGTTGGAGGAACTTCGTGCCTTTCACGACACGGCCTTCCTTCACATCGAGGCAGGGGATGATTCTTTTGGTCAGCATATTGGGGGAAAGGCACCAAGGACGCGACGGCAGAAGGTTTCAAGTTTCACGTTCCAAGTTTCAGGTCCAGCGCGACCTCCAACTTGAAACCTGGAACCAAAAACTTGCCCCACCTTACCTCACGGTGCCCACCAGCTCCTGTAGGCGGTTGATCTGCGCCTTCATCAGCGCCATTTCCGCCTCGATTTTGGTTTTCCAATCGTCATCGAGCGCCGCTGCCGAGCTGGCAGGCGTGCTCACGATGGGCGCGGCGATGGCCTGCGGCTCCACATCTCCGCAGAAGAGGTGCAAATACTGCGCCACGCGACGTCCGGGGCCGGCTGGCAGGCACTTGATCACCGGACCTGAGCGGTAGCCGATGAGCTCGGCGAGCGTGTTGTCCACGCTTTCGATGTCCGGGAAGGCGTGCAGGCGCTCCGTGCGCTGGCGCAGCTCGCCCGCCGTCTGAGCACCGCGAAGAAGCAGCATGCACAGCAGCGCCACCTGCGGGCGTTCGAGGTCCGGGAGCTTGCCTTTGAGGTTGTGGCGATACTTCTGCACGCGGGCACCCACGATGGTCACCTGGAAGACGTAGCCACGGCTCTTCATCGAATCGAGCGCCCGCTGCACCGTACTGTCATCGAGCTGCATCACCGGATCGCGGCTCGTCGTCTGATTGCAGGCGGAAACGAGCGCATTCAGCGTCATCGGGTAGTAATCCGGCAGCGTGATCTCCTTTTCGATCAGGCAGCCCAGGACACGGGCCTCCTCGGGGGAAAGAATGCTCGGAATGGCGGGGGAGGCGGAGGTGATTTCGTCAGACATGGCTGTTGGGGGAGGGAAATGAAGCCGTGCTTCAAGAGAAGCGCAACCACGCGACGATCTCCCTCCGATCATCGTTTGCAGTGCAGCATCATCCGCAGGGGCCACCGAGCAGGGGACGAGAGAGCGTCCACTTCGGCACGCAGCCTTCATGAGCCTGTGAAACGGTGGCGGCGAAATCGGCGAGGTAGCCGAAGGGATGTGAAACTTCGACCGGTTCGGCTTTTCGGGCATCGAGCTCGGCTTTGACCTCAATGGTGCCTTTCAGCAGGTCGAATTCGATTTCGTCATCATCCTGCACTTTGGCGATGGGACCGCCCAAAACGGCCTCCGGGGTGCAGTGAACGCCCACTGCACCGGCGGAGACGCCGGAGACACGGCCATCGGTGATGAGGGCGACCTTGCCATACAGCTCCGGCACCGCCAGGGCGGCGCTGGCGACGTGCATCTCCGGCATGCCGAGCGCCACGGGGCCGCTACCGCGAATGATCACGATGTGGCCTGGCTTGATGCGGCCTTGAGCGGCGGCTTCGAAGACGCCTTTGCTGTCGTTGAAGCAGATCGCACGGCCGGCGAAGCGAGGCTCTTTGAGCGAGGATACTTTGAAGACCATGCCGTGCGGCGCTAGGTTGCCAAAGCACACCTGGATGTCGGCGTAGTCTTTGAAGGGCTTGGCGTGTGGAGCGATGAGAGCATTTGGAAAAGGCACCGCTTTGGCGCTGGCGAGATTTTCGGCCAGCGTACGGCCAGTGACGGTCAGGCAGGAGCCATCGAGCAGTCCAGCATCAAAAAGGTGCCTCAAGAGCATCGTGGTGCCGCCGAGGCGGTGCAGATCGACCATCGTGCCGCGTCCGCGAGGGGCAAAGCTGCACAGCACGGGCACTTTCCGGCAGATCGCCTGCACATCCCGCAGGGTGAAGTCCACCCCAGCCTCGCGGGCGACGGCGAGGAGGTGGATGACACCGTTCGTGCTGCCACCGATGGCCGCGATGGCCGTCATGGCGTTCGTGAGCGACTGCTTGGTGAGGATGTCACGCGGACGGATGTTCTTTTCCAGTAGGTGGCGCACGGCTTGGCCGACGCGGAGGCACTCCTCGCGTTTTCCA
>CALSBJ010000138.1:0-8320 GCA_943373155.1 Akkermansia muciniphila | reverse complement strand
CAATTATCGACGATGCCCTGGATGCGTTCGTTGAAGGCATCGACGATGGGACCGAGGGTGATGCCCTTCTCAGCGGCGACTTCACGGATAACCTGCTCAGCGATCTGCGGGGTGACGCGATGGGCGGGCAGCACATAGGCACGATCTTTGCCGAGCTTGGCTTCCTCGACTTCGGCGAGGGCGATGAAGCTTTCGATGACGGTGCGGTAACCGGTCATCGGATGGGGCTGATCCCGGCGGATGGGCAGGAGGCAGGGTTCACCATTCAAAGGCTCCCGAAACATGCCACTGGCCCAACTGGAGGCGGCGGCATTGGGTTTGCCGGGGCGGATGATGACGGTGGGGAGGCGCACGCTGCGGCCATCGAAGTGGCCTTTGCGGGTGTGATCGTTGATGAGCATCTCACAGATGGCTTTGGTGATGCCGTAGGTGGTCTGCGGGAGCTGCTTGGTGGAATCGGACATCAGTTGAGACATGTCGATCCCACCATAGCAGGCGACGCTGCTGGCAAAGACGACGCGTGGGCGGCCTGTGGCGGCCCGGGCGGCCTCGAAGACATTTCGGCCGCCATCGAGATTCACGCGAAGGGCGTCGTCGTAGCGTTCCTCGCACTCGCCGCTGACCATGGAGGCGAGGTGGAAGATGACCTCGGCATCGCTGCCGACCGCGCTAAAGACGGTGTCGCGATCACTGATGTCGCCGCAGACGATTTGGACGCGAGGATCGGGGATGTCACGATGAAAAGCCGCGTCGAGGAGCACGATTTGGGAGACTGGGCGGCCGTTGAGGGTGCCGCGCTTCAGGATGGAGTGGGCCAGTTGATGGCCGAGGAAGCCGCCGCCGCCGGTGAGAACGATTTTCATGAGAATGGGAGCGGGCTTCATGCCGGGGAAACGCCTCGCCGCAAGTCCGGCCGCAGACGATGGAAGGATTCGCCGATGAAAACCTCCTCGCTCGCACAACAATTCCGAACGACCGGAGTTTGAACCGCGTTTCCAGCCGCATCCCCTGCCCCATGAAGCTTTCCCACCTCCTGCTCCCCGTGCTCTGCCTGGCCGCGCCTATGCTCGGAGCTCAGCAACCGGCCGCCGCCCCTGCCCCGCCTGCGGCGGAGCCGCCGCTGAGCACGGCAGACCTTTTTCCCACGGCGGAGGAGGAAGCCGAGATGCTGCCGGAGCCGGGCAATGCCGCCGCTGGGGCTGCCACGGCGCCTCCAGGGCCAGTGGACCCGGATCTGCCGCAGCCGTTTGATTTCAATGCCCTGGCCGGGGTGGTGCAAAACTCACCCTTCACTCGCATCGTGAATGTCTCCGATTCGCTAGTGCTCACGGGAGTGGCCTATGTGGATGGCAAGCCAGTGGTGACCCTTTTTGACAAAGACAAGAAGGAATCTCTCGTGGTAACCGAGCAGCCGAACCTGCGCGGCTGGACACTGGTGGAAGCCACGCACTCGGCGGACATCAACCGAGCCTCCGCAAAGGTCAGCATCGGCGGTGAGCCGGTGAGCATTCGTTACGATGCGACGGCCCTCACGCCCGAAGCGATGAAGAAGGACAAAAAGGAAGGTAAGGAGGGTAAAGATGGTGGTCCGTCCCCCGGCGGTGACAAATTCAATCGCGGCGGCCGAGGCCCGAGCGAGGAGGACCGCAAAAAATACGAATCTCTCTCGGACGGCGCGAAGGAGAAATTCAGGAACGGCATGCGTGAGATGTTCAGCAATGAAAAATTCCGCAGTGCGAGCGAAGAAGATCGGCGCAATGCGATCCGCAGCATGTTCGACAAGATCGAAAAGGAAGACAAGAAACGCTAAATCCTCCGTTCACGCCGCCAGCCTGCTTTATTCCGCTTACTTTCCCTTTCACATGCTCCGCCCGTCTTTCCTTCCGCTCTTCGTTCTGTCTGCCTCCGGCCTGATCCTCGCTCAAGACGCTCCGAAAGCTCCTCCCGCCGCCCCGCCATCCGCACCGGCTGCTCCCGGAGCGCCTGCGGCGACGGCTCCGCTTGATGGAGCTCCGCCGGTGGCTCCACCGCCGGGTGCCTTTGGCCCTCCGGGAGGCTTTGGGGGCAATCGTGGCGGCTTTGGCGGACGTCGCGGCGGTCCCGGCGATGGCGGTGCGGGTGGTGAAGGTGAATCCTTCCAGATCTCCGGCGAAGACGTGATGATGCAATTCGTCAACAACCCGGTCTCGGACATCCTCGCCATCTATGAGCGGCTGACGGGCTTCACGCTGATCAAGGACACGAATATCTTTGAAGGCTCTACCATCAGCCTCGTGACGCCGAAGCCGGTGCCGAAGGTGGAAGCGATCAAGCTCATCGAAGCTTCCCTGCTTGCCAACGGTTACGCCATCATCTCCGAACCCGGTGGCAAGACCGCGAAGATTCTGCCAGCACGCAACCAAAGTGCCAATGCGGTGCAGTTCTCCCATGGCGTACGCTTTTACACCAGCCCGAAGGAAATCCCGGATGGAGAGTCAATCATCACCTACTTCATGAAGCTGGACAATCTGGCCCCGGAAGACGCGGCGGAGATGTTCAGCGGTCATGTGGGCTTGGGGGCCTATGGTCGCATCACGGCGGTGGCCACGCCACCCGGGTTGCTGATCACCGAAAGCGCCACGGTGGTGAAGCAGCTCATTTCCATTCGTGAGAGCATTGATTTGGCGGATACCGGCTCCTCACTGGTGACGAAATTCATTCCGGTAGAGTATGGGGATGCGGCTACCATTGCCCAAATCATCCAGGCCACGCTCACCGCCCAGGCTCAGGAAAAAGAATCCAAAGGCGTGAATACCATTCGCGGCTCGGCGGCCAGCGATGGACGCGGTGGAGATCGGGATCGCGATCGGGATCGCGGCAACAACGACAACAATAATAATAACCGCCCGCCGCCGCCCGTCATCATCAACGGCGTGCCTCAACAGCAAGGGAACATGCAGTCGCCGCAGCCCAGCGCCCAAGTGGTGGCGGACACCCGGTTGAACCAAATCCTCGTGGTCGCTTCGCCCGCCGATTACACCTACGTCGCCAGCTTGGTGGCTGAGTTCGATAAGCCCGTGGACGTCGAGCAGCCCTACGAGCGCCGTTTGAAATTCGCTGCCGCCCTCGATGTGCTCAGTGCCATCACGGATCTCCTTCAAGACCCCAGCGCAGGCACCGTGCAACTCCCCGGCGGTGGCACCATTCAGCAGCAGCGCCAGCAGGCCCTCGCCAGCAACAACTCCCAGCTTCTCGGTGGTCGAAACACGCAAAACACGCGTGGCGGCCAGGTGGGCAGCACCAGCGCCGCTGCCACATCCGATACGGCGACCACGACGACCAGCTCTTCTGGCTCGCGAGCAGATGTGATCACCGGTCCCTCGGTCGATAACGCACCCGTTTCCGTCCTCGTTGGCAAGACCCGCGTCATTGCCGATCCGATGTCGAACTCCATCATCGTCATCGGGCCAAAAGAGAGCGTCGATAAAGCCACCATGCTGCTCGATCGCCTCGATCAGAGACCCGCCCAAGTTTATCTCTCCACGGTCATCGGCCAGCTCACGCTCACGGATGGCCTCACCAGCGGCATTGATTACCTCTCCGGCCTCTCCCGCGCTGGAGATGGCGTGAATTTCTCCGCCACCGGTGTGACCAGCCGCACGGATGTCCTCTCAGGAAATGCCGTGGGACGTGCGGTGAATGACCTGCGCAATGCCGCCATCACGAATGCCTTTGGCCCCGCCACCGGCCTCGGCCTTTACGGTGCCGTGGGAGATAGCCTGGAGATCTTCGTCACGGCGCTGGAAACCTCACGGAACTTCAAAGTGCTCTCCCGCCCCAGCGTCTTCGCTTTGAACAATCGCAAGGCCACCATCACCTCCGGCCAAAAGGTCCCCTACCCCGAGACCACCACCTCGGTCCTCGGCAACAACGTCAATAATCAGGGCACCGTGCAATCCACCACGGCTTACCTCGATGTCGTGCTGAAGCTGGAAGTCGTTCCGCTGATCAATCCCGATGGCGAAGTGAATCTCACCATCTCGCAGATCAATGACACCATCGTCAATGAACGCACGATTTCGCCGAACCTGGTGCCGGTGATCGGCACGGAGCAGCTCGTGACCTCCGTCAATGTCCCTGACCGCAACACCATCGTGCTCGGCGGCCTCATTTCCGAAACCAAGACCAAGGGAGCCACCGGTCTGCCCTTCCTCGGGCGCATCCCCGGCCTTGGAAAACTCTTCCGCACCGATACGGACAACACCGAGCGGAAGGAACTCATCATCTTCATCCAGCCCCAGGTCGTCGAGAGCGAAGCTGATATGCGCCAGGCCTCCATGCGGGAGGATTTGCGAGGCAGCGTGGGAGCGGATGCCGCGCAGAAATTCCCTCAAAACATCGCTGCCCCCGTGGCGACGCCTCAGCCTGCCGTCGAGCCGGTGAAAAAGAAGTGGTATCAAAGTCTCTTCCGCCGCCCTGAGACGAAACCCTGAGACGAAACCCTGAGACGAAACCCTGAGTCGAAAACCACTGAAAGGGGGCATTGCCAGTTCGCAATCTGGCCCTACCATCCCCCCCCACTCTGGTGTCACCCGGCACGCGCCATGGCTGAAGAAGACCCCAAAATCCCCAACGAAGAGCAGATCCTCAAGCAATTGAAGGAAAGCGGTTCTCCGCCCACACGAAAGACGCTCATTGAGCGGCTGGATAACTGGGACGACTGGGCCTCCTGGGACGAATTTTACCGCACCTACTCGAGCTTTGTCTTTCATGTCGCCCGCAAAGCCGGTCTGAGCGATGACGAAGCGGGTGATGTCGTGCAGGAGACCTTCATCGGTGTGGCGAAGAACCTGCAAAAGAAGAAGTTCGATACCAGCCTGGGCTCGTTTAAATCCTTCCTCCTCAATCAAGCACGCTGGCGCATCCTCGATCAGTTCCGCCGCCGCAAAAAGCAGCAGGACCGCGAGGCCAATCTCTACGCCGGTGAAGAGCCTGACGATCGCCGCACCGCGCCCATCGATCGCTGTGCCGATCCAAATGGCGTCGCCCTTGAAAAACTCTGGGAACGCGAGTGGCAGGATAAGATCATGGACATCGCGCTGCGTCGCGTGAAGGCCCTCGTCTCTCCTCGGCAGTTTCAAATCTTCTCGTGCTACGTCCTCAAAGGCTGGAGCCCTGAGCGTGTCAAAAAAGAACTCGGTGTGAATGCCGCCCAGGTCTATTTGGCGAAACACCGCGTGGGCCGCATCCTCAAACGCGAAGCCGCCAAGCTCGCCGAAGAGCAGGAGTAGCTCACACCAGTTCAAGCTGGCGTTCCATCTTGTGATGAAACTGCTGCGCCGCCGGATCGTAAAGCCGATGACCGAGGAGCAAAAGGCGCTGTTGAAGCTTCGAGCGATGCTCGTGGATGAGGTGGCTCCAGGCTCCACGCTTCAACGCATAGGCCGGCTCGCGGGCCAGATTCGCCAGATCACGCTCGCGACCGAGAAGCCCACCAAGTTTACGAGCCCGCCGCACGCGACGGCAAGCTCCGGGAAGATGCCGAATGGCGAGGGTCTGATAATGCAGATCCTTCACCCGATGCCGCCAACGATGCAGCGACTCCTCCACCACGCTCTCAAACGACAACTTCATCAACCGACGCCCTTTTCGATAGGTCATGGCATGCGCCCCAATGATCTGCTCCGGCGTCAACCTTTCGATGCTCGTTCTCTCCACGAGTTGTTCCAGCGCACAGAGCTGATGACGCAGAAACGAACTCGAAGGTGGCACCAGACGGCTTCCATCCGCGTTGAGCGCATGCTGTGGAGACAGATGAAACCGGCGGGAGAGTTTCTCGACAAGTTTATCACGAACCACCACATCCCGATTGCCCGCGCAGGCATTCTTCACGGCTCGAATGTGCATGCGGATGGCCACGAACGTTTGCTCTGGCACGCAATCTCTGCCGAGCCGAAGCAACGCGAGCAGTTTTTTCATTCGCACGCGGAGCTGATGGGTGGCCACTGCCTCATGCGTTTTCAAGCGCCGCACATCTCGCTGAGCCGCATTGAGGAGGCCATCAATGAGAGACAGCAATCCCTTACCTGAAATGGCGGTAGGAACGCGGGCGCTTTTCATTTGGCCATTCAAGCGGGAAGGCTTCCAACCAGCAAGAACCAGTTGTTCACATTCTTTGTCCGCCACGACCGGATTTTGGGCATAACTTACTCTGCGGACGACCGCCCCAATTCACGGAGAGATGACTGGCGTTGAAATTGGCAGCAAGTATAAGCCGGGAAATCCGGCGCCTTGTCGTGAAGGCAGCGATCAAGAAGGCGCGGGAAAAACCGAGGCACTTTCTGGAAAAAGCCGATGCTACAAACTCATGAATGCTGACCTTGGTTCAGCTAGTCACAGCCTGAACCCCTTTCCCTCCATGTAGCGGCCCTCCAGCGCCTCCTCCTTCGCCTCCTCCTTCGCCGCCGCCACCGCCGCCGTTCCCGCCATGTCGCTATCCTCCATAGTACTCACTGCCGCGAGCTGCATCCTCCCCATGCCAGGCAGGTATCCGACGGAGAATTGCGAGGGTTTCGCATGCATGACCTCATGGGGAAACTTTCGCCCCTCATTTTATCAAGCTGGCCCTCAGGACTAAAGGTTTATTTATTCTGAGTCCTGAAAACTTTCGTCTCTAAATCGTCCTTTACAGCGCCCCCGTGGTACGGGTTAAACCAGTACACAAATTTAGGAAAATCATCCGTTCGCCACCCATGAACTCCTTCCGCCGCTTCTCCCGCCGTGCCTGGCTCCTCCATGGCTATCTGCTCGCTAGCATGATCCTCTGGCCGGTGCCCACGGTGCGCTCCTACTGGACTTGGGATACCACCACCAACGCCAAAGTGGAGATCGAGAACCCGCCTGTGGGTGATTCGTGGTGGGACGATGACAGCGATGGCGATGGCATGACCAATGCCGAGGAAGTGGTCTTTGGCTCCGATCCCTACAACCGGGATAGTGACCACGATGGTCTTACCGATACCGATGAGCGAGACATCACGCCTGCCATGCTCGAGGGACTCATCACCACCGACCCATGGAATTGGGACAGCAATGGAAATGGCCATTCCGATCATGATGAATACTGGGCCTGGCAGTCCGGGCTCGCGTTAAATGTCAGCTACTACGGCCAGTCGCCCCCCAGCCCTCTTCCGCCGGACTATTACCGAGATCTCGACGGAGACGGCACTTACAATCTTTGGGATTACTCACCGACCGATAGTGGCACCAGCTCGCCCCCCTCCGATCCTAGTGGTAGCACCGGCACGTCTGCCGATCCATCCAGCACAGACAGCGATTGGGACGGCTACATGGATGCCTATGATAGCCATCCATACACGAGCTGGCTCTGGGAAGACTGGAACTGGAATGGCACCAACGACAGCCAGGAGCCCCCGCCCCCTTCCGACAGCGATGGTGACGGCTATTTTGATACCTCCGACAGTCATCCATACTGGAACTCGCTATGGGAGGACTGGAACAACAACGGCACCAATGACAGCCAGGAGTCCCCACCCACCTATTCCAGCGATCCGACTTATCCTCCCGATCCTAATTATTCAGATGGCGATGGTGATGGCGTCAATGACGCCTACGACAGCGATCCAACCGACTCCTCTCTCTGGGAAGACTGGAATCGAAATGGCACGAACGACTCCTCCGAGCCTCCTGATGCCGATGGGGATGGTGTCACCGATGCCGATGAATACACCGCCGGCACAAACCCCAATTTTCACGATAGCGATGGCGATGGTCTCTCCGATAGCGAGGAGCGCACGGCCCAGACCAATCCCCTCTTGGTAGATACCGATTCCGATGGCCTCACCGACCACGAGGAAATTTTCATCTACCAGAAAAACCCGCTTCTCTCCCGCTCTCTTCCCGGTCAGCAGCAGATCGATTATTATCAGGTAAATCGCACGGACACGGACCTCGACGGTATTCCTGATCTTGTGGAGGCTTGGTATGGTCGCGATCCCGCCAGTGATGCCGATGCCGCCTCGGATCTCGATGTGGACGGACACACGGACCTGGATGCCTACCTCGCAGGCTGGTCCTTCACCGTCTCCTTCACCTCCTACGATCAGGACCGGGATGGCATCACCGATGCCCGTGAATCCTACTGGGGCTTTAATCCCTATGATCCCGATGATGCCACGCAGGATGCTGATCATGACGGCCTCCTCAACATCGAGGAAATCCGCCTCGGCCTCGATCCACTCTCTGCCACCACCCACGGCACGCCAGACCTCGAATACGCCAACACCACCTGGAGCTTCGGCTGGAAAGCCTGCCTGAACCC
>CALSBJ010000137.1:0-8479 GCA_943373155.1 Akkermansia muciniphila | reverse complement strand
GCGCTGCTGGACGAGCTGCTTCGAGAGCATCCGCACCACCCAGCGCATCGTTACCGGCTCCTGCTGTGGCTGCGTGATCATCCAGAGCGTGCGGTGGAGTCCGCCGAAATGATCCGGCGAGAGATGACGGCGGTGCCGCAGGCTCTTTCGGATGCGGGAAAGCTGTTTTCGGCATTGGGACGTTTGGAAGATGCGGTGAGCTGTTTTGAGGCATCCGCAGCGGCAGCGACGGCGCAGGTAAACGAGGAAAAATTGATGCCTCAGGAGGTTTCCGGCTGGGTGGAGAATTCGCGGATGCTGACGCGGCATCTGGGCCGCGTGGGGCGCTTGCAGGAGGCAGCGGAACTGGCTCGTAGCCTGATCGAGCTGGCGGTTCCGGCGGAGAGGAAACCGGCGATCACCCAAGGGGATTCACACGCGATGGCAGCCAATGCCAAAAATGAAAGCGTGACGGTGACGGGTCAGCGGGAGCTTTTGGAGCTGCTGCGGGGGCATCACCGATGGGCTGAGCTGGAGGAGGCGGCCGGTGCGGGTTATCTGGATTCCGATGAGCTGGAGATTCAGGCGAGGTTGTGTCATGCGCGAGGGCTGGCGGCGCTGGCGAAGGGAGATCATGCGGCATTCGAGAGCCTGCGGGAGGAATTACGGGCACTCTCTCAGCGTGCGCCTCTAGGCAGCTCGATCCCCGTGCGCTCCGCCTACCGCCAAATGATGGCCTCCTTGCTGGCGGAACTGGAGCAGACTGTGCCTACCGCTCCCCCTGCCGAGATAAAGCCAGCCCGAAAGGTGAGGGCGGCCTTTGAGAGCCTGTCTCTCGCTCCGGCGCTGTCTTTGCCGGATGGGGATGGAAACATGGTTTCCCTTTCCGCTCTGCGCGGCGGACCGGTGGTGGTGGTTTTTTACCTGGGAGCGGGCTGCCCGCACTGCATTGAGCAATTGCGCTCGTTCGCCCCCTTGGCGCAGAGCTATCGCGAGGCCGGGATCACGATCTTGGCGGTGAGTACGGATTCGGTGGCCGGCTTGAAGGACACGCTGGCCTACACGGATGCGGGGAAGGCGGTGCCCTTCCGGCTGCTTTCCGATGCGCCGATGCACTTTTTCCGCGAGTTCGGCGCTTACGACGTGCATCGCGAAAAACCCCTCCACGGCATCTTCTTGATGGATGGCGCAGGCCGGGTGCGCTGGCGGGTGACGGGCACGGAGCCATTCATGGAGACGGAAGCATTACTACAGGAGGCCCGCCGGGTGCTGCGTCTCAAGGGTGTGTGACAAAATGGTTGTTTACCATTAGGTCGGCATTCTGCTATAACCTAAAAAAAGGCCAATAAATGCCTACTTTTTCGCAAAATACAGCGCCTAGCCGGATCTCATTTTTTTCATGAAAACGCACACCACCGCCCTCCGCCGAGCCATGACGTCATTGATGCTGGCCAGCCTCGCTCTTTCCTCCAGCCTTCTGCCTGCGCAGAAAGCTGGAAAAGGCCAAAAGAACGGCTCCAAGGCCGCTGTTGCTGCCTCACAACCTGCCGCGCCGCCCGCTTTCACTGAGGCTGGACGCGTGCCCGCCCAGAGCGGCAAGATCGACGCACCTCTCTATGCGGTTTTTGGCGAAGTGACCGTGCCAGGCATCCCACCGAGCATTGATAAAGACGGGAAAATCTATGTGCGCTCTTACGCTCCGGGAGATGCGCAAATGAAGGGCAAAACGCAACCAAGTATTCCAGGACCGACGTATGTGTTCCAGCCTGGCGATCTGCTGCGCCTGCGCTTTCACAATTACCTCAACCGCAGCCAGGATCCGGCGCTCAACGCCTTCCAGAACAATCCCCAGGTGGCAGGCCCGGCAGCCTCAGACGATACGGACGAGCACGTCTCCCACGAGATCAGCATCCCGAATGACTCGAACGTCACGAACCTGCATGTCCACGGCCTGCATGTGGACCCGAAGCAGGATGATGTGACGCTGCTAGTGCTGCCGGAAGATAACGACCCAGGCAGCCTCACCCCAGCACTGCAACGTTTTGTGCCCACCATCAACCGCTGGTGGACGCGCACCTATCAATACAAGCTGCCTGCGGATCATCTGCCCGGTACTTATTGGTATCATTCCCACAAGCACGGCTCCACCTCCAGCCAGGTAGAGAACGGCATGGCCGGCACGCTCATCATCCGCCCGAAAAATGAGCAGGACGACATCGTGCCAGGCCTGTGGAATGACGATCCGGCGAAGACCCATGACCGCGTCATGATGGTGCAGGAGCTTTCCAACTACAGCACGGGAGCCATGCTCAAGAAACAGGGCCGCGGGAAAGGCCAAGGACAAGCCCCGAATCTCAATGCGCCGGTCGTGACGATCAATGGCGAGTACCAGCCCTCCCTGACACTCGCACCGGGGCAGATCGAGCGTTGGCGCTTCATCGTGGCCGGAGCCAATCACACCACCAGCAGCTACATCTGGGTGGGGAGCATCAGGCCGCAGCTCACTCAGCAAAACCTGACGGATCTACAGAGCATCAACAGTGCCACTCAAAAGCCGGCCCTGACTACCAACGCCCCCATTCTTTGCACGCCACTCCCTGGACAGATCAAGCTGATCGCAGCGGATGGCATCACGATGTGGCAACCACGCGATGTGACGCCGCAAAACCCGGCCTTTGGGAGCGCGGGCAATCGCCTGGACCTCCTAGTGCAGGCAGACCCCACCTTCCAGACAGATGGTAACATCTACCGCATCTATCAGAACTACCCCGTGCCAGCCCTGTCTGATATGGCAGTCTTTTATCCTGATCTCTTCGATGGCTCCAATCCGAAGGCAGGCACATCAGCGGATATAGCTGCCCGCTACACCGCCCTCACGGCGAAGGCGCAGTTCGCCAATGCTGCCGGGACTACAACTAGCGCCGCCGCCTCAAACATCCCCACTGATCCTTTTGCACTGGGCACAAACTATCAGGGCTTCACGCAGACGTGGGTGAATGTGGACGACCAGGGCAAGCCGATCCCAAATTCAGCCGCCGCTCTACCGGTGGCTCCGCTGCTGCGCGGTCGCCGCACTTCCTACAACGGCGTCGAGATCGATCCGGGCTTCCCTCAGAAGTTCGGCGGCATCGGCTGGCAGTCCCTCCCGGATGCTCCCGGCGGCGCCGGAGTCAGTGCCAGCATCCTGGTGAATCTCGACATCAGTGGCAAGCCAGACGGCCCAACCGATTTCCCCAAATATCTCGATGCGCGTTTGAGTGCCCTCAGCCCAGCCGGAACCGGCTCCATGCTCCAGCGGGTAGATCCCATCAGCCAACAGCTCGAACAAGGCATCCCTTCCTATGTATCGCCAATCAGTGACGCGGACATCGCCGGAGCACAGGTGGCCGTCTTTGATCGCGGGCAGTTCACCTTCTCCTATGTGGATAAAGCCACGCAGAAGCAGATCGACGTGCGCCAGTTCTCCATCAATGGCCTCCAGTTCAACGTGGACGACTGGATCGGCAATCCCGCCTCAGCGGACTCTATCCGGGCACCGCTCAGCAACGTCGAGCCTTCTCTCGGTGTTTACTCTCCTGCGGCGGCCGCGAACGCCTGGACGCATCAGACCAGCGCTGGCATCCTCGTCACCAATCCAGGCTACTTTACCCCGATCAAGCAGGCACCCAACGCGACGGATAAAAACGGCAAACCTGTCACCGCGTTCAACTACGACTACCCCGCCGCCGTCCCGCTCAGCTATACAGCCATCACGGGCCTCGATAAGCCGCACACGCCCGTCTCCACCACGGCGGAGGAATGGCTGCTCGTGAACAATTCCGACCTCTTCCATCCCTTCCACATCCACATCAATCCCTTCTTCGTCACGGAGATCGGCCAGCTCAACTACGACGGCAAAAGCTGGGGCCTCAAAACGATCACCCTCGATCAGAAGGCAGACCCGAAAGTGCTCTTTAGCTGGGTCGTGGGAAACTGGTGGGACGTCATCACCATCCCGCCGCACGGTTATGTGCGATTCCGCATGTGGATCAATGTCCCCACGCAAAACCCCGTCGATCATGGCAACCCAGATTCCGACCTCGTCGTGCATGACAACGCCAATCTCTACGGCTCCTGGGTCTTTCACTGCCACATCCTCCGCCATGAGGACCGCGGCATGATGCTCATGGTCAATACCCAGCCCAAAGGCTTCGATCTCGATGGGGCGTGGACACAGGACGGCGGCAGCAGCAGCTACCAAATCGAGGACAATCACGGCGGCTTGAGCATCCAAGCACCAGCAGGCACGGCGAGCCCAAACAACTTCACTCGCGGCACTTTCAACCGAGGCATCGGCAATGCGCTCTTCTCTCAGCCCTTCCTCGGTTCCATGACAGATGCTTCAGGTAGCATAAGCGCCTTTTGCGTCGTCAACGATCCGAAACAGCCCACTCCGAGCCAGATGCTGCTGTCCAACGGCCATTTCCTCAGCCGCAGCGGCTCTGCGGGTGATGCTCAGATCGCCGCCACGAAGCTGGACCTCTCTGGTGACTGGGTGGATGTCGAAAATCGTATCGTCACCATCACTCAAAGGCCCGATAAAAAAACTGCGGGAGCCGCCAATCTCGTCTTCACACCGAAAACAAACGTCTGGTGGTCAAATGGCACGGGCACGTGGGTGCCGTCTCCCGCCTCCTACACCGGCACACAGGTCGTGACGAACAACGCCGGGCAGAACCAGCTCCTCACCTTCTGCATCTCACTCGATCTAAAGACCCTCGTCTTCAGCAACGGCATCACCTGGACGCGTAAGGGCAATTGAGGACAAAAAGGCGTCGCAGGCCGGAAGTGGGAGCCTCATCCCCTTCCGGCATTCGAGCTTCGTGCTTCGGTAATTCGACATTCGTCCTTTTCACTCTCCTCCCTCATGCCCGTCTCCCGCCTTCTTCTGATCTCACTCGCCCTTCCCTGCGGCCTTTTTGCTCAAACAGCCTCCCGGCAGCTCCCGGAAGTCGTCGTCACCGCCAGCAAGGATTCACCCTCGCTCACCTCTCCCTCGATGGAGCAGCGGAAGAAGCAGATCGCAGCCACCACGGCGGGCGGGGCGGCGGTCGTGGATTCGGAGGACTACCTGCGCGGGCGGGCCGTCACGCTGAAGGATGCGCTGGATTTCACTGCGGGTGTGCTCGTGCAGCCGCGTTTCGGCGCGGATGAATCCCGCCTCTCCATCCGTGGCTCCGGCATCCAGCGCACCTTCCAGGGGCGCGGCATCTGGCTCATGCAGGATGGCATGCCGCTGAATCTCGCTGATGGCGGCTTTGAAATGCAGGCCATCGATCCGCAGGCCGCTCGCCATATCGAGGTCTTTCGCGGTGCCAGCTCGCTGCAATACGGCGGCACCACTCTCGGCGGAGCGATCAATTTTATCTCCCACACCGGCCACAGCGCCAGCCCCTTCCAGACTCGTCTGGAGGTAGGCAGCTTCAATACCGTCCGTGTTCAAATCTCCTCCGGCTTCGTCAGCGGAGCCACCGATGGCTACGCCAGCGTCACCACTGGCCGCACCAATAGCTTTCGCGATGGTGGCGAGCAGCAATACCTCCGCGTCTTTGCGAATGTGGGCGTCAAAATCAGCTCCAACCTCGAAAACCGCTTCTACCTCACCTATGTGGATAGCCGTTCGCAGGTGCCCGGATCGCTCACGAAGGCTCAAATGCTCGCCAATCCTGAGCAGGCCAATCCCACCTCCATCGCGCAGCGCCCACGGCGGGACATTCAGCTCCTCCGCCTCGCCAACAAGCTCGTCTATTCCGATGGCGATCACTCCCTCACCCTCAGCACCTTTTGGAGTTGGAAAGATCAGGATCAGGCCATCGCCACGATCAATGACCAGCTCAGCAATGATCTCGGCTTTGATCTCCGCTACGATGGCCGCCATCAGCTCCTCGGCCTCGCGCATGATCTCACTCTCGGCACCGGCTTCATGTATGGCAGCGTCGAAGATGACCGCTTTGTCAACGTCGGCGGCCAGCGTGGAGCACTCAATGCCCAGAACCGGCTGCAATCCATCAACGCCACCTTCTACCTCCAGGATCAAATCCACCTCACTCAGACTCTCTCCCTCATCCTCGGAGCCTCCGCCACCTACGCGAACCGCGATTTCAATGAAGAAACCCGCTTTGGCGGCAACAACACCGACCGCCAGCAATTCTGGGGCTACAGCCCCCGCCTCGGCCTCCTCTGGGAGGTTACCCCGCAGGCGCAGATCTACTTCAACGCCAGCCGCAGCTTTGAGCCGCCCACCTTTGGCGAGCTCATCGCCGTCACTGGCACCTCCGTCGGCCTCGTCGCCCTGAGGCCGCAGACGGCCACCACACTCGAACTCGGCACTCGTGGCCGCCAGGGCCGCCTCGCCTGGGATTTAAGCTACTACTACTCCTGGATCGATGACGAGCTGCTCACCCTCGGCGTCCCGCTGGCCCCAACACTCACCACCAATGCCGGGCGCACCATTCATCAGGGTATCGAATTCTCCCTCGATGCCGATCTCCTGCGCCATCTCATCACCTCCGGTGACAACGCAGACCGCGTCGTCCTGCGCCAGAATTTTCTCTTCAACGACTTCCGCTTTGGCCGTGATGCCCGCTGGGGAGATCGTGAGATCCCCGGCGTCCCTCGCTACTACTACCGCGCCGAGCTGCTCTACGAACATCCCAGTGGTTTCTACGCTGGCCCGAACGTCGAATGGTCCCCACGCGGCTTCGCCACGGATATGGCCCACACCTCCTTTGCCGATCCGTATTCGCTCCTCGGCCTCCGCATCGGTTTCCGCGCCAAAAAAGGCCTCTCTGTGTTCTTCGAGGCCCGCAATCTCACCGATGAAATCTACAGCCCCACCACCGCCATCACCCAGGTGGCCACGCCCGCCACCGCCGGCTTCCTCCCCGGTGACGGCCGCTCCTTCTACGGCGGCGTGGAATGGAAGTGGTGATCTTTCGACCTCATCAAAACCGCACGATGAAAAAGCCTCCATGCATCTTTACTTTTGCGATGTTGGCCCTCGCCTTCGGAGGTTTGATGAAACTTGCCGCTCAGCAAGAAGGGCGGGCACCTAGCAAGGACGCTTCCAGCATCCTCCAGCGCCAAATGGCCGCTGATGCTGCACAGGTGCGGCTAAAGGACGCCTGGATGAAAGCATTGACGGACACCACTCCGAACCTCCTCAAGCATGAGCCTTGGCGGGCGATGGTTCTGCCGCAGATTTTGTCTCGTGACGAGTTGGAGCCGCTTTTCAGCCATGCGCCAGATTTTGTGGAGCCGGAGACCATCCGCTCCGTGGATGGCGTGCTGACCACCACGCTGGTAGTGCGTTACGCGGATCACCAAATCGGCACCGATGCCGTCCGGCTGCGTGGCTACAATGGCCGGCTCGTCGGCCCCACATTACGTTGCCGCCCCGGCGATCTGCTGCGCATCACCTTGGATAATCAACTACCCGCGGAGTCCTACATGCCGGGAGAAATGAACATGCTTCATTCGTTCAACGTGACGAATCTGCACACGCACGGCCTTAATGTCTCTCCCTCGGGAAACAGTGACAATGTGCTACTCCAAGTGCAGCCGCAGAGTGCGCAGAAGTATGAGATCGCCATTCCGAAGGATCATCCCTGCGGCACGTTTTGGTATCATGCCCATCAGCACGGCTCCACCGCCGCGCAAGTCGGCAGCGGCATGTCAGGCGCGTTGATCATTGAGGGCGGCCTCGATGTGCTGGAAGGGCTTCAGGGTATCACTGACCGTGTTTTACTGCTCCAGCAGATCCCGTATGTGAAGCCGCCAAACGCACCTACCAAAGGAGTAGTCGAGGCTGAATTCGCAGACCAGCACTTCGGCCCCGGCACGTGGGACAAGCTGGGCCGGTACACCACCATCAACGGCCAGCGCATGCCCGTCATCCGCATGCGCCCGGGGGCCGTGGAGCGTTGGCGCCTCATCGATAGCGCCGTGCGGGAGGTCATCAAGCCTAGCATCGTGCTGCAAGAACGATCCCATGCTCATGCGCCAGAATCCCTTCCCATGCATGAGATCGCGGTGGACGGGCTACCGCTGGGGCGCATCGCGCGGCGGGATCAGTTGGAGCTATGGCCTGGCTACCGCTCGGATGTGCTGGTGAAGGCACCGGAGGATGCAGTCGGGGCCCAGTACATTTTGTATGATCGCCGGGTCATCACCAACCCGGATGTGGAAGACCGTCATTACCTAGCGCTTATTTCCATCGAGGGAGAGCCACTCCAGATGCAGATGCCGAATGAAGGGCCGATGAAGGATCTGCGCCCAGCGTCCATCGATCCGAAAAGCGTCACCGGACATCAGTTCGCCTCCTACGGTATCGTGAAGATGGGAAATGATTCCCTGGCTTTCACCGTGGATCGCAAAACCTTCGGCGATGATCAGGCACGGAAGCTCTGGCTGGGAGAGGTGCATGAGTGGACGCTCACCTCCCGCAATCCCATCGCGTATG
>CALSBJ010000136.1:0-8522 GCA_943373155.1 Akkermansia muciniphila | reverse complement strand
CATCCTTGGCTGCGTCATGGCCGCCTGCGGAGCCTTCCTCGTGGCCAAATTTGCCCCGTCGAACACCGGCACCGCCAGCCATGCGCCTGCCGCCGGCGCCGCCAAACCGCACTGATCGTCGTCGCTGACCTCACGCCCTCGGCCACATGCCCAACCTCCTCCTCTTCGACATCGACGGCACGCTCATCGATAGCCATGGCGCGGGCGGCTCAGCAATCCTCGACGCGGCGGAGGAGTATTTTGGCGTTTCGCGGGCCCAATTGCCGTCGCTCCAGCTCGCTGGCTCCACCGATCCCGCCATCGCGATGGACGTCTTTGGGCATGTGGGCCGCGAGCCTACCCGCGAGGCCGTTTTTGACTTCCTCGATCTGTATCTCACTCACCTGACTCGGCGTCTAAAGGCAGCGGATTTCAGCGGCTTCATGCTTCCGGGCGTGGTGGACCTCCTCGATGCCCTGGGTCAGGAAAAAGACGCTCACCTCGGCCTGCTCACCGGCAATGTCCGTCGTGGGGCCGCCATCAAGCTCGGCCATCACGGCATTTTCGACCGCTTCCTCGATGGCGGCTTCGGCTGTGATCATCACGACCGCAACCAGCTCGGTCCCATCGCCACCCAGCGCATGCAGGCTGCCACCGGCAGCACCTATGCTTCCTCCGAGGTCATCATCATCGGTGATACGCCGAAGGACATCCGCTGCGCCGCCGCCTGCGGTGCCAGATGCCTCGCCGTCGCCACCGGCGACTACACCGCCGATCAGCTCGCTGAGCTCAATCCCTGGCGCACCATCGAGTCCTTTGCCGATGTCCCGGCGACAGTGAAGCTGCTTTTAAGCGAGGTCTGACCTCACAAATCCTCCGGTGCGGCCTGCGCCGGTTTTTTCATGGTCACGTTGCTGTATTGAATGCGTGGGCCGTCTTCGGCTGGGTTGTTCGTCAGGAGGATTTCCTTCTCGGATTTGTCACTGAGCGTGGCGGGGATGCGCCAGAGAGTGCTGGGCCAGCCTTTGCTCTCGCTGCGGGTTGGTATGCCGTATTTCTCGGTGAGCGTCTTCTTCACCTCGGCATAGGCGCGGTCGCGTTTTCCAGGGACCAGCACCATGACACGGCCTGAGTGGAATTTGCCGTCCACGAACCACAAATTCCACCGCGCCGCTCGCCAGGCACCGAAAGTGCCTCCTTCGAAATAGAGCATGGTGGTATCGCTGCTCCGTTGAATGACATCGAGGCCCTTGGAGCTCTTCATGATGGTCCTGGCTTCTTCCATTGTCGCTCCCCAGCGGATGCTGACGAAGTCATCCAGCTTCACCTCCAGCGCCTGCAGCGGAAACACCACGTTCATCAGAATGACGAGGGCGAGGCGGCGATTTGGAGACGTGTTCATGGTTGGGGCAGGGGGGGATGCGGAGGCTTTTCCTTCCAAACGCCGATGGCAAGGCGATCTCGCCTTTTCTGCGCATTCCAGGGCATCCTCTCGGAATCCTCGCAGATGTCTCTACCTCCTCCTTGCCTCCGGGGCATTTCACGGGAGTGTGCGCCGCTTTTTCCCCAACCAACCACCATGCCCAAGACTCCTGCTGACACCGCCTTTCGCATCTCCGGCCCCGCCATTCGGCCGATCCGAAAACTGATGGTCGCGAACCGCTCTGAAATCGCCATCCGCGTGATGCGGGCGGCCACGGAGCTCGGGCTGAAAACGGTGGGCATTTATGCGCAGGAGGACCGCTTTTGTCCGCATCGCTTCAAAGCGGATGAGGCTTACGAGCTGAACAAGGACAAGGGGCCACTTGGGGCTTATCTCGACATCGAGGGCATCGTCACGCTGGCCAAAGAGAAGGGCGTGGATGCAATTCACCCCGGTTACGGCTTCCTGAGTGAGAATCCGCAGTTTGCGCAGGCTTGTGCGGACGCAGGCATCATCTTCATCGGGCCTGAGGCGAAGATCCTCGACATGATGGGCGACAAAACGGCGGCACGCGAAGTGGCACGCCGAATCAAAGTGCCGATCCTCGAAGGCACGGACGAGCCGGTGAGTGATCGCAAGGAAGCCATCGCGGCGGCGAAGAAGATC
The DNA here is from genome assembly GCA_943373155.1 of Akkermansia muciniphila. GTDB lineage: Bacteria > Verrucomicrobiota > Verrucomicrobiia > Verrucomicrobiales > Verrucomicrobiaceae > Prosthecobacter. Next base: position 6,454 of record CALSBJ010000136.1, on the reverse strand, counting down.
GGCTTCCCGCTGATCATCAAGGCGGCCTTTGGTGGTGGTGGCCGTGGCATGCGCATCGTGCGTGAGTCCAAAGATCTCGAAAAACTGCTCGATGAGGCCCAAACCGAGGCGGAACGCGCTTTTGGCAATGGCGCGGTGTTTTTGGAGAAATTCGTCGGCAAGGCGAAGCACATCGAAGTGCAGATTTTGGCCGATAAACACGGCACGGTGCTCCATTTGCATGAACGCGACTGCTCTGTGCAGCGTCGCCATCAGAAGGTCATCGAGCAGGCGCCGAGCTATGGCGTGAAGCAGGAGATCATCGACGGTCTTTGCGATGCAGCGGTCAAACTGGCCCGTGAGGTGAACTACACGCATGCAGGCACCGTCGAGTTCCTCGTCGATCACGAATCGGGCGAATGGTATTTCATTGAGATGAATCCACGCATCCAGGTGGAGCACACCGTGACGGAGGAGATCACCGGCATCGACATCGTGCGCAGCCAGATTTTGATCGCTCAAGGCCATGCGATGCACGCGGAGCCTCTGGCGCTGCCAGCGCAGGATAAGATCGAGAAGAGTGGTTTCGCGATTCAGTGCCGCATCACCACGGAAGATCCGGAAAACGGCTTCACGCCGGACTTTGGCAAAATTTTGACCTACCGCAGCGCCGGTGGTTTCGGCATTCGACTCGATGGCGCTCTCGGGGCCACGAATGCGGTCATCACGCCGTATTACGACTCCATGCTGGTGAAGATGACCGTCTATGCCCGCACCTACCAGCAGGCGCTGGATCGCATGGACCGCGGCCTGCGTGAGTTCCGCATCCGTGGCGTGAAGACGAACATCCCGTTCCTCATGAACGTGGTGCATCACCCCGAGTTCATGGCGGGTCAGGCCACGACGCGCTTCATCGACAACAATCCCGATTTGCTCAAGTTCGTCGCTCGCAAGGACCGTGCGTCGAAGCTGCTGAGCTACCTCGCCGACACCATCGTGAACGGCAATCCCTTCGCGAAAGGGCACAAGCCGAGCGCTCCCTTCATCGTGCCGCCGATTCCGAAGAGCGATCACCGCGTCGCTCCGGCGAAGGGCACGAAGGACCTGCTCACCGAGATGGGGCCGGAGAAGTTCTGCAAAGACTGGGTCGCCAAGCAGAAGCGCCTGCTCATCACCGACACGACCATGCGCGACGCGCATCAGTCGCTGCTCGCCACGCGCATGCGCAGCTTTGACATGCTCGCCGTGGCCGATGCGGTCGCACGTCGCACGCCGAACCTTTTCTCCCTCGAAATGTGGGGCGGTGCCACCTTCGACGTCACCATGCGTTTCCTCCGCGAAGATCCGTGGGAGCGCCTGCGCCAGATCCGCGCCAAGGTGCCGAACATCCTGCTTCAGATGCTCTTCCGTGGCTCGAACGCCGTCGGCTACACGAACTACCCGGACAATGTGGTGAAGGGCTTCATCAAACATTCGGCCGAGAATGGGATGGACATCTTCCGCATCTTCGACTCGCTGAATTACCTGCCAAACCTCAAAGCGGCGATGGAAGCGGTGCGTGAGGACACCACGAGCATCTGCGAAGGCACGCTCTGCTACACCGGCGACATCCTTGACCCGAAACGCGACAAGTATGACCTCCAATACTACGTCCGCCTCGCCAAGGAGCTCGAAAAGATGGGCGCTCACATGCTTTGCATCAAAGACATGGCCGGACTCGTCCGCCCCTTTGCCGCGAAGAAGCTCGTGAAGGCGCTCAAAGATGAAGTCGGCATCCCGATTCACTTCCACACGCACGACACCAGCGGCCTGAATGCCGCCAGCTACCTCGAAGCCGCCATCGCAGGCGTCGATGTCGTCGATTCGGCCATCGCCTCCATGTCCGGCGGCACCTCACAGCCAAACTTGAACTCCATCGTCGCCGCGATGCAGAACACACCGCGCGACACCGGACTTGATGTCGAGGCGCTGCAGGAATTCAGCGACTACTGGGCTGCCGTGCGTGCGTTTTATAAACCCTTCGACACCGCCGAACCCTACGGCACTGCCGAGGTCTATCTCCACGAGATGCCCGGCGGCCAGTACACCAATTTGAAGGAGCAAGCCATCGGCATGGGCCTCGGCCCACGCTGGCCGGAGATCGCCCACGCTTACGCCGAGGTGAACCAGCTCTGCGGCGACATCGTCAAAGTCACGCCCTCCAGCAAAGTCGTCGGCGACCTCGCCATCGAGTGTGTCGCCCGCGGGGTGAAGCCTGCCGACATCATCAATTTGCAAGGCACCAAGTGGAGCAAGGACGTCACCAGCATGTTCGAAGGCTGGCTTGGCGAGCCCTTCTACGGCATGGAGGCCAACAAGGCCGCCGACAGCCGCAAGAAGTGGAACAAGCTCGCTGACGCCATCGTCGGCAAAGGCGGCAAGCGCATCAAAGGCCGCCCCGGCACCCACGCCGCGAAGATCAACCTCGCCGACGTCCGCGCCGAGCTGGAGCAGAAGCTCAAGAAGAAGCCCACCGAGGACGATGTGTGGAGCTACCTCATGTATCCCGATGTCTTCCTGAAGTTCGCCGACTTCCGCAAGGCCCACGGCGATGTCTCCGTGCTGCCGACGCCCGCCTACTACTACGGCCTGCGTGACAAGGAGGAGATCCACATCAGCCTCGAAGAGGGCAAGACGCTCTTCGTCCGCCTCCTCAACATGACCGAGCCCGACGCCGCCGGTCAGCAGACCGCCATCTTCGAGCTCAACGGCTACCCACGCCACACCACCGTCACCAACAAAGCTCTCGCCAAAAACGCCGTCACCAAAACCAAGGCCGATCCCGCCGACAGCACCCAAGTCGGCGCCCCCATGCCCGGCATGGTCGCCAGCATCGCCGTCAGCGTCGGTCAGAAAGTGAAGGAAGGCGAAACCCTGCTCACGCTCGAAGCGATGAAAATGTTCGCCGCCGTCGCCTCACCCAGCGCCGGCACCGTCAGTGAGATCTGCGTCAAGATCAGCGAAAGCGTCGAGAGCAAGGATCTGCTGGTGAGGCTGGTGAAATAGAAGTCATTTTTGACCAATAGAATATTCGTATGGCTGAGCAAGAACCCAATCACCTTTTGCGACAACGCGCTACTATGGTTATTTTTGCCATTGAGCAGGCTTTGGGAACGTTGATCAAGAGTAAGCACGCAAGTGCCCCAACGGCAGATACAAATCAGACCATTATTGAAGTGCTTTCTCGCAGTGGGCCTCAACCACCGACGAGTCGCAAATTGCGGGTATCAAAAGCAATCGCTGATAGTTACTTGGATGAGCTGCTGCGAATAGCAGTCGCTTTAGCAGCGGGAACAGATGCTGAGGCCCCCTTAACTAAGCTTCGCGATTTAATTCACTCCGTTAGCCTTTTAGAGGTTCGGAATGCAGTTGCTCACCCCAATCGGGATTTTGTTGAAAACTATTGGTATAGATGCGCAGTGGTCGCGACAGCCGCACCCATCGCTCAATTGGGATTGGCCGAAGTCAGCCAAGCATTTCAAGCAGCTCTCGCGGACAAGATCGTGCTGCCTCCTGATGAATGGTATGAAGTGGATTCCACAATTATTCCAACAAACTTGCCGAGTCATTCAGATCATGATGTCACAGGCCTTATCGGTCGTAACAAAGAGAAAGGGGAATTGTTGAAAATAGTCAGAAATCGACGCTTCCCATTTGTTGTGGTGACTGGCCCTGGAGGTTTGGGTAAAACTGCATTGGCTGTGCAGTCTCTGAGGGAATATGTGCATGATTACTCTCTAGAGCCAGTTCATGAGGCGGTCGTTTACTGTTCACTAAAGCAGGAGCGGCTAACTCATAGCGGGGTTGAGTTACTGACTTCAGCGCAATCGATGGATGAGTTACTTGCTGAATTGTTTGAGGAAATGCTCGACCTATTTCCTGAAGTTTCGGCAACGAACTTCGCAGAAATTTGTGAGCTTCTGGGTGACCGCTCAATCTTGCTTTTCATTGATAATTTAGAGACGCTGCTCCGGGACTCGCCGGATGCATTTATTTCTTTGGCTGACAATTTGCCACGCGACTGGACATTGTTGGCGACTTCGAGGGTTACAGTCGATGCGGCGAAATCTATTCCATTGCAAACACTCTCAAAAGGGGACGCTAGTGGTCTCGCTTACCGGTATGCTGACTCTAAATCCGTAGAACTGGATTCATCTGCAGTAAATCTTATTGCAGATGCAAGTCAGTGCAATCCTTTGGCTTTGAGGCTTTCAATCGACCAGATTGCAAATGGCTCGAGTGTCTATGACGCGACACGGAAAGCGCAAAAGGACGTGGTTCAGTTTTCGTTTCAGAACCTGATTGAAACGCTGCCAAATCATTCGCGTGAGATACTCGAATGTCTTTTTGTCAAAAGTCCCCTCGGTAGAGGAGAGATTGTGACAACACTGGGCTTGTCGCCGGAAGATGTTGTTGAATCGGCACGGCGACTTGCCCGAACAAGCCTAGTCACGAGGGTGGTAAAAAATGATGATGAATTATTTGAGTTGAGCCCTTCAATTAGAGACTTGCTGCGCGATGTTCCTTTGGATCTTTCCTCTCGGCGCCGTATCTCAAAAAAATTGGAAGAACAGAGGAGGGCGCTGCAGCAGCATCGCACGCTCGTTCAGGGATGGGGCGTTGGCGACTACTCTGAGACCTACATGCCGGCAGATATTCCAACAGCGCTTGGTTCGGCGCTGACCAGGGCTATTCGATTCATTAAGTCGAAGGAAGCTAGTTATCAGCAGGCCAACGAATTGATCAAAGAGTTGGTGCAATTTATCTATGGGAATGCTTCGAATTGGCGTCTTTACACTCTTCTAGGCAGGCTCAGCCTGAAGATTCAGGATGATTTTTCGGTGGAGGATTATTGGAAGAAGGCTTGTGCCTCTGATGACCATGCGTTGCCGCCCAGGCTGTATCTTGCTGAGTTTTACCATCAGGCACACAAGGCGAATGACGCTGTTGTTATTTCAACCAAGCTGATACAAGACGGATGGGGTGACCCGAGAAGGTCTGATGAAGTGATGGCTGCGCGAGTTTGGTATGTTCATTTCCGTGCAGCTTTGGATGACGGTCAGTACACTCTCGTCAGAGGTGATGAAGTTACCAAACTTGCTAATGACAGGCTGCTTTGTTGTTATCGTCTGTGCAAAGCGGAGGCCCTTATTCGGCAGGTTTCGGGGCTTCATAGTTCGGATTCAGCTAGGGTGATTGTGGCGATGCTCGAAAGTCTCCAGAAACTCGAGGCAGTATCTTCATCCGGGCATTACAAAAGGGCTTTATCAAAAGCCGTGAGCTTGTTTTGCCGCGAATTGAAGCACTTGTATCGAGCAGTAGAGCCTCACGAAACAAGAGGGCTAATTGAGAAATGCGCTGTCAGCCTTGAGTCCATTATTCAGAGTGACTGTTTGGATGAGGAATCTTGCGAAAACATTAATTCCTTAGCCAAAGAGATTTCGCCCCCAGACAAAGCTGGTTCAGGGGATTTATTCAGGACCAGCTTTTGGGTTAAATGGCTTGGGTTGTCCGGATATGACCCAACCTTTGCGAAGGTCTTGGAGTCGCGGGGATATATTTTAGCCACAATCACTTACATTCCGAGCTCTGGGTATGATGGTATTGCGGCATATTGTTTTGCTGAAGACAGTCAGAGAACGAGTTATTTCCTCCACAGGGACAATCTTGAGAACCACGATATTGTGGCATGGGCTAAACTGAAGACGAACAAGCATGTTGCTTTGGCTGAAATACAACCACCGTTGAATCGGGGTAAAGCGCCAGCTCCCCAGCGAATCGTCATTTTGTAGGCAAATGTGCCTTCACTAGGAGCAGATTCGTCATATGCAAGCCCAACGGGCTTGCGTCATGCAGCCCAGGAGTGCCGAGCGATAGCGAGTGCTCTCCTGGGACCAGCGCCCCGCACCACCCCCGATCCCCGGTCACGAACCCCACCGGGGTTCCGTCACCCGAACGTCCCCACGGCCACGCATCGCCGCCTGACGGGACCGCGTGGCGGTCCGGGAACGGGATGGGGGCGGTGTGGCCCGCGAAACCCAAGGGAGCCTCGCCAAGGCTCGGCACCCTTGGGCTGCATGACGGAACCGCGTTGCGGTTCATGCGTGGACGGGTGGCAACCGCATCGTGGTGGATGACGGATGATGATGGGTGCCTTCATGCCGCGTGCGTGTTTGCATGGCGGTTCATGAATGGGGCACATATGGATGCGGCGTGTTGGGTTTCCACCTCCGAACGTGTTCACCGCGCCGGGTTCCAAGCCCAAGGGGCTTGCGTCATGCAGCCCACGAGTGCCGAGCGATAGCGAGCGCTCTCCTGGGACCTACGCCCCCCCCACCACCCCCGATCCCCGATCACGAACCCCAACGGGCATGTGCGTCAGGTTAAGCATAAGGCTCGTTGTTTTTGGTGGTAGTTGAGCCGCTTGCGCTGGTCG
>CALSBJ010000135.1:0-8570 GCA_943373155.1 Akkermansia muciniphila | reverse complement strand
GTGACGTTTTCCTCATCAAACTTCGAGACGGTGTCAAAAGCGCTGCCGAGGGCTTTTTGAAACTCCTGCCCTGGCAGAATGCGCTGCGAATACACCGTGGCACAGAAGCCGATGGTGATGACGGCAGCGGCAGCCATGATGAGGTGGTTCAAATTCAGGCGTGAGGCACTGACTGGCTTGATGGCTGGCGGGGAATACTGGGTGGCAGGTCCGGCGCTGGTTTTTCCGGCGGTCGTGGTGGTAGATACGGCTGAGCCGACGAGTTCGAGAAGTTTGCTGAGCGGCGGGCGTTTCGCCGCGTCCTTGGCGAGGGCGCTGGCGAGCCACTTTTCCCATTCTTCCGGCACGGCGGCACCTTCGATCTCCAGCTCGCGGCGGCGGGCGGTCACGGCGGGTGGCGTGAGCTTGCGGATCTGCTCGGAGATTTCGCCTGAATGGAAAACGGCTTTGCCGGTGAGCAGGTCATAAGCCAGTGCAGCGAGGCTGTACACATCGTCCGCAGGCACAGGGGCAGCTCCGGCGAGCGTTTGAGGACTCATGGCGGAGAGCGGTAGAGGTAGCGGACGGTCTTCGCCCTGCTTCGGACGCAGCAGGCGTGAGACGGCCAGATCACCAAGCTTCAATTGAGGCCCTTCAGCAAAGACATTGCCGCCATGGATGGCACCATGTACGAGGCCTGCACCATGCAGATGTGCCACGGCTTCGGCCAGCGCCTTGAGCCAAGGGCGCACTTCAGATACTTCAAAATGCCGCCGCGGCCTTCGTTGGCGGCGCTGAAAAAGCGGCTCACCGTCGCAGTACTCGCAAGCCACATAGGCATTGGCTTCTTCGGTGACGAGAGAAAGTGTGCGCAGGATACCACGATGATCCACGGCGGTGATTTGGGCGACCCATGGACGCAACTCAGCCAGATTGGCCCAAGCTGGAATCTCGCGCAAATCAATGCGGGCACCGCTGGAGCGATCCAGTCCACGCCAGGTGGAGCCGAGCGTGTCTTTACCCATGTGCCGCTCGAACTCACAAGAACCAGCAGGTGCCGGTAGAGTGTGAGGTGGAAGGGAAGTGGTGATGGTCATGGCCGGATAAAAATCGGGGTTTGCAGGAATTTGGCCTTCGCCGCATCCCCCCAGGACATGCTGCCGTTGTTGGAGGGCTGCGAGGGCCGTGGCGAGGAGATGCGCGGAGCCGAGCCGGTCGAAGGGGTTGATGCTGGTTTTGCAGCGACCACTGGCTCAGTGAGGTTGTCGAGTCCCAAGCGCTCGATCATGATGCCATCCAAGAGGCCGGTGACAGGAAGCTTTTCCGCGCTCTGCCAGGCGATGAGGGCCTCGAAGGTGCTGGGAGTCCAGCTTCCGTCCATCTTGCCCGGCGGATGGCCTTTTTCATGGAGTACGCCTTGGAGCATCTTCACAAAGGTCTTCCAGTTTTCCTGGTTCCAGGAGTTGACGCGGGTCTTTGCCACCAGCTCAGCGAGTGTGGGCTGCCGAGCGGGTTTTTCCTTGGCGGCGGTGGCCTGCCATTTCTCCGCTTCGGTTCGAGCCTGGGCCAGAAAAGCGGTGTGATCGGTGCTCTCCGCACTGATGAAGAGCGGCACATTTTTCCGCAGGATATCACTCCACACGGCGGCTTTTGCGGCGGCGCCGAGATCTTTGGCCTCGCAGGAGGTGTGGGCTTTTTCGACGGCGGCTTTCAGTGCGGCTACCTCGGTGGCATAGGCCAGTTTGGCGGATTCCTCCTGGCGGCTCCACTGCTCGCCCCGGCCTTCGGATCGCAGGAGCAGCTCGCGTAGCTTGGGCTCGTCTTGGTAATCAGCGAGGCGGAGCTGGCGGATGAGATCGTTCCACTTCACTTTCTTACTGCCTGGTGAGGTGGGACCTTCATCAAACTTCAATGCGGCGGTTTCCAGATGAAGAAAACGGGCCACCGAGAGACGGGGTTTGGCCTTTTCCGTCTGCGCTGGCGCGGTGGGTTGGCTGAGGAACCACACACTACCGCAGATGGCCAGCATGGCGGCCAGTGAGCCGGTCAGCACGGGCACGGAGAGTCGTGGCTTGGCCGGGGCAGGCAGGCTGGAGGTGAGCAGGCGCTCGACGGTGGCTGGCGAGCTGCCATTGGAGGCCGCACCACGCACAAAGGGCTGCCCCTGAAGGCCGCGGCGAAACTCCGCGATGCTCGCAGGTCGAAGCCCGGGCTCTTTTGAAAGCGCGGCAGCTACCACATCCTCCCAATGTGAGGGGATCGGCTCTCCATCGATGCCATTGTCCGCACGACGCTGCATCATGGAGGGCGGGGTGATTTCGCGGATCTGCATCGAAATGTCCCCGGAGGTGAAGGGAGGTGTTCCGGTCATCAGCTCATAGAGAGTGGCTCCGAGGGAATAAATGTCATCGGAGATGGTGGCGGGGCTGCCCATGAGCTGCTGCGGGCTCATGTAGTGCAGCGTGCCAGAGCCGGCCTTCTGCGGCATGGACATCACTCGCGTGACGGAATTCCGCAGGCTACAGGCGATGCCGAAATCAGCCACCTTCACACGGTCATCGGAGTTCACCATGACGTTTGCGGGCTTCAGATCGCGGTGGACGATCTTGGCCTCTTCGTGGGCGTATTCGAGAGCGTTGAGGATGTGGAGCAGATAGATTTGCAGGCTATCCACCTCGAAGATCTGACCGGGCTGCTCCAGGCGCATGGCTCCCAGCGTGGAGCCATCCACATATTCCATGGAGATCGCGGCGAGGCGTCCTCCATCATCCTCAAAGCCGCGCACGCTGACGATGTTGCTGTGCGTGAGGCGCAGGCCGAGCTTCGTCTGCACCTTCAAATCGTGAATGGCATCCCCGTCGTGCTGGAGAGCCTCCGGGACAAACTTCAGCGCCACTTCTTCGTCCAGCTTCGTATCCTGTGCCAGCCAGACGACGCCCATGCCGCCCACTCCGAGCACCTTTTTGAGCGTGTAGCGCTGAAAGACGATGTCGCCCTGTTTGATGGAGGCGGTGGCTCCCATCATCGTACCTCCACCAAAGGAGGCGAGGGAATCGGAAAAAGACTCGTTCGGGTGCGAGGTCATAGCCTCGCTAGATAGCGGACGATCCCCCAGACTGAAAAGCAAATTTTCCGCAAACTCTTTTCAGCTCATGCTACGTCGTCCGTGCAGGGCCTGGTAGAGCGTGAGTTCATCGGCATGGTCGAGGCCTCCGCCGGCGGGGAGACCTTGGGCGAGACGGGTGATGGGGATACCGGCGGGACGTAAAAGATCGGCGATGTAGCTGGCGGTGGCTTCGCCCTCCACATCGGAACCGAGGGCGAGGATGATTTCCTCGGCTTCGAGGGCTTTGACGCGTTCGACGAGCGATTCGAGGCGCAGATCCTCAGGCGTGATGTTGTCGAGCGGGGACAATTTGCCGCCGAGGACATGGTAGAGGCCGTGAAAGGCTCCGCTGCGTTCGAGGCGGAGTACGTCCGCGGCTTGTTCGACGACGCAAATGAGGCGCGTGTTGCGCTTCGGATTGTGGCAGAGCAGGCAGGCGCTGCCTTGCTGAATGAAAAAGCCGCAGTCTTCACAGGCGGTGACTTCGCTGGCGAGGGCGGCGAGGGTTTGCACCAGCGGCGGCACGCGGTCACGGCCGGTTTGCATCATCCAGAGCATGAGCCGCTCCGCGCTGCGCGGACCGAGGCCGGGCAGCGATTTGAGCTGCGCGATGAGGCGCTGGAGCGTCGGCGGGTAATCGATGGGCACGGGGTGGGGGCGGGTTTCAAGTTTCAGGTTTTAAGTTCCAGGTTTCAAGGTGCTGGCGTCATGGAACATGAAACTTGGAACATGAAACGCCTCACGCAGTGAGCAGGCGGCCGTGCTTCGGAATGGCGTCGGCGGACTTGCCTTTGTCCTTGAGGTGGGCGGTGGCGAGATCGGTGAAGTAGCGCACGGGAGCGTCCTCGCGGTTTTCGACGAGGGCGTTTTGGAAGCTGTGCAGCGCCTTGTCATTGTCGCCCTGGCGATACTGCACCACGCCCTGCCAGAAGGCATCGCGGGCGCGGGCATCAGCCTCGGGCAGCGTGCCTTTTTCGGCGAGGAGTTCATAGACTTCTCCCAGGGGATGGTGAGAGGGGCCATAGAGCATTTCCATGGGACGCACTTCGATGTTCTCTTTCACCTTGGAGAAGGTTTTGGCGCTGAGCAGGATGCGGGAGCCGTAGATGGCATTCAGGCCGCAGAGACGCCCGGCGAAGTCACAGGCCTCTCCACTGGCGCTGAAGCTTTGGAAGTCATCCATGCCGAGGAGGCCGCACATGGCCTCGCCACTGGCCAAAGCCACGCCGAAGCGTGGTTTTTTGCCACAGACCTGCTCGACCTCGAGGGCGAGGGTGCTGAGGTGTGGCCGCAGCGCTGCAGCCACCTGGGCGGCGTGCAGTGCATGATGCTCATCAGCCAGCGGAAAGCCGAACAAAGCCTGAAGGCTCTGCGCATCGGCATCATCGAGATAGCCACCACGGCTCACAATGAACTCCGAAACGCTGCGCTGCATGCGGGCGCTGATTTCTTCAAACTTCACGCCATCGGTTTCGTGGGCGAGATCGGGATGATTCAGCACGCGGAAGCACAGGACGGTAAGCTCACGGCGGCCGGTGAGGGCGGCGGGGTTGTTTTTCGCCGTGAGTTCGTCAAACGCCGCCGTGGAGAGGCGCCCGGAAAAGAGCGTGCGCATGATTTCCATGCGTTCGCCATGGTAAAAACCGCTCACGGCGATGGCGGCGATGCCGGCCAGCCAGATGGCCAGCAGGCCGGAGACGGGCTCAAAGAGGATGCCGGCAAAGGCGAGCAGGAAGCTGAAGGTCACCGTGAGAAAGGTGGCGGCGATGAGGAAGGCGAAACGACGCCACTGCGAGGTCATATCCACACACACGAGGGCGGAGAGGAAGGCCAGCAGAGTGTGATAGCTGTATTGCAGCACGGTGGAGGTGCGCAGCGTGTCCTGGAGGATGAAAATCCGGGCGTCGAGGGCGGCGAACCATTTCGAGACCTCAAGAAAAAGGCCGAAACGGTGCATCAGAAGGATGGGAATGCAGACAAGCACTCCAATGATGAGGGCGGCGGTGCGGGGGCGGTTCATGAACGCGGCAGCTTGAAGCAGGTTTGCCCCCCGCTGGCAAGGTGTGTGTGCGCTTTTTCCCCCGGCGGCGGTCAAAGCAGGCCCTCGAGCTGGCTGAGATGCTCGTCCGGCTTCACTTTTTCGAGGATGGCGGCGATTCCCCCTTCCGCGTCGATGACGAAGCTGCTGCGCTCAATGCCCATGTATTGGCGGCCATACATGCTTTTCTCCACCCACACGCCGTAGGCCTCCGCGATGGCGTGGTCCTCATCAGCGATGAGCGGGAAGGGCAGCTCGTGCTTGGTGATGAATTTGCCGTGGCTCTTGATCGAGTCCGGGCTGATGCCAAAGATCTGCGCCTTCTTTTGGATCGAGGCCCAGGAGTCACGCAGGGCGCAGGCCTGCTTCGTGCAGCCGGGTGTGTCGTCCTTCGGGTAAAAGTAGAGGACAACAGGCTTCCCGCGGAGATCCTTGAGGCTGACCGTGCTGCCGGGTTTGTAACTACCGCCCGTGACCGGGGCGGTAAAGGCGGGGGCTTTCGATTGAAGGGCGGGTTTGCTCATGAGGTCGTGGTGGAGAGGTGAACGAATCAGCTCTTCCGACTCACGCAGGCGACCGCCATGGCGGCGATGCCTTCTTCGCGGCCGACGAAGCCGAGTTTTTCATTCGTGGTGGCTTTTACGCCGACCTGATCCGGCTGGATGTTCAATGCGGTGGCGATGTGCTGTTTCATCGCGGGGGCATGTTTCATCACTTTGGGAGCTTCGGCGATGAGGGAGGCATCGACGTTCTCGATGGCGTAGCCTTTTTCCGCCGCGATTTGGGCGCACTTTTCGAGGATCTTCATGCTGGAGATGCCTTCGATGCTCGGATCGGTGGGTGGGAACCAATAGCCGATATCGGGCTCACCCATGGCTCCGAGAATGGCGTCGGCAAGGGCGTGGGAGAGCACATCGGCATCGCTATGGCCTTTGAGGCCGCGACTATGCGGGATGGTGACGCCGCCGAGCACGAGCGGGCGGCCTTCTTGGAAGGGGTGGACGTCGTAACCGATACCGACTCTCATGGGACGTGTTCCAAGTTTCAGGTTCCAAGTTTCAAGTTCCGTTCTCAGGCTCGAAGCGGGCAGCTTGAAACCTGAAACATGGAACTTGAAACAAGTTAGGCGTTATGGTCGGCAGCTTTTTTGAGGCTGGCGAGGACGTCGGAGATTTTGAGGTCGATGCGTTGGCGCTTCTGGAAGTAGCTGACTTCCTCGTAACCGGCTTCGATGAGATTGTTGAGGGCGGTGGTGAAGTGCTCGCCGACACGCTGGGCACGATGGGCGTCGGATCCGATGACGATGGGGATCTTTCGCTCGGCCATCATGCGGAGCATCTCATTGCCGGGATTCATCTCGGAGTAGCTCTTGTTGAGGCCGGAGGTGTTCAATTCCATGGCCACGCCGGTGGCGGCGATGCGGTCGAGGCAGGTGGCGACGGTGTTTTTGATGATGGCGAAGCACCAGGAATCCGGATGGTAGTTTTTGACGAGGTCCGGGTGGGCAAGGCAATCGTAAAGGCCGCTTTCGGCGGATTTGGCGAGGTTGTCGAAATAGATGCGGCGGAAGTTTTCGATGGTGCCGCTTTCGAATTTGGCGAGGTATTCTTTGGCCTGCCAGTGGACGGCACCGAGGACGTAATCGAACTCGGCCTTTTCATGGAGCGTGCGAATGTAATCTTCCTGGCCGGGGAACCATTCGCTCTCGATGCCGAGGCAGACGTGGATTTTGTTTTTGTAGGCTTCGGCCGCTCGTTGGACGATGGAAACGTAGATTTCGAACTCGCTTTCGGACATGCGCACGGTGGGCCAGAAGCCGTTCGGCATCGGCGCATGGCAGGTGAAAATGATGCCTTTGAGGCCGGCTTTGATGGCCTGCTGGGCGTATTCTTCAGGCTCACCCCAGGCATGCTTGCACAGCGGGGTGTGCATGTGGGAATCGTAGAAGAGGGCCCCAGACTTCGTGGGGCCTGGAGGAGGCGCCTTGATGGTGGATTTGGCGGGGGCGGCAGGCTTTGGCGCGGGAGCAGGAGCTGGGACAGCTACAGCTACAGCTTCCGGGGTAGGAGCCACAACGGGTGCGGCAGCGGCGGCAGGCTTAGCGGAGGGTTTGGCGGCGGGAGCGGGAGCTGGTTTAGAAGCAGGCGCTTTAGCGGGGGAAGGTGCTTTGATAGGGGGGGGGGCGGGTTTCGCGGGGGCGGCCTTGACGGGTGCCAGAGCGGGTTTTGGAGCCGGTTTGGCAGGTGCCTTGACGGCGGGCTTGGCAGGTGTTTTGACTGAAGCGGCTTTTTTGGGCGCAGGTTTGGCAGCCTGCTTGACTGGTTTTGGTGCAGGCTTTTTCACTGGCTTGGCGGCGGCTTTTTTGGGCGCAGGTTTGGCAGGAGCTTTTTTGACGGGCTTTTTGGCCGCGGGCTTGCCTTTTCCGCCGCTCTTGGCGGGAGCGGCCTTCTTGGTGGGGGTGCTTTTCTTTTTGCTCACGATTTAGCTCCTGTTTCCTTGCAAGATGAGCCAGCCTTTACCCTCAATGTTGGCGATTTTCGCCCCCAACGAGATTCCGCCGGTGCTGGACGTGCCGGGGAAACAAAGACGCAGCGTCAACGGCACATCCTTCCAATTCCCGCTTTGCAGTTGCTCAATGAGGGATTGGAATTTGGGGTCGTTACGGTCAAATGAGGCTAAGACGGTGCCCTCCTGGGCAGGGTGCTTAATTTCGATGATCTCTTGGCCTTCTGCGGCGGTGCCTTCCGGTGCCACTTGAGGCTTGGAGGCGATCACTCGCAGCAGGGTGGGCTCAGCAGGGCGTACCTTGAGGAATTCCTTCCAGTCGAGTTCGCCGTAACTCACGGAGCTTTCCCAATCGACGCGGTATTTGCCCTCGGCGGTCTCTTCGATGACCACGCTGATGGGTTCGGCATCCTCAAAGACGGCTTGGGCGTAGCCGAAGCGGTAGCCTTTTTCATCCACGCTCATGAGCCAGCCGAGGTTTTTCCAGCGCGGCGGGGTCATCGGATGGGAGCGGTAGAAATTCTCCATCAGCGGGCGGACGCGCATCGAATCGCGGGCAAAGACGAGCTTCATATCGATGCTGTTGGATTCGAAAAAGCCACGAATGACGGCCTCGATCTCGATGCGTTTGGCCTCGATGTTGGCGATGCCGTTGACGTTGGAAAGGGCAGGTTCTGGAGCGGTGGGCGAAGGTGTGATGGACGAAGCTGCGGTGGTCGCTGTGGGAGCCTTTTCGACGCTTTTGGAGTCTTCCTTTTGAGTGACGTCACTCAAGGTGCGCTTGTCCTCGGTGGGCTTTACATCGCCAGCCCCGGTGATGAGGGCGGCGTTTTCGCGGGAATCGCCGGACCAGCCGCGGCCTTGCACGTCTTCATAGACGGCATCGACGTACTCAGGGTTGATTTGGGTGGATTCCCAGAGCTTGGCGGTGACCACCCGGAA
>CALSBJ010000134.1:0-8604 GCA_943373155.1 Akkermansia muciniphila | reverse complement strand
GGCGCGGCCATCTACGGCTCTGGTTTTCTGCCTGCGAAGCATCAGCCGTCCTTTCTCACGGTCGATGGCACGCCCGCGCTGCCCGATCTGAAGCCCGCCGGCACCACCGAGGCCCAGCGAGGCATGATCGCCGCCATGCGCGGCATTGATCAGCGCTTCAATCAACGGCTCGGCGGTCTCGGCGAGATCGAAGCGGCCATCGCCAATTACGAGACCGCTTTCCAGATGCAAAGCAGCGTCCCCGAGGTGTGCGATCTGCGCGGCGAAACCGAAGCGACCCGGAAACTCTACGGCCTCGACGACTCGGATGCGAACCTCGCCGCCTTTGGCAGGCAATGCCTCGTCGCCCGCCGCCTCGTCGAGCGTGGCGTGCGCTTCATCGAGCTGTCCTGCCTGCCCGCGGGCAAAGCGAACTCGCAGCCCGTCAATCCCTGGGACCAGCACAGCGCCCTGCTCAAAAACCACGCCGCGAACGCCCATCAGGTCGATCAACCCGTCGCCGCGCTCCTGCAGGATCTCAAAGCCCGTGGTCTGCTCGAAGAAACCATCGTCATCTTCAGCGGCGAGTTTGGCCGCACGCCCTTCGCGCAAGGCACCGATGGCCGCGACCACAATCCCTATGGCTTCAGCCTCTGGGTGGCTGGTGGTGGCTTCAAAGGCGGCCTCACCTTCGGCAGCACCGACGACTTCGGCTACCACGCCATCGAGCACAAACTCAGCATCTACGACCTCTGGGCCACCGTGCAGCACCAGCTCGGCATCGAGCACGAAAACCTCACCTACTTCTTCGGCGGCCGTCACTTCCGCCTCAGTGATGTGGAGGGCCGGTTCATCGAAGAACTGGTCGGGTGATCAACACGGACCGCCGCGCCGTTCAGGTGCGTGAAATCCATCTCCGCCTCGCAACCATGAACCGCTTCATCTTCCTCACGCTGACCTGGTGTGCTCTCGGTTCCGCGTCCCTCGCGGAGTCGTTGACCAACGAGGTCATGCAGTTCCTCCAACCACGCCTTCTAACGGCCGACACGACCGCACCGGACGAGTCCAAGCTCGCCGCCATCCTTGCGCGGCCAGAACCCGGCACGTTTTTCCTGCGCTACGCCTTCGGCTTGAAGCAGCACGCCAAAAAGCTGCTCACCGAGGAGCAGCGCACACGCCTGCTCGCCGTTCTCGACGAGCACACACCCGCCCATTCGCGCTGGCATGACGAGCGGAACACCCTGCGCTGCAAGTGGACTGCACTCCTTTGGCTCCACGCCGCCGCTGGCGACGCTGACGCGGCAGCACTCCGCCAAAAACTCGGCGACTGGATGCGCCTGCGCATGGTCTGGACGCAGCAGGAGCACCTCGCGCAGTATCGTTTCGCCCGGGCCGTGTGGGACGTGCTGACGCCCGAGCAGCAGGCAAAGCTCATCGCCGGCGAGTGGAAGCCGTTTGCCAAACAAGACACCGGTCACACCCGCGGCGATGCCACCGCGAAGATCATCACCCGAGCCCTCGGCAAGCCGGATGACCAGGCCGCCTTCGACGCTGCCATCGCCGCGTGGTCGGCGCAGCGCCTTCCGCTCCACGCCGAGGTCGAGAAGGCCGAGCACGCCGAGCGCCGCATCGTCTTCGCCATGGACCTGAACAGCGAAAGCATGGCCCACGCGGCCAATGAAAAGGCCACCACGGCCTACGCCGCCCTCTACACCGCCGAAGCCGACGCCATCCGCCGCATCGTGCAGGCCGCGTATCGCGATCCCGCCGCCCGCTGCGCCAAAGCCGCCGCCACCGCCTGGGCAGAAGCCCCCAAGCGCTTCACCCCCGGCGCGAGCGAACTCATTCAGCTTCTCTCCAAGCCATGAAGCCCTTTGCCCTCCGGATCACCCCACGCCTCGTCGTGCGCGAGAGCTGCGGGGCTTATCGGACGGGATAGTGACCCGCATCCGAGACGGTTTCGACAACGCAACAAAACCGTCTTCCCATATCTCCATACCCGCCGACATGGCCAGCGCCAGTGCCGGGGGAGTAGAGAATTCGGCAGGATTCGCTGGCGAATCCGGCAGGGCTAGAGCGTAGGTTTCGCACATGAAGTTTCTTGTTCTGGCTCTGCATCTGGCTTCGATCTCGGCTCTCGCCGCCGCCGAGCTCCCGCGTTTCATCGCCCCCAGCCACGAGGCCGACATGAAGGCGCTGAACGACCTCCACGCGCTGCATCACGACGCGGCGTTCTCGGATTGCACGCTGTGGGATGCATGGCTGCCGATGGCGACGCTTTGGGCTTCGGAAAAGAAGCGGGCGCAGTATCGGGCGTCGTTGCTGAATCGCCGAATCGACGCGGAGGGCTACGTCTCCATGCAGCAGCATCGCGGCATGGCGCACAGCGAGGGCTGGCCGTTTCCGGCTTGGCAGCAGAGTGGTGGGCCGGGGTTTCATTTCTCCATATTGGATGACGTCTGGGCCATCCAGATGCTCGCGCTGAAGCCGTTGACGAACACGGACGGCTGGGAGATCACGGGCGCGGAGGTGATCGGCATCGATCCGGCAGCGGGGCTGAAACTGAGGGCGACAGCGGACGTGGTGACGATCTCCACGCCACCGTTTCGCTGTGGGACCATCGTGGCGCCGTTTGCGCGGGTGGAATGGGCCGTGCGCGGGTTGAAGGCGGAGTCGCAGGCTGGCATCGAGTGGCTGCTGGAGGGCGATCCGACGTGGCCGGAGAGTCGCGTGGTGGCTTTTCCTGCGCCGAAGGAGATGCAATACGCGAACGTGCCGCTCTACCGGCATCCGGCGCACGCGGGACTGCTCACGCGCTATCGTTTGCGACTCGATCACGCTGCGGGCGCGGAGATCGATTTGAAATCCCTCATCGCCGCCATCGACACGCGGCATCCGATCACCAACGCGCTCTTCCTGCGTGGTTGCGGCGATTACTTCGCGTGGACGCGCGATGTCGAGTTCCTGCGGCAGAACATCGGACGCATGAGAAAGGCACTGCACTTCGCGCTGAAGGAGTTTCGCGTGCGTGAGGAAAAGCACGTCTTTGTCCCCTGGGTAGGCCACGATGGCCGCAGCGGACTCGTGATCGGGCCTGACGGCCAAAAGTCGATCCGCGCCGGTCTCGGCGTGGGAAACAACTACTACGACCTCGTGCCCTTCGGCGCTCACGACGCGATGGCGACAACCTATCTGCACGATGCGCTGCGTGCGATGGCCGCGCTCGAAAAGAGCATCCAAGTTCACGCCGAATGGCAGATCCCGACCGATGGCACGCCGTTTGATGCGCAGGACCTCACGACGCTCGCCGACGCCGTGCGAGCCGATTTTCAAAAACGCTTCTGGAATGCCGAAACGGGCCGCTTCAACGGCTGGATCGATATTGAAGGCCGCGCTTACGACTTCGGTTTCACCTTCGTGAACCTCGAAGCCATCCACTACGGCCTCGCCAGCCCCGAGCAGGCCCGCAGCATCCTCGACTGGCTCGATGGCAAACGCGAGATCGCCGCCGACACTTCACGCGGTGCGGACATTTATCATTGGCGCTTCGCTCCGCGAGCCACCACGCGGCGCAACATCGACACCTACGTCTGGCCGTGGTCGAACCCCGAACAAATCCCCTGGGGCGGCCAGATCCAGGACGGCGGCGCGGTGCTCGGCTTCAGCTTTCACGATGTGATGGCGCGACTGCACACAAACAGCCCCGACGATGCCTGGAAGCGCCTGCGCGAGATCCTCGCCTGGTTCCGCGAGGTGCAAAGCGAAGGCGGCTACCGCGCCTACTACGCCAAACCCGGTCGCGGCACCCTCCAAGGCGGCGGTCCCGCCGGCGGCCTCGGCATGGACCAGGAGTTCCTCGAAAGCGTCCTCGTGCCGCAGGTCATGCTCCTCGGCTTCCTCGGCTTCCAAGCCACCGCCGATGGCTACGAACTGCATCCGCGCCTGCCGAAAGACTGGCCTTCGCTCACCATCAACGGCATTCGTTTTCAAGATCATGTGCTGACTATCATCGCGCACGCGGATGGACGGGTGGAAAAGCAAGCGAGCGGCTTTCCCGACACCAAGAACAAGCAGTAGAAAACCGCATTTCGTTCCCTTTCCCCCATGAATCATCCCGCATCACCCACCACACGCCGCGAGGCCTTCACCACGGCTGGCTTAGCCTTGCTCGCGGCTTCGGTCGCTTCCTCCGCGCAGGCGGCTTATGAAGATACCGCTGCAATGAAATACCTCCTTATCTCCCTCATCAGCATCGCCACGACGAGCGTCGTGGCTCAGGAGGGGGTGTTCAGCCCGGAGCAGGTCGTGTTTTTTGAGAAGCAGGTGCGGCCGGTGCTCGCGGAGCATTGTTACTCATGTCATGGCGCTGAGAAGGCAAAGAGCGGGCTGAGGCTGGATTCGCGGGAGGCGGTGCTGCGGGGCACGGATGCGGGCAAGGTGGTCATCGCGGGTGATCCGGAGGGGAGTTCTTTGGTCAAATCCGTGCGTCATGCGCCGGGGGTGGAGCCGATGCCGACGAAGAAGCCGCAGCTCGCGGCGGCGCAGATCGAGGCGCTGGTGCAATGGGTGAAAATGGGGCTGCCATGGCCGAAGGAAGCAGCGGTGGCGCCTACCAAGCCCAAGTGGCAGGAGCATTGGGCCTTTAAGCCCATCACGAAACCGGCGGCAGCAGCTTCGGTGGATGCGCTGGTCGCTGCGAAGCTCGCGAAGGCGGGGCTGGACTTTGCGCCACCGGCGGAGGCGGCGGTGCTTTGCCGCAGGCTGCATCTGAGCCTCACGGGGCTGCCGCCGAGCTATGAGGAGGTGGAGCAGTTCAAACAAGCGGCGGTGGGCGGCCTGCCGAATGCGGCGGCGGCGTTGATCGACAAGCTGCTGGCGTCTCCGCGCCACGGCGAGCGCATCGGTCGCATGTGGCTGGATGTGGCACGCTACTCGGATACCTCGGGTTACACCTTCGGCGGTGCGGACAGCCGGTTTCCCCATGCGCACACGTATCGCGACTGGGTGGTGAAGGCGCTGAACGATGATTTGCCGTATGACCAGTTCATCACGGAGCAGATTGCGGCGGATCATTTGCAGTCTCCGGGCAAGCCGGTGGGTGCGCTGGCGGCGCTGGGTTTTCTCACGGTGAATGACACCTTCGTGGGCGACGGGACTTTGCAGATCGACGACCGCATTGATGTCATCTCCCGCGGCTTGATGGGGCTCACGGTGTCCTGCGCACGCTGTCACGATCACAAATATGATCCGGTGCCGACGGCGGACTACTACGCGCTCTACAGCGTGATGAACAGCAGCGTCGTGCCACCGGAGTTTCCGATCATCGGCGAGGCACCGGATGCGGCAGCAGCGGCGGCCTACAAGCAGAAGGTGGCGGCGGTGGATGCGAAAAAGAAGGCGTTTCGCGAGGAGATCTTCAGCGAGCTGCGCAAGCCGGACAAACTGCGCGACTACCTGCTCTTTGCCCAGCGTGCCACCGCCATGACACCGGATGCCTTCAAGGCGAGCGCCGCCACGGAGATGTTCCGCGAGAGTGTGGCGACGAAGTGGCGCGAGTTTCTGCAAACGTATGCGCTCGTTCCCAAACCGCACCCGGTGATGCTGGCGTGGACGGAGTTTGTGAAATTGCCCGAGGCTGAGTTTGCCGCGAAGGCACCGGAGCTGGCCCAGCGGCTCGCCAAGCCCGACAGCGGTGCGAATGAGGTGCTGCGCAATGAGTTCGCCAAGCGTCCTCCGCTGAAAAACTTGGTTGAGCTGGCCGCGCTCTATCAAGAGGTGTTTCTCGCCAGCGTCAGCGGCCAGGTGCCGGAGAATCCGCCGTGGCTGGAAATGCGCGGGCTGCTGCAAAATCCCCTGTCACCGATGTCGGTGCCGGCGGAGGGCATCGACCAGTTTTTCACGGTGAAGGACAGCCTGCGGATGCAGGAGTTTGAGAATGAACTCAAGAAGCTCGTGATCGAAGACCCCGGCGCACCGCTCCGCGCCATGACCATGCAGGACCGCCCGCAGCCAGCGGATGTGAATGTTTTCATCCGAGGCAATCCGTCGCGACTGGGCGCTGCCGCACCGCGGGGGTTCCTGACGATGTTTGGCGGGCAGAAGTTCACGAAAGGCAGCGGCAGGCTCGAGCTGGCCCAGAGCATCGCCAGCAAGGAAAATCCGCTCACCGCCCGTGTGATGGTGAACCGCGTGTGGTTGCTGCACTTTGGCAAAACTTTGGTGAGTCAACCGAGCGACTTTGGCATGCAAACACCGAAGCCCGAGCAGGCGGAACTGCTCGATTACCTCGCCGCCACCTTCATGGAGGAAGGTTGGAGTTTGAAGAAGCTGCAACGGCGCATCCTGAACTCGCGCACGTATCAGCAGAGCTGCGCGAGCACGCCGGACAAGGAGGGGAAAGACGCGGACAACGCCTTGCTCTCGCGCTTCAACCGCCTGCGGCTCGACTACGAGCAGATGCGTGACTCCACTCTCGCTGCCTGTGGCTCGCTGAATGTCGCGAACGCAGGTGGACGCGCCACGCCGCTCGCCGCGCCGGACGTGGACACCCGCCGCAGCCTTTACCTCTTCATCGACCGTGAAGTGCAGGCCAGCGTGCCTGCCATGTTCGACTTTGCGAATCCTGACATTCACAGCCCTCAGCGCTCCGTCACCACCGTGCCGCAGCAGGCCTTGTTCCTCATCAACTCGCCCTTCATCCAGACGCAGTCCAACAAGCTCGCCGCCACGCTCCAGGCCAGCACCGGAGGCGTGGTGGATGCCCGCACCATTGAGGCGCTGTATCACCGTGTGCTGCTGCGCGGCCCCAAACCCGACGAGGCCGAGATGGCGCTGCGCTTCGTGAGCAGCGCCCCGCCCGCGCCAACTCCCGCCCCGCAAAGCCCGCTCGCCCAACTCGCTCAGGTGCTCCTCATCGGCAATGAGTTCCAGTTTGCCGACTAACCTTCACCGCCACCTCTCGCTTATGTTGTCAGCCTTTTCCCTCACCCGCCGCGACATGCTCGCCCGCATCGGCATGGGCTTTGGCAGCCTCGGTCTGGGCGATCTGCTCGCGGAAAACTCTTCCATCTCGCTCAACCCGCTCGCTGCTCGCCAGCCGCCTCTGCCTGCCAAGGCGAAACGTGTGGTGCATCTGTTCATGAACGGCGGGCCATCGCATGTGGACACCTTTGATCCGAAGCCTTCGCTCGACAAATACGACGGCAAGCCGATTCCCTCGCAGTTGAAGACGGAGCGTCCCACCGGCGCAGGATTGAAGTCGCCGTATGCGTTTCAAAAGCATGGCCAAAGCGGCATCGAGATCAGCGAGCTGTTCGCGAAGACCGCGCAGCATGCCGACGATCTCTGCATCATCCGCTCCATGCACACGGACGTGCCAAACCACGAGCCATCGCTCGGCTTGCTCAACTGTGGCGAGGCACGGCTGAATCGTCCCAGCCTCGGCTCATGGATCACCTACGGGCTCGGCTCCATGAATCAAAACCTGCCCGGCTACATCGCCATGTGCCCCGGTGGCATGCCCATCCGCCGCACGAAGAACTGGCAGGCCGGCTTTCTCCCCAGCGCCTTTCAAGGAGCCTACGTCAACACCGACCACGAGAGCGTGGACAAGCTCGTCGAGTTCGTCCGCAACGGCTCGCTCGACAGCAAACGCCAGCGCGAGCAGCTCGACCTGCTGCTGGCCTTCAACCAACGCCACCTCGCCGAGCGGCAGAAGGATTCCCAGCTCGAAGCCCGCATTCAGAGCTTCGAACTCGCCTACCGCATGCAGATGGAGGCCAGCGATGCCTTTGACATCACGAAGGAGCAGGAGGCCGTGCGTCAAATGTATGGCGTGAAGCCCGGCCCCGAGGGTTCCTTTGCCCGCCAGTGCCTCATCGCGCGTCGATTGCTCGAGCGCGGCGTGCGTTTCCTCCAGCTCTGGACCGGCGATGGCCAGCCCTGGGACCACCATGACGAGGTGCTCGACCACAAAACGCTCGCCGCCAAGGTGGACCAGCCCATCGCCGCCTTGCTCACCGATTTGAAGCAACGCGGCCTCTTCGATGAAACACTCGTCATCTGGGGGGGCGAGTTTGGTCGCACTCCTGTCGTCGAACTGCCCACACCCGGCCTCAACGCGGGCAAACAACGCGGTCGCGACCACAACCCCTACGGCTTCACCACCTGGCTCGCCGGAGGCGGCGTGAAGCGCGGCCACATCCATGGTGCCACCGATGAGTTTGGCTTCGCCGCCGCCGAAAAGCCTGTCCACATCCGCGATCTCCACGCCACCATCCTGCACCTGCTCGGCTTCGATCACCACAAGTTCACCTATCGCTACGCCGGCCTCGATTACCGCCTCACCGGCGTTGAGGAGGGGCCAAAGGTCGTCTCGGAGCTGCTGGCGTAGCTGTGCAGAAGGTTTGGTAGTGTGGTTGAGTCCTCTGGACTCATGTCTGACGCAGCCGGGACGGCTGCACCACATTAAACGGCTTCGCTGTTCTTCTCCAGCACGACGGCGAGCCAGCCGCGGGCGGTGTAGCCATCGGCTGAGCCACCGAAGGCGGTGGTGGAGACGATCCACCAGCCTTCGGCGAGTTCGGCCTTCAAATGCTCTTCGACGTGGCCATGCCTAGCGGCGTG
>CALSBJ010000133.1:0-8978 GCA_943373155.1 Akkermansia muciniphila | reverse complement strand
AAATCCTCCGCCGGCTCGAAGAATCCGCCGCTTCAAACATCATTACCTTTCCCACCTCGTGAACCGCGAAGAAGCCAAACTCGAACTCGATGCCACGACGCTCCGGCCGCAGGACGCATCGCCAGAAGCTCTTGCCATGCTGGAAAGCGATGCCGAACTCGCCGCCTGGCATTCCCAGCGCACCGCCTTTGATGAAAAAGTCGCCGGTGTGCTCGCCGCCTCCATCCCCGCCGGTTTAAAGGACAGGATTTTGCAGCAGCAGCCCCGCTCCCA
This sequence comes from Akkermansia muciniphila, assembly GCA_943373155.1. Lineage (GTDB taxonomy): Bacteria > Verrucomicrobiota > Verrucomicrobiia > Verrucomicrobiales > Verrucomicrobiaceae > Prosthecobacter. The sequence continues at coordinate 8,705 of CALSBJ010000133.1, read as the reverse complement.
GACCCGCTGGATCACCCCGGCGATCCTCAGCGCCGCCGCCGCCTGCCTCGCGGGTGCGTGGCTGATCCTGTGGCCCGGGAACAGCGCCATGGCCGCGTGGGAATCCCAATCCCTCGCCGCCGTGGCCAGGGTCGAATATGGCATGACCCCGCTCGATGCCCGTGCGGAGAGTTATGAAGCCGTGAAGGCATTGCTGAATCAAAGAGCATGCCCTTGTCCCTCCGCCGTGCCCGCCACGCTCGCCAGCCTGCGCACCTACGGTTGCAAGCGCATCGAGATCGACGGCCGCCCCGCCTCCATCATCTGCTTCCAACTCCAGACTGGCAAAGAAGCCCATCTCGTTGTCCTGGACAACTCAGGCCTCGATTGCTGCCCCGCCGAGGATTCGCCCAGCTTCAAAACCGCCAAAAACTGGAGCTACGCCTCCTGGAGCCACGGCTCACAGTCCTTCATGCTCGCCACCACCGATAACACAGCGGAACTGAAGAAGCTGTTTGGGCTGGTGTGAGCGTTCAAAGAAGATGACGGGCCGTCGTAGGCCGGATGTGTTCGGCGGGCAGGACGGCAATAACACGAAGGATGAACTTCGCTGAACGATCCGGCCGGCTTGGAGGTGTGTGTGAGCGGGTGAGTATGCGATCACGCCTCGGGCCGGATAGTTGGGCGGCGTTCACGTAGAGAACCACGGCATCGTCTCCGCCCAACACATCCGCCCTTCCTCATTCTAGGCTGACGCTTCCTCATCAATGAGGAATCTCGCTCACCACCACTGGCGGCACTTTGCCGAGCACGGCATGGCAGCTGACGCACTGCTGGCGCAGGGCGGTGAAGGCCGCGGTAGAGCGTGTGGTGTCTTTTTTCTGCAAGGCGGCTTTGAGCTCGGTGAGCGGGCCTTTTTCCCAGGCGGTGAGGAGCGGGGTGAGGTCGATCTCGGCACCGTTGGCGGTTTTTTGCTTCGGGGCGCTGGTGACGGATTTCGTGACGCTGGACTGCATGCGCTCGGCCATGGCGAGGGCTTCTTCCCACTGGCCGGCCTGCTGGAGCGTGCGGGTAGCGAGCATCTTGCGCTGCGCGGCCTTCATGCGGTGGTGATTCATCATGCTGGTGCATGAGGCGAGGAGAATGAGGAGGCAGAGCGTGAGGCTGGTTTTCATGGCTGGAAGGGAAGGCTGAACATTACCAAGCTCCGCCGAGGGCTTTGATGAGACGCACGGTGGTGATGTGGCGCTGGGCGGCGATGCGGCTGGTCTGGCGATCTGCCTGAAGGCGGGTGCGTTCGGCATCGAGCAGTTCGAGGTAGCTGATGCTGCCGCTTTCATAAGCCGCCCGGATGAGGTCGGTAGCGCGAGTGGCCGCGTTGAGAGCGTCGTCGATGGCGGTGGATTGCTCGTGAAGGTAGCGCGTCTGCGCCAGCGTGGTCTCGACATCCCGGATGGCGGCGAGCACGGCCTGCCGGTAGTTGGCGATGGCTTCTTCGCGTGTGGCTTTGATGCGGTTCACATTGAAACGAATCACCGCCCAGCCGGTGAGTGGCACGCTGATGCCGGGACCGATGCTCCACACGCGGCTATCGCCGGTGAGCAGGGTGTCGATGTCTTTGCTGAGGTAGCCAGCCGTGCCGGTGAGCCGCACGGCGGGGAAGTAAGCGGCGGTGGCCACGCCGATCTCGGCATTGCGTGCGGCGACGGTGCGCTCGGCGGCGGCGATGTCGGGGCGGCGCTCCAAGACGGATGCGGGCACGCCTGCGGGGATGGTGGGCGGTGTTTTTTTGCTGATGGGGCGCTCCGAAAGGCGAAACTGGCTGGCAGACTGCCCGCAGAGTAGGGCGAGGGTATCGCTGGCTTCTTGGCGTTGGCGTTTGATGTCGGCTAGCTCGGCTTTCGCGGTGGCGACTTCGGTTTGAGCACGGGCAAGGTCGATTTCATTGACGACACCGGCTTTGAATTTTTCGTCGAGCAGCTTTTGCCACTGCTCACGCAGCGAAATGGTGCGGCGAAGCGAGTCGAGCTCGGCATCGGCGGCCCGCAGAAGAAAATACTGCGCGGCGACATCGCCGGTGAGGGTGAGTAGCACATGGTGGTAGCTGGCGGAGGCGGCATCGGCGGTGGCGCGTGCGGATTCGACCTCGCGGCGGATCTTGCCCCAGATGTCGATCTCGTAGCTGAAATCGAGCAGCGTGTTGAAGCTGTTGATGCCAGCACGCGGAATGGCCACGGGAACCGGCGTGGGCAGATTGCCGGAGGTTTGTTCGCGTTTCGAATCGCTCTTCAGGCGGATGTCCGGTGCCCAGCCGGCGGTGCTGATGCGTGCGCCAGCACGCGCCTGAGTGACGCGTGCGGCAGCGGCCTGGAGCGAGGGGCTGGCCTGAATGGCGAGGGCTTCGAGGCGTGAGAGTTCGCTGTCGTGAAAGACCCGCCACCATTCGCCGCGTGGGGCGTCATCTCGCGGTGCGGCGGGCTGCCAGCGCCATTTGGCCGGTGTGATGTCGCTCGTATCCGGTGCCTGATAATTCGGCCCCACGGTGCAGGCGGCCAGCACGATGACGGAGATCAGAGTGATGCTAAAACGAGCGCTGAGAGTCATGAGGGATCGGCGGCGGCCTTCCGTGCGCGGCGGCGGGAGCGGAAGTGGATGATGTCATCAAAGATGGAGTAGATGACCGGTGTGGCGAGCAGCGTGAGCAGCAGGGACAGCGTCTGACCACCGAGGATGACGCCTGCGGTGGCGTTGTTGTAAGCCGCGCCGACACCTTTGGCCAGCATCATGGGCACCATGCCGGCGACGAAGGCGAGCGTGGTCATGAGGATGGGGCGCAGTCGTTCTTTGTTGGCGAGGAGGATGGCCTCCAGGCGATCCATGCCCTGCTCACGAAGTTGATTGGTGTGGTCGATTTGCAGGATGCCGTTCTTTTTCACCATGCCGAAGAGCACCAGGATGCCGAGCATGGAAAAGATGTTCACCGATTGCTCAAAGAGGATCAGTGAGAGGATGGCAAACGGCAGCGTGAGCGGCAGCGCCAGCAGGATGGTGAAGGGATGCACCCAGCTCTCAAACTGCGCGGCGAGGATGAGGTACATGAAGATGAAAGCCATGATGAAGGCCGTCATGAAGGCCGTGCCAGCACGGGCCATTTCCTTGGAACGACCGGTGCTGCCGCTGGTGTAGTCGGCGGGCAATCCGAGGCCTTTCACGGCGCGGTCGATGCCTTCGAGAATGGTCGTTTCACCCACGCCGGGAGCGTTGTTGGCGGTGATGGTGACCTGGCGGCGGCGATTCATGCGGTTGATCTGCGAAGGGCTATCGCTGTCCGTCAGCGTGAGCAGATTACCCACCGGCACGGCACCGGATTTCGTGGAGGGCACGGTGAGCAGGTTCAAAATGTCCCGCTGATTGCGGTAGGTCTCCTCGGCCTGGAGATGAATGTCATACTGCTCGCCACCATCATCGAAACTCGTCACATCCAGCCCGCTGACGAGCAGGCGCAGCGTCGTGGAGATGTCCACCATGCTCGCTCCGAGGATGCCGGCCTTGTTGCGGTCCACGCTGCCGATGATCTCCGGTTTGCCGGGAATGAGCGTGGAGTCGAGATCGCGAATGCCGGGCACTTTTTCAGCTTCGGCGATGACTCGCTGCGTGGCGCGGTTCAGCACGTCGAGGTCAGGCCCGGCGATGAAATACTGCACGTTGGCACTGGAGGTGCCGGTATTGAAAGGTGGCACGGAGAGAACCGAGATGCGCCATTCTTTGGGGAACTGCGGCACGATCTGCGTGCGCACCGTATCCATGATGACTTGCTGGTCAGGGCGGTTCGCCGGGTCACTCAGGCGAACGAAGATGCCCGCGAGGTTGGGCGTGCGCTGATCATTGTCGCCGATGGTCAGCAGCGTGCCATCCACGCCGTGTAGCTCGCGGATTTTCCGCGCAAAACGCTCCGCCATGAGGTCGGTGGCGGCCAAACTGGTGCCCTCCGGCGTGCGGATGTTCACCACGAACTCCGCCTCCTCCACCGGAGGGAGAAAGCTTTTTTGCACGATGCGGAAAAGCTCCGGTAACGAGGCCAACGTGCCGATGCAGCCAAGAATGACCAGCCAGCGGTGCCGCATCGAAAAACGCAGCAGGACCATGTATAGCGCTTCGACGGGCCGGTAGAAGATATTGACCAGATGAGACAGCCAAGCGTCGAATCGCGTGCCGTGGCCGTTGCGGAAGAGTTTGGCGGAAAGTGACGGCGTGAGCGTGAAACTGACTAGCAGTGACACGCTGATGGCAAAGGCCATGGTGAGTCCAAAACTGCGCAAAAACATGCCCACGATGCCGGTCAGGAAGGCCACGGGCATGAACACCGCCAGTAGCGAGAGGGTGGTGGCCATCACCGCGAGGCCGATCTCGCGTGTGCCCTCGATGGCGGCCGTGCGGGCATCCATTTTCTTTTCCTCCATGTGCCGGAAGATGTTTTCCACCACGATGATGGCATCATCAATGACGATGCCGACGGCCAGGGCGAGGGCGACGAGGCTGATGACATTGATGGTGAGTCCCTGCACCCACATCACGCCAAAGGCGGCGATGATGGAGGTGGGGATGGCGAGCGCCGAGATCACCGTGGCACGCAGGTTTCCCAGGAAGATCAAAACGACGATGGCGGCGAAAATGGCCCCGAGGACGAGATGCTCCTTCACCGCATGCACGCTGGTGCGGATGACGCGGGAGGTATCCCGCACGACCTGCACCTTGTAGCCAGCGGGGAGAAAGGTTTTCACCTCGTCGAGCTTGGCCTGCACCGCATCCACCACGGCCACGGTATTGGTGCCGCTCTGCTTGCGCACCGAGAGCACTACGGAAGCCACGCCATTGTCACGAGCCACGGTGATCTGCTCTTCCGCGCCGTCTTCCACGCGGGCCACATCACGCACACGCACCATGCCGCCGGCCGCTTCACGCACGATGATGTTACCGATCTCTTCGATGCTCGTGACTTTGCCGAGAACTCGGAAACCGGTCTCACTCGCGGCATTTTTGACGGTTCCGGCGGGGATTTGCACATTCTGCGTGGCCAGTGCCCGGTGGACCTCCGGCGCGGTCATTTGAAAGGAGCGCAGTCGCATCGGATCGAGCCACACATTGATCTGGCGCAGCCTTCCGCCGAGCAGGGTGATCTGTCCCACGCCGGGAACGCTCTCCAATTGCCGCCGCAGCACCTTGTCTGCGAATTCGGTGATTTCACGCACCGGGCGTTCGGCGACCAGCGCTAGATTCAAGACCGGCGCGGCATCAGGATCGAGTTTCTCAATGATCGGCGCATCGGCATCGTCGGGTAGGTCGGGGATGATGCGAGCGATGCGGTCACGCACTTCCTGAGCCGCCACGTCGATGTTTTTTTCCAGCACAAAGGTGATCAGCACCTGCGAGATGCTCTCACTCGAAATGGACCGCAGTTCGTCGATGCCCGCGACGGTGTTCACGGCCTCCTCGATCTTGTCCGTGACCTCCGTTTCCATTTCCTTCGGCGTGGCACCGGGCAGCCGTGTGACCACACTGACCGTGGGGAATTCGATTTTCGGAAATCGGTCCACCGGCAGCCGAGTGTAACCCAGCACGCCGACGACCACGAAGATTAGGATCAGCACGCTAGCCAGGACGGGGCGTTTGACGGAGATCTCAGCGAGCCATTGCATGATGGTGTGGAGGTGAAATCAAGGGGCTGGCTGGAAGGAAGCGCCGTCGGTCGCTTCGAAGCTCGGCTCGGCCAAGACGGTTTCATGGAGGGTGACTCCGCGTCGTATCTCCGTGAAGCCGTCACGCCCTTCGCCGATCTCGACGAGCCGCTCACTCAGGGTGTTGTCTTTTGCGATGACGAAGAGCTTCCGGCGTGAGCCCTCGATGCGCAGCGCCTTTTCCGGCACGGCGATGGCCTTCTCCTCACGCAGCAGAATGCGTGCATCGCAAAAGAAGCCGGGGCGCAGCGTGTGATCCGCGTTGTCCACCAAGGCCTCGACGACGAGATCGCGTGACACCTCTCGCATGGCCGCGCCGATGTGCTGGAGCTTGCCGGTAAAGAGGCGCTTTGAATAGGCGGCCGTCGTAAATTCGATCTTCTGACCCACCATGAGCGCGGCCACCTCTGTCTCGGGAATATTGAGTACCAATCGCAGCGTGCCGCTTTCCACCACGCGAGCCACCGGAGCACCTGGGCCCACGTATTCGCCCGCTTCGACCATGCGCTCGGCCACGACTCCGGCGAAGGGCGTGCGAATCACGCAATCATCGAGCATTTTCTGGGCGAGATCCCGCCGTGCGGTGTTCGCAGCCACTTCCGCTTCGCGGGCGACGACTTCGGTCAGCAGGCGCTGGTAGTCGGCATCGGCGATGGCTTTTTTCTCGGCGAGCGGTTGGTTGCGGGCCTGCTCATGCTTGGCGAGGGCGAGGCGTGTTTTTGCCACATCCACCGCGGCGCTGGCCTCGGCGAGGGCCAGTTTCGGCTGCCGTTCATCGAGTCGTGCGAGCACATCACCCGCTTTGACCACCGAACCTCGCTCCACACTGGCCTCGACGACTTTTCCCATCGTATCTGCGGCCACGATGGCATCGCTTTTGGCCGCGAGCTGGCCGGTGACACGCAGAAAGCGCGGAAAGACGTGCTCTTCGGCCTTGAAGGTCTTGCCACGGATCATTGTGGTCGGTTTGGCGGCGACAACGGCTGCCGGAGGTGTCGCGGCTGGCTTCTTTGCATCGCAGGCTACCAGCACGAGCGAAAGCGTGGCGAAGAGGCAAAGAAATGGAAACTTCATGGGGTGAGCAGACCCTCTTCTGTTAGCCCGCGAATGCTGCTCTCACAACCACCGCGAGTTGTTAATCCACACGAACCCTCCGCCTTCATCAGCGGATTTTCCATGCGGTGTGATTGGGAATGCCGGGTCTGCTGCCGTATCCCGTGAACCATGCGATTCAGCCTGCTTTTCCTCTCCACCGCGCTCGCGGCGGCTCCGGTGGATTTTGTCCGCGATGTGCAGCCTCTTTTCAAAGAGCACTGCTATTCATGTCATGGCCCGAACAAGCAGGAAGCGGCCTTTCGCCTCGATCATAAGCCCAGCGCCATGAAGGGCGGGGATTTCGGCTCGGCCATCCTGCCCGGCAAAAGCGCCGATTCACCGCTGGTGCATGCCATTGAGGGCAAAAACCCCAAGTTGCGCATGCCGCGCAAAGGCGATCCGCTTTCGGCGGAGCAGATCGCTCTCGTGCGCCGCTGGATCGACGAAGGCGCAGCCTGGCCGGACAGCGCGAGCGTGAATCTCGACAAAAAAGTCGATCACTGGGCCTTCAAGCCGCCTGTGAAGGTCAAACCACCCGCTGCGGGAAATCCCATCGATGCCTTCATCCGGGCTCGTTTGGAAAAAGAAGGTCTGAAACCTTCCCCAAAGGCTCCCGAGGAGGTTTTGCGGCGGAGGCTTGCTTTGGATCTCGTGGGCTTGCCGCCTAGTCCGGCCGATTCGACGGATGCTTTGCTCCAATCTCCGCACTTCGGAGAACGTTGGGGCCGCCATTGGCTGGATGCGGCGCATTACGCGGACTCAAACGGCTACGAGAAGGACCCGATGCGCTTCATCTGGTTTTACCGGGACTGGGTGATCAATGCCTTCAACCAGGAAATGCCCTACAACCAGTTCATCATCGAGCAGATCGCCGGGGACCAGCTTCCGAAGGCCACGCAGGATCAAATCGTGGCCACCGGCTTCCTGCGAAACTCGATGATCAACGAGGAAGGCGGCGTCGATCCTGAGCAGTTTCGCATGGAGGCCATGTTTGACCGCATGGACACCATCGGAAAGAGCATCCTCGGTCTCACCATCGGCTGCACGCAGTGCCACAACCACAAATACGATCCCATCTCGCAGGAGGAGTACTACCGGATGTTCGCCTTCCTGAACAACGACAACGAACCCTGGCGTGTGGTTTACACGCCGTCCGAGCAGATGGCACGCTCGCAGGTGCTGCAACGCGTGGCGGAGCTGGAAAACAAGCTCAAGCATGAGCACGCCGATTGGCCCCAGCGGCTCGAAGCCTGGAAAAAGTCCATCCAGCGCCCCAACTGGACCACGCTGAAGTTTGAAGACGATCCCAGCGGCGGTGAAAAAGCCCTGCGCCAGCCCGACGGCAGTATTTTGGCTCAAGGTTATGCGCCGACGAAGAGCGAGGTGAAATTCAACGTGCTGCTCGATAAGCCGGTGAAGATTTCCGCCTTCCGCCTGGAACTCATGAATGATCCGAACCTGCCTGCGTATGGCCCCGGACGTTCGCAAAAAGGCACTGCCGCGCTGACGGAATTCAATGTGACGATGAAGATCGACGGCAAGGACACGAAGCTGAAATTCGTGAAAGCCACCGCCGATTTCGGCGAGCCGGAAAACACGCCGCTGGATGCTTTTGCCCGCGATCAAGATGCCACCAAGGACAAACGCGTCACCGGTCCTATCTCGTATGCGATCGACGGAAACGATAAAACGGCGTGGGGCATCGACGCCGGCCCCGGACGCCGCAATGTGCCGCGCAATGCCGTTTTTGTATTGGAGAAGCCCATCGAGGTGAAGCCGGGCTCCGGCCTCGTGATTGGCCTGAGCATGAAACACGGCGGCTGGAACAGCGATGACCTCCAGACGATGAATCTCGGTCGCTACCGCCTCAGCGCCACCGATGCTGCCGAGGCCGAG
>CALSBJ010000132.1:0-9155 GCA_943373155.1 Akkermansia muciniphila | reverse complement strand
CTTGCCACACGGCCTCGCGACCCAGCGCCCGGGAATTCATGGCCGCAAAGCCACCCGGTGCGGCCTACGTTTACTTCAACTACGGCATGCACTGGCTCTTTAACCTCCTCGTGAAGGGCGGCGGCCACGATGGACTCATCCTGATCCGTGCCCTCGAACCGCGAAAAGGCCTCAAAAGCATGCAAAGCCGCCGAAATCGCGAAAAGGCCCGCGATCTATGTTCGGGACCAGGAAAGCTCGCGCAGGCTCTGGCCATCGACGGCAGCCATCACGGCCTGCCGATGGCTGGTAAGGGCCGCCTGCCTGGTTTTGGCCTGAAAGCCTCCGCTCTTTCTGCCAAGGAGGTCGTGAGCGACATCCGGGTGGGCATCAGCCGGGCGGTGGACTTCCCATGGCGCTTCCTGATCCGAGAGAGCCCGCATGTCAGCGTGCCGCATGGCAAGGTGAAAGTCCCCGCGAACGCCTCCAGCCGGTCTTGAGGCCGACTTGTCAGGGAAACGTCAGAAAACCCACAGGCTCTGGCACCGGATTTGCTCTTGAATACCCCGTATTGGCGGCGATGAATGCGCCCCGTTTCCCGCCCCGTATTGGAACGGCCTCCCGTATGCTTCCTTGGGATCACTTCATCTGGTTTGCCAGTTACATCCTCCTCTTCACCGCTCTGTCCGGCTTCGGTGCCCACAGAATCAAGGTGCTGTATCACTTTTGGAAGCACCGCGCCGATGTGCCGCAGCCGAAGCGTGATTTCGATGAGCTGCCCGTCATCACCGTTCAGCTCCCCATCTTCAATGAATTCGATGTGGTGGAGAATCTCCTCCGCTGCGTGGCCGCTCTCGATTACCCCAAAGAAAAGCTGCAAATCCAGGTGCTGGATGATTCCACCGACGAGACTGCCGCCTTCGCTGAAAAGCTGAGCGCCGAGCACGCCGCAAAGGGACTCGACATCGAATACCGCCACCGCACGAACCGCCACGGCTTCAAGGCCGGTGCCCTCGACGAGGCCATGCCATTCGCGAAGGGCGAATACATCTGCATCTTCGACGCCGACTTCCAGCCCGCGCCGGATTACCTCAACAAACTCATCCACCACTTCACCGACGAGACTGTCGGCATGGTGCAGGCACGCTGGGGGCATGCGAACAAGCATTTCTCCCTCCTCACCCGCCTCCAGGCGCTCTTTCTCGATGGTCACCTTGTGCTCGAGCAGACTGCCCGCAGCCGCCACGGCGAGTTTTTGAACTTTAACGGCACCGCTGGCATCTGGCGCCGCACCGCCATCACCGAAAGCGGCGGCTGGCAGCACGATACGCTCACCGAGGATCTTGACCTCAGCTACCGCGCTCAGATCCGCGGCTGGCGCTTCATCTACTTGAAAGACGTTGTCGTGCCCGCCGAGTTGCCGCCGGACATGGATGGCTTCAAGAGCCAGCAGCATCGCTGGACCAAGGGAAGCATCCAGGTGTGCAAAAAGATCCTCGGCGACGTGTGGCGCAGCAAGGCCCCGCTCTCGATCAAGCTCGAAGCCACCGCACATCTCACTTCAAATTTCGCCTACCTGCTCACACTCTGCACGCTGGTGCTCATGTACCCGGCGAATTTCGTGATGGGCAGCTCCTGGCACAAGGCCGTCTTCGTCGATGTGCCGGTGTTCTTCTTCGCCTCCTTTAGTGTCGTCGTTTTCTACATGACCGCTCAGGGCTCGCAGTCCCGCTGGGGCTGGCTGAAGGCCCTGCCCTATGTGCCCATGCTCCTCGCCCTTGGCATCGGCATGAGCATCAACAACGGCAAAGCGGTGCTCGAAGCGCTTCTCAATCAGGAAAGCGAATTCGTCCGCACGCCGAAGTATGGCATCGCCACACAAGCCCAGGCCGCCGGGAAAAAGTCTCGCTACAAGGCCGGCAAATCCATCGCCCTGTGGCTTGAAGTGCTGCTCGCCGGCTACTTCGGCTGGATGATCGTCCTCGCCGGTCAACGCGGCCAGTGGGGTTCCATCCCCTTCCTCATGCTCTTCTTCGGCGGCTTCACCTTCGTAGCCGGCGGTTCACTCTTGAAGCGTTTCAGCATGGAACGCTTCCAAGCAGCTCCAGCGGCCGCTTAACCGGGAACCAACTCACGCGGGCCGTTTCGCCAGCGCCTCGCGGATGATTCTGAGCACCTGCTCACGCTCCGCGCCGGTGATGGGCAGCCGAGGTTCGCGGACCCACTCTTTGCCGAGGCCGGTTTCCTGGCACAGCAGCTTGATGTATTGGACAAAGTGAAGGTGCGTATCGAGCTTCATCAGCGGCTGGCTCCAGCGGTAAAGCGCCCGTGCCTCATCCCAGCGGCCTGCTTGAGCCAGATCCCACAGCTTTTGATTCTCCTTTGGAAAGGCGATGCCGCTGCCCGCCACCCAGCCGTCGATGCCGAGGATGGCGGATTCGAGGAAGAGATCATCCACACCAGTGAAAATCTGGTAGCGATTGCCGGTGAGATTGCGCAGCTCAGTGATGCGACGCGTGTTCGCGCTGCTTTCTTTGATGGCCTTGAGGTTCTCAATGTCTGCTAGCTCCACAAACATCTCGGGAGTTACATCGGTGTGGTAACCCACGGGGTTGTTGTAAAGCATCCAGCTCAGCGGCGTGGCTTTGGCCAACGTGCGGAACCAGTGCGCCGTCTCCTTCGCATCCGATTTGTAAACCATCGGCGGCATCACCATGAAACCATTCGCTCCCAGCTTCTCGCAATCCTGCATGTAGCTCACCGCGATGGACGTGCTCATCTCTGCCACGCCGCTTACCACCGGCACGCGACCCGCAGAAACCTCCACGGCATGCTTCACCACGACGCGTTTCTCCTCCGGCAGCATCGTTTGGTTCTCACCGAGGGATCCACACACCACCAGCCCGGCCACGCCGGAATCGATCAAGGCCTCCCAGTGCCGCGCCGTCGCCGCGAGATCGAGCGACTGGTCTTGATGCATCTGCGTGACGACCGCCGGAAAGACGCCGGCCCAGGAGAGAGGTTTCTGATTCATGAGTCAGGATTCATGATTCCTGAATCGACTCGTCTCTTGATTGCTTTTTGACCGCGAACCTGCCAAAACATCCAAACCATGGCTCCCAACGGCATCTTGAGTCAAAACGCGGTCGCGGAGGCGCTGTTCGATGCGCTGCCGGATGTCGTCTTTTTCATCAAAGACGCCTACGGACGCTATGTCGTGATCAACCAGACCTTCGCCGCCCGCTGCGCCGGAGGTGACAAAACACGCCTCATCGGCAAAAAGCCCGAAGAGGTCTATCCCGCGCCTCTGGCGGCCAGTTATGCCCGACAAGATGAGCTCGTGCTGAAAACTGGCAAAAGCATCGACCAGCAGCTCGAACTGCACATCTACCCCGGCGGCAAGGCGGGCTGGTGCCTCACCAGCAAGCATCCGCTGCGAGATGAAAAAGGACGCATCACCGGCGTGGCCGGCATCTCCCGCGATTTGAACGCGCCTAGCGACAAAGCCACAGGCTTTGCCGAACTCGCCAGCGCCCTCCGGCACATGCGCAAGCACTACACCGAGAGCCTGCGCATCGAAGACATCGCCACAAAGGCCGGGCTGAGCGTGTATCAGTTCGAGCAGCGTGTGCAGCGCCTCTTCCAGATGAGCCCGCTGCAGCTTCTCCACAAGCTACGCCTCGATGAAGCCACGCGTCTGCTTCACGAAACCGATCTCCCCCTCGGCGAGATCGCCCTGCAAACCGGCTGGTGCGATCAAAGCGCCTTCACCCGCCACTTCAGCCGCTACGCCGGCATGGCTCCAGGGAAGTTTCGGGCGATGCAGGGGCGAAGCTGAGAAGTGAGAGGTCAGATGTCTCACTTCTCCGTTTTCGCCCTGCCACCGAAATACAGATACTTGTCCCACGCATCAAAGGCAGGATCGACACGCGGATCGGCGGTCTCGCGCATCCAAGAATCCACGCGATCCGAGAGCTTGGACTTCATTTCGGCCAACGCGGGATCGGCGGCGAGGTTTTTGACCTGATCAGGATCATGACGGAGATCGTAGAGTTCTTCAGCAGGGCGTTTGTCGAAGTTGATGTCAAAGAAGGGCTTCATCGCGGGGGTTTCGCGCTGATCGAGGATGAGTTGCTTCGTGATGGTGCCATCCACATCGCCAAAGGGGCCGACGGCGAAGTGCAGCTCTGGATCTCCTGCGGGCCAGCGATCGGGGCGGAGATTGCGGATGTAGAGGAAGTCAGCGGTGCGTACGGCACGGCATGGGTAACTGGCATCGCCACGACGCACGTTGGCGTGGCGTTCGCGTTCGAGGAAGACCTGGGCGCGGTCTTTGCCATCGCTTTGCCCGGTGAGCACATCGAGAAAACTGCGAGAGGTCATCTCGGGCCACTTTGGCAGCTGAGCGATGTCGAGGAAGGTGGCGGCGAGGTCGGTGAGTGTGATGAAGGCTTCGCTGCGTTGTCCCGGCTTGACCTTGCCTGGCCACCGTACGGCCAACGGCACATGCGAGCCACTATCGTGACAGTTCGCAAGACCACGCGGCATCTGCCAGCCGTTGTCGCTGGTATAAATGACGACGGTGTTGTTGAGCTCACCGATCTTTTCGAGCAACGCGATGGCTTCACCGAACGCCGTGTCCATCTCCTGTGCCGCAGCGAGGTAGGCAGCGATCTCGCGACGCACTTCCGGCGTGTCCGGCAAATAGGCAGGCACGCGGATTTTCGTGATGTCGATTCCCGCAGCGATTCCATCGACTTTCTTGAAGCTATGCAAGGCCGTATGCGTGCTGCCGAACCAGAAGAAGAAGGGCGTTTTGTCCTTTCGAGCCTCCACGAAGCTGGCGAAATCGGAATACTGCCTACCTGCGGGATTGAGCTCACGGCCATGATCTTTGTGATTGCCCGGCGACCAGCCTTTGCCAGTAAAGCCGGTGTCGTAGTCGACCTCGTCCAAGGCATCGGTGAACACGCGAAACTTCGGATGAAACCGGCTCCACAAGCTCGCCATGTCCTCCAACTGATGCGCCACGCGGCCGGTGAGCAAGCAGGACCGCGTGGGCGAGCATGATGGCACGGGGCAGAAGGTGTTCGCGAAACTCATCCCTTCCCTCGCGATCCGATCAAACACCGGTGTTTTCAATGCTTCGCAGCCGCTTGCCCCTGCGTGCTCGTAGGACCAATTATCCGCGATGAGCAGGAGGATGTTCGGGCGTGGGGCTGCGTGCAGCCCGACGGCGGCGAGGAGAAACAAAAGCGTGCGCATCGCCGCTAAACGTCGCCATGTCACCAATCATGCAAGGCCAAGCGCCCCGCCCTCGCACAGCTCGGCTTTGCCGAAGGTCTGCAAATTGTGGCCCATCGCCTGGGCGACGGACATCCAGAGGCGGTTGTGCGCGGCTTTGTCGAATTTGAGACTGCGGCCCATCTTAAAGCCGAAACCGCCGCCGAGCATGACGTAGGGGATGTTGTCGAGCGTGTGGCTGTTGCCTTTACCAAGCTCGTTGGTCCACACGAGCATCGTGTTGTCGAGCATGGAGCCATCGCCCGCGGGCTCGGGAGTCTCGCTGAGGCGCTTCGCGAGATAAGCAAACTCGCCGGCGAACCAGGTGTTGATCTTCATGAGCTTCTCGTAGCTATCCTTTTTGTCGTCCGGATCGTGCGAGAGGCTGTGATGACCTTCCTCGACGCCAAGCCAGCGCATCTGCGCCATGCCAACGCTGCGCATGTATTGCAGCGTGCCGATGCGGGCCATGTCATTGGCGAGCGAGTTCACGAGGAGGTCAATCTGGATGCGGCTGATCTGCGGTGTGTTGTCGTTCACCAATTCGATGCTCGGATCAACGGCGGGCACGGGATGCGTGAGCTTGCCGATCTTGTCCGAATCGGCAAGATCCTGCTCGAGGCTGCGCACGAGCGTCATGTGCTGATCGAGCAGGGCTTTGTCACGGGCGCTGAGCTTCGACGAGACACGTTTCAAATCTTCGCGCACATCATCGAGGATGCTGACGAGGCTCTCCTTGTCCTTCATCTTGCCGTACACCTTCTTCAGCACCTGATGTGGATCATCAATGGGTGCCACGGGCTGGTTTGGCCCGGCATAGCTCATGCGGGTCCAAGGGTCCGCACGGTCCGGAACGGCCACGCCGAACTCAAGCGAGCCAAAACGCGTTTTGGTCTCTTTGCGGCTTTGGAGGAAGTTTTTGAGCTCCTGGTCGATGGAGATGCTGCTGGCCCATCCGGCGGGATTTCCGCCACCGCCCATGATGTTGCCCTTCATGAGCTCATCGCAGGTCAGCAGACAGCTCATGCCGCGCATGTGGCTGTCACCATCGCCACGCACTTTGTTTGCAATGCCGTGCAGGATGAGCATCTGTTTCTTGAAAGGCTCCAGCGGCTTCAAAATGGATTTGAAGCTGAACTCGCTGCCTTCCTGGTCCGGCCAGAACTCATTCGGCAGCGTGCCGTTTGGCGAAAACATGATGATGAGACGCCGGCGCTTCTGCGGCGCGGGTGCACCCGTGATGCTCGGCAGGCCGGAGAGGAAGGGAAACGCTCCGGCGGAGATGCCGAGATCGCGCAGGAATTGGCGGCGGTGGAGGTGTTTCATATGAAGGGAGTTACGAGTCGGGTTTGAACTCGGTATGGCGTCATTTGACCTCCGTCGCCACGAGGGCGATGTCGATCATGAGCTTCTGAATGTGACAATTGTTGGCGGCGAAGGCTTTTTGAAGGTTGTCGAGCGTGGCGGGGCCGTAGGCGGTGGGCTCTTGTTTGACGAGATGATGGAAGAGATGGCGAATGAAGGCTCGGTGGCCGGCGGGATTGCTGGCGACATAGTTGACGATGTCACGCGGACCGGCGAGGCGAACGAGTTGTCCTTCGTGTGTGGTGAAGTCGCTCACGGGGTTCACCGGCTTGTTGTTATCCTTCGTGCGCCAGCGGCCGACGGCATCAAAGTTCTCTAGGCTGAAGCCGAGCGGATTGATCATGCTGTGGCAGGTCATGCAGCCGCCGCTACGGGTGAGCTCAGTGATCTTCTCACGCATGGTCAGCTTGGGATTGAAGTGGCTGTCCTCAAACACGACGGCCTTCTGCGGTGGCTTGAGCGACATTCCGACGATGTTGCGCGTCAAAAAAACGCCACGATGAATGGGCGACGATTGTTTTGTGTAGGCGAGCGACGCAAGCAGATAGGGGTGGGTGACCACGCCGGCGCGTTGCTTCGGATCAAAACCCACCCGCTGGTACTCATCACCGGAGACGGGGTGACCGTAGAATTTGCCGAGGCGCTCATTGAGCAGGAGGTAATCGGCCTGAAGTAGCTCACGGTAGTCCGATTTATCGCTCCAAACGACCTCGTCGATGAACTGGAAGAGCGACTCACGCAAATCAGCGAGCAAATCGGGCGTGAAGTCAGGAAAGATTTTCGGATCCTTGCTGGTGCCTTCGGCACGCTCCAGTTCCAGCCACTGATGGAAGAAGCCATGGAGCTTCTCTTTAGCACGAGGATCGCTGATCATGCGCTGGGCCTCGGCACGGATTTGATCGCGTGTTTTGAGTTTTCCGGCCGCAACGGCTTGCGTGAGCTTTTTGTCGGGAAGCGAATCCCATAGCGTGAAGGCGAGTCGGGAAGCCGCACTATAATCATCATCGGCCGATTCGAGCTCCGGATAGAGGAACTGTGGCGATTTGACCGTGAGCATCACGATGCGCTTTACCGCTGTTTCCGGTGTCTTCGCAGCCTTGAACTGCGATTCGATGATGAGTTGCTTCATCTCATCGGCCACCGGACGGCGGAAGGCCGTCTCGACGAAGGTCTCGGCGAATTGGCGCAGCTTCGCGGCGCGGTCCGGTGCGCCCGGTTTGGTCTGCGCGAGCTCGTCGATCTTCGCGATGACCTGATCGGCAGTAGCGATGGCTGCTTCGGTCACGGACTGGTCCCATCCTTTGGAGATTGTCGTGCCGCGCGGATAGCCGCCGCTGCTGTCGTCCGCGGGGAACTCGGTGCTGACGATGGCCAGCTCACGCGGGCGGTCGGTGCGCAGGGCATGCGCGGGGATGAGTTCCTTGATGCCATGCGGTGGTTTCCACCAGAGTTCGATCGAGGCGGACTTCTCCTTGAATTTAAAGTGCTCCAGCAGCAGCCGGTAGGCACGCCCACCAACGAGAAAAATGCTCTTCTTTTCCTCGCGCACCTGCGGGCCGGCACTCACCCAGCCATCGATGAGGGCGTTTCCATCGGAAGTGTCGTTGATGTAAAGGCGGAAGCCGTTCTCTGACTTCACCGCGAACTCATACACGCCGGTCTCGCGGGCCACGACGCTGCCGTCCCATTGGAGTTCAAACTGCTCGGCAAGCATCTTTTCCTTGTCCGGGCTGTCGGCGCCAAAGTGGAATGCCACACTTGGATCGATGCGTTCGAAGCGGTAGTTTGACCGGCGCTTCTTGATGCCCTTGTTCTTCGACAGGTCCTCCATCTGCTCGCCCGGCTTTGGCACGGCCACTCCACGATAGGTTGCCTTCAGCCCCTGCTCGGTGCCGATGGGCCGGTCAAAGCCCGGCCCCATGCGAAAGCGGCCGAGGAGGTCCATCACGCTGTTGCGGAACTGGTCGATGGTCAGGCGGGCCAGATCCTTCCGCGGCGGATTGTTCCGTGCCTGCGCATCGGGCGAGTAAAAGGCCTCATAAATGTATTCCGCGATCAGTTTGGAGTCCGCGGCCGTCGTTTTGTCCGGATCGTCCTCTGGCATCGTGCGGTCAATTTGCCGGGCGAGGGCTTCAAGGGACTTTTCGCCTGTGAGAGCCTCATCGTATTCGTCCTCCACACCCTGGCCTTTGTTACCGTGGCACTCAGCGCACAGCTTTTGATACAGCAGCTTGCCGGGATGCTCGGGCGGTGCGGCCAAGGAGCACGCCGTGAGCATCCAGAGCGAAGGCCAAGGAAAAGAGGTTTTGGTCGGGGAAAATGTCGCAGCCATGGGGGATTTGGGTTTGGCCACACAGTTTAAAGCCCCTCCGGGCGGTGTTCTTTCAGCCAACGAAGGGTGGACGCGGTGGGAGAGTGGGAGGGATAGCCTGGAAACAAGACGCCCCGCGTCTCTTTCGAGGCGCGGGGCGATATAATCTGGCAACGTCCTACTTTCGCGGGGCCTATCGCCCAACTATCATCGGCGC
>CALSBJ010000131.1:0-9256 GCA_943373155.1 Akkermansia muciniphila | reverse complement strand
AGAGGTCGCGCTGCCACGCGGCATTGGCGGGGTCGCTGGCGGCTAGGGTGCGGAAAACGGCCTCCGCCTTGACCAAGGAAGCGACGGTGGCCGGCAAAGGCTGATGATTCTCCCGTGCATCGGCAATGGACTGATGGGAAAGTCCCAGGCCTCGTGGGAGCAGCGGCGGCGTTGGTTTGATGGCAAGAAGCTCCTCCAGCAGCCGGGCGAGAGTCTGAAGCGGCTCGGTGCGGAAGCCTCTGCGCCAGTTGCCGGCTACCCTTGCCATGGCGGCGTCCCCTTGATTGGTCTGCCCGGCGAGTTGGTTGTAGAGGTGCTCGCAGGTTAGGACGAAGTCCGGGGCGGTATCGTCCGCACGGCCATAGGCGGTGGCGGCGCGGCGGGAAAGCAGTTTGAAAAGCTCCGGGTCGGACTGCCAGAGCCGGTCTCGCAAGGCGAGACGGGTGGCCTCGTGGATGTTCCATGCGGGCTCATCCGTGCCACGGGTGTAAGGCTCGACCATGGGCAGGGCCCTTAATTGCTCCATGAGGCAGTCGGCCTGTGCAGCGTGCTCAGGCAGCAACGCGGCAAGAGATGCTGCATCGAACCAATGAGGAATGGCAACCGCGGTGGCAGCCTCCTTGAGCACGGGATCGCTGGCGACGGCGAAGTCGAAAGTGACGAGCGCAAGCGCGGCGGGATCGCCCTGGGCGGCCTGGAGGTCTTTCAGTAGTTGATCGAAGGGCGTAGGCATGGCTTCGATTTATTTAAGGCCGAGGGCCCGGAGCTGGCTGGCGCTGAGGCGTCCGAGGTGGGCCAGTTGATTGGCGATCACTCCCGGTGCGCCGCCGGAGCAGGCGACGATGGTCCTGACGGAGTTTTCGGGGATGAGCTGGTAAACGCGAGCGGCCCAGTCAACCCAGGGTTGGGGGTCGGGGATGTTTCCGAGGTCGTAGCGGCGGGCGTGGGCCTCCCAGGCGGCCTTTTTCGGATCGGGCATGGCCTGCGGCTGCCCGGCGATGAGCAGGCGCATGGCGTTCGTGCGGCTGAGATCGGCCAGAAGGTGCTTCTGCACGAAGTCGCGTGCCTCTTCGGTGCCCTGCTCGAAGGCGTCGAAGCAGAGCAGCACGGGCGCGGTGGCTTTGCGCAACCCTTCCCGCAACCTGCCAGGGCTGCGGTCGCTGAGGCCAGGCAGGCGGCTGCCCAGATCGAGGCTCAGCGTGTCCCAGATGTGGTCCACGGTGCCGCGGCCTTTGAAGTCGATGAAGGCACAGGCATCCTGACCGAGAACTTCGCAACCGTAACGGTTGAACTCGGCGACGAGCTTGGTCTTGCCATGATCGCTGCCCGCGCTGACGAGCGTGGCTCGCTGCGGAACGCTGTTGCAGAGCGTGCTGGCGAAGAAATCGAATTCCTCGTGCCGGTTTGCCATGTCGGGGAGGAATGTCGTGCAGCGCGCTGGCCAAGTAAGCGTGGTGGTGGGTGTGGCGGAAGCGGAGATGGGTGCCGTTCCGCCGAGCCAAGCAATCATCTCCTCAAAGACCCCAGATTGTTGAAGGTCGAAGAACGGGAAGTCGCGCAACCGAAAGGGGATGCTATCTTTGGCGACTTCGTCAAATGCCACGATACGAATGCCCTGCGCTTTCGTGCCTGCAGCCGTAATTCTTGCGTGAATGATGTGTGCTTCGGCCGCTGCGCCCAGGCCTCTTCCAGGTGAAGCCTTCTTTAAGTAGCACTGAAACCACTCGTGATCCGCGATGATTAAAACCTTCTCGGTGTCCTCGGCCTGATTCTCGCTCCAGATTGTCCATCCGTCATCCGATGCGCCTGGAGTGGCTTCCTTGTAAAACTGATCCAACACAACATCGATGCCCGAGCCACGGACGCGCTCGGCAAAGTCACGCACACGCAGGCGCTGTGCGGCATTGAGCTGTCGGTAGCTGATGAAAACGGAGGGCAAGGTGGGCGGCTCAAACGTTGAGGTTAAGGCAAAGAGCTTCTCCATCGGTGCGGGCACCGCGGTAGCTGATGAAGAAGTCAATGTCGCCCTGAGGGGCGGTCATGGGGGCTGCTTTTAGCGGTAGGTGGGTAATCTGTCTAGCGAACTCCCAAGGGCCGCCATCGCCCCGCTTTACTTAGCGGCCTTCACCGCATCCCAGACTTTGGAGTATTTGGCGAGATCGGGGCCGAGGTCTTGGATGACTTCGCATTTGGCGGCGAGGTCGGCGGGGATGGTGATGGCGGGATTTTCGAGGAAGTCGGCGCTGAGGCGGGCTTTGGCGGGGGTGTTGGGGCAGTAGTAGCCCATCCACTCCATGTTCTCGGCGGCAATGGCGGGATCGAGGAGGAAATTGATGAGGGCGTGGGCCAGGGCGGGCTGCTTGGCGGTCTTGGGGATGACCATTTCATCGCAGCCGATGGTGACGCCTTCACGCGGGATGATGATTTCGACCTTGGGGTTCTCCATCTGCACCTGGAAGAGGTCGCCGCTGTAGCCGTGGACGAGGTGAAACTCGGCGGAGTCGATGCCGGCTTTGTAGCCTTCGTTGTCAAAGCGGGCGAGATGCTTCTTCCAGCGGATGAGCACCTCCTGGGCGGCAGCGAGCTGGGCTTCGTCACTCGTGTTGATGCTGTGGCCGAGGGATTTGAGGGCGGCGCCAATGCTCTCACGCATGTCGTCGAGGAGGGTGACGCGTCCGGCGAGGCTGGCTCGATCAAACAGGGCGTAGCTGGGCTCGGCGTCCTTGATCTTGTCCTTTCGGATGGCGAGGGCGGCGTAGGCGAAGGTGTAGGGCACGCTGTGCTCCATCTTGGTATCGATGACCTTGGCGAGCACGGCGGGATCAATGTTGGGCAGGTTGGGGAGCTTGGTGTGATCGAGGTTTTGCAGCAGACCCTCGGCGTGCATGACTTGGATCATGTAGGCGGTGGGAAAGACGAGGTCGTAGCCGGTGGCTCCAGCCTTGAGCTTCGCGTACATGCTCTCGTTCGAGTCGAAGGTGTCGATGACGACCTCGCAGCCATGCTGCTTTTCGAACTTTTCGACGACCTCGGGGCTGATGTAATCGGCCCAGGTGTAGAGATGCAGGGTGTCCGCCGATGCCCAGGAGGCAATCAAGAGGCAGAGGCAGCTCGTGAGCCGTTTCATGCCGCGGTGACGCGAAGCAGTGGAATGGTGTCCTGACGGCGGAAGGAGGCTTCCGTGTTGTAGGCGGCCAGCAGCAGGCAGGAGAAGGCGAGATCGCTCAGGACCGAATTCCGCAGGAACCAGATGGTGGGCGGCAGACCGGGCAGGCCGGTGGTCATGGCCTGCGTCCAGCCGGCGAGGGTCTTGGCGTAGCCGGGATCCACGAACCAGGACATGGTGTTGGTGAGAAGATAAAAGCCGATGGAGGAGGTGATGACGGCGGCGAGGCTGCCCAGAAGGCCCAATTTGCCACGTGAACGGCTGGCGATCCAGGCGGCGAGGGCGAAGGCACCATACACGCCTAGCGCTTCCCAGTGCAGCACCCCATTCATACCGGTGGCGGCGAGGTCGATGAGGGCCAGCAGGAGTGGCAGCACAAAGAAGGGAACACGGTGGGAGATGACGAGTGTGCCGGTGAAGGCGAGAGCCATCCAGGGAGCGAAGTTTTCCAAGGCGGGCACATGCACGAGCTGGGAGAGCTTGAGGTAGCGGAAGAGCGCCGCGGCGGCGATCAAGAGGATTGGGAGGACGATCAAGAGGCGGTTCTTGGACATGGGTGGCATGTTAGGTTTAAAGTTTCAGCTTCCAAGCTTCAAGTTGGGGTTTATCGAGCCACGGCCTTGCCTGCGGCGACCCAGGCGTTGAAGCCTCCTTGAAGCAGTCGCACCTCGGTAAAGCCCATTCGGGTCATTTCGACGGCGAGCAGCTTGGCCCGTCCGCCGAGGGCGCAATAAACGAGGCGGGGTTTCGACTTGTCGGCGGTGTTTTGGAGGCGGTCGAGGGTGGGCTGGCCGTGGAGGTAATCGAAGAACTCGGCGCGGAGGATATGGCCATGCTCTTTGCGTTCCGCCTCGGTTCGGGCGTCGATGAGCTGGGCTTCCGCATGCTCGGCGAGGAACCGCTCGGCTTCGTCAGGCGTGAGTTCTTTGACGCTGGCAGGGAGGACGACCGCTGGAGGTTCGAATTCGGGCACCATCTTCGGCGCGGGTTCACACCCGAGGACGAAAAATGGCAGGATGAGCGGCAAAAGGCGCATGCGAGGTGGGAGACGGGGAAATGTCGATTGCTGATTGTTGAAGGGAAGAGAGGAAGAGCGGGCGCTTGGAGAGGTTTGGGCACTTCAATCATCAGACCTCTTGCAAACCCTCTGTGTTACTCTGTGCCCTCTGTGGTGGAAATGCATTTTTCGACCACAGAGGCCACGGAGAAGCACAGAGACGGGGAAGTATTGCAAGAGGCTCATCAGGAATCGTCGTTTCGCAATCTGCGGCTGGATTGGGGCGAGTCGGAACGATCTTGGCGGTGGAGGCATTCAAGGGCAAGTTTTGCGAAGGGAGAGGCGTTGTTTCAGCCCCCCAAGACATGTCCTTTTTAGCCCGGCACCCGATTCTGAGACTCGTGGCGTCGCCACAGCATTTGTGGCGAACGCTTTCGCTGGGCTTGAAGACGATCTGGCTTCACAAGCTGCGCTCGTTTTTGACCGCGTTGGGCGTGGTTTTTGGCGTGGCCTCCGTGGTGGCGATGCTGGCGATCGGGGAAGGGGCCAGCCACGAGGCGCAGGAGCAGATCCGCAAGCTGGGCAGCCAAAACATCATCCTGCAAAGCGTGAAGCCGCCGGATGGTCAGGGTTCGAATGCGGAAAGTCGCAGCCTCATCAGCGAATACGGCATCACCCGACGTGATGTCACGCAGATCCAGCAGACGGTGCCGGGGATTTCCATCGTGGTGCCGAGTCGCTTCATCTCGG
This sequence comes from Akkermansia muciniphila, assembly GCA_943373155.1. Taxonomy (GTDB): domain Bacteria; phylum Verrucomicrobiota; class Verrucomicrobiia; order Verrucomicrobiales; family Verrucomicrobiaceae; genus Prosthecobacter. The sequence continues at coordinate 4,343 of CALSBJ010000131.1, read as the reverse complement.
AAAACATCTGGAACCTCGATCGCAGCATCGACGGCCAGGTGATGGGCGTGCTGCCGGTGTATCCGCAGATGCGTAACCGCGAGATCGTGCAGGGCCGCTTCTTCACCGATCTGGAAATGAAGGAACGCATGCCGGTGTGTGTGCTGAACCAATCGGTCGTGGCGAAGCTTTTCCCGCTCTCGACGCCGGTGGGGAAATCCGTCCGCGTGAAGGGCTACTACTACAAAATCGTGGGCGTGATTCAGGATGAGGGGCAGATGGTGGGCACGGATGCCGCGAATCCTTCGGGCAGCTCGCTGGCGCAGGTGATGATCCCTTTTGACACGCTGATGGATCAGTATGGCGAGACGTTTTTCCGTTACCGCACGGGCTCGTTCGAGGCGGAGAAGGTCGAATTTCATGAGGCCGTGCTTCGGGTGGAAGATGTGACCCAGGTGGAAAGCCGTGCGGAGGCGCTGCGGCATCTGATGAGGACGAATCACAAGAAGGATGACTGGCGCATCATCGTGCCGGTGGAACTGCTGAAGCAGGCGGAACGCACGAAGCAGATCTTTAGCATCGTGCTGGGCAGCATCGCGGCCATCTCGCTGCTCGTGGGCGGCATCGGCATCATGAACATCATGCTGGCGAGCGTCACGGAGCGCACGCGGGAGATCGGCATTCGCCGTGCTCTCGGTGCCCGGCAGGCGGACATCGTGGTGCAGTTCCTGATCGAAACGGTGCTGCTCGCCGGTGTGGGAGGTGTTTTGGGCGTGGTGCTCGGCTTGGCCATTCCGATGGCCGTGCAGCATTTCGCGGGCGTGACGACGGTGATCAAGATGTGGTCGCCGATCCTGGCGTTTTCGATTTCGGTGCTCACGGGCGTGGCCTTTGGCATTTACCCGGCCAGCCGGGCGGCCCGCATGAATCCCGTGGAAGCGCTAAGGCATGAGTGAGAAGCAAATAATCCGAAGCCCGACTGACGAAGCGGAGGCATGCACATGAAATGAGTAAGCGGATATGTTTTTTTACGCGAATCCAAGCCAAATAAGAACCGAATGGGCACGAATAGGGCGAGCGGCCAGATTCGCTGCCATTCGGTTCCCATTGGATCGTCATTCGCGTTGAAAAGAAATGCCACGCATAAGCTAGGGCGTGTTTGAAAACCTAACCACGACGATCAAGCGAAGCAAAGTGGCCATCTCGCTCCGCGAGATGAGCACAAGGCTTTCGCCAGCATGTTGGATTCCACAACTCGTATACTGGGGGGGGCTTGAGAAGCGCCAAGCTCATCTCGACGGAGCGAGATGGCTACTCTGCTGCCGCATCATTCGAGTGCCCCAGATGGTTTTCAAACACGGCCTAGCATGCTTCCAACCAGCCCGAGGAATGAATTTCGAATCTCGATTCTATCGCTCCATGGCCATTCGCAGCACCGCCTCCTGCACGCGGGCCATTTCAGCGGCTTCCGCTTCCTCTTCATCGTGCCAGCCAGCAAGATGCAGCAGGCCGTGAACGAGATAAAGCGCCAGTTCGTGCTCCAAGGTTTGTCCGTGCTCGAGAGCTTGCCGGGCGGCTGTTTCGGCGCTGATGAGGATTTCACCATGGTGGAAGGTGATCACATCGGTGGGCGTGGGATCGTCCAGAAACTCGCCATGTATGCGGGCGATCTCCGCATCGGAGACGTAGGTGATCTCGACTTCTTCCAGCGTGGCGAGCACGGCATCCTCGCGAGGCTTTGAAGCGGCGAGGCAGGCGGGAAGCGCGGCTTTGGCGATGCGGCGCAGCCAGGGCAGGGGAATGGGATGCGCCTTCTGCCGGTTAAAGAGTCGGAGCTTTGACATCACGCGGCGGAGGCAGGCGGCGTTTTCCGGCGGGAACGCTGTTTTTTCGCCTGGGCCTCAGCTTCCGGACCGGCAAAGGAGGCTTCGACAATCTTCATCGTTGCCGTGGTGGGCGGCTCGGTCGGGCCGGTGGTCAGGAGCCGCGGCTCATCCCGGGCGATCATGGTCGTGGGAGCGGCTTCGACGGCTTTTTGATACTTGATGCGGCCGTGCATCATGCTGAGCAGCGTCTTGCAGAAGCTGGCTTTGACCTTGGCGAGTTCGGCGATGGTCAGATCACACTCATCGAGCTGGCCGTCGAGCATGCGGGCCTGCACAATTTCGCTCACCATGGTCTCAATGCGGGAGGCGTTGGGCTTTTCCAAGGTGCGGGAGGCGCTCTCCACGGCATCGGCCAGCGAGATGATGGCGGCTTCTTTGAATTGCGGCTTCGGTCCGGGATAGCGGAAGACCTCCTCGCTCACCTGTGGCACATCGTCCTCCTTCGCCTTGTCCTGCTCCACGAGGCGCAGCATCTGGGCTTTCTGATCGAGGGCCTGACGGTAGAAATACCACGCCAGCGAGGTGCCGTGGTGCTGCTCGATGACATCAATGATGCGCGAGTTGAGGTTGTGCTTGATGGCGAGATCGACGCCGTCTTTCACATGAGCGATGATCACAAGGGCGCTCATGCGAGCGGTGAGGTCCTCATGCGGATTGACCGCCGGGTCCATGTTCTCGATGAAGTATTCCGGCTTCGAGAGCTTGCCGATGTCGTGGAAATAAGACGAGACGCGGCACATCGTGGCGCTGGCACCGATGTTCTCGGCGGCTGCTTCGGAGAGATTCGCGACGACGAGGCTGTGATGGTAGGTGCCGGGCGCTTCGATCGAAAGACGGCGCATCAGCGGGTGGTTCAAGTCCGCCAGTTCCAGCCAACTCACCTCCGTGGTGACGCCGAAAAGCTGCTCCAGTACGGGCAGGAAGCCACCCACCACCATGCCGGTGAGCACGCCGATCACGAACGGCACACCGATCATGCGCGTGATCTTCACCGATTCCATCAAGCCCGAGGCTTCGTGCAGCATGAAGGAGAAAACGGCGGCGGCCACCCCGGCATAGAGGCCGGCGCTGAAGAGGCGATTGCGCTTCCGCACGCGGTTCGTGAAAACCACGGCCAAGAAACCCAGCAGAGAGGAGGTAGCCAGATAAGTGATCGGGTTCAGCACGCCGCTGAAGACCATCGAGCCGAGCAGGGTCGAGTAAATGGCCCCGAAGAGACCGATCTTCCGCCCCAGCATCACGGAGAGCACCAGCGGAGCAAAAACATGCGGCACCGCCATCGTCATCAGCGCAGGCGGCCAGCCTTGGCTTCCGCCGAAATCGAGCACCAGTACGCCCAGCACGAGGTGGAGCAGCAGGGTGCCCAGCACGAGCAGCAGCGTGGAGTTTTCCTCCATCTCGCCGCGCAGCGCTACCCGCTGATGCACCACCAACGCGGTGCCCACCGCGCCTACGCTCAGCCAATCGAGGAAATCGGGCGGTGGCACGCCCTCCGCCACGCTGGCACCCAGCCGGAGCAGGATGGCCAGACCGATGAAAAACAGCACATAAACGACCACGCTGGCCGAGGGATGTGTACGCATCTCATCAAAGAGGTCACCCTCCTGGTGCTTGCGCCGCGTTTTACCGCAGGAAAGCCCCTGGCGTTGCAATCTGGCCCTGCGGATGGATTCAAACATGGGGTGGAGAAGGGGAGTGGGGTCGAAAGGTAGCCGCGTTAGGGGATTTGAACAAGTCCGGCCTTGCGCCGGCGCCAGTGTTAGTGTGTTCGTCAGAACGCCAACAGGCAGGCTGGCAAGATTTTCTCGAAATTGGCACGAAAACGTCACATGATGAGGTTCACATCCGGCCTACAGGTCACATTTCCGATGCACGAGCACATCCTCTCCACCTTCAATCTATCCCTTGATCGCCTTCGTCAGGACGTGCTTGCCATGGCCAGCATGGCCCAAAAGAATCTCGCCTGCGCCATGCGTGGCCTTTTGGAGCGTGACACGGATCTTTGTAACAGCGCCATCGCCGCCGATCAGGACGTGAATGACCTCGAAAAGGCCGTGGATAAGCTTGGGATGCAGGTCCTCGTGAAATTCCAGCCCACCGCCCATGACTTACGCGCCGTCATGGGCACCATCCGCGTGGCGAACAACCTCGAACGCATCGCCGATCAGGCCAGCAGCATCGCCAAGCGGGCCCGACTCATCAATAACCTGCCTGAGATGTCGGAGGTGAAGCTCATGCAGCCTGTTTATGACCTTTGCGCCCGCAATTTGGAAGCTAGCATCCAGGCCTTTATTGCCGGAGATTCCGAGGCTGCCGCCGCCGCTCGGTTGCTCGACAAGGAGCTCGATAACGCCGAGAAATCCCTCGATCGCGACATGATCGCCGTCATGGAGACTCGTGGCACCGAACTGGAAGGCTACATCCACCTCATCTTCATCGCCCGCTTCCTCGAACGTGTGGGTGATCACGCGAAGAATA
>CALSBJ010000130.1:0-9274 GCA_943373155.1 Akkermansia muciniphila | reverse complement strand
CGCGCCAAGGCTTGCCACCGCACTCCACGACGCTGCCGCGCCTGTTCGCGCACCAACATCCATCTTGCCGTTTTCGGCCTCTCATGACATCCTCTGCCATCATGAGCGCTTCCCTCACCATCCAGTTCCCCAGCGAACTCGGCAGCTTCGTCGAACAACAACGCTGGAGCTGGCTCGAGCAAGAACTCACTCCCGCCATGCAAGCCGTGGAATCGGAATTTGTGCCCTTGGATGCCAAGTCGGTGATTGCCGAGGCCAAAGCTCGGAAGCAAGCTCGTCCACGCTGATTCTCAATCCACTCTGACCTTTCAAACCCATGACAGCGACCATCGACCAAGTCTATTCTTCCGCTCGCTCCCTCGCCTTGCCCGACCTGGGCGTTTTGGTCACCCGCCTGCTCGGAGAACTCTCGACAGCGCTCCCCAACACCACGGACGACGAACTCACCGCCCTTGCCGACGCCCGCGAAGCTGAAATGGACAGCGATCCGGCTGCCACGATCTCGCATGACGACATGCTGGCCTACATTCAGAGCCGCCGTCGGTGAATGTGGTGTATCACAAATTGGTCCAGAAGGACCTCGACGATGCCTGGCTCTACTACGAGGATGCCTCGGAAGGACTTGGCGACCGCTTCTTTGACGAGTTTCTCGCCGTGATCGCCGGCATCCAAGATAATCCCAAACGCTGGCCGCCCACCGACAAAGGCCGTCGGGTGGCTCTTTTCTCCCGGTTCCCCTACAAGCTGCTTTACCGTATCGAGCCCGAGCGAGTCAAAGTGCTGGTGGTCCGCCACCAGAAGCGCAGTCCGTCTTTTGGAGACAAACGCCGATGAACGAGAAAGCCGAAGATTCGGTGCCACGAAATCAACGAAGAGTCGTTGGTTGGCTTGTTTCGAGTTTTGTGATTCATGTTCTCTGTTTGGGCGGTTTTGTGTCCGGAACTTGCGGTTGTCATTTCCACCCGATAGCCTTGGTGTTTGGTGTTCCACCGCTGGTTTGGGCGATATACGTCAGCGCTCTTGAGAAGACGAAATGCGAGCGAGGCCTGGCAGTATTGAACCTCTTCGCAGTGGGCCTTTGGGTATTCATCGAGTGGGGAGGCAACGTTCGATTCGCATTCGGTTATTGACCCAGCGTATGCTATCCACGCACATCACTCTCCCCTGGGCTGTCTGCCTGGCCTTGATCGGCTGTCTCTGCTCGTGCACCACCACCAAAACCTCCTACGTCTCCGACGCCCGCGAGCCCAACGACCTGCCGCCCTCGCCGCGTTACCGCGTCGTGTGGATGGCTCTGCGCGATGAGTTGCCGCGTCATGGCAAGAACGGCGAGTTTTACCTCTGCCAGGGACCGGAGCAGGTAGCGGCGTTGCAGCGGGATCTGCCGGAGTTCACGCTGCGGCATGCTTCCGAAACCTACACGGCCCCGGTGAAGGACTGGCCCGGCATTTTCTGGAGCCACCGGCGCTCCGATGACGCGCTGGCGACGCGGGTGACGATCGACATCGACACCGCCACGGCGGACACGATCACGACCACGCTCTGGATCGGCCATCAAGCCCCGAACCTCACCCAAGTGCACCACACCTTCCGCCGCACCGGCTCCACCTGGAAGCTCGTGAAGCGCGAAGAAGAGGCGGAGATCCGGATTTGAAGCTGGGCTAACCTACGGAACACACGGAAGGCACGGAAGGCACGGAAGGAGCCGCGGGTGTCGGTGGAGAGGCGTTTGGGACGTTCGCTTTTGCCGCAGAGGGGCCGGGAGGCAGAGCTGGCAGAGTTCTTCAGAGGTTCCCATCTCTGCGCCCTTGGCTCCTTTGCCCCTCTGCGGTTATCACAGGCAGCCGGGACGTGAACAAGCGAGCCAGACAGCCCCACTGGGATGGGTTTGCAGGCACACTGGTATGGGTGTGGGGTCACACCGGGATAGGTGTGTGGGCATCCCGGGGTCGGAATTGGCGTTTCCGGGTCGGGTGCCGGGTTATCCTAGCCAGGGTATCGGGCTATCCGGGGTAGGATTTGGCGTTTCTGCGGGCGGATGCCGAGCTATCCGGGGTCGGATTTGGCTTTTCCGGGGTAGGATGCCGCGCAACCCTAGCCAGGGTAACGGGCCATCCCGGGTAGGATCACGGGCACTCCGGGGGCGGATGCCGGGCTATCTTTGCCAAGGTATTGGGCTATCCGGGGTTGGGTTTTGGGAATTCCCAAGGCGGCTTGGACACCGTCACGGCAGACACGATCACGACCACGCTCTGGATCAGCCATCAAGCCCCGAACCTCACCCAAGTGCACCACACCTTCCGCCGCACCGGCTCCACCTGGAAGCTCGTGAAACGCGAAGAAGGGCCTGATATCAAGATCTGAGCCTCATCCTCTGTGTCCCTCCGTGCGCTCTGTGGTGGATCCCAAAACCGTTCGCCAGTCGATTTCACTACAGAGGTCACCGACCCGCCCGCATCGCTGCGCGAAGCGCTGCGGGCGGGGGAGCACAGAGGTCGAACCAATCCGCAGCCCCGGTGTCGGCCCACCTGAAAGCTCGTGAAACGCGAAGAAGGCCCGGAGATTCGGATTTGATGCCGGAAGAGCGAACGACGGGTTTGGAACCGCTAATTTGACACTGATTTAACGCTAATTTCTGAGATCAGAGCATCAGCGTCTCATGAGCGTCATCACGAATGGTGATTTCCCGCAGATTCATGGAGGCCAGCAGATTCTTTTTGGATTCAATCTGTGGGCCTCCCCGAATCTGTGGGAGATCATTCTGACTTCAAAAATGATTCACGACCACGCTCTGGATTGGCCATCAAGCCCCGAGCCTCCTTCTCTGTGTCCCTCGGTGCTCTCTGTGGTGGAACCGAGAACCGCTCGATTTTACCACAGAGGTCACAGAGGTGCACAGAGGTCAGAGCATCGGCGTCCCGTGAGCGATCACTTCTGCGTGACGTGGCAAGTCCCGCTTCTTGTTCTTGAAGCATCGCTTTGAATAGACACCTCGGTGTGTCGTCGGAGAGCCGATGAAAAAATCCCTCCATCGCCTTCTTCTCGTGCTTCTCCTGCCAGCCATGGCCTCCTGCACCACGGCTTACGATGCCCATGGTCGTCCGCGGCAGGTCATCGAGCCCGGAGCCGCCCTGATCGGCGCGGCGGCCGTCGGCTTGATTGCTTATGGCCTGGCCAATAGCAATCGAAGCGAGCGTCGCCAATCCAACAACCACTGCTCGAACAACGGCTACCACCCTCGCGGCGGCTACGGTCACTATTAAGCTGCATGTCTCACACCTGGAGGTGAACGAAGTGCTCAGTTCTCAGTGCTCAGTGGGAATCTCCCGGCGAGTGCCCAACTGAGCACTGAGCACTGAGCACTGAGCACTGAGCACTTCTGCAAGACGGACACGAAAGCTAAGTGTCGTGCTTTTGCCAAGACTTGGACTCGGAATGACGCCGGACTGAGAAATCTGGGTTGGCAGTTCCCGCTGGTTGACTGGCATGCGGCGTGCTGCATGCTCGCGGCCCCGCATGAAATTTGCCCCCTCGATTGGATTGATCTCGCTGCTCGCCGTCTCGGCGGCTGCCCAGGTGAAGCTGGAAGACGTGAAGGACCACGCCAGCCTCGAAAAGGTGGCCGCGCAGCTTGCGGCGCAGCCGTATGTGGCTCCCTCTCAGAAGCTCGATCCGTTCTTTGAAGGGCTGAAATACGACGGACATCGGGACATCCGCTTTCAGCCTCAAAAGGCGATCTTCAGCGATCTCGGCGATGTGTATCGCATCGAGTTTTTCCACCCCGGCTGGATGTTTAAAAAGCCGGTGCGCTTTTACACCATGCGGGATGGGGCCACGTCGGCGGTGCCGTTTGACCGTGGGCTCTTTGACTATGGCAAGCTCCAGGTGCCAGAGAAGGTGGCGAATCCGGAAGGCTATGCGGGCTTTCGAGTCTTGGCACCGGATAGCATGCGCAAACAGCGATTCGAGTTCCTCGTTTTCATGGGGGCCAGCTACTACCGCGCCGTGACCACGGAGCTGGGTTATGGCATCTCCGCTCGCGGGGTGGCGGTGAATACCATCGGCGGCGAGCCGGAGGAGTTCCCCGATTTCACGCACTTCTGGCTGGAGGCACCGAAGCCCGGAGCCACCTCCGTGAAGGTGCTGGCACTGCTGAACGGCCCGAGCATCACGGGGGCTTACGAATTCGAATCCACGCCGGGCAAGACGACGCTGATGAAGATCAAGGCCACGCTCCACCTGCGCAAGGCAGTGAAGATGCTGGGTATCGCGCCCTTCTCCAGCATGTTCTGGTTTGGCGAGAACTCACACCCGAAGCCCTACGACTTCCGCCCCGAAGTGCATGATTCCGACGGTCTCCAGGTCGAGATCGAGGGCGGGCCGTCGATCTTGCGTCCGCTCGATGTAAGCCGGGACATGCGCCTGAGCCTTTTCGAGACCGACAAGCTGAAGGGCTTTGGCCTGGCGGAGCGGGACCGTGACTTCAACAACTTCCAGGACCTCGAAGCGAACTACCACCGCCGCCCTGCCGTGTGGGTGGAGCCGGTGAGCGGCTTCGGCGCGGGCTCGGTGACGCTGGTGGAGCTCTCCACCGGTGAAGAAACCTGGGACAACATCGTGGCCATGTGGAGCCCGAAAAACCTTCCCGCCACGCCCGCCGAGCCTCTCCGCGTGGCCTACAACCTCCATTGGCTGGATCAGCATGAGCCCGGCAAGCTCTGCAAGGTGCTCAACACCCGTCGCGGCTTTGTGATGGACTCCGACGATCATCTTTATGTCATCGATTTTTCCGCTGGCGACATGCCCGCACCTGCCAAAGCCGACTGGGTGCCGGACATCGACCTTCAAATCAGCTCCGGCGAGGCGAAGATCCTCGACAAGCGCGTGATGAAGAATGCCGAGACCGGCGGCTGGCGGGCCTTTTTCAAGCTCGACGTGCCGGAGAAGACCAACCTCCTCGAAATCATGAGCGAGCTCAAAGAGGGCGAGAAGGTCATTTCCGAGCGCTGGATGTATCAGTGGCGTCGCTGAGCCTTTCGCGCTCTTGTTCTGTCCATCCTGTGAATCTCATGTTCATGCTCTCACGCCGTCTTTTTGTCTCTCTCGCCCTCGCTGCTCTCGCTGGTTGTCATTCATCCGAGGATGGCGGCATGCCGGTGCATCTTTTTGAAAGCGATGCCGGTGAAGCCGCGATCCGTCATGTCATTCAAAACCTGCCGGAGCTGAACCCCGGCGTGGCGAAAAACTACAGCATCGTGCTCGGTGAGATCAGTCGCGATGGCATGATGACGCCTGCCACGACGGAATTCGTGAAGCGCTTGGCCGATCTGAAGCTGGAATTCGTCAACGCCATCGACCTGAAGGCCATCGAGCCGGATCAGATCGTCGTCGATAACAAAAACCGTCTCGCCACCTTCGTGCTGCAGCTCCGTGTGCTCCGCCAACTCAGCACCACCACCTGGGAAGCCGAGACCGGCTGGAGCTACAAGCGTGACTTTGGCCGCGCAAAGCTCCGTCTCGAAAGCAAGGACGGCAAAATCACCGTGGTGGCGTCTGAGAAGCTTTCGTCCTGAGTTTTTTCCTCTTCGCGAACCATCGGGCGATGAGGAAGCCCTTCAAAATCAGCGCCACCATGCCGAGCACGACGAAGAGGCCGATGAGGCGCTTCGTCTCCTCCTCGGCGGCGAGGCCTGGATTGAGCGGCGCTGCTTCGGCGAGCAAAAGCATCAGACTGGCGAGTTGCGTGGCAAACATCGCGTAGATAATGGCCTGCCATGCCGCGTTTTGTCATCTTCCTTTTCCTCTCCGCTTTTGCGCAAGCCGCCGACTGGCCCATGTGGCGGCACGATCCGGGCCGCACGGCTGCCACGACGCAAAAGATGCCCGCGGAGCCTCGCCTCATCTGGAGTCGTGAACTGCCGCCGCTGCGCCCGGCCTTCAAAGAGCCGCGTTTGCAGTTCGATCGCAGTTACGAGCCCGTCGCGGCCGGAAAACGCCTTCTCGTGGGCAGTTCGCGTGAGGATTGCGTGTTCGCCTTCGACACCGAAACCGGCGCGGAACTCTGGCGAGCCCTCGCAAACGGCCCGGTGCGCTTTGCGCCTGTCATTGTGGGTGAAACGGCCATTTTCGGCTCCGATGACGGCCTCGTCCGCTGCGTGAAACTCACCGATGGCACCGAAGTGTGGTCTAAACGCGCCGTGCCATCGAATCGACTGCTTCTCGGCAATCAGCGTCTCATCTCCGTGTGGCCCGTGCGCGGCGGTCCGGTGGCCAAAGAGGGCCGCGTTTACTTCGCCGCCGGCGTGTGGCCGATGGAGGGCACGTTCGTCTTCTGCTGCGATGCCGCCACCGGCGCGGAGATCTGGCGCAACGACCGCTGCTCCTACCTCTACGGCACCCATCCGCACGCCACCGAGGCCATGGGCGGACTCGCTCCGCAGGGCTACCTCCTCATCGACGGCGATGACCTCATCGTCCCCTGCAGCACCGCCTATCCCGCGCGTCTCGATCTCCAAACCGGTGCCATCAAAGAATTCGAACTGCCCTCCGCCGGTCGCTACACCGGCGGCTGGTTCGCCTCCACGCCCGCCGAAAAAGAAGCCGCCAAACTCCGCCGTCGCGGCCTCCTCTTCGACGAAGCCATCAGCGCCAAGCGCCACGAGGACCGACACCGTGCCGAAGGCCAGAAAGGCATCCAGCGCACCCTCCACGCCGCCGAAACCGAGGTCCCCTTCGACACCTTCACCAATGCCCACAGCGTCATCCTCGCCGACGACAAATGCTTCGTTGTCACCACGGATGGCGTCCTCAAGGCCTACGGTTCAGGCACTGGCGAAACAAAGCGCTGGAAGCGCGAAATCGTGCTCGAAAAAGCCGAGGAAGACCTCGCCAAAGCCGCCATTGCCGCCGCAGGCACGGATCGCGGCTACGTGCTCATGATCGGTCCTAACAAATCCGGCCTGATCGAGTCCATCCTGCTCAACAGCCAGTTTCATCTCGTCGTTCTGGCTGAAGATCACGATGCAGGCTTCAGATTGAGAAAAGCAGGGCTTAATGGTGAACGTGTCGTCGTCTTGAACATCGAGACGGAACTGCCTCGCTACTTTGCCAGCGTGATCTTTGATCTTGAGGGTGAAGGATACGAACCGTGGTCAGAGATGCTGCGCCCGAACGGAGGCAAAGTCGTCGGACCTGGAGCCAAACTCCTCCACACCCGCGGCCCGCTCACCGGCTCCAAGAACTACCTCGCCGATTGGAACGCGAACGAAGACCCTCTCGTGCAGGCACCGCTTGGCGTGCTGTGGTTTGATGATGCGTTGAGCAATTTCAAGCGCTCGCCGCAGCCGAAGATCGTCGATGGCGTCATGATCACGGCGGAAAAGGACTGGCTCGATGCCACGAACCGAAAAGGAAAGGTCGATTACAAGCTCCTCGCGCCCGTTTTCAGCGATATCTACACTGGCCGCTTGCTCGATGAATACGAGCAGCCGGAACTCCGCGCGAAATTTGGCACCGTGGACCAGCAAAGCATCCAGCAGGCGCAGTATCGCCCGCCCACGCAGAAAAACGACTGGGCTCCTGATCAGCCGAAAGCCGGCCTGCGCATCAATCCGCTCACGCTGGAGCAAGAACCGCGTGTCTTTCCGAAAAGCTACGGTTGCGACGGTGGCTTCGACTACGGCGGCATTTTTACTTTTCGCAGCGGCACCGCCGCGTTTTACGACAAGAAGGTCGAAAGCGGCACCATCCACATCAGTGGCCCGCGCAGCGGCTGCACGAACAGCATCGTGCCCGCCGGCGGCATCTTGAACGTCCCTTATTTCTACGAAGGCTGCACCTGCAGCTACCCGCTGCCGATGGGGCTCGCGCTTTACTCGATGCCTGAAGACTTCGAGCAATGGGCGACCTGGGGTGCCGTGCCGAAAGGCGCGATTCACGGCAAAATCCAACGCATCGGCATCAACCTCGGTGCGCCCGGCGATCGCAAAACACGCGACGGCACGCTCTGGCTCGATTTTCCAAGCGTCGGCGGTCCCTCGCCCGAAATCGACTTCACCACCGAACCCGCGAAGCCCGAGTTTTTCTACCAGCACTCGCTCTGGATGAAAAAAGGCACCGGCTGGCCCTGGGTGGCCGCCAGCGGAGCCAAAGGCCTCCGAAGCGCCAAACTCAGCGGCCTCCAAAACGGCCGCTACACCGTCAAACTCGTCTTTTCATCGCCGGACAGTGCCAAGCATCGTTTTGACGTTTCTGTTCAGGGCAACGTGGCCCTCACCAACTACCAGCCTTCTCAGATGGCCGCTCAGACGGAGACGGTTTCGAATGTCGTCGTCACCGATGGAGGGCTCACGCTTTCTCTGATGTCTCAAGAAGGAGAAACACGGCTCTGTGGTATCGAAGTGATCCGCGAGTAAGGGGTTTTTACGCGGCGACCAGCGTGTTCGAGCGGGTCAGGCAATTCCAGAACGACTCGATGAGGAGATTGTTGGCGCGGGGTTCGGGCGCCAGCGGGGCATTGATATCGAGGTGATTCAGGCCGCGCAGTTCGCTCATGACCTCGCCGTAAGCGGGCATGTGGTTCCAGCCGAGGGAGGTTTCGTTGGAGGCGGTGGAGGCGGTGGAGGCGGTGGAAGGGGCGAAGGCGTTCATGGGATTATCGGGGATGAGAGGTTTGGGGTGGTTTCAGGTGATTGAGAGGATTTGATTCGCAGGTTTGTCGGGCGGCTTGTTTTCGAGAGTGAGAATCGCGTCACAAAAATGAGAATTAAAGGCCAGCAGGATGACGGGCAATGAAGCCAGCCATGCTGCGGCTCTTGGTGCGCCAGCGGGGGCCTTCGCCAGTGATCTGGCCGGAGGTGTCCATGCGAAGACCGCAGATGGTCATGAAAACATGTTCGCCAGGCTTGACCCAGATGGTGATGAAGCGGCCAGGGCCGGCTTCGCCATAGCTGGCGAAGGCACCGCTGGCGAGAGGGGCGCGAAGAAGGCCAGCCTTGATGAGGACATAAGAAACGCTGCCGGAGCAGTCGTAGGCGTTGTCTTCGACGTGGGCGTGGCCACCACCGCGGACGTAAGGCTTGTTTTGGAGCTTGTTGGCGGCGTAAACAGCGTGCTGGAGCTGGGCGGGGGCGTTGGAGCCGACGGAGGCGAAACGGCCGTCGAAGCGGATCTGGGCGTTGCCTGTGGCAGGAGCGGCAGCGCGGGGAGCGGCGACAGGGGTGGCACGAGGAGCGGTGCGGGCAGCGGCGGCCTGCTGGGCGTGGTAGGCGGCCCA
>CALSBJ010000129.1:0-9418 GCA_943373155.1 Akkermansia muciniphila | reverse complement strand
AGCGAATGGCTCGTCGTCGCCATTACGGGGCTCTTCGGCATCGCTGGAGCTCTCGAATATTACCGCCTCCTTCGCAGCGATCCGCAGGCACGCTCCTTCAATCTCCTCGGCTGCGTCATCTGCCTCGTTTACTGGGTCTCCGTGAGCGTCTTCCTCAGTCAAAACCGTGCGGCCGACCTCATGTGGCTCGATCTCGCTGCACTCACCGCTAGCGTGCATGGCAGCTTCCTCCTCTGCTACCGCCACCAGCTTGAGGGCGTGCTGACGCTCCAACGCATCTTCAACACCGTCTTCGGCGTCGTTTATACCGTCATCTTCTTCGGCTTCATGGTGAAGCTCATCTACTTCTACCCCGGCGAACCCATGAAGGGCAGCTTCCTCATGCTCTTCCTCATCATGGTGACAAAATTCAGCGACATGGGCGCTTACCTCGTCGGCGTGTGCTTTGGAAAGCACAAAATGATCCCCCACATCAGCCCCGCGAAATCCTGGGAAGGCTTCTTCGGCTCCTTCCTCGGTTCCTTCGGGGCCGCCGCCCTCATGCTCGCCTGGATTCCTGACAAGCTCGCCCCGCTGAACTGGTTCCACGGCATGATCCTCGCCCCCATTCTCTGCGCCACCGCCGTCACCGGCGACCTCGCTGAATCCGTCCTCAAGCGCTGCGTCGCCATCAAAGACAGCGGCCACAAGCTCCCCGGCATCGGCGGCATCCTCGACCTCACTGACAGCCTTCTCTTCACTGCTCCCGTGTTCTATTTCTATCTGAGTGCGGTGTGGCGCTAACCGTCGTCCTCGAACTCGCACTCCTCCTCGTCCTCGATTCTGCCGCTCCGCTTTCCTCAATGCTCCGAACGACCTGATCCTACTCGATTGCCGTCCTGCATCGTTTGCTTGGTGACCGAGGACGAGTTCGAGTAGGAGGACGAGGACGATTCTCTCCCTGTCTCCTCTTCTCAAAGTCTCCTCCTCCCCCGCATGCCCGCCAAACGCGTCATCCTTCTCGGCTCCACCGGTTCCATCGGCACCAGTGCCCTCAAAGTGGCCCGTGATCTCCCCGAGCGCATGCAGATCGTCGGCCTCGCCGCGAACAGCAGCGCCGATGCCCTCGTCCAGCAGGCCATCGAGACAGGCGTGAAGCACGTCGCCCTCACCGATCCCGCCGCGGCGGCCAAAGCCCAGTCGCAGCTCCCGGACGGCGTCGCCCTTCACACCGGCACTCAGGGCCTTATCGACCTCATCAACGAATGCGAGGCCGACATAGTCCTCGTCGCCATCGTGGGAACCGCCGGTCTCGCTCCCGCCCTCGCAGCCATCGAGCGTGGCATGCACCTCGCCGTCGCCAGCAAGGAAATCCTCGTCATGGCTGGTGAAGCCGTCACGGAGGCTGCGAAGCGCCAAAACGTGAACCTCCTGCCCGTGGACAGCGAGCACAACGCCATCTTCCAATGCCTCGAAGGTCACCGTCACAGCGAGGTGCGCCGCATCCTCCTCACCGCCAGCGGAGGCCCCTTCCGCCAACTCCCCGCGGATCAATTGCCCGCCGTCACCGTCGCCCAGGCCTTGAAGCATCCCACCTGGACCATGGGTCGGAAAATCACCATCGACAGCGCCACGCTCTTCAACAAAGGCCTGGAGATGATCGAGGCCAAATGGCTCTTCGACGTGCCCATGGACAAGATCGAGGTCGTCGTCCATCCGCAAAGCATCGTCCACAGCATGGTCGAGTTCGCTGACAACAGCGTCATCGCCCAGCTCAGCCATAGCGACATGTGCTTCCCCATCCAATACGCCGTCACTTGGCCCGACCGCGTCTCGAACAATTTGAAGCCGCTCGACTTCGCCAAGCTCGCCGCCCTCCATTTTGAGGCCCCGCGAGTTGAGGACTTCCCCGCGCTGAATCTCGCTCGTCACGCCGGCACCATCGGCGGCACCCTCCCCGCTGTCCTCAACGCCGCCAACGAAGTCGCCGTCGAAGCCTTCCTCAACGGCCAGCTCACTTTCCCCGGCATCTGGCACACCGTCGAACGCGTCATGACCGCCCATCAAGTCATCGCGCATCCCACCCTGGAAGCCCTCATCGAAGCCGATGGCTGGGCGAGACGAGAGGCGAAGGGTTGACGTGGCTTCTGGGGTTCAGGTTTGGGAAACTCCCCAAATGTTGTGATGCGCTTTGGCCAAGCGGTCTCGCACTCGATAGAGCACCGCCCCGGCAACGAACAACATCGTCCCGACAGCAAGCGCACCTCCTGAGTGTTGTCTGATTGAGGTCGTGAAAGTTCCATCCCATGCGTTGAAAAACTCAAAACGATCTCCAGTCCAAGAAGCGATACGATACTTCTTGAATTGAGGCTCAGCAGCTTGTCCGTCCAAAATGCTGAACGTGTCGTCAGCGCCAGGTGTGCCAATCCGAAAAGGTAGCAAACCACCATTCTCATTGCCCCATCTTTGGAGCTCGCTGGAATCTGGAAACCGCGAGTTCTCATGGATGTGCGCTTCGACAAGTTTGGCACAGTTCAACAGCTTTGAATGGAGGCGGCTGAAATAGATACCGTCAACGACAGCGGCCAGAAAGCCAAACGCTCCGCCGAGAAGTGCAAATATGGAGAGAACCCCGCACCCCATGCGTGCCGAATTTCGAACGAACCTTGTGAAGGCAGATTGCCTAGATGCTTGCAACGGGGCGGTCGGATTGGTTTGGATGTTGTTCGTCATGACTAGCGTTTTACCCTGCCAATCCTTTGCAGCGCAATAAATTGTGGGAACGATCGTCACGCCGCGCCGTCTTCAATGCCGCCAACGAAGTCGCCGTCGAAGCCTCCCTCAACGGCCAACCGACCTTCCCCGGCATCTGGCAGACCGTCGAACGCGTCATGACCGCCCATCAAGTCATCGCGCATCCCACCCTCGAAGTCCTCATCGAAGCCAATGACTGGGCAAGACGGGAAGCGAAGGTGTGGCGAACACGCGGCTGGGGCTGCGATTGTTAGCTTCCTGGTTTTGTTGCAACTATTGCTAGCAGGCGTTGAGTCTCTTCCGGTGTGGTCTTCCGCATGGCGCTTTTAACCTGATTGTATACCTCCGTGAAAAGAACGCCACAATCCACTATAATGTCCTTCCCTGAATCGTGTCCCAAGCGTCGCGCGGAAATGACGAGCTCATAACCAATATTGAGTTTCGGATCGTGAATAGTGAGCCTTCTCTCCTTTGGAATGCCGCTGTCCAGTCCTAGGCGCATCTCGCCCTTGTCGACAAAATCGATCACTTGCTCGAGCATCAGAAACCGACCCACCCATTCCAAGTCAGCTTCCACATACTGCTTGTAGCGTTTTGTCGCCAATTCCGAGGCAGTGATCATTATACTCCAGAGTATCGAGTGCCCCCAACTCGCCGCAGTCTGAACCAGGGCAAAGTCGAGAAACGCCCGACCATTGACCTCTCCCCAAGCTTCCGACCAATCGAAATACGAATCTGCGGCAGCCACACGTCCCATATTCATGGATGTAACGCCCGCCAGAGCGTTCACCACATCTTTGAAAGCAGGATCAAAACCACGTCTGAAATCAGCATAGAGCTTGTCGCGCAAAAACAAAGGCACCTTGCAGTCCTCGATCAGCACCGGAAGAACCACCACTTTGCGTTCATCAAGCTCACGGATAAGTCCAGCGGACAATTCCTTCTTACACCATTCTGATTCCACGGATGCCTTGGACAAGACCACAAGCAGGGCGGAACACTCTTCAAGACCCGCTTGGATTTTTTGAATCAACGAATCGCCAACGACGATCTCCCAGCGGTCGAGCCACACGTTGATCTTCCGCTCCAGCAAAGTTGACGCTAATTGATCCACAAAATTGCGATCAGAGTGCGAGTAGCTTATGAAAACTGACATGAGTATTTTGTGCTAATGTCTGACGGTGGGAAGTGGATGGACGAAGAGACCAGATAGCAAGGTGGAGTTGAACAAAAGATGCCTGACAAAGCAAGGATCACGATTGCGGTTGGTTGGCCGAACATTGAAGATCATTCACAGATCGTGAGGTTTGTCAGCAGCTTTATAGCCGACGCTTTGACAGGAATATCACGGAGTTTTGACTTCATGGTGTCGTTTTAGCCGCCTAGGCCGTACTCGGGCAACCAAAACGTGGAATCACACGCGGCATTCGGATATTGGAGCATGTAAAATATCACCGGACTGCTCCGCCACCCTTCATCGGCTTTCCGCCGGTCGGCTGCTGCGGAGCCGCGAAGCGAACCCCGAACAACGTACCCCGCCTCTCCGAGGCGGATCAGGGCAGGAATGGAATCCCGCCCTCCATTTCGAGGCCGCCCCGAGTCGAGGACTTCCCACGCTGGAGATCCTCATCGAAGTCGATGGCTGGGCGAGACGGGAAGCAAGCGCGTGACGCTACGGCGGAGCACCGAGAGAATGTGGGACTGAGAGGAACTTCAGGAGAAATTCATTCGCACACCAAGGCGCAAAGAATGGGTCGCCTTTTGGATGGGTGCCTTCGTGGGAGCCTTCATGTGCTCTAAGTGCTTCGGGAGTCGATAGATCCTACACCCTTGGCACTGACAAAGGGGTGAAAGGGAGGTCTTGAACCGCGTATGGATGGGATGACCTTTCGCGTCCTCACCTGCCTGCTTGCTCTTGGTTCATCCGCCTTCGCCGGTGAGTTCCGCGTGGGGTCGGCCCGGGTGGACATCACGCCGAAGGATGGCACGCCGTTGGGCGGCTTTTACAAGTTTCGCGGCTCGGCAGGCGTGCTCGATCCGCTGTATGCGAAGACCCTCGTGATGGAAAAAGACGGCGTGCATGCTGCCATCGTCGTGCTGGATCTCTCCGGCACCGTGCGGCCCATCGTGGCGGAGGCACGAAAGCTGATTCAGCAGGAGTGTGGCATCGAGGGAGATCATGTGATGATCTCCGGCACGCACACCCACAGTGGCCCGCAGCAGCCGCGCGGCTCGATGATGGATGAGATCACGAAGGTGAACTCGCCCGCAGGCGTGAGCTACACCAGCATGCTGCCTGTTTGGATCGCCGAATCGGTGAAGCAGGCGAAAGCCAAGCTCATGCCGGTGACGGCTTCCTCGACCCTCGGCCGGGCGGAGGGCCTTAGTTTCAACCGCCGCATCCTTCGAGAAGGGCAGATGGAGGCCATCTGGCAGCCGCAGAAGCTCACGCCCAAAGATCGCCCCGCCGGCCCGGTCGATCCCGAGGTCGGTGTGCTGGTCTTTGAAGCGGCGGGCAAGCCGGTGGCCTCGTTGTTGAACTTCGCGATGCATCCCACGTCCGTCGGCGGTGGGGTGAAGATCTCGGCGGACTATCCCGGTGTGTTCACGAAGCTCGTCAGTGAGCGACACAGCGCGGAGATGATCTCCATCTTTGCCAATGGCTGCTGTGGGAACATCAATCACCACGACTACGTCACCGGCAAACGCCGCAACACACTCGAACTCGGCACCGCTCTCGCGGATGCGGTGGATGCGGCCTGGGCGGATTTGAAGCCGCTCACGACCTTCACACCACGCATCCGCTCGGAGCAGGTGGTGCTGAAGTGCCGCCGCTTCACCGAGGAGCAGATCGCGAAGGCCAAGGAGATGGCGGCGAACATGTTCACGAAGAGCTTTGGCACCGTGCCGATGGCGGAGACGGTCTGCATCCTGGAGACGGTGGCGAAGCAAAACGAGCCGCTGCTGGCCGAGGTGCAGGTCATCGCCTTCAGCGAGGAGTTGGCCATCGTGGCGCTGCCGGGGGAGATCTTTGTCGAACTGGGTCTCGCTCTCAAAAAGGCTTCGCCCTTCAAACACACTCTCATCGCCGAGCTGGCGAATGGCAGCATCGGCTACGTCCCGAACCGCGAGGCCTTCCCGCAGGGCAATTATGAGATCGTCAGTGCCCGCAACGAAATCGGCAGCGGTGAAAAGCTCATCGAAGTCGCCTTGAAACTGCTGGGCGAGGTCAAAGCGGGGAAGTGATCGCCAACCGGCATCAAAGCGATGCTGAAATGGTATTTGGGTTATCGAATGCCGGAGTAGCTTCCGGCTGTTATGAATTGCAACCACGACGTTCTCATCATTGGCGGCGGCCCTGCGGGCACCAGCACGGCCGCGATTCTGGCGGAATACGGGCACAAGGTGCTCGTCATCGAGCGGGAGAAATTCCCGCGCTACCATGTGGGCGAGTCCTTGATCCCTTTCACCTTCGGACCGCTGGAGCGGCTGGGGCTGATCCCCACGATGAAGAAATCCCATTTCACGAAAAAATTCAGCGTGAGCTTTGTGCAGCCCGATGGTCGTCGCTCGCAGCCCTTCTATTTCTTCAACCGCTACGACCGTGAGACCATCGCGCAGACTTGGCAGGTGATGCGGTCGGAGTTCGACGAGATGCTCATGCATCACGCCCGTGGTCGTGGAGCTGAAGTGCGTGAGGAAACGACCGTCACGCAACTTCTCAAAGACGATAGCGGCAAGGTCATCGGCGTGGCCGTCCAAAACAAGGACGGTAGCAAGGAGCATCTGCTGGCGAAGCTCGTCATCGACGCCTCGGGCAAGGAAGCCTTTGCCTCTGTGCGTGAGGGCTGGCGGGTGGGCGATCCGTATCTGAACAAGGTGGCCGTGTGGACCTACTTCAAAGGCTCGAAGCGCGAGAGCGGCATCGACGAAGGCGCGACGACGATCGCCTTCGTGCCGGACAAAGGCTGGTTCTGGCACATCCCCATGCACGATGATATGGTCAGCGTGGGTGTGGTGGCCGAGGGCAAGTATCTGAGCCGCGAGGGGGTGAAGGACCCCAAGGCCATTTTCGAGCGTGAAATCAGCGAGAACCAATGGATTGCCGATCACCTCTCCCAGGGAGCCTCCACGGGTGAGTACTGGATCACCAGCGAGTACTCACGTCACTCGAAGTATGGCGCTTCACCCGGCCTGCTGCTCGTGGGCGATGCCTTTGCCTTCCTCGATCCCGTTTTCAGCAGCGGCGTGATGCTGGCACTGAAAAGCGGTGTGCTAGCCGGTGATGCCGTGCATGCGGCTCTCGTGGCCAATGACCTCTCCCCACAGCGTTTTGCGAGCTATGCCGAGTCCATGCGCCAAGGCATCGATAACATGCGCAAGCTCGTCTATGCCTTCTACAACCCGAATTTCTCGTTCAAAGAGGTCGTCATGAAGTATCCCGAGGCAGGCGATGAGATTACCGATTGCCTCAGCGGGGATGTGAACAAGGACTACTCGAGCCTGTGGACCAAAATCCGCGAGTTCGCCCCCATTCCTGATGAGCTGCCCTACGGTGTGCCGCTGGCGGCGTGAGTGAAGTTTTCACTCCCGCCACTTCGCGGTGGCGAGGCAGATCCAGCCGAGCATGAAGCTCACGCCACCGAAGGGCGTGACATGTGCCAGCCATTTGACCTGCGTGTAGGCCAGCAGGTAGAGCGAGCCGCTGAAAAGTAATATGCTGCCGATGATGAAGCGCCAGGCCCAGGAGGCGGCTCGGCCATTTCCCGCCAGCAGGGCGAGCAGCACGGCCAGCACCGCGTGCGGCAGGTGGTAAAACGAGGCCGTCTTCCAGTGCTCCAACTCATTCGCGGCCACGAGCAGGTCGTGGACCTTTCCATGAGCCCCCATGGAACCGAGGATGATGCCGGTTAGGCCAAGAAAGGCGGAAACTCGGACGCGGAAGGTGTTTGGGGCAGTCATGGCGGCTCCTTTGCCCTTTCCCGAGGGAAAAATCACCCGCAAAATGCCCCAGAGAGCCTAATTTAACCCGCCCCCGCCTCGTTCCACCCCGCACTCTTTACGCATGCCAGAACGCCACGACCAAGATGAAGCCTCGATCTTGGTGCGGCGTGCCCTCGACCAACATGAAAGCAATCTCATTGCCTACGCAGCCAGCATCCTCGGTGGAGACATCGAACGCGGCCGCGATGTCGTGCAAGATTCGCTCCTCAAGCTCTACCTCACCGATCCCGCTCGCGTGCGGGACAATCTCAAATCCTGGCTCTACACGGTCTGCCGAAACCGTGCCCTCGACATCCTCCGCAAGGACCACCGCCTCGATCTCGGCGACGAGGAAATTCTCGAATCCGCCCCGTGCCACGATCCCGACCCCGGCCACCTCGCCATCCAGCGGGAGCTTTACGAGCACATCTGGCGCTGCGTGGATCAACTCCGGCCCAACCAACGCGAGGTCATCCGGCTCAAATTTCTCCACGATTGCTCCTACCAGGAGATCGCTGGCATCACCGGCCTCACCGTCGGCAACGTGGGCTTCATCATGCACCACGCCATCCGCAAGCTGCGGGACCTCCTCGCCGAGGAAGCCGCCCAGCCACACCATCAACACTGACCGCCCCTTTCTGCCATGAACCCGCAAGACAACCCGCACTTCACAGCCTACACCCTCGGCGAGCTCGATGCCGCGCAGGCCCGTGAAATTCACCAGACGCTTCACGAGAATTCCGCTGCCGCCCATGAGCTGGAGCAAATCGAAGCCGTCACCGATGCTCTCCGCCACGGCGCACCCATCCCGAATGCCCGCCTCACGCCGGATCAACGCCACGCCGTGCTTCATCCGTCGAATCTCCCTCGCTTTGTGCAGCCGATGATGCCGCGTCCGGCACCGGTAAAGAAGCCCTCCGTCGCTTGGAATACCTTTGGCCGTGTGCTGAAAGCCGCCGCCGTCATCACGCTCACGGGCGGAGCCTTCCTCCTCGGCTGGCAGATGCACCAGCCCACCGAAAGCACGCTCACCACCAACACACCGCCCGCTCCGGAGCCGGTGAAACCTCAAAGCAAGCCCATGGAGATCGTCAAAGCCCCCCAGGCTCCCTCGCCGAAACCGGAGGTCATTGTGGTGAAGGCTCCAGAAGCCGCGCCGAAGGTTGAAAAGGCTCCGTTGGTCGTCGCCGAGCTTCCGAAGCCTGCGCCGGTCATCGTCGCCAAAGTGGCCGAAGCTCCCAAGGCCACACCGCAACCTGCTCTCACGCTTGGCTTCAGCATGCCGCGCAGCCTTGCCGCCTTCGACAACACCTCCAAGGAAACCAGCAGCCGATACACCCTGCATCCTGCCCTTGTCCGGCCCGCGCCAGCGAAGAACACTGGTGAGTCCTTTGCTTCACCAGTGAATGCCAAAGCGGGTGAAAAGCCTGTCAAAGCCACCGAACTGCTCATCCATTCCTGGCAGGCTGAGGTCGCCACCTGCCCGTGGAATGCCTCGCACCGCCTCCTGCGTTTCGTCATCCAGCTTCCGGCGAATCAAACCGCCGTCACCAGCACCACCGAGGCCGCTTTCCCCATGCAGGTCGCCTTTGACCCGCTCGCGGTGAAGCAATTCCGCCTCCTCGGCGAGCGCCACCTCCCGGCACCTGAACTCGACAAAGCCGGCACGCATGTCGTCTGGTATGAATTTGAGCCGAACGGC
>CALSBJ010000128.1:0-9454 GCA_943373155.1 Akkermansia muciniphila | reverse complement strand
CGAGATCGATCTTGTTGAGCACGAGGAGGACGCGTTTCTCTCCTGCGCCGAGCTCGGAGAGCACCTCCGTGGTCGTTTGATAAAACTTCAAAGCCTCAGGGGAGCTGGCGTCGACGACGTGGATGAGGAAATCAGCCAGCGTGGATTCTTCCAGCGTGGCGCGGAAGGACTGCACGAGGTCGTGCGGGAGGTTTCGCACGAACCCGACGGTATCGGTAACGAGCAGGGACTGACCATCGGGCAGTTCCATGCGTCGCGTGGTGGTGTCGAGCGTGGCAAAGAGCTTGTTCTCCGCGAGCACATCGGCGGCGGTGAGCTTGTTGAGGAGGGAGGATTTGCCTGCGTTGGTGTAGCCGACGATGGCCGCGTGAGCCACGGGCTCGCGGGTGCGCTCTTTGCGCATGGTGTCACGCACGCGGCGCACATCATCGAGCTCCGCTTTCACGCGGTCGAGGCGTTGATGAGCGAGTCGGCGGTCGGTTTCGAGCTGGGTTTCACCTTCACCACGAGCGGCTCCGGCTCCGCCTTTGCCACCACCGGCACCACCGCCCTGGCGGTCAAGATGCGCCCACATGCGGGTGAGACGTGGGATGGAGTATTCGAGGCGTGCCAGCTCCACCTGGAGGCGTGCTTCACGGGTGCGAGCACGCATGTTGAAGATGTCGAGGATGACCTCATGGCGGTCGATGACGCAGATGTCGCCTTCGGACTCCCAGGCTCGCTGCTGAGCGGGGCTGAGTTCGTTGTCCCAGACGATGCAATCGGCACTGAGTGCTTTGGCTTGATCGGTGAGCTCCTTGGTTTTGCCGCTGCCAATGAGATAACGAGCGGTGTGCTCGCGGGCAAAGACGAGCTGGCTGCCGACGATGGTGATGCCGAGCGTGCGAACGAGCTCGCCGAGCTCATCAAGCAAGGCCTGAGCCTCCTCTTTGCGGCGGCGGTCGAAATACGCACCGATAAGGAAGGCTTTCTCGACCTGCTGGGGCTTGTCACGGACATCAAACATAGGACGCGGAGCATGGAGTGCGAGGATGCAGTGACAAGCAGTGTCTCCGAATCTTCAAACGCCGCGCCTTTGACGCACTCGCCAGACATCGCGAGCCATAAGGAAGGAATCGCGAAGCAGGTGAACTTTGCCGCCGGGTGTCTCGTGCCAGGAAATGGGCACTTCCTGCACGGCGCAGCCGGAATCGAGCAGGAGCGTAAGCAGCTCCACATCAAAGGCGAAGCCGTGGATGGTCAGTTTCGATGCGAGGCGCTCGAAACAGGCTCTCGGGACGAGTTTGAGGCCGCACTGGCTGTCATAGACGGGGATGTCGAGCAGTTCGGAGACGAGGGTGGCATACACACGGCCAAGAAGATGTCGGCGAAGGTCTCGATGCACGGTTTTGCCGAGCATTTTGATGCGTGAGGCGAACAAAGCCGTTTGTGGTGCTGCCTCACGAGCGAGCTGGATGAGTCGTGCGACCTCCGCCGCCGAGCAGGAGCCATCGGCATCGACAAAGGCGAGCCAGTCCGCGTTTTTCTCCTCGGCCCAAGCGGCGTAAACAGCACCGCCTTTGCCGAGGTTTTGAGGGAGGAAGAGCGGTTCGAGCAGGAAGGGTGTTTGTGAGCGCTGAGCATCGATGAGCGTTTTCATGCGCTGTTTTTCAGCGGCATCGGAGCCGTCCTCGACCACGCGGATGGTGATGCCACCGAGTGGAGCGAGCGTCTCACCCAGTTCCGCCAGAAAGGGGCCGATGCGCCCGCTCTCGTGGTAGCAGGGGATGACGAGGTGGATGCTGGCGGGCATGCGAGCAGGGATAACGCTCACTGCGTGGCAAACTTCGTTAGCAGGCCGCGTTTCCGGGTGAGATTGAGGATCCAGAGGAAGAGCCAGCCGGCGAGGGCCATGAAGAGGATGTTCAGTGCGGCGGCATACCAGAGGTAATTCCAGTTCATGGTGCCAGTCTTCATCACTTCTCGCATGCCTTCAAAGATGTAGGTAGGAGGGAAGCACCACGCGATGGGCTGTGACCATGCGGGCATCTTATCGACAGGGTAAAATACGGCCACCACGGGCTGGAAGAAGAAGGGGATGGCCCACGCGAGTGATTCCGCCGCCTGACCCCAGCGTAAGATGAGGGCGGTGGAGATCATGCCGAGAGACCAGCCAAACAGCATCAAATTAAGGAAGAAGGGAATCAGCCACCACTGAAGCTGGAAGATATTGAAGGAGTACCCGAACCACGAGATGAGGCTCAATACGACCGCTGTCACAAAGATGCGCATGAGACCCACGATGAAGGTGGCGCTGACGTACTCAATCGTGCGGACTGGTGCGACGAAAATATTGAGGAGGTTTCGAGTCCACACGTCCTCCAAGAAGGAGATCGCCACACCTTGTTGCGCACGAAACATGATGTCCCACAAAATCATCGCCCCCAGGAAGAAAAGAATGAACTCGCCGAACTTCGCGTCGCTGTTTGCCTGGATAAAAACCGTCACGTTCCCCCAGACGACCAGATCGACCACCGGCCAGAAGACCAGCTCGACGAGGCGCATGGGGCTGCGGGTGTAGAGAAAGAGATAGCGCAAGACGAGGGCGCTGATGGTGTTGAAATTCATGGCTTCGGTTCTTTCTCCGGTTCGTCGATGATTTCGCCATCGCGGGCGATTTTGATGAAGACATCCTCGAGCGTGGCACTGCTGGACTGGGCGACGATATCCGTCGGAGTGCCTTCGCAGACGATTTTGCCCTTGTGGAGGAAGATGACGCGGTCGCAGACTTCCTCGATGTCGCGCATGTTGTGCGAGGTGTAGAGGATGCCGATGTTCCGCTCTCGCTGCACCTTGCGGACGACTTTGCGCACTTTGTCGGCGATGTCGGGATCGAGACTGGCGGTGGGCTCGTCGAGCATGAGCAGCTCAGGATCGTTCAGGAAGGCCTTCACGAGGTTCACGCGGGTGGATTCACCGGCGGAGAGCTGACCAGTGACGCGTTTGGCGAGGTGAGAGATTTCGAGCAGCTCCATCAGCTCGGCAATTTTCTTCTTCGGGTCACGCACGCCGTAGATCTTGGCAAAGACGAGCAGGTTTTGGCCGACAAGGAGGTTGCCTGGCAGCGCGGTGTAGGCGGAGGAGAAATTGGCGCGTTGGAGGATGGCGATGCGGTGCTGGTGCAGCGGCAGGCCAAAGGCGAACAAATCACCGCTGGTGGGCAGCGTGAGGCCGAGGAGGCAGTTCATCGCGGTGGTTTTGCCGGCACCATTGGCACCGAGCAGGCCGAGGACCTCGCCGCGATGCAGTTGGAAGGAGAAACGGTCCAGGGCCTTCACGCCGTCGAACTCGCGGGTGAGATCGCGGGCTTCGAGGATGATTTCACGGTCGTCAGGGGCGGGCATGAGGGCCTGTAGAGTTTCAGGGGACAGGTTTCAAGTTGCAGGTTGGTTTGGCCCTTCAACAATCAGCAATCGGCACTCAGCAATCGTCATTCCGAGCGTCGCCCGGCACCTGAACCGCAGATTGATGCGCTTCGCTTCCCTCCGGGCAGCCTTGGGCTGTCTGTCTCGCTACGCTCGGCTGATGAACTCGGATTGCTGATTTTCGAAGTTTCGTCACCCATCCCGGTGCTCATGCCGCGAAGGGCGGAGGTTGCGCTCGATGTCGTGGCGGTCCTCGCGGTTACGGGCTTTGATCTTGTGATCGCGTTTGAAGACGCGTTCGACGGTCATCTGGCGCTTTTTGCGCTTCTTGCGCAGCTCGGCGATTTCTTCTTCGAGCTTCAGATAGCCTTCGTAACGGGCGGCATCGAGGGTGCCGGCCTCCACGGCGGCGCGGATGGCGCAGCCGGCGTCCTTGCCATGCTTGCAATCGCCAAAGCGGCAGCCGATGGCGACTTGGTCGATGTCGGCAAAGCGCTCGCGAAGCGTGGTTTCATCCGTCCACATCTGGACTTCCTTGATGCCGGGGTTGTCGATGAGGATGCCGCCGCCATCGAGCACGATCAATTCACGGGCGGTGGTGGTGTGGCGTCCGCGGCCGGTCTTTTCGTTCACTTCATCGGTCCACTGCCATTCCTCGCCGAGGAGGAGATTGATCATGGCGGATTTGCCGACGCCGCTGGAGCCGATGAAGGCCACGGTCTGGCCGCGCTTGAAGTAGTTTTTGAGGACTTTGATGCCCTTGCGCTTGGTGACGCTTGTGAGATGCACATCCGCGCTCGCACTGAGCTGGCGGATGTCTGCGGCGGCCTGTTCGTTTTGCTCTTTGGAGGTGAGATCGATCTTGTTGATCAAGACGACGGCCTTGGCACCGCTGCGGGCGATGAGCGTGAAGTAGCGCTCCATGCGCCGGAGGTTCAAATCGGTCTCCGCATCGGTGATGACGATGACGGTGTCCACATTCGCGGCGATGACCTGCTCCTCGGCGCTGAGGCCGGGGGCTTTTCGCGAAAAGCAGGTCTGCCGGGGAAGGCGGGCGCGGATGACGGTATCCGTGCCTTCTTTGCCCACATCGAGCGCCACCCAATCGCCCACCGCAGGGAGATCGGCATCGGTGGCGGCATCGTGATAGACTTTGCCACTGAGGATGACCTCCAGCTCATCGTAGCCGCCGCTGCCATCATCGAGCAGGGCGCCGTAGGAGATCTTGTTGTCCCGGATCAGGCGGGCAGGCTTCCAGCCTTCGGCGGCGTAGGGCTCGAAATGCTTGGCGAAAGAGGCATTCCAACCAAGATCCTCAAGCGTGAAACGGGGCACGGCGGGGCAGGGGAGATGGGTGCATCACTGCTGGCCCGGCGTGGCCGGAGCAGCGGGCTTGACCTCGACGGGCGGAGCGGCCGGCGTGGCAGGAGCACCGAGGGGTGGAGGCTCAGGCACCTTCATCTGAGGGACAGCGCCCGGGGTGGGAGCTGCGGGAGCATTCGGATCGGCGGGAGGTGGCGTAGTGCCATTGGCGGCGGCTTCCGCAGCTTTTTTCGCGGCGGCTTCGGCCTGTTTCTGCTTGGAGGCGGCATACTTGGCGGCATTCGCCTTCGATTTGGCCGCAGATTGTTTGAGGTAGGTGGCGTAGTCGGGGCCGCTGCCGGTGATTTTCACTGGGGTGCCGAGAGCAGTGTGCTCGTAAAGGATGGGGGCCATCTTGGACGGCAGGCGGATGCAGCCGTGGGAGGCGCGGCGGCCGGGCTTGGCGATGACACCGATGTGCATGCCCACGCCGTCGTTGGTGAGGCGCATGAAAAACTTCATCGGCGCGGCGACGAACTTGCCGCCGGGTGGCAGCACATCACGGCCGTTCTTGAAATCGGAGTTCACCAGCTTGCCGCCGGCGTCGTAACCCTTGCCGTAGAGGTTGGAGACCTTGTCTTTGACCTTTTCGAGCACTTTGAAGTCCCCGGTGGGCGTGGGGAAGCTGGTGATGCCGCTGGCCACATAGGTCCAGCCGACGACTTCTTCGTTGTGGTAAAGGGTGGCGCGTTGGGTGTCCACATTCACCACGATCTGGGTGATGGGCTTGTCACCGCCAGTCCACTCGCCGGGATACTTCCACTCCTCCTTCACGGGCTCCGGTGGCGGAGGCGGCGGGGCCTTCTTGAACAAATTGCAGGAAGCCAGGGAAACCGCGGCGAGGACAAGCAGGCCGGATTTGAGATAGGAGTGCGCAGGGGTGATCACAGGCCGGAATTGTAAGGGCATGTGCGGATTGCTCAAGCGGCCAGTTCGCAAGGATGAGAAATCAACACGTCCGCCCCGTGCTCCAGCAGCTCTTTTTCACCGCGAAAGCCCCAGCGCACGCCGATGGCCCGCATGCCGCTGGCTTTGGCAAAGTCCATGTCGATGCCCGAATCGCCCACATAGGCGATTTCGCTCGTCGGCAGGCCCCAAATCGCCGCCACCTCATGAGCGGCATCCGGGGCGGGCTTATGCGGCACCTCCGGCCGGGCTCCGAGGATGATCTCGAAGGCTTCTTTACCGAAAAAGTGCTCTGTCATTGGCACGGTGAAGCGGTGCGCCTTGTTGGAGATGACGCCCAGCTTGAAGCCACGGGCCTTCAGCGTGCCCAGAAGCTCCACGATGCCGTCGTAAGGGCGTGTTTGCTCTTGCCAGTGCTGCTCGTAGTTCGCCCGATACTCATCCACCCCGGCGCGGATCGTCTCCGCATCGCGGGCGTGTTCCGGCAGCGCCCGCTCTACCAGCTTCTCCATGCCATCGCCCACCATCTGGCGGAAAAGCTCCTCCTCACGCCGCGGATGCCCGCGAGCCTCCAGCATGCGGTTCACGGACCCCGCAATATCGGCCAGCGAATCGATGAGCGTGCCGTCGAGGTCAAAAAGGTAGGCTTTGGGGGAGGACATGGCCATTCCTCTGGCAGGAAACCACGCCGCAGGCAAGCGATTGGGATGGTGGCGTGTGCGGCAAGGCGGTGGTCAGCCAAATATCTTAGCATTCTCCATCGGCTAAGCTTCTTCGTGGAATGTCGTGGTAGTGAACATGGCTGGACAATTGGTCAGTTCAAATCGGTGAGGGATGCTTCTAGCGAACGACCCCGTTTCGCCTGGGTTTTGAATACTTCCTTGCTTCTGGCAATCTTGTTCAGGGTGCCAAGCCAACGTAATGCTCGAGTTGCATCTGGAACCTTATACTTTGCTGCTAGGTGAATGAGTCGCATTGCCTCGGAGCGATTCTGAGCAACGGCTCGCCCTCTCCAATGCAACTTTCCGATCCAGAAGAGTGATCTGTGGTGGCCTGTATCTGCCGCTCGCCGGAACCAAGTCAGTGCTTCGCTCCAGTCCTTCTGCTCGTAGGCGATGAACCCGAGACTGAACATCGCACGTGGATCCCCCCTCCTCGCTGATCGTCTATACCAAGTGATAGCGTCAGAAATAGAGCGTTCTACACCGGCTCCGTTGAGGTAAAACCAGCCCATCGCTAAAGTGGCGTCGGCATGTCCTTCTATCGCTGCCGTGCGGTTCAGCTCAAAGGACCGTTGTTCGTCCTTCTTAAAGCCTTTGCCTTCGAGTAAGGCGAGAGAATCGTTGTAGAGCCTGTCAAGGTTCATGGCGAGTGGCGCTGTTGGTTGGGCGAACATTGAAGATCATTCACAGATCGTGAGGTTTGTCAGCAGCTTTGTATCCGACGGATTGATGGGAATATCACGGGCTGGAGAGTCCATGTGTGCATACTCCGGCTCCTGCGGAGTTGAGTGGAAGGCCAGACGGAGGCGGGAGAGAGCCACCGGACGTGGATGTCACGATCACCCGCCGCATCTGACATCTTGTTTGCCGCCAAGGGGCAGAGGAGCGGAGGACGCCGAGATGAAAACCGAAGGAAACCTCGGCGTCCTCTGCCTCTTGGTTCCTTGTCGGCAAAACCGAGTGAGAGAAGGGCGGCGTGGTTCTCTGCGGCGTTTTCAATGCGCGAGTCCGACCCGCTGCCGCGTATGCAAAGGCTCATGAATCCGAAATTCCGCATCTGGGACCTGCACGGCCATCTCTCCGGCGTGCCCGGTCTCACGCCCGAGGAGCGGCTCGGGCAGCTCCTGCGCTATGCCGACCTCAATCTCAACGACTGCGGTGTGCGGCGCGGCACCTGCATGGTGGGCGGAAAGGCGGCGGCTGAAGCAGGTGCCGTGACGCACGGAGCGGTTCGCTGCAGTGCATGGTTAGCCGTTTCGTTCGTGCGTGCGAAGCCTGCGGCGTCGCAAGCACAAAGCCGCACCGCATGTGAGGAGGAGCGCTGATGAAGGTTCCGGCACAACTGAAACGTTGTCGATGATTGGACCAAATCCATCGCTGGTAACGGACTGAAATGTGATGGTGGTTGTTGAAGCTGTCGCAGTGAAATCAAACCCGTAATTGGTGAATACGGCGGTGGTTGTGTTGGAAGTTCCGGGAGCGATGAACGGTTGATTTAGTGTTCCAGCGGTCAGTAGTCCTCCTTGATTGAACGCCCCGCCGTAGGCACCAAAAGAAATGTGGTATTCGGTGCCGATGCTCGTTGGAATGGAGGTGCTGATAGAACCATCGCCACCGAGCCCGGAGAGATCGAGTGACATATTCCCGAAGGCGTTGTGACTGGGTTTATCGAGCCAATCGACTCCGCCAACACCTCCCACAGTCCAACCTGTGATGGTCGTCGCGCCGCTGCTGAGACGCATTAAATCAGTTTGTGTCGCAACGAAAGAACCAAGCTCAAAGCTGCCTGCTCCGACACCGAAGGTTTCGTCGATGATACTCGCTTGGGTCGAGGACGCAGCCAATGATCCGATAATCACTGCGATGAGTTTTAGTGCACAGTATGTGGTTTTCATGTTTGGGTTTGGTGTGATTTTTGAACGGTAGAAGCGGCGAACGTCATTGGGTGCTTTTGAAGCGAGCTAATGGGTTGCCAAAAAATCTAATTTAAAAACATAAATATTGGTTTTTACTTAAGTTATTATATTTAATTATTAATCATAAATTATTAAAACAATTGAGATTTTGGTTGTATTTTATTATAATAAATATTATTAAGTGCTGTTAGGTGGTGCTGACCAAAGCATTGCACATGGAAATCTCAGACTACGTCGCCCGGCTGAGGGCACTGTGGGAGGCGGATCGGGGACCAAGTCTGCCCGGTTTGAGGCTGCCGATAGCACTCGGTGTGAAATATCCCAACGCCTGCAAGGAACTAGCCTGGCAATGGTTCTTCCCGTCCAAGCAAACCAGCATGGATCCAGAAACGGGCATCCACCGGCGGCACCACCTGCATGAAAATGCGCTGACGCTGGTTCTTGAGGTCGCGCGGGAGAAGGCAGGCATTGCCAAAAAGGTGGACTGCCACACGCTGCGGAATTCCTTCGCCACGCATCTACTAGAAGATGGCACAGACATCCGCACCGTGCAGGACCTACTAGGGCACAAGAGTGTGGAGACGACGCAAATCTAGACGCATGTCATGGCGGGCGGCGGCCCCGGCACGTGCGGCCCACTGGATGGGCTTTGAGGTTCGTTGTTCGTGGTTGCTGCTTTATTTGGGCGCTTCTTATATTTGGACGGGACGTCTGCGTGAAAAAACTTCTTCATCGAAAAGCGCCGGGTTGTTATTCTCCGCTTATTCCTGAGGCGGATATCAACCAGCCGCGCTCTCGCCCATGAAGTCGCCCACGCCATTTTTCGTGCCTGAAACACGACGCCGCTGTGCGGCCGGTGCTTGATTCAGACAGGGAGACTTGGAGACCGGGAGAAGAGGAAACAGGTCTGGCGGCGCAGAGAGGGAAGGGCTGAGAGCCAGCATCTTGAAGCGGAATGCGTGGCAACATTCGGGCACTGACGCTCTGTCAGTGAGGTTTCACAGGTGAGCGGTGAGGCTGCACGGAGCTCCTTTTCGGCCCTTTTTTTGGGGGCTTGGCTTCCCGCTGGCACGCTGGAGGGGGGGGGCTCCTGCCATGAGGCGGAACTCTGGGATGACGGGACGCGCGACGACGTGAATGCCTA
>CALSBJ010000127.1:0-9473 GCA_943373155.1 Akkermansia muciniphila | reverse complement strand
ACTGCTGCGCAGCTACGAAGCGCGCACGCCTGAAGAACTCGATGAAGCCATCAGCAATGCGTTCTCAAAAATCACAGCCAAGGATGCGATGGGCTATTTTGCCTCTTGCGGTTATAGTATTATTTAAAATGCTCTAAATGCCAGACTGCACAAGTAGAGGCTCAGCAAAATTTGAGTAAATAGCAGGAATCGTTGCATGGCTTTTTGAGAAACATTGGAATCGGCAACACCAGGAGTAGAAATGATTCCAGCGATTGAGTGAAATGAAAGGCTGAAGGACGCCCCCCTTCCCCACGATCCGTATTGATGATCATAGGAGTCAAGGGAGCAACCAGCCAAATCTGATCACGCTGCCGTGCTGACCGTGCGAACAGCCGCGACAGTATGACCCGCCGCAAGCGTATCGGCGATGAACTGCAGGAAGCCACCCGCCGGACGGCAAGGGATAACATCAAAAGGAATCAGCGTGTCCTCAAAACGGACGAGGTTTTTCGCGTGGGCATCGAAGACGCCGAGATTGTCCTCGGCACGATAGTAACCACAGGGCGTGACCTTCTGGAATCCCTGCGAAGCAAACCAAGCATCAATTTCCGCCAGCGTGACGGGCACGATGTCAAACCGGGGCTGGGAGGTGACGATGGCGAGGTCGTCGCCTTGATCGATGACGCCTTCGAGACGGTTCAGCCCAGGAACGAGCTCGTTTTGCAGCAGGAGACGCTCCAGATACTCGATGGGCGTGGCCTCCCAGAGCTGAAAACGCCGCGCGTCCATGTCCGATGACACGAGGGCGAGATCCATGCCGGGGGCTAGGCCGAAAATGCCATCCCGGGTGACTTTGAAAACCCGATCGCCTTCACGGAACCAATCGTGCTCCTGCCCGCCGCGTTCCAATCGCGAAACAAGGCCCGAGGCATTTAGCAGCAGACCCAGACCTCGCGCCCATTCACGAAGGCTTTCCTTCTGCCGGGTGAGGGTGGGCGTCCCAAGTGTGCCGACACCTGCTGGCGAAATTCCTCGGAGGTGATCGAGCGCCGCGAGGACAAGATGCGCTCCATCTGCTCGGGAGTGAGCAGGGGCTTCACGGGCGGCTGGAGGTGGCTCTGGGACATCGGCGGGCATGCGAAGAATAGGCGCAAAGGGAAAAAGGGCAAACCATCAGGCGATTTGGAGTCCTCGCGGTGGATAAGCCCTTCTCGTCTGGCGGTCAATTTGCCTTCCGAACTTGACCCCAACGCGAACCCGGAACAGAGAAGACCATGAAGTACATTTTTGTCACAGGAGGAGTCGTCAGTTCACTCGGAAAAGGTCTCGCCGCGTCGGCACTGGGCACCCTGCTCGAACTTCGCGGGCTGAAGGTCATCATGCAGAAGTTTGACCCGTATCTGAACATTGATCCGGGAACCATGAACCCCTACGAACACGGCGAGGTGTATGTGCTGGACGACGGCGCGGAAACAGACCTCGATCTCGGTCACTACGAGCGCTTCACACATACGAACCTCTCCAAGCTCAACAACCTCACCTCCGGCCAGGTTTACCAGAGCGTGCTCGACAAAGAGCGTGCCGGCAAATACCAGGGCCGCACCGTTCAGGTCATCCCGCACGTCACGAACGAGATCAAGGCCCGCATCCACGACGTGACGGAGAAAATGACCGGCGATGTCATCATCACCGAGATCGGCGGCACCGTGGGGGACATCGAGGGTCTGCCCTTCCTCGAGGCGATCCGCCAGTTCGGCCACGAGGTGGGCAAAGGAAACGTTCTTTTCATCCATGTGAGCCTCGTGCCCTATGTGAAGGCCGCGCAGGAGCTCAAAACC
The DNA here is from genome assembly GCA_943373155.1 of Akkermansia muciniphila. Taxonomy (GTDB): domain Bacteria; phylum Verrucomicrobiota; class Verrucomicrobiia; order Verrucomicrobiales; family Verrucomicrobiaceae; genus Prosthecobacter. The sequence continues at coordinate 7,653 of CALSBJ010000127.1, read as the reverse complement.
AAGCCCACGCAGCAGTCGATCGCCAAACTGCGCGAGATCGGTATCGCCCCGCACATCATCCTCTGCCGCACGGAACATGCGCTCGACCTCGATGTGCGTGAAAAGATCAGCCTCTTCGGCAACGTGCCCATCGAGGCCGTCGGCGAGGTGCGTGACGTCAAAAACACCATCTACGAAGTTCCGTTGAAGCTGCACGAGGAGCGCCTCGATAGCCTCGTGTGCAAGCTACTCGAACTCCAGACACCCGAGCCGGACCTCACCCGCTGGCGCAGCTTTGTGCAGCGCGTCGTTCACCCCACGCACCACGTCCGCATCGGGGTCGTCGGCAAATACATCGAGCTTCAAGACGCCTACAAATCCATCTACGAGGCCCTCACGCACTCCGGTGCAGCGCACGACTGCAAGGTCGAGATTGTCCGCGTCGATGCCGAGAGCATCGAGAAGGCTGGCGCGGAGCTCTATTTGACCGGCCTCCAGGGCATCCTCATTCCCGGTGGCTTTGGTGATCGCGGCACGGAAGGCAAGATCGCCGCTGCGAAATATGCCCGTGAAAGCGGCGTGCCTTACTTTGGCATCTGCCTCGGCATGCAGATCGCCGTCATCGAATTCGCCCGCAATGTCTGCGGCCTCAAAGGCGCTACCAGCACCGAGTTTGACAAAGCCACCGCCCATCCCGTCATCAGCCTCATGGAGGAGCAGAAGAAGGTGAAGCAACTCGGCGGCACCATGCGCCTCGGTTCCTGGGTCACGGATCTCGTTCCCGGCAGCAAGGCCTACGAACTCTACCACAGCGCCACCATCACCGAGCGCCATCGCCACCGCTTTGAGTTCAACAGCGACTACAAAGTGATGATGGAAGAAAAAGGCATGCTCATCTCTGGCAACAGCCCCAAAGGCGACCTCGCTGAGATCATCGAACTGCCCTCGCATCCGTATTTTGTCGCCTGCCAGTTCCATCCCGAGTTCCTCAGCAAGCCAAATCATCCGCATCCGCTCTTCCACGGCTTTGTGAAAGCCGCGATGAACCACCATGCGGCGCTGGAGCCAAGGTGCGCGTAGTGTCAGAAGTGCGGGCAGGAGTGCCCGCATCACCCATTTACTCTTCCTCCACCTTCAGGCGGAAGTAGCGCATCGGGCCGTCGACAGGTGCGCTGAAGGTGCGGGTGCCACCGGCGGCATTCGGCGAGCCATTGTTGCCGGGGACATTCCAGAGAGACCAGTTGATAAGGTTTGTGCTCGTCTCCACCCAAGTGCGGCGACCGGGGAGATTCGGAAACTCGATGCTCAGATTCGTCGTGCCCGTGCTCAAGAGAGGACGCAGGATAGAATTGCCACTGAGCGGCTGGGTCTGACCAAGGAACTCGTTGAAATTGCTCACACCATCGCCGTCGGCGTCGAAGTTTTGAGCGCCTTCGGGGCTGGAGGAACTGCCGAACTGGGCGAGACGCCATTCTTCATAGCTTTGGCGGCTGGCCATGCTGTTGATCCAGTCCATGACGACTTGGGTGCCTTCGGGGTCGATGACTGCGGTGGCGAGCGGGGGCATGCGGGTGTAGCCGCCGCTGGCGCTGAGGCGATTCCAGATGACGGATTTGTCGTTGAAGCCGCGCACGAGGGCTTTGTGGTCGCCGGCTTGTACATTGCCAACGTGAGCGTCGATCATGGTGCTTTGGGTCAAAGAGAGCTCTGGACGCATGTCGAACGCACCGATGCCGGTGCCGCCGGTTTGGTGGCAATACGAGCAATTCACGGCGAGCCAGCTTCGCGCACGCGTTTCGAGCGTGGCGCTGGTGTCGGTGGGCGTGTGATACTTTGGCAGCGTGTGGAATTGCGTCGGCGCATTGCTGAAGTAGCCGGCGTTGGCCATGAGTTCGAGGTAGTTGCCGCTTTGGCCGCCGAGCGTGCCGGTGCGGTTGAGCTGTCGCGTTTCAAAGCTGAGGCCGTGACCGCCCTGCGGCGTGTGGCAGGCGAGGCACTCGCTGCGGCTCGGGATGCGCCAGTGGACGTTTGTCGGCGTGCCGCTGATGACGACATTCATGTCGAAATCCTCGCCACCATCGGCCACGAGGAAGGCTTCCGTGCCGGTTTCGTTCCAGCGATAGCTGACGCCGTAGCTGCCCGTGGCGTTGATCATGAGCAGACGTGTCTCCAGACGCTTTTTCGTGGCCGGATTGCCGCGTGTGAGCTCGTAGTCGAAGTGTTTGATGAAAAGCGCCCCCTGTGGCAGCGACCAGTTTCCGTCCTGCACAAAGCCAAAGGTGTCGGTGTCGTTCGGCAGCATGAACCAACGGCTCTTGATGGCGTAATCGCTCCAAAACGGCAAATTGATGTCGTAGCGCTCAATGCCGGGGTTGAAGCTCAAATCGCTCAAATCGGCAAAAAGGCCGGTGTCACTCAATTTAGCCGGGAAAGTCGTATCGACGGTCTGCGACACGAGACGACGCACTTTGCCGTCGCCGTAGTCGAGCATCAAAATGTCGCCATTCGCCGGATCGGGATCGAGCATGAAGGCGACGACACCAGCCTCACCTGTGATGCGTTCGACGGTGGGCGGATTCGCGCCGTTGCGCGTGAGCGACCAAATGTGACCGCTGACGAAGTCGCCAAAGATGTACTTCCCGGACAGCGTGGGATATTTGGAGCCGCGATAGATCAGACCACCCGTGACGCTGCGTCCCTCCAGCACGCCGCCGCCGTGGAAGTAGCTCCACAGCGGTGCGATGGGCGTGAAACCGACCGGTGGATTCGTGCGCGTGCCATTCGCGGTGCCTTCGAGGTAGCTCCAGCCAAAGTTGCCGCCGGGCGTGACCACATTGACCTCTTCCCACGAGTCCAAACCGACTTCACCAGCCCACATCTCGCCGTTTTGAGGATCAAAGCTGAACTGCCACGGATTGCGCATGCCGATGGCGTAGATCTCCGTGCGCAGCGTGCCGGTCAAAGCGACGCCATTGAACGAAGTGGCACCGATGAAGGGATTGTCCGCGGGAACTTTGAAGAAAGCGTTCGCGCCATTCATGACGATGCCGCTGTGCGCATTCGGCTCCAGATTGGCAGGCAGACGATCCACGTCGATGCGGAAGATGCCGCCCCAGAAGTCCTTATCGATGCGCTGGGCGTTGTTGTTGCCGTCGTTGAGGCCACCGGCATCGCCAGCGGCCCAGTAGAAGTAGCCATCGGGTCCAAAGCGGCAGGAGTCGATGTTGTGGATGCTCGACGGATTCGGAATGGAGATGAAGGGCTGTTCGCTGGCGAGATCGCCGAGGTCGAGATTGCCATTCACGGCCGTGAAACGAGACACGCGGGCAAAGTCGGCATTCGAGATGCGCAGGTTGTAAGTGATGAAGAACTGCCGGTTCGTGGCGAACTGCGGATGCAGCGCGATACCTTTGAGGCCCATTTCATTGCCGTCATCATAGACGGGCAGTGTCATGAAGTGCGTGCGGTTCGGCGTGGCGCTGTGGATGTTGTCGATGAGCCAGATCTGGCCGTTGCGCTGCCCCACGAGCACCTTGTTCGGATTGCCCGGCACATGCGTCATGCAGCTCGGCGCGGTGAAATTCAGTCCAGGCGTCGAATCGACCACCGCGAGGCCCGTGGCAGGCGGCAGCAGCGGCACGATGCTCGTGGTGTTCGCGAGACGCAGCGCAGAGGAAAAAGTGTAGGTCACCGTCGCCGGCGCAGAGTCGCCATTTGTGCCGACGAGCTTGTAAGTCAGCGAATCGCTCGCCGGTGTGCCGGTGGTGTGCTCATAAAAAATGCGTCCGCTGCTGTCCACACTGGCCGTGCCATTGCTCGGCGGTGTCACGATGACCACGCTGCCGACACCGGCATCGTTTTGGCGCACATCAAGCAACGCCTTCTTTGTGTGGCGCATCGTGATGCCATCGGCGAAGGCGATGGGAGCACCGAAGGCACTCTGGAGAGAGCGCCAGCTCGTGGTGGCAGCGAGGTTGTCCCACAGCGTGGCCGCCGTGCCACCGGAAGCGAGGCGCAGATTCGTGATCCAGTTGGTGCCGGTGTAGCTGCGCTCGGTGGCGGGGACGTTGCTCGATTCAGACTGGCTGAGGTTCGGATTCACCCACAACGTGATTTTGTCGGCCGCAAAGTCGAGCTTGGCCACGAGGGTGTAGTTCGTGTCGTCGGCTGGCACGATGCCGGAAAAGCTGTGCTGATTGGCATTCAAATCATGAATGGCAAACTCACGCACGCCGCTGGTCGGATTCACGGCAAAGGGCACGCCGAAGAGCAGCCGCTCTGTGCCGAAGTCATACAGCGACAAGCCGCCCCAGGTCGCTCCAGTGCCGCGATTCATCTCATAACGCAGATAAACGGCCTTGGTGCCTGAGGTGGCAGCGTCATTGATGGCCCCATCGGCCTCCACGCCATTGAAGCTGCGTGACGCACCGCCTTCCCAGGTGCGGAGTTTATTGGCGAGAATGTGGGGCGAATTGAACTGATGACTCCAAGCGGAAGAATCGCCTGTGTAGGCCGGGCCAAAGGTGTTTTGGAAATCCCAGTGCTCACCTCCGTTGCGCAGCGCCACGGGTCCATCGGCATAGGTGAAGGTCTCGGTGCCGATGACGAGGTCGCTACCGCTAGCAGGCGTGATGGCTGGATAGGTGATGCTGGTGACCGCGCTCCAGCTCGTGCCGACGGTGAACTTATCCCAATACGTCGGCGAATCGCCACCGGAGCCGAAGCGGATGGCGCTATGGGCATTCGTGAAAGCGAGGGTGGCATTCGGCGAGCCCGGTTCGCCGCCCGTGAGGCTCGGGTTGACATACAGCGACGCAAAACCGGCCGTGTAATCGACTTTGGCGATGATCACATACTTCGTGCCCGCCACAGGCTCCAAGCCGGTGTAGTTCCACTGATTCGCCCCCAGATTGTGAATGCCGAGCTCACGGCGACTGCTCGCTGGATTCATGGCAAAAGGCACGCCAAACATGAGACGCTCGTTGGTGCCCTCATAGAGGCTCAAACCGCTCCAGGAGACGTTGTCAGCGCTGCGCTGCATCTCGAAGCGGTAATAGACCGTCTTGTATTCCGAGGTCGCTGCGTTGCTGATGGCTCCATTGACTTCATTGACGTTGAACTCGCGTTTCGCGGAGCTGTTCCAGGTGGTGAGGCGTTTGGAGAAGATATACGGCCAGCCTTCCACGTTGTCCCAGTTGCTCGCGAGCTGCGTGCGGCCGACGAAGGCGTCGCCGTTTTGATTGTCAAAGTCCCAGCCGATGCCGCTATCGCTGCCGATGATGTTGCCGTTGTCGTAGTCGAACTCCTCGCGGGCGATGATCTGATTGGCCCCACTCACCGCCGTGCTCACGGGATAGGCCCGCTGCATCGCGCCCCAGCTTGAGCCGACGGCGACATCATCCCACGTCGTCGGAGCACTGCCGCCGCTACCGAGGCGCACCGCAGACATCCAGTTGTCGCCCGTGTAGGTGCGGGTGGCATTCGGCGGACCTTCCGGTTGGGTAAGGTCGGGATTGATCCAAAACGAAAGGCGGTCATTCAGGAAGTCCAGCTTCGCCACCAGCGTGTAGTCAGCACCTTCCACCACCGGCACGCCCGTGTAGGTGACGCCGCCTTCGCCAATGATGAACTCACGCACGCCGCTGCTGGGATTCACCGCGTCCTGCACCCCGAAGAAAATGCGCTCCACACCGAAATCATAGACGCTCAGGCCGCCCCAGGTCGCCCCCGCCGTGCGGGTCATTTTCACGCGGTAGTAAGCCGTCTGATAACGGGTGCTGCCAAGTGGATTGAAGACGCCATCGACCTCGCTGGCATGGTGCTCGCGTTTCGCGGCGGAGTCTTGCGTGACGAGGGCGTTGCCCGTGATCGTTGGCGTGCCAAACAACGCATCCCACGTCGAAGGCGTCTGGTGCGTGTAACCGATGAAGACGTCATTGTTCGTCGTGTTGTCGAAGTCCCAGTAGGTGCCGCCGTTTTTGCCAGCGATGGCTCCATTGGCATACGTGAACGAATCCTGGCCGAAGATCGAGTTTTGACCCGTCACCGCGATGGGATTGGGATCGATCATGGAGGCGAGTTGGATGCGCCAACTGTCCAACGCCACGCCATCCTCGCGAGCCACCACACGCAAGGTGTAAGTGCCGCTGGCTGGGATCGTAACGGTCATCGCATTCTGCGCCGGAGCGGCCACATTCACCTGCGACTGTCCACTGCCGTCCCAGCCCTGCTGCGCAAAGTCGGACGTGATGTGATTGAAATCCTCAAACCAGTCCAAAAGGCTGGTGAACGCGGCATCCGTGGCGATGCCTGCATAGATCGAGTCTGAAGAAGCATCATAACCATCCCAGCGCAGGTAGATGCGGTAAGTACCCGGCAAGGCAAAGGTGACATTGTAGTCGATGCTCGGTCCTGCCGCGAAGCTGACGGAACTGGAGGCAACCACGTTTGGCACCTGCATGGCGAGATTCCCCGCTCCCGTGGCATTCTCAAAGGTTACTCCGGCCGGAACGACTGCATTCGTCGGAATTTCCTGCCAGATCGCCCCCGAAGCACCCGCCGCCTTGGCGTGGTAATTCTCCGCCTGCCCCTCTACCACGCCATTCGTGACCACATAGGGGGAAGTCGGTGGCAACAAGCCTGCGAGAGCGGTGCTGGACAGGAGCGCAAAAAACAGGGTGCGAGTGGAAAGCATAACGGAGCCTTAATAAGACATCACGGGTTGGATAATTCTCAACGCCACGTTGACACACGCGCTCAAGGCGTCGCCTAGATGAATGAACAAAGGCCAGGAGCGTTGGCGACTCGCTGCGCAGCTATGGCATGGCGCTCTGAATTCTTCAGCCAGCCACCTCGGTAGGTCGCACGGCAGAAGCGTGGACCAGCTGAAGCTAGGCCGCTGAACGGCCCAATGTGCCGCCCAAGGCTCATCCCGTCCCACAAAGGCCTATTCCCAGGTCTGGAGCCAGGGCGGTTAAATCTTGGCTACCGCTTTTATATTCTCTTATTTGCATCAAATACGGTTTTTCTCATTTCCACCGTTTGAGAGACTTAAAGAGCCTCCAAACCCGAGATTAGCCTCCACCTTCTTGTATTTAACGTCCTGATTCGGGCTATTTGTGCTTTTCCATAGCTTCTAAAGAGCATTCTCTCCCCTTTTCTGGGCTCCACATCGCTCTTCCCCTCTCGTTCAGCCCTCTCCCCTACCCCTCCCGGCTCGTTTTGAGGCCCCTTTATTCTCATTTTTACAATTTTATCATATTTTTGTGAGATTACCGTTGCAACGATTCTCATTGTGGTTATAATTTCCACAACATAAGAAATCGCCATGAACGCCCTCCGCAACACCCTCCTCGCCGCCGCCGCCCTCCTCGTCGTCGCTTTCGTTGCCCCCGCTTCCGCTCAGCAAGGCTACTACGCCGCCGGTTACTACGCCGCCCCCCAGGCCCAGCAGGCCGCCGCTTACGCTCAAAACCAAGCCGCTTGGGCCGCTTACCACCGCCAGCAGCAGGCCAACGCCCAAGCTTGGGCCGCCTACCACGCCCAGCAGGCCGCCGCTGCCCGCACCGCTCCTCGTGCCACCCCTGTCGCCGCTCCCCGCGCTGCCGCTCCTGCCACAGGCAACGCCCAGATCCGCTTCGACGGCCGTTTCGCCTCCGTCGGCTCCAACGCCCC
>CALSBJ010000126.1:0-9484 GCA_943373155.1 Akkermansia muciniphila | reverse complement strand
ATGGCCGCCACGGCATTCGCCAGCGAACCTTCAAAGAACGTATCCAGCACTTTGCGTAGCATGGAACGGCTCGCTTTCTCGTGGGAATGCACCGGTGCATACACATAGCGCGGACCGTCCGCTCGGTGCTTCAGGTGCCCTTTTTCCTCCAGGATACGCAAGTGAGTGCGGATCGCCGAATAGCTCGGCGCATCCTCCATCTCCGCCTCTACCTCGGAGGCCGAGACCTCGCCCTTCGCATAAATTATGTCCATGATCTGCCGTTCGCGGCGACTGAGCTGATGAAGCGTATTTGACATGCTAAAATTTTAACACACGAGCTTGGAGATCGTCAAATTATAGTGTTAAAAATTTAGCACAAGACCTCTTTCGTGTAACATTCCAACCGACATCCTGAATCCTCTTCAAATGCTCTCCGCCGTTCCATCGCCTCACTTTGCCACCACGCGATGGTCCGTTGTGTTGGCGACGCGGCGGGAGGATGCCCGCGAGGCGCTGGAGACGCTCTGCCGTGCCTACTGGTATCCTCTTTACGCTTACACGCGGCGTGCCGGGCATGACGCCGAGGATGCGAAGGACCTCACGCAGGCCTTTTTTGTCGCGATGCTGGAGAAGGACTGGCTGCATGTGGCTGCGCCGGAGCGGGGGCGCTTTCGCAGTTTTCTGCTGACGATGCTGAAGCGCTTCCTGATCAATGAGTGGCACAAAAACGCATCGCTGAAGCGTGGTGGAAGCATCACACATGTGCCGCTTGATGCGGAGGATGCCGAACGTCGCTTTGCCACGGAGCCGGAGATGGCACCCGATGCCATCTTTGAGCGTCGCTGGGCCATGACGCTGCTGGAGCAGACGCTCGCCACCTTGGAGGCCGAGTTCGCCGTCGCAGGTAAAGGCCCCGCCTTTCAAGCGATGAAGCACTGCCTCACGCTCGACCGCGATCACATCCCCTATAACGAGCTCGCCGAGCGGACTGGTCTCAGCGAAGGCGCGGCACGTGTGGCCGTTCACCGATTAAGAAAGCGCTTCCGCGAAGTGTTTCGCGACAGCATCACCGCCACTCTTGCCGATGGTGAGGATGTGGAAACGGAGATGCGCCATGTCGTGGCCGTGCTGGGCGTTTCCTCGTAGCGGCCGGCTTCAGCCTGCCGATCGGGAACGGAACTCTCACGAGTTCCGCTACGGCAGAGCGTAGCGATATTCCGTATCTCCACGGCCCGCATCTCCTGAATGGCCGCGCTGGAAGTTTCCTCGTAGCGGCTGGCGTAAGCCTGCCGACAGGGGACGAATCTCTCACGAGCTCTTCTGCGACAGAGCCTGGTGTTTTTTCCTTGTAACAACTGCTCGCATCCCCTGAACTCTCTTGTCGATGAATGATGCGATTCCATGTCCCAAGTGCGGCTCGGTGCTCCCGGTGGATGCACCGCAGGGATTGTGTCCGCGCTGTCTCGCGGCATTGAATTTCGCCACGGAGACGATGGTGCCGGATGCATCCATTTTGTCTCAAGAGGCTCCGCTCACGCCGGAGGAGCTGGCACCGCATTTTCCGCAGTTGGAGATTTTGGAGTGCTTGGGTCGTGGTGGCATGGGGGTGGTTTACAAGGCACGGCAGAAGTCGCTGAATCGGCTTGTGGCGTTGAAGCTGCTGGCTCCGGAACGGGCGGGCGATGCCAAATTCGCCATTCGATTTGCTCGGGAGGCGCAGACACTCGCCACGCTCAATCATCCGCACATCGTGACCATCCATGATTTTGGTCAGGCGGGAGGTTTCTACTTCCTGCTGATGGAATTCGTCGATGGCGTGAATCTTCGCCAGGCCATGAAAGCCGGCCGTTTCACGCCGGATCAGGCGCTGGCTATCGTGCCGCCGGTTTGCGAGGCGCTGCAATATGCTCACGAGCACGGCATCGTGCATCGCGACATCAAACCGGAGAATCTCCTGCTCGATAAATCAGGCCGCGTGAAGATCGCGGACTTCGGCATCGCGAAGATCATTGACCTGGACGACACCACTGAAAATCCGCGAGAAGACTCGCGAACGACGATGGCAGGCACGCCAGCTTACGCGGCCCCCGAGCAGCAAGGCGGCCAGGCCGATCATCGGGCGGATATTTACTCGCTCGGGGTGGTGCTCTACGAATTGCTCACGGGCGAGCTGCCCGGAAAGAACCTCACCCCGCCCTCCCAGCGTGTGCAGATCGACGTTCGCCTCGATGAGATCGTGCTCCGCGCTCTCGAAACGCAGCCTGAGCTGCGCTACGCCACCGTAGCGGAATTTCGAACGCGGTTGGAGACTTTGACGACGGTGAAAGGGCAGGCCGATAGGTCCTCCAAGTACCTTCTGGCTCTTGCCTTGGGTATCACCTGGAGTTCCGCAGTGCTGCCTGTGATCTTTTGGTCAACGGATGGCCTGGGAGTGCAGAAGGTATTCTGCACGTTGGCCCTCGTGGCGATTGCCCTGGGCTCACGCGGGGTGGTCCAGAAGTCGGACGGTCGAACGTCCACAAGGTGGATGCGCTTCACTTCATGGCTCGCCTGGGTGCTTACGCTGCCAGCTTGGGGCTTTGGCGTGTTTTTTCTCGATTCGATGCTTCATGAAAACGGCCCCTGGAACTCGGCGGTGAGCGAGGCCTTCGCCGTGCCGCTGATCTGGCTGGCCTGCCTGATCCTGCCCGCAAGCGCCCTGGTGCTTCGCCATGGCTCGGCGGAGCCTCCGCGTGCCTTCACACGATGGGGCTGGTTGGTGGTCATCAGCACGCTTGTCTTTGCTATGGCGCTGGGTGGAATGCACTTTAAAAACGAGAAACGCCGTGCGCTGGCATTGGCCGAGACGGAGCGTGAGCGTGCTCTGCTGGAGGCTGCCAAAAGCGAGAGTGTCGCTACGACCGCTCTTTCCCATCGAGAGTGGGCGGAGAAGGAGCATCGACGGCTCAGCCTGGAGAGAATCCGCCTCACCAACCAGCTCGGTGAGAAGCATCCTCAGATCCTCGCCATCGATGCGAAGCTTCACGAACTCGAGAAAGCCATGGACGTAGGCTCGGTGGTTTCCAAATCAGAAGGGGATCCGAAGGGGCTTTTTCGAACAGGTGGTCGTTACAAGCTGAATGCTCGCTTTGAAGTCCATCTTGATGTCCGGGTGCAGGGAGAGATGCCCACGGACAAGTCCCCACCAGTCACCATGCGCGGCTACACGCTGCGTTCGAAGTCGGACGATGGAACGGCTGCGGTGATGACTTATGTCCCACTGGCGATGGAGGGCGAACCCTTCATCGCGTACTGGGATGATGAGGTGCAGCAGCTTTGGCTGGCCTCGCCGAGCGTGCTGTCGCGTCACAGCCTGCCTTTGCACGGCACTCCCGATCATGAGATGCAGTTCGTTGTGGGTCTCACCACGCGGCTCTCTCAGCGAAGGCCTGCGGTGGTGGTCCTGGCTATGGAATCGTGGATCAGGACCATCGCCATGCTGCCGGCGTCGTCCAAGCCTCAGCCCGGCGAGAAGGCGCTGAGTGACTTTCTTCAAAAGCCGGAAGTCACGCTCGGCACCCGCATGACTCTCTTTGTCTTGGTGCGACGGATGCATTCGTTTGATGATGCGATACCGGACCGTGAGTCCAAAGAAGCCGTCGAGATCGCCGCCGGAGGCACGCGTGGCCTGGCTTTCCTTCCGAAAGGCTCGGCTGTGGCAGAAAAGGTTTCCAAAATGCTGCCATGGGATCAAACGAAGGCCTGCCTGATCACCCTCCGCTGGCAGAGCGACGGCAAAGCACGCTGGCTGGAGGTGCTTGACGTGGTGGAGCACGCCGCGTGGATCAAGTGACCTGGCTCACGGCACTGTGGCCCGTGCCTAAAGCGTGGTAAAGCCGGTGGGAAAGGTCACCGTGGCCGTCCAGGTGGCGGAGGTGGCGTGATACACTGCCGTGGTTAACGGGCGGGGTGTTGAAGACACTGAGCTCGCTGGAGAGGGCCTCAATGCTTGCACCAGTCCAGTCGCATGGGAGAAACGATACACGCTGACTTCTGAAGAAAGGGCGAAGGGGCTGTTGTACACGCTGGTCTCGGCACTTAGGTATTCGGTCACACGGACGAGACCGAAGCGCTTGCGGTAGTAGGCGAGGTCGCTCTGTGCGGGATTTGCACGCTGGGAAAGGTGCATTGGCGACGTCGAGAGGATTGAGGCCCTTTTGCAGCTCGCAAAGATCATCCATGCCATCGAGATCGGTGTCCTCGCGAGCCCAATCTTCGATGGCATGCACACGGTAGAAGCCCTGCAGCGTGTCTGGTGGCGGTGTGTGGGCAAACACAGGTCCGGGTGAGCCGGGGGCGATGCCTAGCATCGAGAAATGGCGAAGGTCATCGCTGGGCTGATGTCGGTAGTCATGGAGCGGGCTGGGACCGATAGTGAGGCGATATTCCTCTCCCGCCTTGTCGAAGAAGACGAATGGGAATGCCTGGCAATCCACCGGGCCGATCAGGCTCGAAAGCAGCAAAAGACCAAGCCGTCGCGGGGGCACGGCAGGAGAATACGCGGACTCAAGGGTGGAGACACTTGGGAAAGATCGTTCTGATTCGATCCCATCTCATGATTCAGCGGCGAGTTCTTGGCGGGACATAGCCGGGAGGAAATCCAGGCATGCCAGGGACGAAGCCGGGTGGAAAAATACCCGGCGCATAGCCTGGTGGAACCATGCCCGGCGGAAAAGTGGCAGGGCCTGGATTGGCGGGCATCTGGATGACGGGCGGAGACTGGAGGACACGGGATGTTTTCCCGAGCTTTTGCTCCAACGCGGCGAGACGACGTTTGGCGGACTCGACCCCCGCCTCCACCGCCTTGGCCTCTGCTTCTTTTTTCTGCGCCACGGGTGTCCACGCGCTGATTTTTCCCAAGGCACGGGCGATCTCGTGCTTCTGCCGTGCTTCGGCAGCCTCGGCGTAGAGCTGGCCCGCGCGTGCGCTGCCGCTGATGATGCTGTTTTCCAGATCGGTGAACTCGAGTTCCATGGCCTGCTGCTCGTTCGGCACATCAGGGTTCTGCACCGGGCCGTTGTCGATGCGGTCGATCGTGGTGCCGTTGCCATTGCCGCTGTGGCGCATGGAGAGTTTTCGCTGATAGCCACTGAGAGTGGTTTGGAAGTAATAGCCCACCGCGCTGGCCGGGCGCACAACGTATTGGCGAGAATCCCGCAGTTTTTGCCAGGTGCCGAACTGGGTGTCCTTCGTGAAAATCGTGCCATCAGGCCGGAACTCGACGATGGAGCCATCCGCCCGCTTCCAGGTGCCGATGATTTCCTCCAGACCGGCGAAGGCTGGCGTGGCGAGAAGGACGAGGCTGAAGAGCAGGAGGAGTCGGTGAATGGCTGTTTTCATGGGAGGAGGAGTGTGGTTGACAAGAGGAGACTCGGAAGCCGTGGTGGCAGGTTGCACCTAATCAGCGTTTTTTTCCGCGAGGGCTTTGGCGATGGCGGGTTCGAGGCCGGTGCCGCGAACACCGATGGCCAGGATGCGGCCGGTATCGCCATCGATGAGGTAGGTGGCAGGGATGGACTGGACGTTGTAGAGCTTGGCGATGGCAGCCTTCCATCCTTGGCCGTCGAAGACCTGAGGCCAGGTGATGTTTTTCTCCTTCAGGAAGGCGGTGAGCTTGTTTTTGTCCTCATCGAGGCTGATCCCGAGGATCTCAAAGCCGGCGCTGCGATGCTTCTGATAAGCGGCGACCACATGCGGAACCTCACTGACGCAGGGCGGGCACCAGGTGGCCCAGAAGTCGAGGAGGAGCACCTTGCCTTTGAAGGTGGAGGGCATGGCGATTTTCGCTCCGTCGAGCGTGGTGGAATCGAAGGGGAGTGATTGCTGGCCGACTTCGAGTGTCGGGAGCGGTTTGGATTCAGGAGCAGAGCGAGAGGATGGGATGATGCGGAAGCCTGCACCGCTCGGGGTGAGCTCGGCGATTTCGTAATTGGCACCGCCGATGTTGAAGGCATCCTTCACCTTGAACGTCTCGCCACCCCAGTCATAGCGTTTGTCGCCATTCAGATCGAGGCGGAGGCTGCTGGAGGCCGCGCTGAAGTCTCCTTTGCTCTCGTCATCGCAAAGCAGGGCAGGGATGGATTTGCCCGCGAGAGTGATGGTGCCGGCGCGGACGTAGTCGGAGTAGTAGAGGAGGACTTTTTGTGGGCGATTCGGCATGCCGGTGCCGAAGCGGTAGGCGGAAAGCTGCACGGTGAGGGGCGCTTCACCCGGCATGGCGAGTTCAATCGAGAAGGAGCCATTCGCGGAGAACTCTTCTTTCCCGCCTTCCTTTTTGAAGGTGCGGCGTTCCCACTTGGCGGGCGGATCGTTGGTGAGATCGCCATCGGCGTTGCTATCCACAAAGAGACGGGGTTTGAGACTGTCTGGCTGGTCGATGATGAAGGCGTGCTCACGCGGCGAGGAGGCGGGCCCCAGTTTGATGCTGCCGTATTCCGCCTGGGAAAGGCCGGTGGGAGCCCGGCGGATCAAGGCGGGCGCGGTGGAGGAGGTTTTCGTGCTTTGAGGCCGATAGCCGCCCATGCGGCTCATGCCACCACTGGAGAGGAGGGGAAGGGTGATGCTGGCTGCGGTGGCAGCCGCTGGAGACACGGGTGTATTGCCGCCGAGTTGAAGCTGGGACACCTCGGACTCGCTCAAAACGCCATCGAAGATGACCAGCTCATCCACCGCGCCTTTGAAAGCTCGTCCGTTGCTATAATCGGTGAAGGTCCATTCACGATCTTTCACTCCATCCCAGGGATCGCAGGTGGCGGGTATGTCCACGGTATCGGTGCGTCTGCCATCCACATAAACCACGGCTTGTCGGAGACTGGCATCGAAGGACAGGGCGAGGGTGGTCCACGCACCCGTCTTCAGAGGAGTCGCAGTCAATTTGGAGTGAAACTTATGATTCTTGGCGGTCAGGCTCAGCACCCCTTTGGTATCCACATTTAGCCCCATCCAGCGTCCAGAAGTTCCTCCCATCAGCAAGATGCCATGCAAACCATCAAAGCTGTCAGGGCGCAGTCGCACTGCGATGGTGAATGCTTGCGGGTTCATTGGAGCTGCGCTGAAGACCGCTCGGTAGCCTGGATCCTTTTCTCCTCGGTATTGATATTTGCCATCGAGCTCGAGTGCACCGTCCTTCATGGGTGCCCGGTTTAGTGATGCTCCAGGCTCAGGAGTCGCTCTGTTGAATTTCCAGGCGATGAGTGGGGCGGGAGTCTTCTTGGCAACTGGTGTCGCAGATGCCTGCTCGGATAGTGGTTTAGCATCCGGCGACCAAGGTTGGCTATTGAACTTCAGCCACGCAATGCCGCCGATGAAGAGAAGGGTGGCCAAGGCAAGCCACCAGGTGCCAGCGTTGGAGGAGGCCTTGGCGGGTGGAGGCTGAATGCGGCGCGGGGAGGTTGGCGGCTTGGCGGATGGCCCGGCAGGGATGGTGGCGAGGGCTGGAGAGGCGGGCGTTGGCTTGGCGGGGACATAGATCGGCTGTGTGAGGATGCCATCGAGTGCCCGGCGCATCTCACGGATGCTTTGATAGCGTGCGTTGCGGTCTTCCCGCATGGCGGAAGCCACGATGAGATCATAGCGGGGATCGAGGCCCTTCACGAGCAGGCTGGGCATCTCAAAAATGCCCTGTGGCAGGCGTCCGGTGAGCATCTGGTAGAGCATGACCCCCACGGCGTAGATGTCCGCCCGGTGGTCCACGCTGCTGCCGAGGGTGAGCGCCTCCGGGGCCACGAAATGTACGGTGCCCATGACATGGCCGGTGACGGTGAGGCTGGTGTGGGCGCTTTGAAACGATTTGGCGAGGCCAAAGTCCGCCACCTTCACCTGGCCGTCGATGCCGACCATGATGTTCGCTGGCTTGATGTCGCGGTGGACGATGCCCAGCTCGTGGGCGTATTGCAGCGCATCGCAGACATGCGCGGTGACGGCTAACGCGTGAGCGGAGGAGAGGCGGCCCTGGCGGGCCACCATCTGGCCTACGTCCGTGCCGTCGATGAACTCCATGATGAAGTAGAGCGTGCCATCGCTCATCTCGCCGAAGTCGAAGACCTTCACGATACCGGGGTGGTTGAGCTGCGCCATGGCGCGGGCCTCTTGTTTGAACCTCTGCGCGAACGAGGCGTCATGCTCACTGAGCTGTGGCGGCAGGATTTTGATGGCGACGGCACGCTCCAGCGAGGTCTGCATGCCGCGATACACCGCGCCCATGCCGCCACGGGCGAGAAAGGCCTCGATCACATAGCCTGTGAGCCGCGACTGAAGCTCCTCGACAGTAGGCGGTTCCCAAAAGCGCGGATCAGAGGGCGGTTTCCCCTCCGTGCCGGCGGCTTCGCGAAGGAGGTCGCTGGCGGCATTGCCGAAGAGCGGGTCAGAGGAGGGCGGCGTGTCTTCAGGAATCATGGGGAGGTGAGCGTGGACAAGAGCTGATTCGAAAACGACGCGGGCGGGTTGCACTTCATTTGCTGGGCATTTTGGACACCTTGAGTGTGGGGTATGCCCAGAAGGCGTGGTCGCTGTTGGGACTTCCGCAACTGTCCGTGACGAGGGTTAGACGCTTTGAGCCTGTGGGGAATGTCACCGTGATGGGTAGCTCCTGGCCGGGGTAGGTTCGCAACTCCTTGGAATCGAGGAGCGTCTTGCCATCCACCTTGATGATGTATTTCCAGCCGCCGTAACCGCTAACTGGTTTACCCGTGCTATTGTAGGATGGCCCGATGCCTGCGACTGTGAAGTACGTGTAGCCACTGGGAATGGCAAACTCGGTGCGGCTATTCGGATGTCCCCAGAGATACTGCGTGCAGGCTTTTCCACCGAGGAAGACACCGCGCCCCTCTCGTACATCGGTGGCACCGTAGTTGTTGGTTCGATACAGGCCCCAGCCAGATTGTGCATGCAGCGGCGAAAGATCGACGAGTGAGAGATCACGGCTCGGCGGCTTGGAAACGGCGGACGCAGGATCTGCGGCGAGGGCTTTCCAGTGGCAGATGCCAGCGGACCAGCCCTCTTTGCATTGGGCCGAGATGCGCAGGGCGGTGGTCTTCACGGCGGGGAACTTCACCACGCACCATTGTGCCCGTACCGCGGGCGGAAAAGCGGCCTCCACCGGCACCCAGGCACCGGATTCCTCGCGATAAAGGAGCCGCCAGAACACCGGCATTGTTGAGGCTCCGTCTTCAAACCAAACGATCTGGCTTTCGTTGATGGTCTGGGGTGTTTCCCATTCGAGCTGCGCCCATTCCATGCCGCCTTTTCGTGGATGCCAAGTCATGCGCTGTGGATGACCTGAGTTGGGCACAGTGATGACTTTGCCATCATTGAGGTGCTTCACATGGTCGCCGCGAGAGCACTGGGATGCGCTGGGCCGAGCGGTGAGTGCCACATCCGTGCCCGCAGCGGCAGGCGGCTTTGACACCACGGGCGGTTCGAGCTGCATGTAGTCCAGAGCTGTGACGTAAGCGCCCGCGCCCAC
>CALSBJ010000125.1:0-9814 GCA_943373155.1 Akkermansia muciniphila | reverse complement strand
AGACCTGCGTGCTGTCTCCGCTCACCATGCCCTGCACATCCACACGGATGGTCTCGGGACGCCCGTTGATCGTTCGCTTCACGGTGACCTTCTTGAGGTTGGCAATGCGAGTGGGGCCGCCGGCCATGCCGAGCACCTGGAGAATCGAGAGCTGCTTCTCCGCAGGCAGATCATGGGAACCTGGGCGCATCACCTGGCCGAGCACCGTCACCCGCTGCACCGTGAACTGGGAAACGAAAAGGTTCACATCAGGATTCACGAGGTAGTCCTTTCGATAGGCCTCCTCCACGGCACGCGCCGCCGTCTGCTGCGTGAGTCCGGCGATGCGGATCTGGCCGATGAGCGGGCACTGAAGCGTGCCGTCCTTCCGCACGCGACCGCTCACGGCGAGCTCCGGTTCGTTGAAGACGCTCATCTGCACCATGTCACCCTCGCGGATCGAGTAGTCTGAATCGACGACTGGCAGGGCGGCCAGCGGGGCGGATGGCGCAAAGGGCTGGGCGCGGGCAGGATCGGCCTTTTGCTGCGCCTGAAGGGCGATGGGCAGGAACAGCACGAAGATCAGGAGGCGAGGAAGAGCATGCATGGCGTTGATGGATGGAGGAGGTTGCTGAAGTGAGTTTTACCAAGAGGTGGTGAGGCCCAGGCCGAAGAGATCGCGGTCAAAGCTGCGGGCGGCAGTGCCGCTGGATGCGTTGGAGGTGTGTTGGTAAAAAAGCTCCAGCGAGAGATGGCGGTGCAGCGTGTACTTCAGCCAGGGGCGCACAAAGATCAGGCTGTCCTGGCGGTTGCTCGCCACACCAGCGGCGTAAGAGCGATAGTCCGAGTGATCGTAACCGAAGTCCGCTCCCACATTCAGCTTGCTGCCAAGCTGCTGCTGCAAGGTGGTGACGAAGCCGTTCGACTGAAAGTATTCCCCGGCCAGCGAAGGAGAGCTTTGCGACCGCGAATACAGATTGAGCGTGAGCGAGGTCTTCGGCCCGATCTCGTAGCGAAATCCCAGCTGGCCGAGCGGCAGGATGCTGTCCTCACCCTGCGCCGAATGGAAGAACTGAACGCCGAAGGAGCCGTTCACGAAGAGCTTTTGAAACGCCTCCCATTCCACCCGCGTGAGGAAATCCTGTCCGGTGTGGCGGCCGGAGGCATCCACGTTTTGCAGCATTTGATTCACCTGAAGACCGAGACGAAGCTGCGGGCTGAAGGCATAGTCCGCAAAGAGGCCAGCTCGATAGGTGGTGGAGGAAAGCAGCGCGTCATAGGTCGTGTGTTCCATGGCGGTGCTCAGGCCGAAGCGCACCTTGTCCGTGGCATCGTAGGTGACTTCCAGCTTCGGCGAGTATTGCAGGCGCTGCGCCTGACCGCCCACATCCACATCACCGCCGGTCACTTGGATCACGCGGCCCAGGAATGAGTACGTGGTCTTCTTTTGACGCCAGACGATCGAGGCATTCAGGAAATGGTTCAGCGAGTTCTGCGATTCGAAGCGCTGGAAGCGGTTCACCTGGAGGTTATAATCCACCAGCACCTGAAGGCGGGATTCCGATTCCCCGAGGCTGTATTGAAAGCCGGGCGAGAAGCTCCACATCGTGTCATCTTCCGCACCAGTTTGAGCGAGGAAAAGGTTGTTGTCATAGCGCATCGAGCCGGTGGCAAAGAGGCGCAGCTTCCAGTTCTTCTGCTTGGCCACCTGATAGAGGAGGGACTCTTCCAGGAAGGCATATTCCTCCACCTCGGGATTCAAAACAGCTTCGCCAGAGGCTGGCTTCGCGAGATTGGAATCAATGCCTGCCGCTTCATCGCGAAGCGAGACAGGGGATCTGGGCTCGGCGGCATTCAGCGTAGCTACAAAGAGCAGGCAGGACCCGAGGAGGGCGAGTTGGAGCGATGGAGAGCGCATGGCGGGGGGAGGGCTTAAGGATTGGCGGGAGAGACAACCGGGCGGTCTGGTTTGGGAGTCGAGAGATCGGGATTGTTGGGTTGGGTTGGCGTGTTGCTTCCTCCGCCGGACGAGCCGCTGCCCGTGGGGTTGGTGCTGTCGCCGGAGGTGTCGAGAATCTTCGTGGATTGATCGAGCAGGTCCGGTGGGGCCTTTTGAGGCGGTGTGGTCTGTCCATTCGCGCCGATGACCACATAGGTGCCGGTGGTCGTGTTCACGACTTTCGCCTCGACACGGCCTTCGGCACCTCGGGTGAGCCAGATCACGGAACCTTCCGGGACTTGCACCTGACCTCCAACGCCGTTCGCCGCCGTGGCGCCGCCGCCGATGGTCACATCGGTGCTGCCCTCACCCACCGCCACCGAGGTGCGGTCCTGCTCGCAGTTCACCGTCCAAGATCCGCGTGTGCCTTCGACGGATCCCACCTCCGTGCTGACCACCACATGCACGCCGCCGCCCTCAGCAGCCGGTTCAATGGTAAACTGCGCACGGCCGACAAGGATCGAGTAGCGCACATCGCCACCGCCTCCGGGCGTCAAATCTGCTCCGTCGAAGCGCACCTTCGACGACATGTAGATCACCACGCTGACCCGTGGTGCGGGGCGCAGCAGCACGCCGGAATTGGCGCTGCATGAAATGACGGAGCCAGCACGCACCGTGGCTCCTTGCGTGAGCGGCACTTCGCCGCGTGGGGTGGAGACCGTCGCGTGGCCTTTGATGGCCGCGACACGGGCGGAAACCGCGAGCGCATGCGCCTGCTGGCTGAGGCCGGTCACCAGCAGGAGGAGCAAGGCGGAGGCAGCCAGTTGCCGGAGACGATTTTGGAGAAGTGGGGGAGAGGAAAGGTTCATCGCCCGGAAACATAAGGCCTCGCCTGTCCGCAGGAACACATCGCGGGCTTAATTCCCTTTAAGCAATCGTTTAAACCGCCTCCGTGACGCTGCATGCCTTGATTTTACAGGGAAAAACGGCCTTCGGACGTTTGGCGGATGGGGCTGAGAAACTCCTCGCACAGGACCAAACATCCCCACCCTGAGAATGCCTCACGAGCGTGAGAGACAGGCCTGCGTCATTCGGGGACGATGGATAAGGTTTTGCTTATCCGAGGCTGGCGGAAGAGGCCAGCCGCACCTTCCACCAGGCGCTCAAACGAGCCTGATGAAGCTTCGAAGAGCCATCTCGATGCCACCAAGCCTTCCACCATGCCTGCAACGTCGCCCGCACGCCGAGCCAAGCGACCTTCAACCGGTGCCTGCGGGCAAATTGGAACACCATCCGCGCAAAATCGAAGTCACGGTTGTGGCCGCTGCGCTGGTAGTGAAAAGGCAGCGCCAGGCGGTGGCACACATGGCCCTTCTCAAGTTGAGCGATGGCCCAGGCGTAGTCCTCGGCGGTTTCGAGCGATTCATCGAAAGGCTTCTTGAGCCAAAGATCGCGACGGATCATGCCCATGCTGTTGCTGTAGATGGAGCCAAACTTGAGCCCTTTCGCGAGCAGCTCCTGCCAGGTGATCGAGTCGCTGTAAAATGGATCGGCATCCCACTTCAGGCTCACGCAGGCCGTGCGTGGATCCTTCATCGTGGCGACCATGCGGGCGAGTGTTTCAGCATCATCAAGCACCGTGTGGGAGCTGAGCACCAGAACGAGATCCGTCTCCAGATAGCGCAGACCAAAGTTCAGCACCTTCGCGTGCTCGTAGGCATGCTCCCACCGCACCACGCGGCCTCCGGCGGCTTCGATGAGTTGAGGTGATCCATCCTGGCTGCCGGAATTCACACCGAGGATCACATCCGGGCGCAGCGTTTGGGTAGCGAGTGCCGCCAGCACCTCGGGCAGCGTCTTCGCGGAATTGGCAAAGCGGATCAAAACGCCGACGCTGGGTCTTGTCGATGGATCGAGAGGCTTGGCGATCATGTGGGCGGGGTTTGGCATTGCTCGTGAAAATGACGTGCCAGCGCCTCGCAGGCCTCGCTGAAAGCTTGGGGCTCTTGTTTGTCCTTCAGGCACACAAAGATCAAATGCACGCCTGGCGGCGACCACGGACGAAACGTGCTCGTCACATAGCCGGTGTAGTCGGGGATGAGGTTTCCATCTTGGAGGAAGAACTCGCGGAACCAGTGCTTGCCCTCGGTGAAGACCGTCGGGCACTCCGGCACCCGCTCCACATCAATGCCGCGATACTTCAGGCACACCTTCACAGTGTGATGGCGGTCACGCGTGGCTGCCGTGTAGCAGGCCAGCCCGATGTGCGAAGGCTGCGCGGGCAGGCGGATCTCAAAACCATTCGGCGGCATCGGGCGCGACTCCACCGTGGTCGGTGGCAGCCAGTTTTCTTGACCGAGCGAAAGCAGCGTGGAGGCGAGAAACGGCATCGGCAGGCAGGCAAAGAAGGCGATGCCCGCATCGCGAATCTCACGCGGCGAGAACGCGACTGCCTCTTTTTGCTTTGGAGCATCCGCGTTCCGCCGGTGCAGCGCCAGGCCCAGCAGCGCAAGGCCCCAGGACCAGGGTTGCATGGCCACCAGCGCATGCGTGCAGGAGGCGATCAGCAGACGATCCAGCGTGATCTGGCCGAGCAGCGGGCACAGCAGCAGCCACGGCAGCCAGAAGGACTCCACACTCACCATGGCAATGCCAAGCCCGGCCGCCATCCAGGCCAACATCCGCCCGCGGCGCTTCTGCGCATGATCAAAACTCACGCGGCAGGTGGACAGGCAGAGCACGGAGGCCAGCGTGACCAGCGTCGCATTCGGCGTGCCGCTCATCGGCGCCAGCAGCGCGATCACGGCCGCCGCATGCAGCGTCTCCATGAGACGGGCAGAAAGAGGCCGTTCATCGCGCGGCGTGATCAACGCCACAAAGGGCACCAGCCAGACGAAACCAATGAAATAATGCGTTTGCGGGCTTTCCACGCCTGGAAAGGCCAGCTCGCGGTAGCCGATCAGCGTGAGCACACGCAGCACATTCGCGATGAGTGCCGCCGGGATCATCGCCAGCACTCGCAGCCAGAAGATGGCCAGGCGTAGCTCGTTTCGGTTCACCCACACGGCCAGCGCCACCAGCACCAGCAGCAGATTGATGCCCGCGCAGTCCCGCGTCCAGGGCACATGCAGGCGGCCCACGGCCATCACCTCACCTCGATCCAAGGCGTCGATGCCGAGGAGCCGCAGCGTGTTCATCACTACCGGACGCGAAAAATCGACCAGCAGGTCCCGCGACTGCGTGAAGTGCACCGTCACGGCGATGAAGATCGCGGCGAGGGCCGTTCGCAGGTTCGCAGGGCTGCTGATCGACTTCATGAGCTTTCAAGAATCATGCAGCGTTCTTGCTGCGAGGGCGGCGGAGCACAAAGACGGCGGCGAAGGCAGAGAGCAGCGTCCACGGTGGCACCGGAGCACCAGGCACCGCCGCCACGGAGGTCTCAGTCAGCACCCAGCGAGTGCCTTCGAGGCTCTTCTCATCCACCTTGGTGGTCGTCTTTCCATCCACGATCACCACCGGGATGCCGGGCAGCTTGCCATCGGTCAGCGGGTCCCAGGCTTCCACGCGGGTCGTGTAGTTGTCGGACTCAAAGCCGGAGGAGGCGTCGTTGGTCATCACGATGCGGTCCCAGGCGGTCTTCTCATCGGCGAAGAAGTTGATGAAGCCGTAGGGCTCGCCGCTGTTGAGTTTGCGGTTCATCGGATTGCCGTCGTAGTCCGAGGGCAGGGGATCCATCAGACTCGCCGTGGTGAAGCGGCCGATGAGGGTGTCGCCGTTGTAGAATTCGAGCACGTTGTGCGGATCGCCTGCGGACCACCACATGCCAAAGTAGGACGAGGGTGTATCCAGCTTCAGCGTGCTGGCCAGCACGCCGGAGCCAGCCCCTTGCAGCGAGTAGAGGCTGCCGTTGGGATTCTTTGCATCGGGGGCGCCGCCATAGACGTCCGTCTTCGCGATGTAGAGCTTGTCGAACTTGCCGACGCCCTCCCATTTGACGCTGGAGTTTCTGCCGGTCCTGAGGTTGTTGAAGTCGAAGGTCTGCGTGTCCTTCAGTGAGGTGGTGTAGGCGTTCGGATCTTCAGCGTAGGTGATGATGACGCCGGCATTCGCCGAGAGCGTGCCGGTGAGGAGGAGGAGAAGGATGGTTTTCTTCATAGGGGCCTCATGATGGTCCCGTCCACGGCATCCTCCAGACCCGCACTTGAGGGTGATGAGCCTGGTGTTCCCCCGTGCATCTTTCCTTCGTGAAAGACCTCATCAAACTGCTCGTCGCTTTCGTGCTCTACGGCGGCCTCGCGCCGCTGCTGGGCATGATGCTGTCCACGCGGCGGCCGTGGCAGCGCTGGCTGTTTGGCTTCATGATGGCCATGCCCGCGCTGCAGCCGGGTCGCATCACCTTCATGCTTGGCAGCATCGATACCTACCGCGGCCATGCGAAAGGCTTTGAGGTCTCCTTCGTCGAGATCTTTGCGCTCGCCCTCATCATCGCCGTGCTCAATGGCCCGCGTGAGCCGTCCATGCCCCAGCGACCCAAATTACCGCGTGGCACGCTCATCTACCTCGCCTGGTGCTTCATCTGCCTGTTCTCCATCGTCAATGCCTGGGAGCCGACGTATGTGCTCATGGCCTTCACCCGCTTTGTGAAGGCCACGCTCATCTTCGTCGCCGCCGCCTTGTATCTGCGGGATGACAAAGACATGCGGGCCGCCATTGGCGGGCTCGCCATCAGCCTGGTCGTGCAGGCCTACATCTGCCTCAAGATGCGCTACCTGGAGGGCTACTTTCAGATCAAAGGCTGGTTCGAGCATCAGAACCCCATGTCCATGTGGGCCTACATGAGCGCCTGCGTGGTGTTTGCCGCCGCCATGCACCAAGAGGTCAAAGGCAAGCTGCTCCTGCTCTGCCTCGCCGCCTTTGCTTCCGCCGGGCTTTGCGTGCTGCTCTCCGTTTCCCGCGCTGCTTTGGCCGCGTATGCCATTGGGGCCGCCGTCGTGCTCTTCATGGCCTGGATTCGCGGACCGGGCATGCGCACCACCATGATGACCCTCCTCGGCATGTTCGGTGCCACGCTGGTGCTCCTGTTCGCGATGGACTCCATCAACTCGCGCCTCAAGGAGGTGAAGGAGAGCAAGGAGAAGTATGCCGAGGATCTGCGGCCTGTGCTCAATCGCCAGTGCAAGGCCATGCTGAATGATTACCCGATGCTCGGCATCGGCTGGAACAACTACGGCATCGCCAACAGCCGACCGCGCGGCTTCAAATACAGCGACATCTTGGAGGAGTGGGACCGCGAGCGCGGCTTCGCCATCATCGACGAGAACTACTGGGCCAATCCGCTCACTGAAAGCCTCTACTGGCTGCTGCTCTCCGAGAACGGCTGGCTCGGCTGGGGCTTCTTCCTGCTGTTCGAGGCCATCACGCTGTGGTGCGGCTTTCAGGCCGTGCGCCACGGCGGCAAGTCCCTCCTCGGTTACACCTCCTTCGGCATCCTCGTCGCCCTCCTCATCTGCTACCCCCACGGCATGGTCGAGCGCATCCTCACCCAAACCAAGAACCTCGCCCACTGGCTGCTGCTGGCGGGCCTCCTCGCGGGGATGGAGATGAATCGAAGAGCGAAGAGAGATGGGAGATGGGAGATGAGAGATGGGAGATGAGAGATGAGAGATGAGAGATGAGAGATGAGAGATGGGAGATGGGAGATGGGAGATGGGAGCGCGGACGCCCTCGTCCGCTGTGCTTGGTTCCTTGTTCTTGGTTCGCTTCGGAGCGGAACGGGAAGCATCGGGCAAAAAAGGGGGCGAAGGATGCGCCAGCAAAGTAGCCATCTCGCTCCGCGAGATGAGCTGGGGACTCCTTCAACACCTCGCGACTTCAAATCCTGAAAACCACCGCTATCTGCGCCAGCGGCAGGCTCATCTCGACGGCGCGAAGGGCGAAGGGAGCGCGGACGCCCTCGTCCGCTGTGCTTGGTTCTTCGTTCGTAGTTCTTCGTTCGCTTCGCGGATTCGCCGTAGCGCGCGTGGAGCCTTGGTAAACGGCAAGCCAAAATGCCTCACCCCCGAGTTCTTCAGGCAAAATGAAGGATGGCAGAATCATCTGGGATTGGATCATCATTTTGCCACCCATCATTCTGCCAACCAAGGGCGAAGGGAGCGCGGACGCCCTCGTCCGCTGTTCTTGGTTCTTCGTTCGTCGTTCTTCGTTCGTCGTTCTTCGTTCGCTTCGCGGATTCGCCGTAGCGCGCGTAGAGCCTTGGTAAACGGCAAGCCAAAATGCCTCCCCCCCGAGTTCTTCAGGCAAAATGATGGATGGCAGAATCATCTGGGATTGGATTATCATTTTGCCACCCATCATTCTGCCAACCAAGGGCGAAGGGAGCGCGGACGCCCTCGTCCGCAGTACGTTGTTCACGCTGTTACCTGTTCCAAAGTTATTCATCGACCTGCGGCACAGGGCCCTTCAAGCAGCCCACAGCCGCCGCTGGTTGTGAATAACTTTGCCGCCGCAAAAGCGGCAACTGTTGATAAAGTGTCCCGGCCAACCGCAAGGACGGCCAGACAGCGTCTCGTGCGCGATACGGTCCGTTCACGCGTGCCTCACGAAGGCTTGCTGAAGAACACCGGTCCGCACGCAGGCTCTCGCCCAAGGTCTGATAGAACTCCAGCTCTCGAAGCTCCTGTAACAGCACGACCCCCGGCGGCGGCCACGACTCCGTCCGTTCCCAAACCAAGCAAACATCCACCCATGAATGCGCACCAGGACCTCACCCACTTCGCCGGCTTCGACTGGGCTGGCGACCACCACGACATCATCATCATCGATTCCGCCGGCAAGCTCATTGCCGACTTCAAGTTCGACCACAGCGCCGCCGGCTGGCAGTTGTGGGCTGAAAAGATCGCGGCCTATCCAAAGCTCGGTGTCGCCATCGAGACGAGTTTCGGAGCCGTCGTCGAGCAGCTCATCGACTCCAAGGTGAGCGTGTATCCGGTCCATCCAGCCAGCGCCAAACGCTACCGCGAGCGCAAGAACCCCAGCGGCACCAAGACCGACCGGCACGATGCCTGGGCGCTTGCCGACGCCTTGCGCACGGACGGCCACGCCTGGCGTGCGCTCAGCCCCAAGGACCCCGTCATCGAAGAGTTGCGCATGCTCTGCCGCGATGAAGTAGCCCTCATTGAGGAGCGCACTGCTCTCATCAGCCAGGCACGCCAAGCTGCCCGCGAGTATTACCCCACCGTGCTCGAAGCCTTCGAGGACTGGACGCTCCCGAGCACCTGGGCCTTCATCGAGCGCTTCCCAGACACCACCACGCTGCTCAAAGCCGGCAAACGTCAGTGGGAGAAGTTCATGCACACCCACCGGCTCTACCGACCTGAAACAGCCGACAAACGCTTCACCATCTTCGAAGCCGCAGCGCAGTGGCGCATCAACGACTACATGGTCAAGGCCAAGCGGCTCTACCTGCTCACCAAGATCAAGCAACTGCGAGCCTTGCAAGCGCAGCTCGAGGAGTATCGCCGCCGCATCGAAGCCCTCTTTGCCAGTCACCCTGACAGCGGCACCTTCGGCTCGCTGCCCGGAGCCGGAGCCAAGCTGGCCCCTCGACTGCTCGCCGAGATCGGCAGTGACCGCGCCCTCTATGAGAGCGCCCAGAGCCTGCAATGCATCAGTGGCACCGCACCGGTGAGCTACCAGTCCGGCAAGGTATCCAAGGTGCAAATGCGCCGGGCTTGCAACCTGCACCTGCGTCACACGATGCATCTGCTCAGCAACCTGAGCCGAGCGCAATGTGCCTGGGCCAAGGTGTATTACGAGCAGGCCAAGGCCCGAGGCAAAACCCACGCGCAGGCCCTGCGCAGCCTGGGGCAGCGATGGCTGAAAATCATCTACCGCATG
>CALSBJ010000124.1:0-10693 GCA_943373155.1 Akkermansia muciniphila | reverse complement strand
ACGCTCACGGAGACCCAGTAAACGAGGCAGATGACGCAGCCGAGGAGATTGAAGGAGCGTGCCTGCGGATCGCTGCGAAGGAGGCGGTAATATTCGAGAGCTCCAGCGATGCCGAAGAGCCCCGTAATGGCGACGACGAGCCATTCGCTCTTGTATTGAAAGGCCGTCATAATGACAGCCCACAGCACCAACGTGCTGATCAGCCGAGAGGCAAAGACGCGACGCCTGCTGGGAGGCGACGGCGGCGGGGCTGCGGCGGCGGATTCGGACATGCGTTCTGGCTGGGGGAGAGAGCGGGCCATTATGAGCGCAGGGCCGCGAGTTGGGCAATGTGATAATGAGGCGCTGACGAAGCCGGGGAGGGGTTCGTTACGACCGGCGGAGGCATTTTACAGCCACTGGTGACAAATATTTTTTCAGATTTTTTGTCATAATCGACCGCCAATTGAGAAAACGTCTCTGCGGGGAGTGTCCGCCCCCCCCCTTGTATATGAGCCCTTCCTTCCAATTTCCCGATTCAGGCCCCAGGCTCTGCCGGCACAGAGGCCGCTTCCCTGCCCGAATATTACCTCGCATGCCTGCGGGACGGTGGCTGACCGCCGCCAGCGCATCTGCGCCCTCTGCCTACCCTGCGAGCGCTGTCACGCCGATGCGAAGGCCGCCTGCGATCTCTGCCGTCAGTGTCAGCGATGCCATCCATCGGAGGTTTGAGCACGAGGAGCCGCCGCACGGAGGGGAGATTTCTCGCACGATTCATCGTGCCTTGCGGGTGTGTCGGTTCAGGTCTAAGGCCGACGACATATGAAATTTGTTCTTGGAGTGATTTTGACGGCGATGGCGGTATTTGCATGGGAGGCCCTTTCCTGGACGGTGCTGGGCTGGCATGAGAGTTCGTGGCGGCAGTTCCGCGATGAACGAGCGATGGCGGAAATCTTGGCTCCCTCGATGGCGAACGCGAACACGCAGGCCAGCAGCGGCGCTGGTCTTTATGTGATGCCTGCAAGGCCACGCCCATCGAAGCACGCCACGCCCGAGGAGACCAAAAAAGCGGTGACAGACTATGAAAAGGCCCGCGAGGACGGCCCTTTTATCTATGCCGTGGTGCGTCCGGGGCGGCGGGTGATGAGCATGAGCGGAAATTTGCTCGCCACGTTCCTACGCACCCTCGTCTGCGCCACGCTGATCGCTGGCATGCTGGCCCCCGCGATGCTGGCGTATCCCGCGCGAATCGTCTTTGTGGCAGCGGCAGGGCTCTTTGCCGGCCTAGTGTGCGAGTTGCCGATGTGGATCTGGTTCGAGCATCCAGGCCGTGATGCCATCGTGAAAGTGGCAGATCACTTTTTCGCGTGGGTGATCGGCGGCGCGGTGCTGGGACTCTTCGTGGGCAAAGATGTGGTCATCACCAAGGACATGTGAGCGGGCCGCTTCTCCGCTGGCAAAAACGGGTTCGCGAGTGAAATTCGATGCCATGAGTTCCCAACCCTCCTCTCCCGGTGCCGCCCTGCGGCTAGCCTTCTACTTTGCGGCGGTGGCGCTGGCCTTGATTCATGTGTTTGTGACTTTTCGCGGTATCAGCAGTGTGGAAGGCATGCATCAGGCACAGCTTGCCCGGCAGGTAGCACGCACGTTTTCCTGGCAGACGAAAGTCGTGCAGCCCTATGCCTGGGCGCAGATGGAAAAGGCGGAGAGGTCCCCTTCCCCGTTGGCGATGCCGGAGACCACGCAGCCACCCCTACAGCCACTGGCGCTGGCAGCGGCTTTTCGAGTTTTTCAGCCTTTGGGCGAATACGCCCCTTACAAAGGCAGTAGCCCGATCTATTTCTTCGATCGGCTCATCGCCGCCTTCGGTGTCGTCTGCTGGTTGTTGACGATCTACTTCACGCACGGCACGGCCAGGCATCTTTTTGATGAAAAGGTGGCTGCCATCACCGCCATCGCCCTGCTCGTATGCATGCCTGGTTGGGAGATGGCGGTAAGCGGCTCCTCAAAGGCGCTGCTAACCTTGGAGTTTGCGCTGGCCTTCCGCCTGCTGGCTGCTGCTGCGGCGAGAGCGGCAGAAGACCAAGCAGTAAGCCCCGTGTTAGCGGGACTGGGGCTGGTGTGTGCCGCGATGGTGCTCACGCACTGGCTGGCGGTTTGGCTGGTCCTCGGCCTCATCCTTGGCATCGCCTTCTTTCTACCAGGCGGCCGTATGGGAGCCTTTTTGGTCGCCGCGTTTCCCTTTGTCGCCCTCTCCGGCTGGGGCTGGTGGCAGATGCAACTTTGCGGTGACCCACTCGGTGCCGCCAAGGCTCTCTTTCAGGCTCAGCTCGCCTCGATGAATCTTGATCTCATCCAGCGGGATCTGAGCCCCGGCATCACCAGCCTCGTGCTCGATGATCTCCTGCGTCGCGTCGGCCTGAGCTGGCAGGACCAGCTCTCCAGCCTCTTTGGCTACCTGGGCTACAGTGTCGTAGCCTTGTTTTTCTTTCCTTCCCTCATGCATCCCTTCCGCCGGGTGGAGGCTGCGAGTGCTCGCTGGACGTTGGCGCTCGTCTTTGGCTGTGTGCTCATCGGCATGGGAGTGGTGGGCCTGCCAGAGAAGCTCGTGGATGATAATGCCCTCTACCTCGTGCTCATGCCTGCGATGAGCCTTTTCGGCGCAGCGATGCTCGTGGTCATGTGGAGTCGCCTGCACAATGGCCGCACTTTTTGGTCCCAATGGGGCAGCGCGGCAGTGGCACTCAGTATCACAGCACTGCCGATGCTGGTGAACCTGCCGGTCTATCTCAAATTCGGTCTCACCTTAGGCAGCCGGATGCAGCCGCACTGGCCCCCCTTCATCCCAGAACGTGCGGCCATTCTTCGAGAGCTCGTCGAGGCCGATGAATTCCTGATGTCTGACGCCCCGGCCTTCGTCGCCTGGTATGCTGATGTGCCCTGCGCCGCCCTGCCCGTGCAGCGGGAGGATTTTGCCACGTTTCAAAAAGCCGCCGCAGATCGCAAGGCACGTCTCGCAGGCTTTGTCATGACGCCCGTCTCCGCGAAGGGCGAACGCTTCTCCGATGTCTTCAGCGGACCCTACAGCGAGTGGCGAGATCTCATCATCCGCGGTCCGATGCTAGCCTTTGAAAAAGACTTCAGCCCTTCGCCGGATTTTCCCTTCAAGGTCATCCATCCACTCATCGCCATACCGGTGGGTTCCAAAGAGAATCTCAGCATGCCCATGGTCTTTTACTCCAATCGAAATCGTGCCCCAGCTCCCGCCGAAGCCAAGAAGGAATCGCCATGAAAATTTAAGCACGTGTTCTTATGGGTGACACCCGCCTTTCAAAGTCGCTCTACTGCCATCAACGCGCTCAACAGGCACTGCCATCCAGGTTCAGACCAGCTTCCTGAGATGATTGTACCGTGAGGCTCGTGTCAGCCCGATGCTTCGATTCGTCATCGTTCGGCTCGCATCGACGACATCCACACCAGGATGTGCTCCACTCAGTTTCTTCGGCGCATGATGCTGTGACTGGTCTGCCTCTCAGCATCCTTCAACCGGCTGCGAAGCAATTGGCCAGCACGGCCTATTCTTGCATCAAGCAGTTCCTCGAACCCATGTCTCGGGGACGCTGGCGGACAAGGTGCTGAGGCTGGGGATGGGCTCGGTATTCTAGTCGGCTTTCACTTGGTTCTAAATAATCCGAGAAGAAATCGTAGGCCTTCGCGCGTTTTTTTCTTCACGCCGTCGGGCCGTTCGGCTACACGCAAATGGAATGGATGACTGGTATTATCAACGCGGCGGAGCCACCTTCGGCCCCATCAGCGCACGGCAATTGCTCGCCTTGCGAGATCGCGGCAGCCTCAGCGAGGAGACCCCGCTGCGCCGAGGACTGAGCGGCAAGTGGTCGCCACTGAAAGAAGCCGGTCTGAGTGACATCGTGGCGCAGGAGCCGACGCCTAATCCCACCCCCGCACCGATGCCGAGGCCGCCAGCTCTCCCCCAACCAAGCACCCGACGACTCGTGACCGAGTCTCCATCCGGCTGGCTGTGGTTCTTTGGCATTGCAGCGATTCTGCTGTTGACGGCGCATGCGCTGGTTCTCGCCATGAATGCATTCTCCTTCGCCTTGGTGATATTGCCGCCGATGGATCTGCCGGATGCGGTGTATCAGGCGCTGAATTTTTGCTCAGAGGGACTGATTCTGAGCACCCTGTTCTTTTTCGTCAGCCTCATCATCTGGCAGGGAGCTTCCTTTTCCTCACTCGCTCGGGTCTATGGCGAAAACAATCTGCCACATGGCAGTGGGTCAGGGTTTTGGTGGCTTTGCCCGTTCGCGAATCTGGTGATGCCCTTCCGTTGCCTGCGAGTGATGCGGCATCTTTCAAGTCGCTTGCGTGAGGCGCCGGCTTCGGAGCCATCGGCAAGCCTTTCCGTGTTCGGCATCCAGACAGCTTTCATTGCCGCGACGGTGCTTCGGGTGCTTGGCAAGGTTTCAGAGCCAACCAAAACGCAGGTGGATCTCGCCGGTCAAGGTGCCAATCCCTTCCTCTCCATGCTTTTCGATCTAACTCTGGCCGCCTTGGCCCTCCAACTCGCCATTTTTGTCCTCATGAATCTCATCCAGCAGGTGCGGCTCTTCCGTTCGGCACAGGGTGATTCCGTTCAATAAACCCATCTTCTCTCCGCATGAACTTTCTCGCTGACGAAACCTCGACTGCCTATCAGGCAGGACAAATGGTGGGCACCTGGCTGGCGCCCGTTTTGCTCCTGCTTGGCATCTTGAAGTGCCTCGCTGTGCTGCGTCGCCCTCAGGCCAGCGGCCCATGCCTGACAGCCCTGCTCCTGACGCTCTGCGGCTGGTTCTTCGGAGCCACGTTCTATGCCTTATCGCTCACCGTGCCGACCTGGGCGGAGGGTTTGCAAGTGATCGGCATCATGTTGAACATCCTCTGCAATCTCGCAGCCATCATCGTGGCCATCGTGGGCTTGGCGACGTACGATTCCCGGCGGCATCATCAAGGACGAGCCCAGGCGGTGAGCTCGCTGGTCCTGAGCTGTCTGCTGATCATCCTGGGCGTGGTGACAGCCTCGCTTTTCGTGCAAAGGAAAGAAGCTGGAGTTGCCTCCAAGCCCGGTGAGCCGGTGCGGAATGAGCAGTTCAACTTCACCATCACGCCTGCCCCAGGCTGGATCAGCACGAAACCCAAACTGCTGAACGAATCCGCCTGCAATGCCTTCCGCTGCCTGCGCCCCGAGGGTTACTTCATTGTCATCGCCGAGAATCCCGAGGCCGTGACGGAACTCGAAGACTACATGGACATCGTGAAGGAAAATCTCAACGGAGCCGCCACCTCCGTGCGAGATGATTCCATTCGTGAGATGACGATCAACGGAGTGCGTTTCATGCGCCGAACCTGCGTGGTCGTCACCCCCGAAGCCAAAGGGCTGCCGATGTACTTCGATCAGTATGTGACGTTACGCCCCGGCTTTGCTTGGCAGTTCACCTTCTGGTGCGAGGAATCTTACCGCCACCGGCTCCAGGCAGACTTTGACAGCACGATGCAGACCTTCCACCTGCTGGATGAAAAGCGCTCCGTGGTTGCCGGTGAAGGTGTGATGAATGTGAACCGCCCTTCAACGGGTTATTACACCGATCTCGACCCGCTTCAGTGGCGTGGCTGGCAGCCGGAAGGCATGCCGCTGGTGGAGTTTGCCGCGCTGCGAGCTCTGGAGGCCGTGGTGGTGATGCCGGTGATCCTACCATCCGAGGAAGTGACGCGTGATGACCTGCTTCATGCGCTGCTGGCACGTCTCGATGTGGCTTACCCCGACGATTCGTGGAAGGAGACGCCGTGGAAAAGCACCTGGGGAGAAGGCGTGGAGCTTACTGGTTCCCGCAAGAATGATGACACGCCATACAACTACATCGTGCGCATTGTCCGCCGTGGAAAACTGGCTCACCTGCATGCTGGCTGGGCGCATTCGAAGAAGGGTGACATAAAGCTCCTGCGTGAGTCCCTCAATGCCATCCACCTTCTCCAGGCCGTGGAACCTGGGCAAAACCTCACCTTGGAGCAGATGGCGAAACCAGAGAACTTCCTCAAACACGGGGAAAAGCCCACCGAGCCTGAAGGCGAGGCCAAGCGCATGCAACGAGGTTTTGTGTTCAACGACATCGGCATCCAGCTCTTCAAGCGCAAGGAGCACAAACAAGCCGCGGAGTGGTTCCGTGAGGCGATGAGCTGTTCACCGAAAGATCACGCCATGCTCGGCAATTACACGGATTCACTGCGCAATGACGGCCGGGCCAAAGAAGCGCTGGAGTTTCTCACGCCACGGATGGAGGCCTTTGCGAAGATCCCAGACCTGCATCTGAAGCGGGCGTATCTGCTGGCGGATACCGGCGAGGCGGAGGCTGGCAATGAGGCCTTCTTCGCCGCCATCAAAGCAGGCCTCAAAGATGAAAACGAGGCTCTCGAATGGCTGCAAACCCTCAACAACAGCGAGCAGTACACACCCGCCCTCGCTGCCGCGGAGGCCTGGATGAAAAAGTCTCCCGATGTGAACTCCCGCCGCTGGCATGCCCAGACACTTTCCTACACCGGCAAGGAGAAGGAAGCCGCCGAACTCCTGGAAAAGCTCAGCTCGGAATTCCCGGATGACCGCCGCGTAACCTATGATCTCGCTGAGATGCTGAATACCGCTGGCGAGCATGCCCGCGCATCTGTGCTGGCGGATAAACTGCTGGCCGATGGCAAGGACGCACCCCGCGCCCTGATGGTGCTCGGCTGGAGCCAGATGGGCCGGAAGTGGTATCGCGAGGCGAAGGCCACCTTTGAAAAAGCCGCTAAGAAGCAGCCTGACGATGAAACCGTGCAAAACGCCCTCCGCCGCGCCTCCGCCATGCTCGGCCAGGGGGATAACTCGAACGTGAAAACACCTCTCGAAGCGGTCAAAATCCCTGAGAGCATTCAAAAGCTCCTCAATGACCACCAGCCTCCCGTCGACTACGGCAAGGATCAATCCTCCGTGTGGCTGCTCACGGCCAAAGGCTACCATTTCGACAAAAAGAAACCCATTCGCCGCACCTGGCATCGCAGCGTGCGCATTCTTACCACCCAGGGAGCAAATGACTTCAGCAGCATCGAGCATGTCTTTCATCCGCTACATGAGCGCATTTTCATCAATGAGGTGAGCATTCGTGATGAAAAGGGCGTGGTCACCCACCCGGCGAACATTACCGATGACGCCTATGTGATGGACCTCGGCGATGGCAATGCAACGCACCGCAAAAAGCTCCACTTCCAGGTGCCAGGCCTGCGTCCTGGCTGCGTGCTCGATTACCAGCTCACCATCGAGGACAACTCTCCAGCGGAGTTTTTCCCCTTTGAGCGGCACCAGCTCTCCGACTCCGCCGCAGACATCGTTTTCGTCACTGGTGATGCGCTCGACGACTTGAAAGCCGCTGAACTGCGCCTCGAAGGATCAACAAAGGTCATCAAGGAAAAAGGACTGCATGCCTGGATCGCCTTCGATACGCCCATTGACCGCAATGAGCCTCTCAGTGGCCTTTACGAAGACCGCGTGCCCTGCGTGAACCTAGCTGGAAACGAGGGGGATTGGAACAAACTAGGCACGGATTTCCTGCATGACATTCAGGACCGCCTCAAAGCCGAGCCACAGACCTCCACGCTTGCGAAAGAACTCACTGCAGGAGCCGCTGACGACCTCGAAAAAATCGCCCGCATCGCCCGCCATGTGCAAAAGGAGATCAGCTACACCGCCATCGAATTCGGCACCCGTGCCCGCCGCCCAAACTTGGCCTCTCTAACGCTCAAGCAGAAGTATGGTGATTGCAAAGACCAGGCCCTGCTCCTTCATCAACTGCTCGACGCCGCCGGCATCAAAAGCCAGCTCGCCCTCGTCAACTCGGATTGGCGCATCCACCCTTCCCTGCCTACGCTGGACCAGTTCAACCACATGGTCGTGCATGTGCCCAGCCTTGGAGAAGGCAGGCTCGTCGATACCACCAGCGCCCATCTCCAACTCGAAATGTGGCAGGCGGATAGCCTTTGGCACTCACACGCGTTGCTTTTGGACAAAGAGAAGACCCGGCTCATTCCCCCACAGGAGACGCCCGTCAAGGGTTCCTGCTTGGTAGAGAGCACGCGCCGATTGAAAGCCACCAGCGATCACGCCTGGGAAGTCAGTGAGACCTTCACCGCCCATGGCTACTATGCCTCATGGCTGCGCGGCGCCTTCGCTGGCATGGATAAGCCTCAAATCCTCCAAAAAGCCCAATCGCTCATGGAGCAACACGGGCACCTCCAGATCGAGGAAGCCCGCTTCGAAGCTCTCGATGATCCCGCCCGTCCCGCGGTGCTGGAGCTGCGCTACCTCGTGCCAGATGCCATCCATGAAGATGCTGGCGGCCTGCGTGCCGCACTTCCCTGCATTTGGGAGCAGGATTACCTTGCCATGGCCTTTGTGAAGGATCGCCTCACGCCCTTCGTCTTCCGCTACCCTTTCCAGATGCGGAGCAGCATCTCGTTTGAAGGCATGCCCAGCACCTTTACCAGCGCCCTGCAAGGCCACGCAGGCTCCCTCAAGGGTACACACGCCACCCACGAATTCCGTGTGAAGGCGAACAACGCAGCCCTCGAGTTTGATTTTTCGGTCACACCCGCCTCACGACCTGCCGCAGACTACGCCCTCTGGCATGAGGAATGGAGCGCCGCCCTCAAAGGATGGACTCGCCCGCTCGTGTGGAAGCCTTGAAGTAAAAAACACTCGCATCCTGGCACGGGGCCTGCTTTGAAGAGGAGTTTGTCGATTCGCGGCCCAACCATCTGCGAACTGGCCTCAACCAACCCAACCACCAACCAACCATGACCCACCCTGCGCTTATGCGTCGCGGGCGTGGCACCGCGCTGTTTTCCGCAGCGTGCGCCGCGCTTTGCTGTGCCTCCACGTCGTTGCACGCTGCTGAAACGTCCACCATCCAAAGCGGAGACACCGCCTGGCTACTCACCTCCACCGCCCTCGTGCTCTTCATGATGATCCCTGGCCTCGCGTTGTTTTACGCAGGCCTTGTGCGTTCGAAGAACGTGCTATCGATCTTCATGCAGTGCTTTGCCCTCACCGCCGTGATGAGTCTGGTGTGGCTGATCTGCGGCTACACGCTCAGCTTCACCGGCGACAGCGGCTTCTTCGGTGGCTTCGACAAGATGTTCCTCAAAGGCGTGACGCCCTCCAGCACCTACGCCGCCTATCCGAACATCCCGGAGCACCTGTGGTTCGCTTACCAGATGATGTTCTTCCTCATCACCCCAGGGCTGTTTATCGGGGCCTTTGCCGAGCGCATGAAGTTTAGCGCCATCATGGTCTTCAGTATCCTCTGGAGCCTGCTCGTCTATGTCCCCACCTGCTGGGGGGTCTGGCATAAGATGGAGTTCTTTGGTATCAAGAATGTGATCGATCTCGCCGGTGGCATCGTCGTCCACATCACCGCCGGTGTGGCTGCTCTCGTGGCCTGCATCATGGTGGGACCGCGCCGAGGATTCCCCCAGCAGCAGATGATGCCGCACAATCTTCCCTTCACCGTGGCTGGTGCCGGCATGCTGTGGGTGGGCTGGTTTGGCTTCAACGGCGGCAGCCAGGTGGCCGCGAACGGCAGCGCTGCAATGACCGTGGTGGTCACACACCTCTCCGCCTGCGCCGCCTGCGTGGTGTGGTCCATCATTGAGAAGATCAAAGTAGGCAAACCCAGCGCCCTCGGCATTGCCACGGGCTCCATCGCGGGCTTGGCAGCCATCACGCCCGCCTCAGGCAAGGTCGGCCCCGTGGGGGCGATCTGCATCGGCAGCATCAGCGCCCTCGTGTGCTGGTTCTTTTGCGCCAAGGTGAAGCAGAAATTCAAGTATGACGACTCGCTCGATGTCTTCGGCGTGCATGGCGTGGGCGGCTTCATTGGCACGATCCTCGTGGCCGTGTTTGCCTCACCGATCTTTGGCGGCCTTGGCTATGCGGAAGGCATGACCATGGGCAGCCAGCTCACGACCCAGCTCCTTGCCTCGCTCTACACGATCGTCCTTTCCGGCGTGGTCAGCGTGGTGCTGCTGAAAGTCATCGGTGCCACCATCGGCCTCCGCGTGGATGCGGATGAGGAAAACCAGGGCCTCGACCTCGCCGAGCACGGCGAGAGCGGTTACAACGCGTGATCGTTTCCGAGTTCAGTGTCGCGGCCGGATCACCCAGCGTGGTCCGGCCGTTTTTTTGTGATCAGCCCTCAAGCAAGAATCGATGAAGATACCACTGGCTCTTTTTCTCGACTTCCCTCTACAATTGATCGCGATCAGAAAAACGCTTCACGTCTATGATTTGTGCCCGCGCCTTCCTCCTCCCGGTTTTCATCCTGCTCCTCGCGAACTGCTCTACACCTCACTTTCCCATCGAAAAGACGCAGGCCCTGAAAACGGACTCCCTGGCGCTAATGGACAAAGCGAGCGAGGATCACGCCATGCATGCGTCGGCCGTTTCCGATCTCCGGAGCCGACTCGATGAGGCGAGAACGTATGAGGCCGGCATCAAAAGAAACGCGGATGCGATTGCGTTGTGGGACCAAATGATCAATCCCGCAGGCGGATTGCTGGGTAACTTCCTCAGCCAGTGGCAGGCACGTCAGCGCGTGTCCTCCGCTTTCATTCCCGAAAAGAAAAATCA
>CALSBJ010000123.1:0-10917 GCA_943373155.1 Akkermansia muciniphila | reverse complement strand
CTAAACGCCGTGTTGGATGAGTTCATGATCTTCCGACAGAGCATTCGTGAAAAGGCCAACAAGGATGTTTTGGATGTCGCTGTCATGGAAAGGGCCACGACAGCAAGCGAGCACACCCCTAGCTGGGAAATTCCAGTCATCCTCGGTGGCGTTGGCGGAGCGGTTTTTGGCGTGGTGATCGGGGCACTGGGGAGCCTATTCTTTACCCTGCTTGGCCAGCCAAAGGCACCGCAGGCGTGATCTACGCTTTCCCGAGCTTGAGTGAGGCGAGCAGTGCCTCCGCACAGGCGCTGGCGAACTCGGGGGCGTTGATCTCGCAATCCAATTCGATGAGCGGAAGACCAGGACGGAGATGCGCTTTGATGCCGTCGAAGAGAGCGGCATCGGCTTCGGGGCTGTGGAAGGGTTTTCCGGTGGCGCTGATGATGCTGATGGCCTTTTTCGGCAACAGCACGGTGACGGGGCCACGACAGGCGTTGGCCTTCTCCGCGAGGATGCGGCCGAGTTCGGCGCATTCGGCGGGCGTGGTGCGCATGAGGGTGACCTGCGGGTTGTGGATGTAGAAGGTGCGTCCGTCGAATTTCGCCGGGATGGTGGCTCGCTCGCCAAAGTTCACCATGTCGAGGCAGCCGGGTGTGATGATCGAAGGCACCCCGGTCTTCGCGGAGGCATCAAGTCGCGAGGGGCCTGCGCCGAGGATGCCGCCGACGTATTCATCGGCCCATTCGGTGGTGGTGATGTCCAAAACGCCCGCGAACATGCCGCTCTCGATGAGGGATTCCATGATGCGCCCGCCGGTGCCAGTGGCGTGGAAGACGAGGACCTCGTAGCCCGCGTCTTCGAGGATTTTTTTGGCCATGTTCACGCACTCGGTGGTATTGCCAAACATGGAGGCGGCGATGAGCGGCTTGTCATCGGCGGCGGGCACCTCCGTCTCCACCATGCCGCAGATGGCTCCCGCAGCGCGGGCGAGCAGCACGCGGGAGATGCGGTTCAGGCCGCTGACATCGACAATGCTCGGAAACATGACGATGTCCTTCGTGCCGATATACGGAGCCACATTGCCAGCGGCCAACGTGGAGACCATGACCTTTGGAAAGCCAACGGGCAGGGCTCGCATGGCCGCGCTGCCAATGGCGGTGCCACCGCCGCCGCCGAGGGAGATCACACCCTGCACGCGACCTTCGCTGACGAGCTTCGCGAGGTAAACGGCCGCCGCTCCAGCCATCGCTGTGACGGCTTCACCGCGGTCTTTTCGCTCCAGGATGCCGGCAAGGTCCACGCCATTCGCGGCGGCTACCTCTTCGCGGGTGACATCGGGTTTCACCTGCGGTGGCTCGGCGCTGCCGGTATCGATGAGGAGCGTCTGATGGCCGCGTGAGCGGATGATTTCCGCCACGTAGGCGTGTTCGTGGCCTTTGGTGTCGAGGGTGCCGAGGACTGCGATGGTGGACATAGGTGAGGTGGCAGATTGGAACGGAAAGGAAGCGGGATGGCAACCCTTCAAATGAGGCTGCGGCCCACCTCGAACTATCCGAAGTCCTCCATGGGAATTGCGATTGCCATTTCGAAGGCTGCTATCGTATAAAGCCGCCCCCACCGATGAATTTCAAAACCAGCCTTCTGTTTTTGCTGCCTGCCCTGATGCTGTCTGCCCAGCAGCCCGAGCGCCCGTGGAAGGATGCGCAGGGGCGTGTGATCACAGCGGCCTACATTTCGAGCACGGCGGACAGCGTGACGATCCGCATGGCCGATGGGAAGCAGCACACGCTGCCGCTTTCACGCTTCAGCGCCGAAGATCAAACCTATGTGAAGAGCCTGGCGAGCACGCCTGATGTAAAGCCAGCCCTTCCAGTGCCTGATCCGGGCCGGGTGCCCATCGAAAAACGCGTGTGGCCGCCTCAGGTGGAGGTGCCGAAGAAGGCCGTCGAGATCACGACGACCGCCGAGAACGCCCCGGCCCGGCAGTTTGGCTATCAATCGGAGGCGTTCGAATTCACCTCACAGGCCAAGCTGGCAGGCAGCGTGATGAAGGAAGTGGCGGTGACCTTTGAAGCCACGAAGTCCCTCGTGGCCTCGTTGCCCTGGGGCATCGTTTGCCAACCGCCGCCCGGCTTTGAACGCTACAAAGCGGCGCTGTATGAAACGCGGCAGGATTACATCGCCGCCGGCGGTCCCGAAAACTCAGGCGGCGTGTACATGAGCGGGCCGAAGATCTTCATGATCCCCTTCCCCAGCCTCGGCCTGGAGATGCGCGGGAAGACGTGGTTCAAGGACGAAAACTATCGCAGCGATACGCTGGTGCATGAGATCACCCATCAGGTGATGGACGGCTACCTGACCTTCCTGCCGAAGTGGGTTATCGAAGGGACCGCCGAATACACGGAGAACCTCCCCTACAAGAACGGCATCTTCCGTGTGGACGGCCATAAGAACGGCATGAAGGATGCCATCGAGGAGGCGGGCCGTCGTGGCTACTTCGCGCAGATCCCGAGCCTCAAGGAACACCTGTCCATGAACCGTGCGGCGTGGGATGCCATCGCGGATGATTCCAACAAGGGCATGGGAGAGCTCTACTTCCGCTCCTACCTGCTCGTGTATTTCTTCAACCACCTCGACGAAGACAAAAAGGGCACTCGCTTCATCAAATTCATGGAGGCCGTGTATGGCGAGGTGAAGGCGCTGCGTGAGTTTTTTGCTGATCCGAGAGTGAAACGCTTCCCCGATGGCCGCTTCAGCTACCCGAGCAATTTCCCACCACCCGACATCAAACCCGAAAGCGCCCCCTTCAAGCATCTCGGCATCCTCATGGAAGGTCGCACGCATGCCCAGCTCGCCGAGCAAATGAAGGCGGCGTATAAGGAGGTAGGCGTGAAGCTCAGCGTGGGAGAGTGACTCGAAGCGGAAGGCACCTGGAGTAGTGGAGCGCTGGAGTATTGGGCCCCAGAAATCCATCACTCCATCACTCCATCACTCCATCACTCCATCACTCCATCACTCCATCACTCCATCACTCCATCACTCCGCAGCATCCCCTCACAGCCTCCGCAGCCCGTCTTCCGTCATCGGCGTG
The DNA here is from genome assembly GCA_943373155.1 of Akkermansia muciniphila. GTDB lineage: Bacteria > Verrucomicrobiota > Verrucomicrobiia > Verrucomicrobiales > Verrucomicrobiaceae > Prosthecobacter. The sequence continues at coordinate 7,844 of CALSBJ010000123.1, read as the reverse complement.
GGGATCGCGGCGTCGATCTCGTCAATGCGGGCGAGCGTTTCAGCATCGAGGATGAGATCGATGGCTTTGAGGCTTTCTTCGAATTGATCCAGTGTGACGGCGCCGACGATGGTGGAGGCCACAAAATCATGCTGACGGCTCCAGGCGAGAGCAAGGGCCGTGACGCTCACACCGATGTCCCGAGCGATGACTTGCAGCCGGGCCGTGGTCTCCAGCGAGCGATCATTCACAAAACGGGCCGCCATACGCTTCTGACGCGGGCCGCCATTTTGAATGTAATCCGTGAAACGTGCTCCGGCAGGCAAGGCACCCCCGTTGTATTTCCCGGTGAGCACACCACCGCCGAGCGGTGAGTAGGGCAGCAGGCTCACGCCTTCCTTCCGGCAGACCTGTGCCAGCTCGCTCTCGCAGCGGCGGTTGATGAGGGAGAAGTTGTTCTGCACGGAAGCCATGCGGGCGAGCCCGTGCTTCTCCGCCTCCCAGAGGTTTTTCATCACGCCCCAGCAGGTTTCATTGCTGGAGCCCCAGGCGCGGATCTTCCCTTGGTCGATGAGCATCGTGAGAGCGGTCAGCGTCTCCTCCTGCTCCATGCCGTGATCCGGCCAGTGGGTTTGATAGAGGTCAATATAGTCCGTTTGCAGACGGCGGAGACTATCTTCGCAGGCTTGGAAGATTTGACGACGATCCAAGGCCGTGAAGCCACCGCGGATCGGCGGGCGAAACCAGCCGTGGCCCGGTCCGGTGACCTTCGTGGCCAGAATGATCTCGCCGCGAGTCTTCCCGCGCAGCCAGCGGCCCACGATCTGCTCGGTGATGCCAAATTTTTCGGCGCTGGGCGGCACGGGATACATCTCCGCCGTATCGAAGAAGTCGATCCCAGCCTCCAAAGCGCGGTCCATGATCGCGAAGGAGGTCTTTTCATCGGATTGAAGGCCGAAGGTCATGGTTCCCATGCAGATGTCCGTGACGACGATGCCAGTGCGGCCGAGGCGATTGCGTTTCATAAGGCCCTTAGAGTGCTCTGTAGATGCTCAGGTGCAACTGAGGTCACGAATCATGCAACAAAAATACCGCGACCGGATGCAAAGCGCGTAGCAGCGACATGGCGAGCGATGCATGATCGTCCTTATTATGGGCAAAGAATTCAGCACCACTCCGCAAGTCGTTCCTCACGTCGAAACCAAGCACCGCCGCATCGGCTCGCCGGTGCCGCATCCAGACAGCGTGGCGCTGCTGGAGCGCATGCGTGAGGTGGAGCCGCTGTCCATGCGTGGCATGCCGCCCATCGTTTGGGACAAAGCGCAGGACATCTACGTCTTCGATAAGCACGGCAACAAGTGGCTCGACTGGAGCAGCGGCGTGCTCGTGACCAATGCCGGCCATGCCGCACCGGAGATTTGCAAAGCGATGATCGATCAGATCAACAGTGGCCTCATTCACAACTATGTCTTCCCCAGCGAAGAACGCCTCGAAACGGAAGAGATCATCGCCTCCGTGTCGCCGGAAGGTTTGAAGAAGGTCTTTCTGCTCAGCAGCGGAAGCGAGGCCACCGAGTGCGCTATCAAGCTCAGCCGTGCGCATGGCATCAAGGTCGGTGGCACCTCGAAAATTGGCATCATCGGCTTTGATCGCGGCTACCACGGCCGCACGCTCGCCAGCCAGCAGGCCGGCGGTATGGGCGGGCAGAAGACATGGATCGTGAATCTCGACAAGGCCATCATCAACGCCCCCTTCCCTGATGGTTACTGGGAAGGCGATAGCTCCTTCGATGCCTTTTTGAAGGCCATCGAAGCCAGCGGCATGAAGCCCGAAAACATCGCCGGCGTCATCATGGAGAGCTACCAAGGCGTGGGGCCCGACTTCGCCCCTGTGGAATACATTCAGAAGCTCCGGAAGTGGTGCGATGAGCATCAGGTGGTGCTCACCTTCGATGAAGTGCAGTCTGGCTTTGGCCGCACGGGCAAGTTCTGGGCCTTCGAGCACTATGGCGTCACGCCGGACCTCATCTGCTGCGGCAAGGGCATCAGCTCCGGCATGCCGCTGAGCGCCGTGATCGGTCGCCAGCACATCATGGATCACTTCCCGCCCGGCAGCATGACCAGCACGCACACCGGCAATCCCGTCTGCTGCGCCGCCGCGACCGCGAACATCAAAAAACTGCTCGCCGAAGATCTCACCGGCAACGCCGCCAAGCTCGGGGTGATTTTGCATGAGCGCTGCAAAGCCATTCAGGCACGTCATCCGAGCGTCATCGGTCATGTGACCTGCGCGGGACTCGTCGCAGGCCTTCAAGCCGTCGTCCCAGGCAAGAAAGAGCCGAACCACGATTTCGCCCATCGCGTCATTGAGCTGTGCTACCAGCGCGGACTGCTGCTTTTCGCTCCCGTGGGTGCCTGGGGCCAGACCATCAAGATCTGCCCGCCGCTCACCGTCACCGAAGAGGCCCTCATCGAAGCCTGCGACGTGCTCGACAAGGCGGTGGATGATGCCGTGGCGGAGCTAGCGTAACCGAATATCCATGGCATCATGCGACACCCGCATGATCGATCTGCCGCTCGCTTGCCCGGTTTGCTCCTGGAACGCTGCTTTGCCAGTGTGGGCTGTGTTCGCCCTGTTGCGCCTGACCGTCATCGTGTTCATCGCCCGACGGTCGCTCGACTGGGTGCGAGTCATTCTGGCTTTTGGCTTGCTCGAGCTTTCGCTGTACTGGCTGACGCGTGAATTCATGTGGTATTCCCACCCAGCCATCGAAGGAAGTGACGCATGGCGGTTCGTGTCCCCGATTTTGCTCTTGCACATCTCGGGCATTCTCCCCGCTCTCATGCTGAAACTGGCATCCAATGCCCGGCCATTCCGTGTGAGAAGCGCGGGGCTTACTTGGAGGCAATCCCTTTCCGTCATTCCCGTCTGGTTGATCCTGTTTGCCTGCCAAGTCGTCTGGATTGACGCTCGCTCAAAGCATCTTTGAAGAACCGCTGATTTCACTGCAAAGCCCCCTGGGTTCTTCACCCGACCTTTGCAGCTTCTTTTTCGATGAGCGCCGCGATCTTTTCAGCGCAGTCCTTCACGGATTGCTTCTGAGCAGCTTGCTTCATTTTGTTCGCGACTTTGGTATCGGTCAGGATGCTGCGCACCGCCTCGGTGAGCGTGTCGGCATTCAGTGTGGCCTCCGGCATCATTTTGGCCGCGCCAGCCTGATCAAAAATCTCGGCGTTGCGAGTCTGATGATCTTCCGCGGCATGCGGGTAAGGCACCAGCAGGCTTGGAACGCCAAAGTAGGCCAGTTCCGTCATGCTGGAGGCACCGCTGCGAGCGATGGCGAGATCCGCCACGCGATAGGCGAGGTCCATGCGATGGCAAAAAGCGGCCACATGCTGCTTGAGCAGCGGGTGCTTCGCATACACATCCCGCACCTCTTCGTAATCGGTGGTGCCCGCGATGTGCAGGACCTGGATGCCCATGGCTTCAAACTGCTCCAGCGCCATGCCGACGACGCGATTGATGCCGCGAGCGCCCTGGCTTCCGCCCATGATGAGGAGCGTGCGCTTGTCTTTGTCGAGCTTGAAGAAGGCGTGCGGATCATCCGTGTTCTTCTCCTTCATCGTGCTGCGAATCGGTGTGCCCACGACGCGGACATCAGGGTGCTTGGGAAACAGCGGTTGGCAGGCTTCGAGACCGCAGAGGACGATGTCGGAGTAGCGGGCGTTGAGCTTGTTCGCCTTGCCGGGGATGGCATTGCTCTCGTGGATGAGCGTGCGGCACTTTTCTTTCCGGCCGGCAAACAAGGGCGCAAAGGACGTGAAGCCGCCCATGCCGAGCACCACACTCACCTTCCCCTCGCGGATGATCTGGCGGCAGCGCTTCGTGCCCTGCCACAGCCCTTTGAGAAAGCCCACCATCTTCGGCGACCAAGGCTTTGGCATCGCCAGAAAGGGCATTTTCTCGAATCGCAGTTCCTTGTGTCCGCTGGACGCGAGAGAGTCGATCTTCTTCTCGCTAATGAGCAAAGTCACCTCGTGCCCGTGCTTCGCCAGCACCTCGCCGACGGCGATGCCCGGAAACAGATGCCCCCCCGTGCCGCCGCACGCGATGAGGACGTGAATTTTAGATTGGTTCGCTTTCAAGGTTGGAAAGTCCCCCGGTGTATAGAAGAACTGCCCAGCATGCAACCGGTCAAATGACGAAAGTCAGCCCCACCTCCTCACTTCTCTGCCAGCTCAAAGCACACAGCTTCGCGGTCGTTTCGGAGCAGCAGCCAGCGGCCGGCGAGGGTGGGCGGGTTCCAGGTTTTGGATTTGAGGGCGTCGAGGCGGGCGATTTCGATGAGCTTTTCCGGGGAAGGCTTCACGAGCACCACCGGGCCTTTTTCGGTCTGGATTAGCAGGAGGTCATCGCCGACGCGGATCTGCTGGCCGAAGCCGTAGCGACCTTCCCGCCACATGCGTTCGCCTGTTTTCAGGTTCACGCAGCAGAGTGTGCCTTCGTCGATGGCATAGGCGTGATCGCCGAAGACACTGGCGCTGCTGAATTTCGTGCGAGGATTGCTCTCCGCCCAGATGACATTCGGTGCCTTCGAGCCTGTGATCTCCAGCAGATGGCTTTTGAGGCCGTAGCTGGAGGTGATGAGCAGTTGGTTTGCTCCCACGACCAGCGGCTGCGCGACTTTGGGAAACATGCCGGGCCATTCGAAACTCCACGCGATCTCACCTGAGGCCGGATCATGGCCGGAGACGCTGCCACGATTCACGGTGACGATTTGTTCCTTTCCGGCGAGCGTGAGCAAAACGGGCGAGGCATAGCTGCCCCCATCGTTTCCAGCTTTCCAAGCGATCTCACCTGTTTGCCGATCATAAGCAAGCAGTGAGGCGCCATCGTCCCCGGCCGAGCAGATGACGTGCGAGGCGGTCAGCAAGGGCGAGGAGCTTTTGCCCCATTCGAGGTTTCGTGAGGCTCCACCATCCTTCAGCACCTCACGTTGCCATTTTTTCGTGCCAGTGGCGAGATCGAGGCAGTTCAGATGCCCCATCGCTCCCATGGTGAAAACCACTCCCGCCACCGAATCGACCGTGGGCACGGCTCGCGGACCTTCGCCGCCCATCAGCTCGTTGAAGTGCGCTTTGTCCGTGTGAGACCAGAGCAGCTTTCCATCGCGAATGTCGTAGCAGGTGACGCACTCAAGTTCACCACGCTGTTCCTGCGTGATGGCCCGATGCCCCGCCACCGCAAAGCCTGCCCAACCGGGTCCAATCTGAATGCGCCAGACCTCGCGAGGAGGCTTCGCCGCCCAATCCATGGCAAATTCCGCCGCAGGCAGCACGCCATCGCCTTTCGCGCCGAGAAAGCGTGGCATGTCACGCACGCCCGCCGGTGCTGCATCGGCTAAAGAAGGTTCCGCTTTCACCTCGCCGAGCATGGGAAGTTCCGGCGCATCCTTCTTCTGCCACTTGAACGCGAGCTGTGGCCAGGCAGAGCCATCGGCGGAGCCTTCGTAACGCACGGCGAAGCGGAAGAACAGCACCACTAGCACAGCACCGAGGATGAAGACGGCGAGCCGCTTCAAGCGCTGGCCTTTTTGGCGCAGCGCCCACCACAGGCCGTTCAGCAGCAGCCAAAGCACGGGGAGCAGCACCACGGCGGCGGAGCGCATGACGTTGTCCGTCAGCCACATCCAGGCGAGCAGACCTCCGAGGAGGACGGTGGTGAGGAGAGGAAAAAGGGGCGGCATGGCAGAGGGGATTCGTTTGGGTTACTTCCACAGATTCCCATCCTTCAGCCATTCGCGCACGAGATCGCGAAAGGCCGACACGGCGGGATCATCGCCTTCTTTGGCCCATACCATGATGAGCGGGATGGTGCTGAGCGGCTTCAGCGGGATGAGGGCGATGTTCTTGCTCATCGTGCTCTCCGGCACCACGCCGATGCCAGATCCGGCCTCGACGTATTGCAAGATGGTGCCAATGAGACTCGGCGTGTGCGTGAGCCGTGGTTCAAAGCCCGCTGCGGCGCAGGCGGCATGGATTGCATCATGCGAACTGGCTCCTTCCCGACGAGCGAGGATCACCAGCGATTCTCCAGCGAGCTTTTTCCATGGGATCGAAGTCATTTTGGCCCAGGGATGATCCTTCGGCACGGCGGCGCAGAATTTTTCCTCGCGCAGAAGCAGCGATTGCAGCCCGAGTTCATCATGGGCGAGCACCGGTCGCGTGAGGCCGACGGAGAGTTTGCCTTTGGAAACCATCTCCCAGACGCGTTCCGGGGTGCGCTCCTCCAAAATCACATTCACGCGGGGAAAACGCCGGGCGTATTCTTTGAGCAGCCTGGCCAGAAACGACCGCGTGGGCGGGCCGATGTAACCCAGACGCAATTCGCCTTCCTCGCCCTTCGCTGTGCGGCGCACCCGATTGAGCGCATCATCGAAACGTTGCAGTAGCAGGCCGGTCTCCCGTAGCAGCACCTCACCAGCGGGTGTGAGGCGTGGAGAACGGCTCTCACGCTCAATCAAAGAGGTGCCCAGTTCCCGCTCCATCTCCTGCACCGCACGGCTCAGCGCCGGCTGAGCAATGCGCAGCCGCCGCGCCGCTCGGGAGAAGCTCAGCTCCTCGGCCACGGCTTGGAAATATCGAAGGTGTCGCAGTTCCATGAAGTGCCGCGAGGCTTACCGGCGGGCCTTCGAGCGGTCAAGCCCGGCGGCGGGAGCAAACGCCACCTTGCGACTTTCGAAACACAGCCTAAACCGAACGCATGGCGACTTTCTCTTCCGGCTTTTTGCAGTTCACTCAGACAGGAAACCCCGCCGAGGTGCTCCACGCGGCGGAACGCGAGGTAAAACCACCCACCGGCCATGAGGTGCTCGTGCGCATGCGTTATGCCCCGGTGAATCCCGCCGACCTCAACTTCATGGAAGGCACCTACGGCCGAACGCCCACGCCCCCCTGCATCCCCGGCCACGAAGGCTGCGGCGAGGTCGAGGCCGTGGGCCCTGACGTGAAATCCCTCGCCAAAGGGGATGTCGTCATCTCCCTGCTCGGCACCGGCTGCTGGGCGCAACATGTCACCGGCCCCGAGCATGCCTTTGCCAAGGTCCCATCCCGCATCGACGCCGTGCAGGCGAGCATGCTCCGCGTGAACCCCGTGACCGCCTGGCTGATCTTGAAGCACTTCGTCGAGCTGGAACCCGGCTCCTGGGTGGTGCAAAACGCCGCGAACTCCGGCGTCGGCCGCGCCTTGATCCAAATCGCGAAACGATTCGGCCTCAAGACGCTGAACTTCGTCCGCCGCGAGGAACTCATCGCCGAACTGAAGGGCCTCGGGGCCGATGAAGTCCTGCTCGATACCGACGAAGGGGTGGCCCAAGCCAAGGTCATCCTCGGCAAAGCGCCGGTCATGCTCGCCGCGAACGCCGTCGGTGGCGACAGTGCCATCCGCCTGATGGACGTGCTGAGCAGCGAAGGCACCCTGATCACCTACGGCGCCATGAGCCGCCGCAGCCTGAAGGTGCCCAATAAATTCCTGATCTTCAAAAACCTCTCGCTGCGTGGCTTCTGGGTCACGAAATGGTTCGAGAAAGCCACCCGCGAACAGCTCTACGACGTGCTGGAACCGCTCACCGAGATGATCCTCGCCAACGAACTCGTCACCGCGACCGACGAGATCGTTCCCTTCCGCGATTGCGCCAAGGCCATCCGCCGCGCCCAGGAAAACAGCCGCTCTGGGAAGGTGATTTTGGACTTTGCGTAGGTGATGAGGCTTTAAATGTAACGCTAAAGTTACGCAATTAGCGTTCTCTAAACGTAACCAGATCGGGGAGTGAAAGGCTTGGAATGGTGAGGGAAGGCTGCCTTCTC
>CALSBJ010000122.1:0-11231 GCA_943373155.1 Akkermansia muciniphila | reverse complement strand
GGGGGGGGGGGATCGGCTCTCCGCCAATCGACGAGCTTGGGGGCGGCGATGAGATTATGTCAGTGCTAGCCTTCCGATTCCAAGTAGCCTCAGTCTTCGGGGAACTCTTATTTGATTGTTCTTCTTTGCGGGGTATCCGCAATGTTGATTTGTCATTTTTTCAGAAATTATGTTATGCAGCATGACTTTATTTACGACGCATTTCTCAGCCACAGCTCCAAAGATAAAGATATGGTTCGGGGAATAGCTAAGCAACTCAGAGACAATGGATTGAAGGTGTGGTTTGATGAATGGGAAGTGGCCGTTGGGGATAATATCATTCACAAAATTGATCAGGGATTGGAACTATCTCGCACGTTGATTGTCTGCCTTTCCTCGAATTCAATTGGGTCTGATTGGGCACAGATGGAGACAGGCGTCTTTAGGTTCCGGGATCCACTGAACAAAAGCCGACGTCTTCTTCCATTGCGTCTTGATGCAGCCCCTATAAAAGAGTCCCTAGCCCAGTTTGCCTACCTTAATTGGGGGGACGAAAACGCATTTGCCAAACTGTGTGAAGCATGTGGTCGCTCAGCTATCATCAGGATCGATCGAAATCCAGTCTCAGCAGAACCTGTTAGAGTGCCTGATTGGTTCATCAAACAATTGCCACCCGAGCATCATTTGGCATTCAAAAGAAATGCTCGATTTAGAGATCAGTTTGCTGATTTTGGGCAACCTGTGTCTGGCATACACACAATTTTCTTCGAAGCCAATGACAGCTCCGGTGCAATCAAACTTCAAATCATTGAACTGGCGGGAGATGCCAACGGAACCGCATGTCTCGAAAACCTCAATGTGGGTTCTGTGGGACAGGCAAATTTGCCGAGTCAAATCTATTGCTGTCGCAGCGATGGCACCATATTTCACACTGATTCATCATCACTCGAGAGCGCCGTTCCAATTCAACGCAATGGGATGCTCGTCATAGCAACGGGTTATGGAGAGCCTTTATTGAGCGCAAAGTTAGGTCGTTCTTTCAGAGATTGGATTGCAGTAGAAGTGGTTGGTTTTACGAAAGGTGCAACTAGTGGTGTTGAGTACTCCTTTGCCATTGCAAGTGAGCGAATGAAAATCGGAATAAGCATGGCTGCATCATATCCCCCCTTTGAGCAGCGGGATGTATCTCCTCCTATGCACTTCTCAATTAAAGCCTCCATCTCAAATAGCCTCAAGAACATCTTAAAGGCCGCCGTTGGCGATTTTGAAAATAGCTATGGAAAAGGTGCTTTCAGGTCTCTTTGCAACAGCAACATGGACTCCATAAAGTGGCAAATCGACTATAACCGAGAACAGGTGAAGAACATGGCATACGTCATTGAGGGTGGTTAGTGCGCGCATCGCATAGAGCCCTTAGAATGTGAAGATTATCACTTCCTCACCCCGATCTTCTCCACGAGAATGGAAACAAAGCCCAGCTTGAAAGCGGGCTAGTGCGCTTGGAGCCTGAATTCATCTTTCTGCCAATCCACGAACTTGGCATCAGCGATGAGGCTGTGTTTGTCCCAGCCTTCGGCTTGCCAGAAGCTCTATTCGTCCAAGAGCGGCCTTTGCTCTCACCCACCTCGATTCACACGGATGAGCTAGCCTTGAAGCGAAGTGAGCGTTTCCAGCTGCGCATGAACTTTGGCGGTCAGCGCAGGAAAGTCGGGATTGTCAGTGCAGACGATGATTCCGGCGTGATCGGGGGTTTGGCGGTGGAGGCGGATGAAGTCCTGGCGGTTGTGGGTGAGGACGGCGCGGGTGTTTTCCGTGGCAAAACGCAGGACTTCATCATCGGGGATGCCCGCATTCGAATTGCCGGTGTCGTGGGTGGTCAACACGTCATGCCCGAGGCGGCGCAGGGCTTCGAGCACGGGCAGCGGGAAGTTCTCGTTGGAATACAGACGGGCGGTCATGTGTCGTCGCCGTTTGCGGCGATTTCGCGATCCATTTCGTCGCGATGGGAGCGGGCTTAGTTCCAGGCGTTGGCGAGGTCTTCCGCGTTCAGCGAGGGATAGGTGGCGAGGAGCTCGGCATCGCTTTTGCCCTGCCGACGAAGCGATTCGAGAAGCCAGATGGGAATGCGAGTGCGAATGACGCGGGCGGAGCCGCCGCAGACGTTGGTCTGAAAGTCGATGCCAGGATGCGCATCCGTCATTTCCATGGCCACGACGGCCAGAATCCGAGCCTGATCGCCTTTCGGCAGGTGCAGCACGGCCTCACGGACATGGTCATAGGTGGCGGACATGGAGCGAGGTTAGAACGAGGAACCGGTGAAGGCCAAGGGTAAAGGCGGAGGTGTGAGGGATGGGCGTAGCCTGGCCTTTCTAGGCTGGGCTTGAGCCATGCGAAGAAGCACAGGCTAGAAAGCCTATGCTACGTCACTCCCTCACTCAGATCTTTTCCACGGAATGGCTCCAAAGCCCAGCTTGAAGGCGGGGGAGTCGGCTTGGAGCCTGAAATCATCCTTCTTCCAATCGACGAACTTGGGATCGGCGATGAGGCTGTGTTGGTCCCAGCCTTCGGCCTGCCCGCCTATGCCGATTTGAAGGGATTCACCACCTTCACACCACCATAGTCCTGGCCGTGATTCATGTCTTCAGACAGAACTTCAGTGCAGTCGGCTTGTCTGGCAGCGGCGATGATGGCGGAGTCCCAGTAGGATAGCTGCCAGCGGGCTTTGATGGTGAGGGCGTCTTCAAGGACACCCAACGTGATGTCCTGGGTCGGGAAGCGCCTCCAGGTGCGTAGCAGGGCAACGGCTTCCTCATGCGTCAATGGATCAGTGCGGCTGGGGCGTGTGGCCTGCACATAGAACTCCTGTAGAACCTGAACAGAAAGTGCGATGTCAGAGCAACGGAGGATTTGCCGTGCCTGATCCGCTTTGGCGGCCTCGGCTGGAACACTGCTAATGGAGTAGAGCAGGATGTTGGTATCAACGAAGCGCATGACGGCTGTGAAGTTCATCCCGCGACAACCTGTCGCTGGCCGTGAATTGGCGGCCGCCGTGGCGGAGGCGTTCGCGAATGGCGTCCTCTTCACGAGCCAGTCGGTCAAACTCGCTCTGAGCAGCAGGTGTGAACCGCTTCAGCAGATCAAGCAGCATGGCGCTGAGAGGTTTGCCAGCCTTTTGAGCCAGCGACTCAGCAGACTGGAAGGTGAGGTCATCCATTTCGATGGTGAGCTGTTTCATGCGCCGATCCTAACGGATCGCTGAAACCTTGCAATGGTTGGATTGGCTTGGCCGCTGGGCAGCCACGAGTTGGAAAACTCGTGCTACGTCACTTGCGAATGCCGATCTTCTCCACCGGGATCGCTTCAAAGCCGAGCTTGAAGGCCGGCGAGTCCGCTTGGAGCCTGAAATCATCGTTCTTCCAGTCCACGAACTTGGGATCGGCGATGAGGCTGTTTTTATCCCAGCCTTCGGCTTGCCAGGAGGTCCATTCGTCGAGGGGTTCGCATTCGGTGAGGCGGACATTGTCGATGAAGATCTGGCCCTTCGGCTCGTGGCAGTCGATGCGGAGCCAGAAGTGCTTCATCCAGGGTTTCCAGGCGGCTTCGTTTTCGCGGAGCATGCGGCCGGTGGCTTCGAACTCGGTCCACTCGGGCGTGGCGGTGATGCTGGTGCTGCCGGCCTGCCAGTAGCCTTCGCCGTTTTTGAAGCTGGCGAAGGCGAGGCTGAGTTTTGCGGTGGGTTCGGTGGATTTGACGCGGAGGCGCATGCGGTAGGCCGCGCCGGGCTTGATGGGGATGTCGGGACCGTGGAAGACGGTCTTGGGATTGCCAGGATCGGTGCCGAGGGCGCAGTCGGCTCGCAAGGCACCGTCAGCTCCGACGAGTTGCACGTTTTTGTTCGGGCGATGGTTGAAGCCCCAGCCTTGGATGGTGTTGCCATTGGCGACGCGGTCGAAGTTCTCGGTGAGCAGCGGCTCGCCGGGCTTGTCGGGGCCGACTTTGTTAATGCCGGTGACGACGGGGTGGCTGCCGTTCCAGGCGAGGTTGTGATCAAGGGTGTTCCACTTGGCGGTGGCGTGGCGGATGTCGCCATACTTCACGCCGGGGCTGTCGCTGAACAGGATGTTTCTCTGGAAGCTGTTGCCGCTCATCATGGTGCCGTCGTCGCGGATGGCGTCCTTCGGGTGCAAGTCCATGCCGCGCATGCTGGCCCACGCGAGCTGGCCGGCGACGGATTCGTAGCCTTGGATCATGGTGTCGATGTGGCTGGTGTAGAAGCGCTGCTCTTTGGTCCAGCCGTGCAGGTCGAACTGAAACTTCCCGCCGAGGGCGAAGATGTTGTTTTCGACGAGGCAATCGCGTGAGTTGTGCATGTGGATGGGCGTGTGGGCGACGCGGAAGACGATGTTGCCGATGATGTCGATGCCGCCGGAGTTGTCGTCGGGGTAGAGGCCGAAGGTGAACCACGGATGCTTCAGCCCGCCGGCCTCCTGGCCGCAGCCGATGACGTCGTGGATCAAATTGTAGCGCCACTTGCTGCCGCGGCTGCTGATCCAGTCGCGACCGCCGGTGTAGATCGCGCCGCCGTCCTGCGTCTCCAGGCAGAGGTGGTGGAGGTGGTTGTATTCGACGAGGAGATTGTTCCCGCTCATCTGCACGCCCATGCGCGGGCCGTCGTGGATGTGGCAATGCCGCACGGCATTGTCCACGCCATACATGGCGACCCCGCAGGCGTTCTTGTTGAAGACGCCCATGTGATGGATGTGGCAGTCCTCGACGGCGTGACCGGGCCCGGTGAGCGTTTTGCGATCTCCACCGCTGAGGCTGACGCCGTTGCTGCCGGTGAAGCTGATCTCGCAATGCGAGACGCGGACGTTTTTGCCCTCGCTGACGCCGACGCCGCTGCCGTGGAAGGCTCCGACCTTGGTGATGACGCACTTTTCGACGAGGCAGTCCTCCGCTCGCTCGAAGACGATGGCGCTGCCGTGGGTGCCGGTGAGCGTGAGGCCGCGAATGGTGATGTGCTTGGCGCCTTTGATTTTGAAAAAGGCGTCGGCGAGGGGGAGGCGGATGTCACGTAGATCGGACTTTCCAGTCCGATTCGGATCGGAAGACCCGGACTGGAAAGTCCGGGCTACGTCGGAGGTCGGCCAGAAGTAGAGCACGCCGCTGTGCTTGTCGTAGAACCACTCGCCGGGGGCGTCGAGTTCTTCGAGGGCGTTTTGGAAGTGGTAGCGATTGTGCGGGTGGAGGTCGTAGGAGCAGTCTTTTTTCAGCGTGAGCAACCGCGTGGCGGGATCGAGCGACGCGATGGGCTCGAGGAAGTTCCACCAGCCGTATTGGGCGAAGATGTCGAGCTCGACGTCCTCGGGATGCGCCCAGGTGCGGACGTCTTCAGGCTTCACGAAGAGCGTGCGTTTCCATAAATGGCCCTCGGGGGCGCCGGCGGGTGGGAAGGCTGGCACAAAGGCCCAGCCGCCATAGAGCGGGTCCTTCGCGTCGAAGTTCGGATAGCGGGCGAGGATCTGCCGTTCGCCGTCGCAGAGCAGCTGTTTCGGCAGGAAGCCTTTCGGCATCAGCTTGGAGACATCGGCTTTGACGATCTCGCCGGTGTGTTTTTCCCAGCCGGTGACCTTGGGGCCGCCGATGAGGGTGCTTTGCGTGCCGATGAAGGTGATGTTCGAATCGGTGGCTTCGAGCGTGAGCGGCGCGAGGAGCTCGGTGGTGCCTGCGGGGAAGAAAAGCGTCGCGTGAGAGGTGTCACCGGCCTGGCGGGCCTCGCGGAGTTTTTTCAGCGCGGCGTGGGGCGGGAGGTCGGGGGTGATACGGATGTCCAAGGCGTGGCCGAGGGACGCCAAGGACAGAAGGGACAGAAGGGACGTAGTAAGGCGGAGCGACATGCGGGTGGGCGTTGGCATAGCCGAAAGGCGGGAGCGGAGCAAAGGCGGGCTGTGGGCGGATTTTGTCGAAAAAGAAAAACGCCGCCGGGGAGGACCGCGGCGGCGTTTGAGGGAGTCGGAGGATGAGGACTCAGCTTACTTCGCGAAGGGGCTGGTGATCATCTTGCGGAAGCCTTCGGTCAGCGTGGCGACAGCGTCTTTCGGGCCGGTGACCTTGATGAAGACGTTGTTGCCATCGGCGGTGGGGACGATGGCACCGAGGAGGGTGTAATTTTCCTTCGGGATCTTGGCACCCATGGGTGGGCCGTCGTTGAAGGTGCCGGTGGCGGTCACGAGCGTGACTTTTTGATCGCCGGCGGGGATCTCTTCGGTCTTGGACTCTGGCTTCGTGGCGAACTGGCCGAGCCAGCGCTGCACATTGGCGTCCACACCACCACCACCGCCGGGGAAGACGTAGTAAGCGGCCTCGATGGCCTTTTCAGCGCCTTCCACCTTGGCGAGTAGCGTGGCCACCCGCATCATGCCGGGCGTATCGGAGAGCATCCAGGGGGCGGAGTATTTGAATTTCAACCCACCGGCTTCCAGAATGGCGGCGTCCTGCGCGAGGAGCGGGGCGGCGGCGAGGGTGAGAAGGGCGAGGGTGGTGAAGAGGCGGCGTTTCATGGGGTGGGTGGGATAAGGGATGAGGGATAAGGGATGGGGTTACTTCACATGAAGCATGCCTTTCATGTGCCGGAAATGGCCGGGAAAGGAGCAGATGTAGGGAAAGTCACCCACTTCCGCCGGTGCGGTGAATTCAAGCTCGGTCTTCGAGCCTGGCTTCACGAGTTTCGTGTGGGCGATGACATCGGGATGCACGCCGCCATCGGCTCCGGCGGGGATGTAGTGGTTTTGCATGGCCTTGGGATCGACGGCCATGGCGAGGGCCGCACTGCCCACGACGGCTTCTTTGCCAGGCTTCACGAGCACCCAGTTATAGGGCAGGCCTTGCAAGTTCGGCTGCACGGGATTGTCAAAGGTGAGCTTCACCTTCTGGCCGGGCTTCACCGTGAGCTCGCTCTGGTCAAAGGTCATCGGATGATCCGGGGAAGGCTTGATGAGCAGCACGGCCACCGAGGGATCTTTAGCTGGCGCGACGAGGCCCGAAGCATCCGGCGCAGGAGCCTCGGGTGCAGGTGCTGCGGGTGTCGTGGCATCCTGCGCCAGCGTGAAAAGGCAGGGAGTGAGAAAAGCGGCAAAGAAGAACTTCTTCATGGGAGAGAGGGAAGTTGGGAATGGGGTCTGCTGGCGAAGCGGGCCTAATCGGGCTGTTGGAAGCTGGTTTATCAACTACTTTCACATCCGCTGGCACGCTCACCTCGAAGGAAAGTTTGTCCCCTTCCCGCTCGTATGCTCTGCGCCCCCCCAAAACCTATGAACCCCTTTCGCGAAACTGCCCTCGCCTCGCACAGCCTGAGCCGTCGCCATGTCCTTCGTGGGCTCGGCACGGCCATGAGCCTGCCGTTCCTCGAATCCTTCGGCTTCCGCGCCTTGGCCGCCGAGGCGAAAAAGGCCCCCGCAAAGCCTCTTCGTGCCGCCTGGCTCTACATCCCGAATGGCGTGAACGTGAACGAGTGGTTCCCCACCGGCGAAGGCAAGGGCTACACGCTCTCGAACTCCCTGAAGGCCCTCGAAAAGCATCGCGAGGACTTCACGGTCATCTCCGGCCTGATGCAGGACTGGGCGCACTCGCACGGCAATGGCGGGGGCGATCATGCCCGCGCCGTGGCCACCTATCTCACCGGCTGTATGCCGAAAAAAACTGCCGGGGCGGACATCCAGCTCGGCATCTCCGTGGATCAGATTGCCGCAAACAAGATCGGCCACCTTACGCGCCTGCCCTCGCTCGAGCTCAGCACCGATGGCCAGCGCAGCTCCGGGAAATGCGACAGCGGCTACTCCTGCGCCTACCAGTTTAACCTCGCCTGGAAGAACGAGACGATGCCCATGGCTCCCGAGATGGACCCACGACTCGTCTTTGAGCGCCTCTTCGGCCTCGGAGCGTCTGCTGGCAATGGTGCGGCGGCGAAACGTCAGCAGCGCATGCAGAAAAGCATCCTCGATACCGTGCTCGACGAGGCCAAGACACTCCAGGGCAAGGTGAGCATGAACGACCGACGCAAGATCGACGAGTACTTCGCCGCCGTGCGTGACATCGAGACCCGCATCGAGCGGGCGGAGAAATTTCAGGCTGAGATGCCCGATGTGAAAATCCCTGAAGGCATCCCAGACAGCTACGAGGAGCACATTCGCGTCATGTTTGACCTCCTCGCTCTCGCCTTCCAGACGGATACCACCCGCATCAGCACCTTCATGCTCGCCCATGATGGCAGCAACCGATCCTTCCCCGAGATCGGCGTGCCCGATGCGCACCACTACCTCTCTCATCATCAAAGTGATCCGCAGAAGCTGGAGAAGATCGCCAAGATCGATCAGTTTTACCTCCGCCAGTTCGGCTACTTCCTCGACAAGATGAAGTCCATCAAGGAGGGCGAAGGCACGCTGCTCGATAGCTCAATGATCGTCTTTGGTGGCGCCATCGGCGATGGCAACCGGCACAATCACAACAACCTCCCCATCCTCTTCGCCGGTGGTGGCAATGGCACTCTCACGCACGGCAAGCGCCAGGTGCTCCCCACCGACACGCCGATGACAAATCTCTACCTCAGCATGCTGGATCGCATGGGTGTGCCTGCCGAGCGCATCGGCGATAGCACCGGCAGGCTGGAGATTTCGTGAGGGAATAGTGATGCGGGCACTCCTGCCCGCAAAGAACGCGTTGGAAGCGATCCAGAAGGTCAAAATGCGCCCCGTTTGACCAGGTTGACCTCATTGACCTTGTTGACCAGCCCGTCATCCCGTTTCACAAGACGGTTCCATCTTGCTCCCCTTCGCGCTCTACAACCTTCTCCTGCCTTTCGGCCTGCTTTGCATGCTCCCTGGAGCCATCGTGAAGATGCGCCGTCGCGGAGGACGCTGGAGAGATCTGGCGCAGCGGATCGGCCGGCACTCTCGTGAGACTGTCGCCGCCATTGAAGCCCTGCCGCGTGATCAAGGCCGCCTCTGGATGCACGCCGTGAGCGTGGGCGAGGTGAATGTGGCACGAAAGCTCATCAAGAGCCTCCTGCTCGCTTCACCAGGCACCAGCATCGTGCTCACCAGCACCACACCGACCGGTCACGCCCTGGCGAAGGACTGCGAAAAGCAGCACGCGGGGCGCGTCGTGGCGCTTTACAGCCCCATTGATCTTCCGGGCGTGCCAAAGCGCATGCTCGAGGTGATCCGCCCCACGCAGCTTGTGCTCGTCGAGGCCGAAGTGTGGCCGAATCTCGTGCGCACCTGCTCGCTCAAAGGCATCCCGGTCTCGCTGGTGAATGCCCGACTCTCGCCACGCAGCGCTCGCCGGCTGAAGGCGCTGCGCTTTCTCGTGTGCCCGGTGTATGGCCTGCTGCAGCAGATCCTCGTGCAGGAGACCGATGACGTGGCTCGCTGGCAGTCCTTTGGCCTCGATGCCTCGCTCATCCATCTCACCGGCAGCGTGAAATACGATCCCGAGGGCTCCGAAGTGCCCGCGGCGAAAATCGAGGCGCTGCGCCAGATCCTCCACGAACGCGGCATCGAGCCTGGCAGGCCCGTTTTGCTCGCCGCGAGCACCCACGACGGCGAGGAAGTTCAGTTGACGAAGGTGTTTCAGAAGCTCCAGGCTCGTCACCCGCGTCTCGCCCTGCTCATCGTGCCTCGACATGTCGAGCGAGCAGCGGACATCGTGGCCGATCTGCAATCCATCGGCCTTCACGCGGCTCTTCGCTCGCAGGACGGCGCACGCGTCGATGACAGTGCTTGCCTACTCATTGATACCACCGGCGAGCTAGCCGCCTGGCAGCACCTCGCCACGCTCGTCATCATCGGAAAAAGTTTCTTAGCCGAAGGGGGGCAAAATCCCGCGGAGGCCGTCTTCGCCGGCAAACCGGTTCTTTTTGGCCCGCACATGGAAAACTTCATCCCGCTTGTCGAGCTTCTCCTGCGCCATCGTGGAGCCATGCAGGTGATGGGATTCGATGACCTCGAAACGCAGCTCGAAACCCTGCTGCAATCCCCCGAGCAGGCCGCTCATCTCGCCACCAGCGGCCAGCAAGCCTTGCAAGTCCACGCAGGTGCCACCCGCCGCACGGTGGAGCGAGTGCGGGCAGTCTAAATGCGCAGAAAGTGGCACAGGCTTTTCATCAGAAGTGGTCTGAGAAGGAATCTCATGCAGGCGGGGTGGATTGGGGGCAGTAGGTTCGAGACAATGCAGCGAGTTATCGTGGTCATCGTTGGCAGGATGTAGGCCCCACGCACCACCTTCTGCGACCGCTTCTCAGAACACTTCTGGTTGAAAATCTGTTCAGGCCTCGTTTTCAGTCGGCACCACCGGCTCTTCCTCATCCTCCACCTCCGCATCTTCCGCAGGCGCATTCACCAGCAGCTCCGCGCCCTGCAGCATCCGGCAGAACTCCTTCTTCGTGACCCGGTAAACCTTTCCACGGCGATTCGGTGTGCCTTCCATCAGCTTGTACTCGATGGCCAGCCGCTCCCAATGCACGATGCGCACATAGTCATTACCCTTCTTCCACATCTGGCCTTGTTGCAATTTCATGGGCTGCTGCCTAGCGCCGAAGCCCCCCGCATGCCAGAGGAGATTTCACTCCCGGCGGAAGCACCATGAACGATACGATAGCTCCCCCCCGCGAAGCGCCTCATACACGCGAGAGCCGGGGATGCCGGCAAAGTCACGCCCCAGCGCATGCAAAAAGCCCGGCAGCCGCTGCACGATCAATGCCTGACTTCGCGGCGCATTCATCTCCATGCCGCGCAGCACCTCGGCGTTGATGATTCTCGTCTGCACGACACGCAGCGATGTCTCGCTGATGGCCGCCTCCCAAGCTTGGAAGTCCGGTTCAAAGCGAAAATCCGCATACAGAAAGTGCCCACCAGGACGCAGCACTCGCGCCACCTCCGCCAGGAAGCCGGGGAAGTCCGGGTAGCAGTGAGAGGCCTCCACATTGATCACCGCATCGAGTGACGCATCACCGAAGGGCAACCGCTGCGCATGACCCTACACGAAACTTAGGCCCTATACACGATACCGCTTTTCCCAGAAGCCGATATTGCTGCTTTATCGGTGCCACTGTAGTGCTCCCCTCAAAGTTGGACAAGTGCCAGTATTGTTCAGGCGGCTTGTTGATGGGGTGGTTTGCATAGGGTGAGGTAGGTTTGGCGTGGGGTGTTGTATTTGAGGGCGGAGTGGGTGCGTTGAGTGTTGTAGTGTTCGATGTA
>CALSBJ010000121.1:0-11296 GCA_943373155.1 Akkermansia muciniphila | reverse complement strand
CAAAACCGTCGATCTGCGATTTCAAAGCCACGAGCTGAGATTGAGCTGCTTCGACCTCGTTACGATGGCGGGCCTCCAACTCGGCAGCCTCGCTGAGTTGACGACGAAACTCCGTGAGACGGGCTTCTTCGCTACTGGCACCTTGGCGGGCCAGGTCGGCGCGTTGCGTCATCTCCTGTTCCTCAGCCTTCAAAGCCTCCAAACGAGACTGCACACTAGCGATGGACTCCTGCAATGGTGGGATGGCCGCCATTTCGCGAGCACGCGCTTCACCCTCGCTGACTTCACGACGGATCTCGCTCAATCGCGCCTCCTCGGCGCTGAGTCGTTGCCGGACCTGCTCAAGGCGCTGACTTTCCTCACGTTCGCGTGCGGATATGAGGTCGAGTCGGCTTTGAATGCTGGCGATGGATTCTTGAAGCAACTGAGCCGAGGCGGCCTCGCGCACTTGGGCCTCCGCCTCGAGGCTGAGGCGCTTCATCTCGGCGAGCTTGGATTCCGCCTCACGAAGGCTTTCCTGAAGCTGGCGATTTTTGGTCTCGGTCTCGCGTTCGCGGGCGGTGGCACTATCCAGCGAGGCTTGCGCCGCCGTGATCGAGGTCTGGAGCTGGAGCAGCGTGGCTGATTTGCTTTCGAGATCTCGAACGAGCTGCGCCATCGCCGTGCGCTGCTCCTCGGTTTGTTTGGTGAGCTGCTCCAACGCGGACGCTTTGCTCTCCTGATCGCGAACAAGCTGTGTCATGGAACTCCGCTTCTCGTCGAGTTCCTTCGCGATCCGCTGGAGTGAGGCACTTTTCTCCTCGTGCTCCTTTTTCAATCGTTCGACAGCGGCCAGCCAGTCACGCTGATTGGTCTCCGCCTGCTTGGCCGCGGTTTCGAGGAGGGCGAGACGATTTTCGGCGGCGTGAATCTCCGCCGAAGGCAGCGGCTGCGGCTCCGGCGGAGGGGTGGCGGGCGGCAGAGGAATGCGCCTCGTGCCTGCGGAGGTCCGTGGATGGGAGGCGGATGCCGAAACCGGCGCAGCGGTGACATGCGTGGCCCCCAGTTCGAGGTCCAGAACGGCCTTCAAAGGTCCAAAAGCGAGCTTATCGCCATCCGCCAGGGTGTGCTTCGTGACACGTTCCCCATTCACAAAGGTGCCCGTGGCCGATCCAAGGTCGTAAACCTTCACCGAGCCATCCACACGAAGAGCGATCTCCGCATGATGCGCCGAGAGACGGGCGTCATCGACGACAACATCATTATCCTCCGCGCTGCCGACCGTGAGAAGGTCCGCCAGCGGAACGACGATTTCCTGGGCGTCATCAAAGACGATGGTGAGTTTCGGCATGGGGCTGAGGGAATACGGGCTGCGACGAGGCAGACTATTTGTAATGCAAACGACAGGAGACGATTTCCACACGCTCCGCCACGATCCTGTAAAGAATGCGATGCTCTTCGTCGATCCGGCGAGACCACAGCCCCGCGTAGTGATGCTTGAGAGGCTCGGGCTTTCCGATGCCGACAAAAGGACTGCGCTGGATGTCTTTGATCAGTTCATTGATCCGCTTCAGCGTACGCCTGTCCATGCCCTGCCAATGCAGGTAGTCATTCCAGGCTTCGTCCGAGAAGAGAACGTTCATGCCTCCCAGTTGATGGGGCGTTCCCTGCCTTGACCGGCATCCAACTGGGCCAGTGATGTCTCAATGTGCCGCACATTGGCCGGATACCGCATCTGAAGCTCGGTCTCGTTCAACGATTCATACTCCTCCAGCGGGATCATGACGACACTTCCATGGTCATGTTCAATGATGACCGCCTCACGGTCCTCACGGACCCGCGTGATGGTCTGCATGATGTTCTTGCGGAATTTGGCGCTGGTCATCGCGGTCATGGCGAGACTGAAGCACAGGTTCAAAACCTCGGCAACTTCATCCCCGGGGGCAGCTTGGGCATCTTGCCGCCGCCCATGCCGCCAAGAAGGCCGCCGAGACCAGCCATGCCACCACCAGCGCCACCGCCCATCATGGCATTGGCCATCTGCATCATGGCCCCTTGGTTTTTCATCATCTTCTTCATCATCTCGAACTGCTTCAAAAGCTGGTTCATCTCCATGACGGGACGCCCGGCACCGTTGCAGATGCGCTTGCGGCGCTGGCCGTTGATGATTTCGGGGCGCTGGCGTTCCTTCGGCGTCATCGAGAGGATGAGGGCCTCGGTGTGCTTCATTTTGCGCTCGGCGTCGTCGTTGCTGACCATGTCCTTCATCTTGCTCATGCCAGGGAGCATGCCGAGAAGGCCGCCGATGCCGCCGCCGGAGGTGAGCTTCTTCATCATGCGCATCTGGGAGAGCATGTCGTTGAAGTCGAATTTGTTGCTCTGCATGCGCTCGGCCATTTTCATGGCCTCCTTCTCGTCGATCTCCTCGGCGGCTTTTTCGACGAGGCTGACCACGTCACCCATGTCGAGGATGCGCTGCGCCATGCGGTCCGGGTGGAAGACTTCGAGCTGCTCGATCTTTTCACCGACACCGAGGAACTTCACCGGACGGCCAGTGACCTGACGCATCGACAGCAAAGCACCGCCGCGAGCATCGCCATCCAGTTTCGTCATGATGAGGCCGGTGATGCCGACGGCTTCGTTGAACTTCTGCGCCACGCTGACGGCCTGCTGGCCGGTGGCGGCATCGGCGACGAGCAGTGTCTCGCTCGGCTGCACGATCTCGCGGACTTTTTTCAGTTCGGCGAGGAGGTCCTCATCGAGGTCCTGACGACCAGCGGTGTCAAAAATGGCCACGCCAGCACCTTGAGCCTTGAGCCATTCGAGAGCGGCCTTGGCGGCCTTCACGGGATCGGTTTCACCGGCGGCAGGCGCAAAAACGGGCACGCCGATCTGCTGACCGAGCACCTGGAGCTGCTGGATGGCGGCAGGGCGATACAAATCGAGGGCGAGGAGCAGCGGGCGTTTGCCATGTTTTTTGAGCCAGTTCGCGAGCTTGGCGGAGGTGGTGGTCTTGCCGGCACCGTTGAGGCCGGTCATGAGGATGCGCTGCGGCGGATCGAGGCTGAGCGGCGCGGCCTGGCCGAGGATCTTCACGAGTTCGTCGTGGAAGATTTTCACGATCTGCTGGCCGGGGGAGACGGTGCGCAGCACCTCCGCCCCAATCGCCTGCGCTTTCACCGTGGTGACGAGGTCTTTGGCGACCTTGAAATCGACATCGGCCTCCAAAAGGGCCATGCGGATGTCCTCCATGGCATCGGTGACGTTGGATTCGCTGATCTTGGCCTGGCCGCGGAGCTTCTTGAAGGCGAGTTCGAGTTTTTCGGTGAGGGAGGAAAACATGGGCGGCGGATGGTGGGCGGATTGGGACGCGGGGCAAGGTGAATGACGCTGGAGGCTTGTCTCGCTGAGCAAAGCCCCTTATAAAACGCGGCATGAAAAACCTCTTCCGACTCCTCACCGGGCAAACGGCCATGCTCGGCTATTCGAGAGGCCGCTCCGGCGGCATGGGCTGCAATCCTCGCATCGCGATGGGCCTGCTGTTCATCGTCGGCACACTGCTTTACCACTGGCTGGGAACGACGGAATATCAGAACGAGTTCACCGGTCGCGTGCAAAAGCTCGCCCTGGCCACGCCGCAGGAGGAAGTGGCGCTGGGGCTGCAATCCGCGCCGCAGATGATTCGTGAGATGGGTGGCACCTCCTCCGATGCGCAGGCGGTGGCGAAGGTGAAGGCCGTGGGCCAGCGCCTTCTGGCCTCCACGGCGGCAAGGCAGACCTCGTATCGCTTTGATTTTCATCTGCTGGCAGACCGCGTGACGATCAATGCCTTCGCTTTGCCAGGCGGGCAGATTTTCATCACCGAGGCGCTCTTCCGCCGCCTGAAAAACGAGGACCAGCTCGCGGGGGTACTCGGCCATGAGATGGGTCATGTGGTGGGCCGTCACTCGAACGAGCAGATGGCCAATTCACGCCTTTGGAGCGGTCTGGCTCAGGGTGTGGGCATTCTCGTGAGCGATGGGCAGAACAACACGGGCGCTCATCTGGCGAACATGGTGGCGCAGTGGAAGGTGATGAAATTCAGCCGGGATGATGAGCTGGAGTCCGATGCCCTCGGTGTGCGCTTCATGCTCCAGGCGGGCTACCGGCCGGAGGAACTCATCGGCGTGATGGAAATCCTTGCTGAAGCCTCCGGGGGCCGCAGTGGCAGTGATTTCTTCAGCACGCATCCCGCTCCAGAGAACCGCATGGAGAAAATCAAAGAGGTCATCGCCCGCGAAAAGGCCGCCGCCCGCTGATTCGAGGGCAAAAAGAAGGCTCCGCGAGATGCGGAGCCTTCCGAGATCAGAAACTGAAGCGGGTGAATTATTTGCCTTTGAAGGTGTCGTGGCAGGCTTTGCAGTTCACGGCCTTCTTGAAGTCACCGGTGTCGTCCTTATTGGCTTGGACTTTCTTGATGCCAGCGATGAGGGCTTGGCACTTTTCCACCCAGACAGCCTTCGGGCCTTTGGAAGGAGTATCGGCACACATGTCTTGGTAACCTTTGAGGAGGGTGTCGAGATCGGCGGAGGTGGCTTCGCCCTTGCCCACCTTCTTGCAGATGGCGTCTTCGGGCTTGTGAAGATCCTTCATGATCTTTTTGGTCACATCACCGGCGGAAGCGGTGGCGAGGCTGGCGGCGATGGCGAGGAGGGTGATGGCTGTTTTCTTCATGGGGTATGTCGCGGGTATAATAGATGACGTGAGTTTTTTTGCGCGTCGGCGCGGATTGGAGCGCATCACGCCGGATTTGTTAAGCAAAAAAAACGCCTGATCGGGCAAGATCAGGCGCTTTTTCGATGGAGAATGGTGCGGGGAGGATCAGTTCACACGGCCCAGGTAAGTGCCGTCTTCGGTCTTCACGCTGATTTTATCGCCAGGGCCGATGAAAAGAGGCACCTGCACGCGGAGGCCGGTTTCCATGATGGCTTCCTTGTAAACGTTGTTGGCGGAATCGCCCTTCACGCCTTCGGGGGACTCGGCCACAGCCATCGTGACGGAAGCGGGGAGTTCGATGCCAGCCACCACGTCGTCGGCGAGCAGGATCATGTACTTCTGGCCTTCGATGAGGTAGTCTTTTTCCTTTTTCACCATGTCCGAGCCGAGGAGCACGTCCTCGAAGGTATCCGGGTGCATGAAGTGGTAGCCATCGCCGTCCTTGTAGCTGAACTCATGCTGGTCGCGGGAAAGGTTGACGGAGTCGAGGGACTCGTTGGAAGTCATGCGCAGGTTGTACACCTTGCCGATGGTGATGCTGCGGATGGACATCTGGACGAAAGAGGCCATACGCGGGGGCGTCTTGAGCTCAAAATCGGACACGACACAGACGTCGTTGTTGTAACGGACGGCATGTCCTTTGCGAAGGTTGATGACGGGGGTGGAGGCCATAGGGGCGCGTCATTTGTCGAGATATGCTGGGAATGCAAGCTCGGAGAAGCCGCTGCCGAAAGAGGAGAGGGCGGCGAAGCTTTAGGGGAGGCTAAAGCTGCAAATATAGAATATCTGTTGTTTGTATTGTATTTATTGTTTATAGTTTAAATTAAATGAATAACCCTTCCCAAAACGCCCTTAGGGCCGTCTTTGCTACCTTGTGCGCTTGCCTGCTTCTGACAGCCGGGCAAGCCCGCGGTGACCTCGTCACGGAATGGAATAGCGAAGCTCTTTCCGCCATGCGCACTAGCACGGAAGCCCCTTTTATCAGTCGAGATCTGGCTATTCTCCATGTGGCCATGTACAATGCCTCCGAAAGCCTGCGGAACACCTACAATCCCTACAGTTTCGGCAGTTACGCCGGCTCCGCCCCGATGTCGGGCCCTGCCGGGGCCTCCTTGGAGGCAGCCATGGTCTCTGCGGCCAATACGATCATGCAGAGCCTGTATGCTGGCTCCTCCGGCACCTTTACCTCTCTCTATAACAACCAGCTCACCAGCATCACCGATGGCCAGGCCAAGACCGATGGCATCGCCTGGGGCCAATCCATCGCCAATGACATCCTGACCTGGCGCTCCACGGATCTTTCCAGCTCGGCAGCGGGCACGACGTACACCCCCGTGGGCACCGTCGGCTATTGGAATCAGACTTCTCCCTCCCCCGCCCTGCTCCCAGGCTGGGGAAATGTAGGCACCTTCGCCGTGGCGAGCGCCTCCTCCTACGTCGGCGGCCTTCCAGGAGGCACCCCAGCGGCCTACCTGAGTTCGATCCAATACGCCACGGATTACAATCAAGTGAAGGATCTTGGGTCGTCCGGCAGCCTCTCCCGCACGCCTGACCAACTCACGCAGGCCTATTTTTGGTCCGCGCCGGATGGTTCCGTCAAAGTGCCCGGCATGTGGAACCAGCTCGCCCAGAGCATCAGTTCCAGCGCCGGATTAAACGTGTCTGACTCCGCCCGCCTCTTTGCGGCCCTGAATGTCGCGATGGCAGATGCCGGCATCGCCAGCTTCGCGGCGGCCTATGATTCCGAATTCTGGCGCCCCGTCACCGCCATCGCGAACGGGGGCGACATCCTCTTCGATGCCGATGGCAATCCCAGCACCGAGGGAGACGGAGCTTGGCAGCCGCTCATCAATTCGCCTTCTTACCCAGAGTACTATTCCACCACCGCCGCCTTCAGCGGGGCGGCTTCCACCGTGCTGGCTTCTTACCTTGGCAATTCCTACGCCTTCACCCTCGGCGGCGACATTGATGGGAATGGCACCAATGACATCACCCGCATCTACTCCAGCTTCAGCCAGGCATCCACGGAGGCGAGTCTGAGCGGCGTCTATGCCGGCACTCAATTCTTTTCCTCCGCCTCGGACGGCAGTGCCATGGGCACCCAAATCGGTGAGTTCGTTTCGCAAAACTTTTTTCAAAACGTGCCGGAACCCTCCGGTGCGCTGCTGATGATGCTCGGGCTTGGTTACCTCGGCGGAAAACGTCGCCGCGCTTGATCCGAAAAGCCGCTCAAAACATCTCTCGCAGGCCTTTCGAGGCATCCATGAATTCCCGCATGAATGGCGCGGCCCATTCATAGCCGTGCGCCAGCAGTGCCCACCAGAGGATGCCATTGAGCACGATCATGAGCGTCACCGCCACCTCGGGCCAGCGGGGCCACACACGCAGGTAGCCATGGTCATCCGCCTTGGAGCTAAAAATCGGGTGCGAGTAGATCGAAACCGCCCCGCGCCAGAGCAGCGGCGGGAAGATCAAAAAACCGAGGATGAGCCAGCCAAGCACCACGCCGCTCCGCTGATCCTTGGGCACACGATCGTAGTCCCGATAGCGCACCGTGCGGCGGCGGGGGAGCAGAGAAAGACCGCCCCTTTCAGAGGGAGCCGCGTTCTCAACCGCCACCGCGATTTCGACCAGCGAGGCCACCGGCCGCCATTGCTGCTCACCATCGCGCATCACCAGATCCCCATGGGCGATGGAGCCATATGCCAGAAAGTTACGCAGATCGTCCAGGGTGCATGGACCCAGCGTTTTCTGGCCTTTCGCGATGTAATATGCCTGCGACACGTTTCGGGAGGGAGCGTAAGGCCTGAGAATAGTCGCCGTCATGGATCTCGTGCAACAGAAGTCATTTTCGGATGATCGGACCTTCGTTAAGCCTTCATCATCAAGGAAATCCAAGCAAAAAGCATGCCGAACGAACACACTTCACGGCACGATTTCCACCGGCGTGCCCACCCGCACCTCATGGAAGAATTTCTCCGCCATGTGGCCCGGCATGCGGATGCAGCCGTGAGAGGCCGGGTAGCCGGGCAGGTAGCCCTGGTGCATGCCCACACCGTTGTAGATACGCATGAAGTAATACATCTTGGCCCCATCAAACTTCGCGCCGGGCGGGCGCGGGTCCTTGCGGTTGTCGATGTTCGTGGCAAGGATGTTTCCGTCGTTGTCGATGTAATCGCCGTAGATCGAGGAGAGGTGATCGATGTCCTTCTCCATGATGTGGTAGCGACCAGGGCGGGTGTTGTAGCCTTCGGAGCCGGAGGAGATCGGCGAACCGCCAGCGAGCTGGCCACCTTTGAAAAGGTACACCATCTGCTCGCTCAGCGAAATCATGATGGAGGCTTTCCCGTGGAGCTCGTCTGCATGCCAAAAGGAGCCATCGTTTTCGAGGCGCAGCAGGCGTTTCACCTTGCCCGTCACAAAGCGAGTCGCCCGCGGAATATCCCCCGTCACCACCCGGCGGGCAAAACGGAAGCTGCTATTGCCCGCCGTTTGCATCGTGGTGCATTGGGCGAGCAAGAAAGACAGGCAGAGCAGGCCAAGGGCGCGTCGAGGAAGCATGCGGCCATGTTCTTGCCCTCCGACACGCCCCCGCGCAAGGCGCAAGGCGCAAAACATCCGCCCGCTCACCGCAGACGCAGGTTGTGGTTGCAAACCTGCCTCATGCGGAAAGAAAGATGCTCTTCCACCGCTCTTTCCTCCCCGCTTTCCCGCCCACCCTTGATGCCGCCACGGTTCACTTTCCTATTCCTCATGCTCCTGTTCCACGCAGGGGCCGCTGTGCCGGTGGCAGCCGCGGGCGAGGAGGCGCGTCGCATCATCTGGCAGCCGGTGCAGCGCTATTTCATCCGCCGTCAGGGCAGCGAGCAGCCGCCCCAGGGCAAACGGCGCCTGAATTCCTTCAATGCCTATACCCATCTCGGCACCGATTTCGGCTTTCACGGGCCGGCCGAGCATGAGATCGAGTGGGTCACCGACGAAGTGAAAGTCCACCTCGGCCAGCAGCCGGATACCTGGGCGGGCATGTGGCACAGCCTCGCTGGCCAGGCACGCCACACCGATCAGGTGCTCGATTTTGCCCGCCCCTTCCCCGCCGCCATCGCAGACCTCTGCCAGCCCCGCATCAGCCAGATCATGCTGGAGGCTGGCGGCCGTGGCCGCATCAAAATCGAAATCAAAAACGCCGCTGGCACCATCCTCTGGGAGCGCCTCACGCCGCTCACTGGAGATAAGATGGTGATGAGCGCCTACCCGCTGCCCGTCGAGCAGCTCCACGCCGCCAAAATCCTCGTCTGGACCGCCGAACCCGGCAGCGAGGTCACCGTGCGCGGCATCCATCTCGGCATCGAGGTGCGGGACATGCCGCGTGACCTCTACTGCTTCTCCGCGTCCTACGCGAAGCTGCTCCGCTGTCACAATCTAAACAGTGGCTTCACCCGAGATCGTGCCCACCTCGATGAGGGCGCCTTTGAAAGCCTCGCCGCCACTGGCCTCATGCTGCTCTCCACCGCCGCCGCCGCCGATCCCGAGCTCGCCGTCGTCAGCCCGCAGTTCGCCCGTGATGTGGTGGGCAGCACGCATGAGGCCGTGCTCAGGCTCAAAAAGGCCCGCGGCCTGCTGCCGCACTTCGTTTGGAAACTCGGCAGCGAATACCTCATCCACCCGAACACCGAGTACAGCACGGTGGACACCGCCATCTACACCCAGTGCGCCCTGCTCGCCCAGCGCATGCTCGGCATGGATAAACAAGCCGCCGAGACCCTCGCCCTCATTCGCGGCATCGAGATCGAATCCCTCCGCCTACCTTCCGGCCATCTCTCCCATGGACTGGATCACGACGGCACCCGCCTTCTCCCCCATGGCTGGCGAGATTGGGGTGGTGAGACCGCCCTCGTTCAGCTCATGCAGCGCCTCGCACAGCCGGAATGCCGTGTCGTCCCCTCGGATCGACCCGGCCGCGCCTGGCAGGGCACCGGCTTCATCCCCGAGATCCAAAGCCTCCTCCACCCTGACTTTGACCGCGATCAGGCCGATGCCCTCGACGGCGTGCATTGGAAACCCGTCCGCCATCTCATGCTCGGAGCCCAGCAGGCCTATTTCCCCAAAGCCATGCCCAACAGCCCCGCCGCCCGCCTCGGCATTCACGGCCTCTCCGCCGGTGAAAATCAACATGGCAATGCCTACCACGTCAGCGGCGTCGATCTCACCGGGCAGACGCTCATCCATCCGCACTACATCCTCATGAGTGCCACGCTCGATCCCGATCCAGCCCGCGTGCTCGGCCTCCTCGAACGCCTCGAAAAAGCCGGTTACTTCCCCCCCTGGGGCCTCGTGGAAAACCTCACCGCCGATGGCAGCAGCTATCTGCCTATGAACGGTGCCTTAAACGCCGGATTCGAAGCCCTCGGCGCCTATCACCTGCTCGCCAAAAACCGCCGCATCCCCGATACCGTTCACGAAGCCAGCCTCCACTGCCCTGACATTCGCCGGGCCATGAACCTCTTTTTCCCTCAGGCACCTCCTGCTGGCGGCTCTTCCCAGTGAAACGTTTGCAGCAGGCGAAACAGCCCGATTGTTACTTTTCCGTCACTTGCCGCATTTCCCTTGCTGGCCGTGCCGGAGCGTGGTGAGCATCCGCCCCCACCATGACCACCCTGCTCCCCTTTCTCGCCGCTCTTTCCGATGCCAGCCGTTTGCGCCTTCTCTTCCTCGTCCAGGAGCATAAAATCACCGTCGCCGAGCTTCGTCCCATCCTCGGCCTGGGGGATGGCGATCTCGCCGCGCATGTGAAGCAACTCGTCGAAATCGGCCTCATCAAAGCAGGCAAAGGCGGCACCCATCTCAAGCTCAAGCACAAGCACGCCGCCCTCCTCGGCAAGCTCTTCACCCACTTCAAAGTCGGCACCAAAAAGGACACTCAATCCCAGAGCGACGCCAAAAAGCTCCACGAGCTCCGCCACAAGAAACCCGCCAAGTCCGCCAAGCCCACCCAAAAAGCCGCCACCAAGAAAAAGGCCGCCAAGTGATCCCTTTCGGTGAGCTGTGAAGACGGCATGGATCCGCTCACGAGCCTGAACGGCTTCAGGGACTCCAGGAAACCCTGACACTCCGAGGTTTCTCAGTGCATGCCGATCTGCCAACGACCGAGTGAAGACAAAATTAGGGCGGGCAAAAATCATCAGAATGGCTTGATGCCTCATGATTTTGCCCTCCATGATTTTGTCTTTTGCTTACCCTTGAGAACAAGGAAGCGGACAAGCTGGAGATAAAATCGGCAGCCAATCCGAACCAGTAACTAAGGCGCTTTGACGAGAATTCTGTGCTCAAGAAGGTGCCGGTAGATCTGAAACACCTTCTCGAGGAAGCCGATGCCACAAACTCATGAATGCGAACCTCTTGTCAGCCAGTTGCAGCCTGACCCGAATGGCACTGAATTAAGCACATTTTAGGATGCGTTAGCGAGGTTGTCTTCAAGGCTGTAGAGGTGCCGTGGTTTGGTCATGAAAGTGTATTTGTTCTGCCGGTCTTTGCACACGCGCGGCTCACTGCGTCCAGGGCGTGG
>CALSBJ010000120.1:0-11370 GCA_943373155.1 Akkermansia muciniphila | reverse complement strand
CGAAGCTCGCTCGTGAAGAAGGCGGACGTCAAAAGATCACTCAATACACTCGCTGGGCCACGATTGTGCTCTGCGTGTTTCAGGCGTTCATGCTCGTGCAATCGCTCGCCGATCCGAAGCAGAACTACCTCATGCAGGGACTTGGACAGACAATTGAAAGCATGGGACGCCCACTCGTGCCGAATTTCGGTTTCTGGACCTTCATTCTTCCTGCGGTCATCACCATCACGGCTGGCACCATGTTCATGATGTGGCTTGGCGAGCAGATCACCGAGCGTGGTATCGGCAACGGCACCTCCATTCTCATCTGTGTGAACATCGTCTCCGACCTTCCTGGTGCCTTCATCCAGGTGTGGAAGACCTACGTCGGTGGTGCGGACGCTGATCCCACCAGCGCGGCAAAACTCGTCATTCTTCTTGGATTCATGATCTTGGTGATCGCGGGCGTTATCGCTCTCACTCAGGCTACCCGGCGTATAGCCATCACTTACGCGAAGCGTGTGGTGGGTCGCAAAGTGTATGGCGGGCAAACGCAGTATCTCCCGTTAAAGATCAATTACTCCGGCGTGATGCCCATCATTTTCGCCCAGGCCATCCTGCTCTTCCCCACGCAAATCCTCGCCTCCTTCTTCAGCGATGTCGGCTGGATTCAAAGTCTCTCCATGACGCTCAGCACCGGTTTCTGGTACTACACCATCTCCGCGCTGCTCATTTTCTTCTTCAGCTACTTCTGGGTCGCCACCATGTTCCAGCCGCAGCAGATCAGCGAGGATCTCAAAAAGTCCGGTGGTTACATCGCGGGCATACGCCCTGGCAAGCCCACGGCGGACTTTCTCGACTTCACGATGAGTCGTCTCACTTTCGCCGGTGCCATCTTCCTCACCGCCCTCTACATTCTTCCAGGTATCACCAGTTCTGCGCTTGGTATTTCGGCCTCGGCAGCCCAGTTCCTCGGTGGCACCAGCCTTCTCATCTTGGTCGGCGTCGTGCTTGATGTCATGCGCCAGGTCGAAACGCATCTCCTCCAGAGCCATTACGACGGCTTCCTGAAGAAAGGACGCATCCGTGGTCGCTTTGACCGCCTCCAGCAGACTGGTGGTAAGGTGATGGACTCCACCACGCTCGTGTGGCTCTGGGTCGGTATCGCCTTGATCGTGTTGGTCGCTCTGGTGAGCTACCTCCTCAACAAGTGAGTATCCTTTCCTGGCTCATGGGTCTTGCCAAATCGGGGAACATCCCCATCCGCCACGGTCAGCAGCAGGACTGTATCCGCAAAGCTGGGCAGCTTGCCCGCGACATCCTGTTGAAGACGGCCGCCGAGGTCCATGCCGGTATCACCACCGGTGAGATTGACCGCTTTGCCGCCGCCGCCATGAAGGCTAGTGGCTGCACCAGCGCCTTCCTCGGCTATCGCCAGTTCCCTGGGAATATCTGTATCTCCATCAACGAGGAAGTCGTTCACGGCATCGGCGGCGCTCGCGTCATTCAGGATGGCGATATCGTGAAGATCGATATCGGTATCTACCGCGATGGCTGGGTAGGTGACAACGCCCTCACCGTGCCCGTCGGCAATGTGAACAAGGAAACGCTCCGGCTGATGGCCGCCACGGAGGAATCACTCCACATCGCCGTGAACCACGCTCGTGATGGCTGGATGCTCGGCGATCTCTGCCACAGCGTCGAAAACCACGTCACCAAGTATGGATTCAGCGTCGTGCGTGAATTCGTCGGCCATGGAGTGGGCCGCAAGCTTCACGAAGATCCCCAAGTGCCCAATTTTGGCAAAAAAGGCGAGCGTCCGCGACTCAAGGCCGGCATGACCCTCGCGATCGAACCCATGGTCAACATGGGCACCGAAAAGACACGCATTCTTGAGGACAAGTGGACCGTTATCGCCACGGATCGCAAGCCGAGCAGCCACTATGAGCACGTCGTGCTCATCACGCCGCAGGAGCCTGAGATCCTCACCTATCGCAAGCGCATGTTCCCGAAAGGCGTCGAGGACCTCACGCCGCGCCCGATCAAGGATCTGTGGCCCTAAACTGGCATCTCACCTTGTCCGCCGCGTCTTCCAGTTCTGACTATGCCCTACTCGACAGCGGCGGTTTTCAAAAGCTGGAGCGTTTTGGTCCCGTGGTGCTCTCCAGGCCTTGTGCGCAGGCGGTGTGGCACCCCACGCTGCCCAAGCATGAATGGCAAAATGCTACGGCGACCTTCTTTCGCGATGGCGGCAATCAATGGCGGGGCCGAGATCGTTTACCGGAATCATGGTCGATCCATGTCGATGGCACGCGCTTCCAGCTCAGCTCCACCGATTTCGGGCATCTGGGCATCTTCCCCGAGCAGCGGGATCAGTGGCGTCGCATTCGCGAAGTCTGCACCGCGTATCAGACCAGGCATCAGCGTGCTGCCCGTGTGCTGAACCTCTTCGCCTACTCCGGCGGGAGCACGCTTGCCGCGGCGCATGCGGGGGCGGAGGTCTGCCATGTGGATGCCTCGAAAGGCATGGTTGAGTGGGCACGTCAAAACGCGGCAATCAATCAGCTTCAAGATCGTCCGGTGCGCTGGATCGTCGATGATGTGACCAAATTCCTCGAACGCGAACTGCGCCGTGAACGCCGCTATGATTTGATCATCCTCGATCCCCCCAGCTACGGCCGCGGAGCCAAGGGCGAGGTCTTCAAGATCGAAAACGATCTGCCCAACCTGCTTTCTCTTCTCGCAAAACTCACCTCGGACGAACCGCTCGGTGTGCTGCTTTCCTGCCACACGCCTGAGCTCACGCCCATCTCACTGCATCATCTGCTGCTGCAGGCATTTGGATCTCGTGGGGGACATTTCGAGCAAGGCGAGATGCAATTGCGCGGTGCTGAAAATGTCCTGCCAGTGCCCAGCGGTGGGTATTGCTGGTGGTTGAAGGATTGATCGCGACTCACCAACCGCCGCCGAGTGCCTTGATCAGCATCACCGTGGCTAAAAAGCGCTCGCCCTGAATGCGGGTGGATTCCTGTTCGGCACGCAGCAGCGTGCGTTGACCATCCAGCACCTCGTAGTAGGCCACCAGGCCGGAGTCGTAGCGCTTTTGGGAAAGGGCCAATGCCTGACTGGCAGCGGCCACCGTGGCATCTTGAGCGGCAGACTGGCGTTTCAGCACCTCGATGCCAGCCAGTGCATCCTCCACCTCACGCACGGCGGTGAGCACCGTGCTTTTGTAGGTCGCTGCTGCTTGATCATAGCGAGCCTGACTGGCCTCAATACCTGCCTTCACGCCGCCACCACGCAGCAATGGCCATTCCACACCGGCGGGACCGAGGCCCCACACGCGGCTGGCCGCATCGGCGATCTTCCACGGATAGCTCGTCTGCGTGCCGCCGGTTAAGCCGATCGTCACGCTCGGAAACATCGCGGCACGAGCCACGCCGATCTCCGCATTCAGTGCCGCCATCTGGCGCTCCGCACTCGCGATGTCCGGGCGTCGTTCGAGCAGATCACTCGGCACCGATTTGGGAACGGAAGGCGGCTGACCGCTGATCGCATGCTCGGGTTGATTGAATTGGGAAGGCGTGGTGCCTAGCAGCAGCGCCATGGCATGCTCCAGTTCCATGCGGGTGCGCTCTAGCCCGATGGCCTCCGCCTCGGTGGCATTCAAATCGGTCTCCGCCTGTGCCACATCCACCTGGGCGATGTCGCCCTGTTCAAAGCGGGTGCGGGCAAGGCTCACCGTCTTGCGCCGCAGCTCGACCGTGCGACGAAGCAAAGCAATTTGCGCATCCTGCGTGCGCAGCGCGAGGTAATTCATCGCCAGCTCGCTCTGCAGGCTCAGCAACGCGGTCTGGCGATTCGCCTCCGCGGCTTCGGCACGCTCGTTTCCGGCTAGGCTTTGATTTCGTAGGCGACCCCAGAAATCGAGTTCGTAGCTCAAATCCAAACCGGTGCCCAGGATCGTGCGAGTGCGACCACCCGCGAATTGAAACTTCAGATTGCTCGATCCGCGACTGCGCTGCGCCGAGCTATTCAGTGTGAGGAAGGGAAACAGGTTCGCCCGATCCGCTCGTGCCAGCGCCTGCGCTTCCGTGACCCGATGCATCGCCAGTTCGAGCGTGGGATTGTTGGCCTCCGCCTGCTTCATCAGGCTGGAGAGCCTCGCATCACCAAACGAAGCCCACCACGAGCCGCGTTTCGCCTCGTCACGCGGCGTCGCCGTGCGCCAGGGGCCGCTGCGCTTGAAGGAGGAGGGCAGGGGAACCGCCGGCTTCAGGAACGACGGAGCCAAATTGCATCCCGTGAGTGCGAGGAGGCCCAGCAAGGCCGCTGCTGCTTGTCCTGAGGTTCTGCCAGTTTCCGATTTCCGAGTCACCATGTTGAATGACTTCATTCCGGGCGCTTTGCATGCGTTCTTTCCAATGGAATGCTTTTTGAGCCTTCGTGGCAAAGCCGATGCTTCGAGAGCCGTAGAAGCTGCATGCCTTCTCTCGATCCATTTTCACGTCGCGACCTCCTCGCCCGTCTGGGAGGTGGTTTGGGCTCGTTGGGGCTTGTTTCCAGTCTTGAAGCCGCAGGTGGTCTGCCGCGCACGAATTTCGTCCCGAAGGCCAAACGCATCATTCATCTCTTCATGAATGGTGGTCCGTTTGGTCCCGACTACTTCGACCCGAAGCCCGCCTTGACGAAGTATGCTGGTCAAAAGCCCGAAGGTGCGGATTTGCGCACCGAGCGACCCACCGGCGGCTTGCTCGCCTCGCCGTATGCCTATTCGAAGCACGGCCAAAGCGGCTTGGAGATCAGCGAACTGCTCCCGAACCTCGCCCGGCATGCCGATGACCTTTGCGTCCTGCGTTCCTGCCACACCGACAATCCCAATCACGGCCCTGCGCTGCTGCTCATGAACAATGGCACCATGACCGAGCGCGTGCCCAGCATGGGTTCCTGGCTCAGCTACGGCCTCGGCAATGAAAACGCCAACCTGCCCTCCTTCGTCGTGCTTTGTCCTGGCAAGCCCGTGCGCTTCTCGATCTTGTGGAGCAGTGCCTTCCTACCCGCGCAGCATCAGGGCGTTTACATCAATCACTCCAATCTCGATCCCAAGCAGATGATCCCGTGGCTGACCAACAGCCGCCTAGCATCCAGCGATCAGCGCCGTCAGCTCGATCTCATGCAGACGCTCAATGCCGAGCACCTGGCTGCTCGTGGCGGAACCGATGTCATGCTCAACGGCCGCATCCAGGCCATGGAAACCGCCTTTCGCATGCAGTCGGCGGCCACCGATGCCTTCGACGTGAATCTCGAGTCGCCCAAAGTCCGCGAGATGTATGGCACCAGCCATTTCTCCAATGGCTGCTTGATGGCCCGCAGGCTCGTCGAGCGCGGCGTGCGCTTCGTGCAGGTCTATTACGGCAACGGCCAGCCCTGGGACACCCATTCCAACCACGAAACCGCCACGCGAAAACTCGCCGCCGATATCGACCGGCCCATCGCCGCCCTCATCGCCGATCTCAAACAGCGCGGCATGCTCGACGACACGCTCATCGTCTGGGGCGGCGAGTTCGGCCGCACACCCGTCAGTGAGAACGGCAACGGTCGCGACCACAACCCGCACGGCTTCTGCATGTTCTTCGCTGGCGGTGGAGCACGCGGCGGCACCGCCTACGGCCAGAGCGACGAATTCGGCTTCAAGGCCGCCGTGGACAAAATGCACATCCACGACATCCACGCCACCATCCTGCACCTCCTCGGCATCGACCACGAAAAGCTCACCTACCGCTACGCCGGCCGCGACTACCGACTCACCGATGTGCATGGCCGTGTGCCGCGAGCCATCGTCGGGTGAAGGAAGCGCCCGAAGGTCAGTCCCAATCTTTGCACCGCGGAGAATGGAAG
Organism: Akkermansia muciniphila; assembly: GCA_943373155.1. GTDB lineage: Bacteria > Verrucomicrobiota > Verrucomicrobiia > Verrucomicrobiales > Verrucomicrobiaceae > Prosthecobacter. The sequence goes on along the minus strand of CALSBJ010000120.1, from coordinate 5,493 downwards.
GCCGCAGAGTTCAGAGGAAAGTGGAACAGGATTGCATCCTGTTCGGCAAACGGAACGCCATGGGGAAGCGCCAGCAGGTGCTGGCCCGGCGGTTGAGGAGTGCCAGATTGTTTGGAGGCTGAGGCACTGAGTGCTATCCGGCATCAAGCTGCTGCCTGTCAGCGGGGCCCAGCCGCTTTCTCTTATGGAGCGCAATATCCGCGTAGGTCGCTAAGCCGGATTTCATCTTGAGTGCTTGGGAGCTTCAGTCCGAAGTGCGCCCTCAGCACGCCATCCAGGTATTCCCAAAGGTGAACACCGAGTTTGTTCGGAAGGGCCGGATAGTGAGATTCCTTGCGGGGGAATGCCTCGCCGTATTGTGCCAAATCGACGATTACTCGCAGGAGCTGCGCATCCATGACATGGGATACATCCATGACCTCCACCAGGTCATGGGCTTGGAGATGCATCCAGCGCATCAATTCCTTCTCATGAGAACCGGACAAATCCTGCAACAGCAATTGATCCTTGGCGCGGTCTTTGACGAGTTCCCGCAGTTGGAGGCACGCATGCGCCAGCTTCCCTAGCCTGTAATTCACGCCCTCACCCGGGTCTGCCAGGTAACGAAGCAGATTGTCCGCCGAGTCTAGCAGGCGTGGATCGGCCGACCTGCACCAGAACGACATGCCGTTGAACATCTCTTGGAGCCTGTGCAACCATGAGACGGCAGCGCGGCCTTTTAGTGAAGCCTCGGGTAAAGGGGCAAGCACCGGCAGGATGAGCTTCAGTCTCCACAGGTGGTCCGTTACCTGGCTTCCTTCCAAGTGGGACGCGTGAGGAATGTCCAGTACGTCCACCCAGCCGTTTCTGATGTTTCGTTTTACCTGCCAGACGTCTCCGTTGGTGTAGAGCACATATTCAGCCTTCACCCTTTGGGATGCTGCATAGCTGATGGCCTGTTCCATGGCGGCCTCATTCTTGGCATGTCCACGCTTTTTGCATTCCACGCAGATCCACGGTTTGCCTTCATGGTGGATTAGGATGTCGATCCAATAAGTCTTTGATCCCACCTGCACGGGAGATTCGAATGTCATGCTGGTCACCCTGTAGCCGTAAGCACGGATGAGTTCATGGGCGCACCATTGTCGTACAGGCTCTTCCTCTTTTGCTTGGCGTTTTGGGACGTAAATCCAAGCTGCTTCAGGGATTTCGTAAAATGAACGCCTTTGCATGTGATTGGGACTCCCTAGGCTAAGCCTATTCCTCCTCAAAGTAATCGGTGTCCATCCGCTTGAGGGAGACGGTCCGAATGGTGGAGACGCCGACGTTGTGCTCGATCATCAGGTCGGCCAGGCGCTGGCCGTCGATGAGGATGACTTTCTGTGCCACCGCGTGGGCGTATTCCTTGGCATTGCTGTTGAACCGGCTGGTGGTGATGAAGATGCCCTTGGTGGCGTGCTTCCCAGCCAGCGCACCGACGAAGTTTTGGACTTCAACGCGGCCCACATCGCCTTTCCAACGTTTGGCCTGCACATAGATCACATCCAGCCCGAGGCGGTCTTCATTGATGATGCCGTCGATGCCTTCATCGTTGGATTTGCGGGTCACCTGCGCCGCTTCCTCACGGGAGCCGCCGTAGCCCATGGCAAACAGGAGATCGAGCACCACCTTCTCAAAGCGATAGGGTTCGATGGTGAGCAGCTGCTCCAGCAGTTCGGTCCGCAGCTTGGCGCCGAGGGATTCCATCGCATGATCGATCTGCTCTTCTGGCGTGGAGGTTCGGTTCACCTCCGCATCGGGCTCATCGGGCGGTTCGCCCGCCTTTTTCTGCGCCCTCCGACGACTGCCCTCCGCCCAGGCCTCCTCGAAGCCCTCAATGCTACGCAGATCATTTGGCGTGATCGGTCCGCTGTGGGATTTCAGGTAGTCGCGTCCTTTCTGTGTGGTCTCGTAAGTGTATTTGCCGACTTTTTCGGTCAATCCCGCCTTGTGCAGATGGCTCATGGCCCATCCGGCCCGATTGCCGATCATGGACGATCCGGAGGGAATGGTTGCCGCCCGCTGCTCTTCCGTCAGTTTGAAGAAGTCTGACACCGCCTTCGTGGCAATGGCTCGCGTGATAGGCTGCTGACCTGCCAGCTCCAGAATCGGGCGCAGGAGTTGATCATAGGTGGGAATGCTCATGAATCGTTCTTGGGTTTACACACTCGTCCCGCAGCGTGCATCCTGCTTTTCATGCTGGATGATGATTTCCGGCTCCAAGGACCGCGAGTGATTTCACGCCCAGACTCGAAATTCCTTCGCTGGGAGTCCGTTTGTTGCCATCCTCCAGGCTCCTTTCCCGACTCACGTATGTCTTCTCCCTCCGCTCCCTCCTCCACCGGTCGTAACATGGCGCTCATCGCCGCCTTCCTCGGCTGGATGTTTGATGGGTTTGAAATGGGACTCTTCCCGCTGATAGGTAAACCGGCGTTGCAGGATCTTCTCGCGAGCACCGCGGCTCCCGAGGCGCTCAGCGCCACGCTGGATCGCTGGTTCAGTGTCATCATCGCCACCTTCCTCGTCGGAGCGGCTACGGGCGGCGTGTTCTTTGGCTGGCTGGGAGACCGGATCGGGCGGGTCAAAGCCATGTCCTTCTCCATCTTTACCTATGCCATCTTCACCGGCCTGTGTGGCTTTGCCACGGAGGCCTGGCACATCGCCATTCTTCGGTTTGTGGCCTCCCTAGGCATGGGGGGCGAGTGGGCGCTGGGCGTGGCGCTGGTGAATGAACTGTGGACGCATGGGAATCGCGCCTTCGTGGCTGGAGCCATCGGGGCGGCGGCCAATATCGGCTACCTCCTCGTCGCTGGCCTGAGCCTTGGCATGAATACCTTCATCGAAACGATGCGCACCTGGACGCTGGCTCTCGGTGGCAGTGAGGAGCTGGCCGGCTGGCTGCTCGATCATCAGGCCTGGCGCTTCCTCATGCTCATCGGGGCACTGCCGGCGATCATCATCTTCCTGATTCGAATCTTTGTGCCTGAATCGGACAAGTGGGAGGAGGAAAAAGCAGCGGGCAAAACCAGCCACTGGAGCACGATGGACCTCAAAGGCGTGCTCATCGGCGCCATCGTCGCGATGTTTATTATCTGGTCGTGGTCTCCCGCCGGTATCGAAAGTGGCGTTACGCCGCTGATGGCCGTCATCATCACCGTGGTGGGCTTTGGAGCCGTTGTTTGGGGGTATTTGTTACCCGTGCGCCGTTACCTGGGCCGGGCCGAAGCCGCTGGCAGCATTACCGAGGGTAGCCGCATCCGCGTGCGAAAAAATTTGATCATGGGGGCGACCCTCGCGGGCATCGCCCTGCTAGGCACTTGGGGTGCCGCGCAGCAAAGCGCCAAATGGTCCACCTCGGCCGATTTGAATGCGAACGGCTTCACCAATGTGGCGCAATACACCCAGATCGCCACCTCGGTAGGTGCCTGCTTGTTTGCGTTCATCGCCCCCGTGATCTCGAACCTGCTGAACCGCCGGGTGACCTACTTTTTCATGTGCATCCTCGCCTTGGCCTCGGCGCTGTTGTTCTACCAAACGAATGCCGTCATCAATGGCTGGTTCTTCGCCACCGCCTTCATCATGGGCGGTATCACCGCGAGCTTCTACGGCTTCTTCCCGCTCTACCTGCCCGAGCTTTTCCCCACCAGCGTGCGAGCCACTGGGCAGGGCTTCTGCTTCAATGTGGGACGCATCATCGCCGCCATCGGCGGACTTCAAATTGCGAATCTCGTCCACGCCTTTGGCACCTCCGCCAATGCCTATTCTGCGCTCTGCTCGATCTACCTCGTCGGCATGGTGCTCATCTGGTTCGCCCCGGAGACAAAGGGCGAGAGCCTCTCATGATGGGTGGACTCCCTCTCTTACCAGCAGAGTCCTTCATACTTCCACGACAGCGCTTGCAGTTCTGGCCAGCCATTCACATCAATGACGTGCTGATCGGGCCGCACGCAGTCGCGTAGCTCGTCGAGATCGGCGCAGGCTTGGGAGGCCACGATGACCTCGCTTTCCTGCACGACTTGGGCTGCTGAGTCGCTCATCAGTCGGGCCAGATGGGGCATGCGACGCTGGATCTCCGCTTCGTTGGCCCCGATGAGGCGGGTGAGATTCACACTTGGATCAAAGATGCGCAGCGAGTGCCCCCGACCGAGCAGCGTCTCCGCCAGTGAGACCATGGGGCTGCCGCGCAGGTCATCCGTGCCTACTTTGAAGGCGAGACCGAGAAAACCGATTCGTTGTGCTCCCGTGGCCTCCACGAGGCGGGTGAGGTGTTCCAGGTGGGCCTGATTCGAATCCATCATCTGCTCGATCAGCGGCAGTTTCAGCCCTTCCGATCTCGCCAAAGCGGCGAGCACGCCCACGTCCTTCGGCAGGCAGGAACCACCAATCGGATTGCCGGGCTTCAGGTAGGCGCGGGAGATGTTCAGCCTTTCATCGCGACCCAGCGCGGCCATCACCCGGCGAGCATCCAGGCCGAGAAATTTGCCCACGCGGCCCATCTCATTCGCAAAACCGGCTTTGAGGGCATGGAAGGCATTGCAGGCATATTTCAGCATCTCCGCCTCCTCCCAGCGCAGCACCTCGTCAAAGCTGCCCAGGCCTTCCAAAGCCTCCACAGGGCTTTCGCCGTTTTCCGTGCCCAAGACACTCAGACTCGGTTCGAGGAAATCATGCACTGCCGAGCCTTCGCGGAGGAACTCCGGCACATACAGCACCCGAGCCGCCATCCCCGTGAAGAACTCCGTCACCAGCGCCCGCGTGCTGCCTGGAGGCATCGTGCTGCGAAAAACGATTGTGTGGGGCTTGGGAGACTCACGCAGCGCCGCCGCGATCTGCGCTGCCACCGCCCGCACATGATCCATCTGCACGCGACCATTGCTCAGCGAGGGCGTGCCGACGCACACGAGGCTGATGCTCGAATCACGCACCGCCTCCGACGCGTCCAAAGTCGCTCGCAGCAGGCCGCTGGAATGCCCTTGGCGCACCAAATCCTCCAAACCCGGCTCCACGAGGGGAGAATGGCCCGCGTTGACCGCATCCACCTTCTCCGCCTTCGCATCCACCCCGATCACGGCCATCCCCCGGCCGGCGAGGCACGCCGCCGTAACTGTCCCCACGTAACCGAGGCCGAAAACACTGACTGCATTGCTCATCTGCGCTGACATCCGGGAACTCAAGCATGCAGCCCGTCTTCCCGCCACCTTCCTTTTGCCGCGAAGCCTGGTCGGCTGCCGGAATGAGAAGCACGATGTCCGACCCCTCACCTAACTTCCACTGCCATTGAGTTAGCGATCCGGCCTGCAACGCGGCTTCGACTGCCAGTCGAAGCTACGGCAACTGCCGCGAGGCGTAGCTTCGATTGGTAATTGAAGTCGAACATCGCCTGACTTCGCCTCGTTGCTAAACTCAATGGCTGTGCATCTAACCTCTCCCCCGGAACGACTCACAATCACAAGCAGAGTGTGTATCGGGGGAGAG
>CALSBJ010000119.1:0-11539 GCA_943373155.1 Akkermansia muciniphila | reverse complement strand
GATTACGAGGCCGGCACCTCGTTGCTGGCCTTCAACAACGCCGGACGAATCGTCAAAAGTGCCGGGAATGGCACCAGCGCTCTGTTTAACTACTGGGCCCTCACCAACGAGCCGGGAGCCATCATTCACAACAACATGAACGGTACCCGCCTTCAGCGTGGATCAAGCTCTCCGACTTTTTGGAAGGCTGGCAGCATCTTCCGTGGGCCTGGGATCATCGATTTGAGCGGTGGCATCATCACCGCCGAGTCGGGCTCATGGACGGTCGAACAAAACGCCGTGTGGGATCTCAGCGGAGCGACGCTTGTGTGTCCGCCATCAGACACGCTGACCCTTTCGCCAGCCAGCGGCAGCTCGCTGCAATGGAATGGCGGACGCATTCGAGGCAATCTCACGATTCCGTCAGGAAGCACGCTGAGCATGCCAGCGACTGGAAGTCCCAAATACCTCGGAGCCAGTGACGCGACTGGCACCCTCTTCGTCGCGGGCACGCTCCGCTGGCTAGGCACCTATCCCATCAACGGCCATGGCGGCCCACTCACCGGAGCCAGCATCCACATTCAATCGGCTGGCATCTTTGACATCGCCGCCGATGGCAATCCGCTCGACTACAGCGCCAGCACCACGAATTTGCACCTCCACAACAGCGGCAGCATCCGCAAAACCGCCGGCACGGGGGTGAGCTACCTCAACCCATACTGGACGCTCAACAATGGCGGCCAATTGAATGCCAGCAGCGGCTTCCTCGACCTCACCGGCACCGCACACCTCAATCCCGGCAGCAGCTTCCACACCCTGAGCACGGGGCAGTGCCGGATCTCAGGCGGTTCGGTGAGCGTCAACGCCAACGTCTCCCTCGCAGGCACCAGCCCTCTCGTTTTCTCCAGCGGCACGCTCACGGGCACTGCCAACGGCCTCAGCATCTTCACGAGCGGCGTCTTCGAATGGACGGGCGGCACCGTCGCCGGCACACTGGGCTTTGGCCCAAGCTCACAGGTGAACCTCACCGGCTTCGGCACCAAGTACCTCGACTCCAATGCCACGCTCAGCAATGCAGGCACGATGAACTGGACCGCAGGCTTGCTGATGGGTTACGGCAGCTCGACGCTCCTCAACATGGCTGGCGGTATCTTCAATGCCCCCGATGGCGGCTACCTCGACTACGCCAGTGGCGGCAACGTCTTCACCAATGCCGGAACGATGAACATCGGAGACTCCCCGGGCACCCTCACCTTTTCCTCGCTCTGGTCCTTCACGCAAAGCAGCACCGGAATCCTCAACATCGAACTCGGCGGCACCAGCACGAGCCAGTTTGATCGCCTGCTCGCCAACGGCCCAGTCACTCTCGGTGGCACGCTGAACGTCACCGCAATCAACAGCTTCGTTCCCGCCTCTGGCAACAGCTTCAACATCATGACCTTCGCTTCCCGCACCGGCACTTTTTCCGCCGTGAATAGCGGCAGCATGCTCTTCACCAAAACCTACGACAGCAGCAGTTTCGCCCTCGCCACCGCTGCCGAACCCACCAACTACACCGAATGGAAAGATCTCTACTTTGGTCCCGGTTCCCCCGACGCTGGTGACACACTCGACCCCGATAACGACGGCATCTCCAACCTCATGGAATACGCCATCGGTAGCAGCCCCTCGGCTCCAGGCACAACCAGCACGAGCGTCACCACGCCCGATGCAGGCTCCTTCGACTTCATCTACAGCCGCAAGGCATCCGTCGTGGGCGAGCTCACCTTCCAGGTTCAATGGAAGGACACGCTGGAAGGCGGCACGTGGAGCAGTGCTGGCATCAGCGAGACCATCCTGAGCACCACCAATGGCATCCAGCAGGTCAAAGCGACCATCCCGCAAGGCACTTCAGGCCACCGCTTCGTTCACTTGCTGGTCACCAAGCCTTGAGATTCCGCCCAGCCTCTGAGCTGGCCGATCTGACATAATTCTTGTCCGTTGGAGCCGGATTCGGTTAGCGTTGGTTTTTCCAGCCATGAACAACCGTCGCTCCTTCCTTCAATCGGTGCTCACCACGGGCATCGCGCCGTACTTTGTCCCTGCCAGCGTGCTGCGCTCGCAGACGGCACCGTCGAACAAGATCACGCTCGGCGTCATCGGCTGTGGGGCACAGGGCACGCATGATATGCGGGCGTTTTTGACGAATGAAAGCGTCCGCGTGACCACGCTGTGCGACGTGAACCAGGAGCGCCTCAAAACCGCCAAGTGGCACATCAAGGAAGCCTACGGCAGCGACGACGTGAAAGTGCTGAGCGACTTCCGTGAGCTGAATCGTGATCCCTCCATCGACGCTGTCCTGATGGCGCTGCCGGTGCACTGGCACAGCATCCCGTCCACGGATGCGGTGCTGAACAAAAAGCACATCTACCACGAAAAGCCCATGGGCATGTCCGTGGCCGAGGCGAAGCACGTCCGAGCGGCGGTGCGCCAAACGGGCGTCGTGTTCCAATTCGGCACGCAGCAACGCAGCGACCTCAAATTCCGCTGGGCTTGCGAACTCGCCCGCAACGGTCGTTTGGGCAAACTGAAGGAAATCCAGGTCGCCGTGCCCGGAGGCATCACGTCTCCACTTTTTCCCGATCAAACAGCACCTGAAACCATCGACTGGGAACGCTGGGTAGGCCCTGCGCCGTTCACGCCCTACAACGTCGAGAAGACGAAGCGCCACTTCCACGAGAACATCTCCAACTTTTCTCTCGGCATGCTGTCCTGCTGGGGCATCCACCATCTCGACATCGCCCAGTGGGGCAATGGCACGGACAACACCGGACCGGTCAAAGTGAGCTTTGAGGCCGCCGAATGGCCTGCGAGCGGCACCTGCGACAACGTGCTCGGTTGGCGCATGCGCTTCGACTACGCCAGCGCCGCGCCCATCGTCTTCGTGAACGAAAAACGCGACGACATCGGCCATGGCATCCGCTTCATCGGCGAAAACGGCTGGGTGCATGTCAAACGCGGCACCATCGAGGCCAGCGACACGGCGATCCTCCGCGATCCCGCGAACAAAGAGGGCAGCATGCCGATCAAACTGCCCGCCAGCCTCGAACACACCCGGAACTTCATCGACTCGGTCAAAGCCGGCTCCAAAGCCATCTGCGACATCGAAACCGCCGTGCGCAGCGACGCCCTCTGCCAGCTCGCCGCCATCGCCGTGAAGGCCAAACGCCCTCTGCATTGGGACCCCGCCACCGAAACCTTCCAAAACGATGCGGAGGCCAACAAGCTCCTCGAAGCCCGCACCTTTCGTGGGGATTGGAAACTGCCGAAGATCTGACCGAGCAGGCAAAAAGCAACCAAACGCCGCCCGCCCGCTGCTTTGTGTGCGGGCAAAATTTCTCTGCACAGTCGCTTTGCAGAGCTGAAAATTGCTTCAAGATTTTCCGCGTCAGCACGTCACACGGCACGTATCACGTCCTGTGACGCTCTGAAATCCCTCCACCCCCACCATGAAACACACCGCTCCAATCGTAACCGCCATCACGCTGGCGCTCAGCCTGGCCCGTGCCGAGCAGATCGACTCCAACGCCTTCAACTCGAAGCTCACCAAGGATGCTGCACCGCTACCCAACGGCGGGCAGATCCAAATGAGCTACGCCAATGTGGCCGAGAAGATCCTCCCCAGCGTCGTCACCATCTTTTCCTCCGCTCCGGTGAAGGCACCCACGGCGGACAAAATCCCGCCTCAGCTCCGTCCCTTTTTCTACCGTTTCTTCGGCGTGCCGGATGAGGATTTCGGCATGGATGAAAACGATGAGCCGCAGGCACCTCGCCGCCGTGGCCAGCCGCAGCAGCCGCCTGAGCAGGATGAGATCCCCGAGCATCAGAACCGTGGCGTCGGCTCCGGTGTCATCATCACCTCGGACGGCTACATCCTCACCAACAACCACGTCATCGAGGACGCCAAAAAGATTGAGGTGGCTGTGCCCGATGGTGAAAACACCAAAAACTACACCGCAGAGATCATCGGCAACGATCCGCTCACCGATGTGGCCTTGATCAAGATCGAAGCCAAAGGCCTCAAACCCGCCACGATCGGCGATAGCAATATGCTCCGCGTCGGTGATGTGGTGCTCGCCGCTGGTGCACCGATGGAACTTCCCCGCTCCATCACCCAGGGCATCGTCAGCGCCCTCGGCCGCAGCAATGAAGGCATCGTGCGCAAAGGCCGCATGTCTGGCTACGAGGATTTCATCCAGACGGACGCTTCGATCAATCCCGGCAACTCCGGCGGCCCTCTTGTCGATGCTCTCGGCCGTGTCATCGGCATCAACACCGCCATCCTCTCCAAGTCGGGCATGAATGCCGGCATCGGCTTTGCCATCCCGGTGAACATGGTCATGCGCATCGCCGAGGATCTCCTCGATGATGGCTCCGTGCAGCGCGGCTACCTCGGTGTGCAGATCACCGATGTGACGCCCCAGTTTGCCAAGCAATACAACATTGGCGACCAAACCGGTGCCCTCGTGACTCAGGTGGGCGCGGAGTCACCTGCGGAAAAGGCCGGTCTCCAGGTCGAAGACATCGTCATCGGCATCAACGGCCAGAAAGTGGATGGCAGCAGCCGTCTCCGCCTCATCGTCAGCAGCCTTAAGCCAGGCTCCAGCGTGCCGATGGACATCCTCCGCAACGGCCAGAAGATGACCGTCAATGCCACGCTCGAAGCGCTGCCTGAAGAAGCCCTCGCGGAGGTCGGCCCCGGCCGCTCCATCCCGCGTGGCGGCGCTGGCAAAGGCGGCGCGAACGTCGCCCAGGAACTCGTCACTGGCGTGATGGTGCAAAACCTCTCGCAGCCACTGCGTGAGCGGCACGACATCCCCAAAGAAATTCAGGGTGTCATCGTCACCAAGGTCGATCCCGATAGCCGTGCCGCCGCCATGGGCCTGGAGGAAGGGGATGTCATCACCCACATCAACCGCCAAATAGTTCCCAGCGCCGCCGAAGCCCGCAAGCTTGCCAAAAGCAGTGAGCAAAGCGTGCTCCTCCGCCTCTTCCGCAAGGGAGACACGATGCTGCTCATGATTGGCAATCAGTAATCGGCCCACCAGCCACTTTCACGCCCGCGCATGCCTCCCGGTGTGCGCGGGCTTTTTGTGGATGGGTGGAGTGTTAGAGAATTGGAGTCCTGAGGAAGCGGCACTCCATCCCTCATCCCTCATCCCTCATCCCTCATCACACTCACCACTCACCACTCACCACTCACCACTCACCACTCACCACTCACCACTCACCACTCACCACTCCATCACTCCATCACTCCATCACTCCATCACTCCATCACTCCATCACTCCATCACTCCATCACTCCGCCGCCACTTCCGCGGATACCTCCGCCTGCATCGCCTCTTTTGGCTCGCGGCCCGTGCGCTGGCAGAAGTCATCATAGTGGATGACTTCAAAGCGGCCATCGAGGTGCTCAATGATGGCGGTCATGGATTCCACCCAGTCACCGGAGTTCAGGTAATGAATCTCGCCCAGCATCTTGTCCGTCGGCGTGTGGATGTGACCACAGATGAGGCCCGCGCATTGGCGCCAGCGGGCGAGGTCCACCACCTGCTCCTCCCAGCGGCCCATGGGGCTCACTTTGGCCTTCACCTTGGCTTTGGCCCATTTGGCGAGCGAGAAGGGCTCTTTGCCCATCATCTGGCGAGCCCAGTCAATCACGCGATTGAAGCGCAACAGGGCGTTGTAGCCGTAGCCGCCGAGTTTCGCGAGCCAGGCATGATTCGTCGTCACCGCATCGAAGCCATCGCCATGCACGAGAAGGTAATCGCCACGGGCAGTGGAATGCACATGCTCCTCCGTGAGGATCAAATTATCCAATTCGATGGGGATGAAGCGATCGAGGATGTCATCGTGATTGCCGCGGAGGTAGATCACGCGGGTGTTTTCCTTCTCCATCTTCTTCAGCACCGTGCGGATGAAGCCGGTGTGGCTGGGATTCCAGCCGCCGAGCCGCTTCAGGTGCCAAGCATCAATGATGTCGCCATTGAGGATGAGCTTATCGCAAAGCGTGTGACGCAGGAAATGGGCTGCCTGGAGGGCTTTGCAGTCCTTCATCCCGAGATGCACATCGGAGATGATCACCGTTTTGCAGCGGAGCTTGGTCTTTTCGCGGATGGGAGCAGGTGCAGTTTCACTCATGGCTGGCAGGCGGTGGCGAGTTCGGATTCAAATTGCTCGATGACGCGCCCCCAGCCGTAATCGCCAGCTGCCTGGCGGGCCGCGTTTCGCAGGGCGAGATCATTCCAGCGGTGGGCAATCCCCCGCGCTTGATTCACAAAGCCATCCTCATCACCCAAAGGAGCCAGCCAACCGTTTTCGCCAGGGCGAATCACCAGCCTAGGCGCGGCGTAATCGAAAGCGAGCACGCCCAGGCCACTCGCCATGGCCTCCAGCACCACATTTCCAAAGGTCTCGCTGCTGCTGGGAAACAAAAACACATCCCCGCTGGCATAGTGTGCCGCCAGATCCGCCCCGATGCGGGCACCCGCATAGATGGCACGCGGATGATCCGCCTTCATCGCCTCCAGCCGGGGGCCATCCCCCACGAAAACCATCTTCGCCTGAGGCTGTGTCTCGCGAAAGGCCTCAAACGCCCGCATCGCCAAAGGCAGATTTTTCTCCGGTGCCATGCGCCCCACGTAAATCGCCACCGGCGTGCCCTCATCTGCGCCCCAGGAGCGGCGCAGTTCCTCGCTGCGGCTTGCCGGGTTGAAGAGATCCATATCCACGCCACGGCCCAGCACCCCCACGTTTTGGATGCCCCACCGCGTCAACATCGCCGCCGTATCCTGGGAGGGCGTCAGCGTGCGTTTCGTGGCATTGTGAATGCTGCGCAGGATGCCGGAGGCCACCGCCTCCATGCCGGGCAGGTTGTAGTCTTCGAGGTAGGATTGGAAATTCGTGTGAAAACCGCTCACCACCGGGATCTGGCGCTTCCCAGCGGCTCGAATCGCCGCGATGCCCAGCGGCGTCTCTGTGGCCACATAGAGGACGTCAGGCCTGAAACCATCATAGATGCCCAAAACCTGCCTTCCCGAGGCAAAACCGATGCGCAGCCCCGAATAGCCCGGCAGCGGCATCGAAGGCATCACATGCCTGGGGAGTGATTTTTCTGCCGAGGAGGCCTCCAGCGTCGTCGCCACCTCCACCGCATGCCCACGAGTCGCCAGCCCCTCCGCGAGCGTTTGCAACGACCTCGCCACGCCGTTGATGTCCGGCGGATAGGTGTCGGTGACGATCAGGATTCGCATCCGGGGAGAAAACAACACGCCGGGCTGCTTTCCAAGCGGCTTGTGTGACGAAAACGATGCGCCCACAGCCAGCACCCCTCACAAAAGGCCTCGTTTCGAAGGTGTGAACCTTGACCGGTCGCCCCTTCGCAACGACTTCGTCACGAAACACCCTTTGCCGCATGATCCCTTCCGCCGCATTCGCTCAGCACATGAGCAAGATCATGATAGTCGAAGACGAGGCGGACATCGCCGAGATGATTTCCATGCATCTCGCCCGCGAGGGCCATGAAAGCGTGACCATCGCCAATGGCCTCCAGGTCGTGCCCGCCGCCATTGAGCAGCAGCCGGACATCATCATCCTCGATCTCATGCTCCCCGGCATCGATGGCCTCAACGTCTTCAAGCGCCTCCGCGCCGATACCCGCACCGCCAGCATTCCCGTCATCATCCTCACCGCCAAATCCCAGGTCACCGATAAAATCGCCGGGCTGGAAAGCGGCGCCGATGATTACCTCACCAAGCCCTTTTCTCCCCGCGAGCTCTTCCTGCGCATCAGCGCCATCCTGCGACGCACGAAAAAAGTCGTCCTCATCTCCGAGATGCGCCGTGGGCCCTTCTCCCTCGACCGCCGGAATTTGAAGCTCTTCCTCCACGGCCAGCCGCTCGATCTCACCACCACCGAGTTCAAGCTGCTCACCACCCTCATGGAAAACGATGATGCCGTCCATACCCGCGCCGATCTCCTCCGCGAGGTTTGGGGTTACAACGGGGATGTGGCCACCCGCACGCTCGATACCCATGTGAAGCGCCTCCGCGAAAAGCTCGGCGAAGAGGGCAAATGCATCATCACCGTCCGCGGCACCGGGTTTCAATTCAAGATTGATGGCGAGGCGGCCCCGGTCGAGACATCGGCTCCCTGATTTCTGATGTCCGGCTTCAGCCTCCTCCTTCTCCTTATCCTGATCCTCACCTGGTTCGCCTGGTGGAGGCAGCGCCACCGCCATGAAAAATGGCTCGCCGATGTCGTCGCCGCCATCGGCATCAAGCACACCGAGGCCCACCGCCTCGTCCAGGAGGTCACCGCCGCCCGCATCGCCGCCGATCAGCTCCCCAGAGAGCGTGGCCTTCATGAGTTTTTCGAAGCCATCCTCAATGAAATCCGCCAGGGCGTCGTCATCGTCGATGCCGAGATGCGCATCCGCTTCGCGAATCAGCCGCTCGCCGCCATGCTCCAGCGCCCCGCCGTGCAGACCGGCCGCAGCCTCATTGAAGAGCTACGGGACCACCAGCTCACCGCCCTCGTCCAGGAGGCCATCCAGGAGCGGCGGCGGATCACCCGGCAGGTCCAGATGTTCTCCAGCAAAACCGCCACCGCGGCCAATCTCAGCGGTCGTTACTTCCTCATCGAGGCCGCCCCCATCTCGAATGCCCGCGTCGGGGCCGCCTGGCTCATGGTGCAGGATGTCACCGAGACCGCCCTCACTGAGCAGATCCGCCGGGACTTCATCGCCAATGCCTCCCACGAGCTGCGCACCCCGCTCACCATCATCAATGGCTACATCGAGACCCTGCGGGATGCCCCCGCCCTGCTCCCCCGCTGCCTCGATACCATGGAGAAGCACGGCAAACGCCTCGCCCGCCTCACCGAGGACATGCTCTGCATCTCCCGCCTCGAAGACGCCACCACGCCCCTGAATGCCGAGCCCTTCGAGGTCCGCCAGTGCGTCCAGGACGCCATCGATCACCTCGCCCCCATGCATGAAAAACGGGACACCCGCTTCGTGCTCGATTTCCCCAAGAAAAACGGCCTCCTCCAAGGCGACCGCTTCTACTGGGACCAGATCTTCACCAACCTCATCGAAAACGCCCTCAAAGAGAATCAGCAGCCCGGCCTCGTCATCACCCTCTCCGGCCAGTGGAGCGACACCGAATGCGTCCTCAAAGTCAGCGACAACGGCACCGGCATCCCCGCCCATGACCTGCCCTTCGTCTTCAAGCGCTTCTTCCGGGGAGATAAGCATCACAGCAGCGCCGTCAAAGGCACCGGCCTCGGCCTCAGCATCGTCAAACGTGCCGTCGAAGCCCACCACGGCACCATCACCGCCACCAGCCAGCCCGGCCTCGCCACGACGTTTACCATGACCGTGCCGGTGTGAGGCGGAGGTCAGGGGGCAGAGGGCAGAGGGCAGAGGTCAAAGGTCAGAGGTCAAAGGTCAAAGGTCAAAGGTCAGAGGTCAGAGGTCAGAGGTCAGAGGTCAGAGGGCGCAGCAATCCTCCTCGTCCTCCCGGTTCCGCCGTCAGCGCTCAGAGGCTCTTCAAAATATGCTTCGCGTCATGAGGTTTTGTGATTCTTTAACCGCTAATTCGACGCTGACCAGACGCTCATCCCAAACCAAATATCAGCGTTCAATGAGCGTCAGATCAGCGGTTTAGATTTCCCCGCCTTCATCTCATGAATTCACCCATCATGATGACGCGTAGCATCGCTTAGCTCGGGTGAAGTCTCAGACGCAGCCAAGCAGGTTCAACACCCGTTTCCTTTGAAGCCGGGTTAAGACACCCAAGACCTCATCCACGCTCTTCGACGCCCGATTCAAAGCTCACTTGGGGATTTGGCCACGTTACCATCAATAACAAGTAGCTCTCTCTCACGAAAGAAAAACTCCGGGGCGACCAAATCGCCTGGCCCGATGTGCCGCTCAAACTCCTTCGGCTCGCCCTCGTCGCCAGACCAACAACTGTAAATCTGCTCGATTCGATGCTCGCGAACGTAGCGTGCAAGCTGCGATGACGACTCCAAAGCGGCGGCTCTCTCCGCCACCGGGTCATCATAAACCTGTGGATGCTCGCGTCCCTCGTTAAAGCCGCACCCGCAATGGGTGTGGCTGCCAACCTGACGAACATGCGGTAGCGAAAAATGTCGAACCACCGGCCGCTCACGCTCGGTCAACTCGGTGACATTGAATGCGGGCAAATCCTGTTGCCACGGAATCAGTGGCAGGGGTTCACGCGAAGCGATGTAAGCGACCATGCACATATAGTGAACGTTTCGGATCAGGCGAGGGCGAGCTCAAGACGTTGCTGACACGACAGATCGCCTTCGAGTCGTGCCAGCATCCGTTTTGTTCCCCCTGGGTTGGCTCGTGGAGGTGCTGCTTCGGAGCCATAGTCAGTCAAGAGTCTTCTCTCCGGCAATGCTCCAAGCTCGGGCAATCCTGTCTCCGCGAACCTCGTAAATCATGATGAGTCGAAGACTACCAGAACCCTCAGGAAAGGTGCGAAACACCTCCTCGTAGTCAATGACGGTCGGCCCCATGACGGTCCGACTCAACAGGCGAGCATAAAGATTCGGTTCTTTCAGCCGGGCAGTGAACCGCTCTCGCAAGGCCGCTGCTCCACTCGCGAGTAATGTTGAGGGATGCTCGAAAACCTCGGCATCATCGGCATAAGTAGCGAGCAACGCCTCAATGTCCCGGCGGTTGTAGGCGTCGAGCTGTCTCTGCACAATGGCTGCGGAATCCGCTTCGATAGGCATGGCGAGTGGTGTTGAGGTTGGGGCGAACGTCAAAGCTGACCCAGACCTGACCTGGAGGCGAGCGTTGATTCCGGATTAATGTTTCGAATGGTCATGGCGCTTTCGCCTCTCAGCGGGTCAGGTCTTGGTGTCCAGCGTCTTGTTCGCTCTTGCCTATTCACGCATGAACTCATGGAACATCGACTTGGTGAAAATGGCGCCAAGATCACGGCCATCGAGGAACTTCTGTAACGCAGGCGTCAGGGACTTCTCTTCGTCGAGTCGAGTGCCTTCGATGAGTCCCCTCAATTCGCCAATCGTGATCTGACGACCCTCTGCGATGGAATAGTACTCTCTTACGCACCTCCAAACGTGTCGGAAAGGCCGAAGCCATTCTCTCGTCTTCGATTCCAATGAGATGTTCAAAAGGTTGGCGTTCCCGTCTATGATCCAGTGAAATCTCGCCGAAGGATGAATAGACTCGATCGCGTCAAACTCTCGCTCCCCTCGAAATCTGACCTGCCAAATCTTCGGGAAATCATCTCCCGAAGGTACTGTCATGTCATCGTATCGAAAGATAATCGGGTAGACCAGCGGATCCATTTTCTTTGGGCGAACGTTTCGGATCAGGCGACGGCGAGCGCAAGACGTTGCTGACACGACAGATAGCCTTCGAGCCGTTGCCTGCATCCGTTTTGTTGAACAAAGCCGCTACGCGGCGAGGCCTTTCGGGCGCGTGTTGGGGTGAAGGATGCGTGAGCATTTATCG
>CALSBJ010000118.1:0-11850 GCA_943373155.1 Akkermansia muciniphila | reverse complement strand
TGGAGTGGTGGAGTGGTGGAGTGGTGGAGTGGTGGAGTGGTGGAGTGGTGGAGTGGTGGAGTGGTGGAGTGGTGGAGTGGTGGAGTGGTGGAGTGGTGGAGTGGTGGAGTGGTGGAGCGGTGGAGTGGTGGAGTGGTGGAGTGGTGGGCGGTGGCTTCGTCCCCCGCCCGCATCGCTACGCGAAGCGTTGCGGGCGGGTCGATCGGATCGCGTGGCGTGAAGAGAAGGGCGGAGATGTTCTTGGTTCTTCGTGCTTGGTTCTTGGTTTGAAGCTCTGACTTCTGCCTACTGACCTCCGCTTGGGCGGGGCAGGAATGCCCCGGTTACAAGGCTCCCATCGGCGTGCCCCAATCGGGTTTGGTGGGGCGACGGCCGAGCATCCATTGATAGACTTCGACGATCTGCTTGGCCTTGGCGGGCCAGGTGTAGTAGGTGCGAACGTGGTCCTGGGCGCGGCGGCCGGTGTCGGCGAGCATCTCGCGCTGGGTTTGGACGTTGAGGAGGAGATCCCGCAGGCGGTGGATGATGTCGTCACGCGTGGTCATGGGCAGGACGAAGCCGGTGCCGGGCGGGACGAGCTCGGGCGGGCCGCCGTGATCGAGCACGACGGGCGGCACACCGAGCGCCATGGCCTCCAGCACGGCTCCGCCGCCGAACTCGCGGATGCTGGGGAAGACAAACAGATCGCTCTCCCGCAGTCGCGGACCGAGCTTGGCATGATCGATCCAGCCCTCCATCCGCACGGAGGCGGTGAGGCCGAGCGATTCGATCAGGGACTGCAAGCGGGCGCGTTCGGGGCCATCGCCGATGATGTCGAGCGTGGCGCCACCGGCCTTCAGCAAGGGCGCGGCGGCTTCGAGCAGCATGTCCACGCCTTTGAGCGCGACGAGTCGGCCGACGAAGGAAAGGCGCAGCGGCTGCTCGGGATTCAGATCGGGCGCGTCACGTGGCGTCAGGGGGAACTTGGCGAGATCGACCGCGTTCTCGGGGATGAAGACACAGCGGTCGCGCACGTTTTCCGGCATCTCACGCAGCGTGGTGCGTGAGGCGGTGAGGATGGCGCTGGCGCATTCACGCGTGGCCTGGATGCCGGGCGTGAGCTTGTAGAGCGCTCGCAGCTTGCCAGCGGCATCGCGTTCATTGCGGCGCAGCTCGTCGAAGCCCTTGGGCCAAGGCACGCCGCCGTTGAGCGGCCCCACGGCGAAGGGCACGCCGATCTTCTTGAGCTTCGGCGCGATCCAGCTCGGCGTGGTGGGTGAGAGCGGCAGGATGCGGTGGACGACATCGAACTCGCCCGCTTTGAAGCGCGGCTCGAACTCGCGCCACAGCGCTCGCTCGAAGAAGGGATAGACGAGGTTCGAAAGCAGCGCGTAAAGGCTCCAACTGAAGTTGCCCTTGCCGCTGAGTTTGTTGGTGAGGCTCCACGAGAGGTGCTGGAGGCGGCGGTTGTTGATGGCGGTGAAGTCCTTGCCTTCCACGAGGCCGGCCTTGATGAAGTCCTCGCGATTGCGCCATTCGGTGACGATGTGCGCGTCGGTCTCCGCGGCGATGGCGCGGACGCAGGACCAGCCGACGAGTGCGGCGCTGGTGAGGGCGGGATTGGCGGCCTCGGCAATGAGAAGCGGGCGGATGCGTTTCGTGCTCATCAGTTGGTTCCTCCTCCGATGTTGACGTTCAAGCCGATGTCTTGGGCATTGGGTGCGCCCGCTTGGCTGCCTTCGGTCGCGGCGACGAGTCGCACGAAGGTATTCACCGCCTGCCGGGCGAGATCGCCGGGAGAGAAGGTGCTATCGGCTCCGGGCACAAACACGATGTCGCCAGGCTCCAGGGTGACGTTGGTGGCCTTGCCATTCAGGATTTCCAGCGCGTTGACGGTGGCGATCTTGGGTTCCGTGAGCGAGCCACGGATGATGGAGACGTTTCGCAGATCCGCATCCGGTCGGATGCCGAGACCGCGACCGAGCACGGACATGAGATTCATGTCGCTCATGAAGCCGATGGGCCGCGGCTCGGTGACGGCTCCGAGCACATAGACCTCATTGGTGAGCGCGGAGGGCAGATAGACATAGTCATCCGGCTCCAGGTAGATGTTCTGCGCCATGTCGCCCTCCCGCACGAGCTTTTGAAAATCGACGGGTAGCATGCGGCCCTGGCGGATGAGGAAGCTGTGCTGTAGATCGGCCAGCTCCTCGGTGGTGCCGGTGAAGCGGGAGGTGAAGAGGCCGCCTGCCTGCGAGATGGCATCGAGCACGCGCATGGGCTGCTTCAACGGGTAGATGCCGGGCGCGTTGAGTCGGCCGAGCACCCACACCCGCTGGCTGACGGCATCGCGCAGTGTCACGGCGACCTGCGGCTGCTTGTAAAACTTCACGAGTTCCTTCTCCAGCTCGGCCTGAAGCTGCTGGGTGGTTTTTCCGGCCACATCAATGCCGGGAAGCAGATCGAAGTACACCTTGGAATCCGGCGTGACAAAGGTGTCCGTGCGCGTGCCGGTTTCGCCGAGGATTTCGATCTCCAGTTTATCGCCGGGGCCAAGGGTGTAGGCTTTGTCCGGCTGCTTGAGGCAGGTGGGGTCGATGCCGGCTTTGGGTCCAGAGATGGTGAACGCGGGCGAGGCGGCCACGACGTGGGATTTGTCACGCGGATCAAAGAGCGGGCCTTTGAACAGCGAGCAGGAGGAAAGCAGGACGAGCGGAAGCAGAGCACATGGTTTCATGAACATGAGAAAACCATGGTGGAAAGGAGGCGAGTGAACAATCCCCGCAGGTGGAGGGGAAGGGCGAGGGGCGAATGAAGAATGCGGAAGGGGAGTGATGGAGCGGTGGAGCGGTGGAGCGGTGGAGCGGTGGAGCGGTGGTGTCGTCCTCGTCCTCCTACTCGAACTCGTCCTCGATCGGGTCGGGCGGCGTGAAGGAGGCGTGTTGGTCGTGGATGGCGATTCTGACCGCTGACCATTGACCACTCACTTCTCACTTCTCACTTCTCACGGCTTACCTCTGACTCTCCGCTCTCTGTGCAGCTCCGGTATCGGCTATTGTTTATCGTCGATGCCCGCTCCGCGGGCTACTGCTGATGCTCGAGATACTTGATCACGGCTTCGGTGCGGGAGCGGACGTGGAGCTTCATGTAAACGGCCTTGAGGTAGTCGCGGACGGTTTCGTAGCTGATGCCGAGGTCGTGGGCGACTTCTTTGGGCACCATGCCTTGGGCGAGGCGTTCGAGGATCTGGCTTTCACGGGGAGTGAGGCCGGGGATTTCCTTCTTCTGCGGCACGACGGGCTCCTGGAAGGTCTTGATGAGGAGTCGCGCGATCTCCTGGCTGAGCGGGGCACCGCCTTCGCTGGCCTGGCGGATGCCGGCGGCGATGTCGGTGGGTTTGGAGGACTTCAGCAGGTAGCCATGGGCTCCGGCACGAAGGGCGGCGAAGACTTTGTCGGGGTCGTCGTGGATGGTGAGAACGACGAAGGCGGTGTTGCCAAGCCGTGGGGACATCTGGCGGATCAATTCGATGCCGGAGATCTTCGGCAGCTCGAGATCGACGATGACCACATGAGGCCGCATTTCGGCGATGGGCTGCACGGCTTCCTCGGCGGATTCCCAGGCTCCGATGAACTCAAAACCGTTCGCGGGCTTCTGGATGAGCTTTTTGAGGAAGAGACGCAGGGTCGCATCATCCTCCACCACGCCGACGCGGAGGGTCTTCTGTTCGGGGGAACTGCTGTTCGTTTCTGGCATGCCGAAACTTAACGGCATCAGGACCGGGGCCGACAAGGGGTTTTTGTTAAACCTTGCCGTATCCAGGGCTAAAACTCCGCGTCCTCAGAGTTATCTGAAGGATTTAGCCAGCGATTTCGCCGATGGCTCAGATGGGCTTCCATCCGTGAAATCTGAGAAATCGGTGGATGAGCCAGGGTTGGAGATCAACGAATCTGCGGCAGCAGAGGCTGTTGGATGAAGGGGCCGATGTTGTGGTTGGTCCAGCTCGAGACCGCGCCTTGCAGGAAGGCATTGACGGCGATGCCGACGAGTTCTTCCGCCCGCGCCCAGGGGCGGTCGGCGATGTAAACGATGTCTTTCGGTTCCAGGCGGAAGCCTTTGGCCCTCGCGGTGAGGATGTCATCCATGTCCACCGCGAAGCGCTCCGGCTTATCGAGCGAGCCACGGACGACGAGCACACGCTTCGTGAAGGCCCGTTGCGTGAAGCCACCGGCCTGGGCGATGGCGCTGTGGACGCTGGTGTGGGAGAGAAGGCCCTGCGTGCCCTGCATCTTCACATCGCCGAGCACATAGATCTCGTTCGAGTTCGCGGAGGGGAAGTAAAGGTAGTCGCCCGGTTCGACGCGGACGTTTTGCGCCATGTCGCCACGCAGGAAGAGGGATTCGAGATTCACTGGCAGGCGCTGCTGGCCACGCATGACAAAGCTGCGGCCGAGATCGGCCAGCTCGACGGTGTTTTGCTGGAAGAGTCCGGTTTCCAGTCCACCCGCCTCGGCGACGACTTCAAGGATGCTCATGGGGCGGTTGAGATTGATCGCGCCTTTTTTCACGACCTTGCCGAGCACATAGACCTTGCGGCTTTGGAAGGTGAAAGGCGTGACGACGACCTTGGCGTTGCGGTAGTAGCGGCGGAGTTCGGTGGTGAGCTTGTCTCGCAATTGATCCACGCTCAGTCCGGCAGCCTGGATGTCCCGCGCTTGCAGGTAGGTGAGGCGGCCATCGGGGCCGATGGAGATCTCTGAGCGTTCGTGACCTTCAAAGCCGGGCATGTTGATGTTCACGGCATCGCCGGGGCCGAGGAGCAGCGGCGGCTGGGTGACGGGCGCGGCATTCACGAAAGCGGACGAAAGCACCAGCAGCGCGGCGAAGCGTGCCAGCGCCATCGGTTTGAGCGCGGGAGCGTGATCGAGCACGGCGGCGACGAGGCGGCAGCCGGTATCGCGATACATGCGGAGCGTATCGCTGACATTTTGGACGTGGGCGTGGCCGCTGCGACCGGCCCAGATGAGGTTCGGCAGACGTTCGGCAATGAGCAAAGCCTCCGGCTGCTCGACGGAGGGCAGGGTGATGAGGATGACAAGCTGCGGCGAGGTGCGCCAGACATTCATCGCGGCGAGCCATTGCTGACGCTGCGCGGCCGTCCACGTCCAGCCGGGGCCGAGGCGCAAAGAGCAGACGGCATCGTGGGTCTCACGCAGCTGTTCGATGACGTGCTCCGGTTCACGCACGGCCTCTTCGAGATCGAAACTGCCTTCGCTGGAGATGGTGATGCAATTCAAGCCGCGACGCACGGCAGCCATCGCGAGGCGGCGGGTCATGTGGGTGGCTGTCTCCACATCATCGGCATGCATGAGGCCGCACACGGTGGCTTCGCCGCGAGCCGGGATGACGAGCATCGGTTGGAGCCGCGTCCAGGTGCGGAAGGCCCAGGCCTCCTCGCTTTCGAGAAGCTGGCGCTGATCCTGTGGGAGGAAGCCGATGACGGGCACGCCGGTGGCGCGTTTCAGATCCCCCGCGCTCCGGATGCGGCCATCGAGAAGCGTGAACGTGATGGCGAGCATGGCCACGACGGCTGCTCCGGCCGCAAAACCGCCGCCGGTGACCATGGCGAGTTTTTGCGTGGGTTTGACCGAAGCCACGTCCTGCGGGCGGTCCATGGCGAAGAGCTTGAAGTAACCCTGCGCATCCTCTTCAAACAAGGCGGCCTCACGCTGGCGACCCGCGAGGAGGTCACGCGAGGCTTCTAAGGTCTGCTGCTTTGATTTGATGCTGGCGTATTCCATCGCCTTGCGCGGCAGCGTGGCGAGGCGGTCATTCAACTCGGCACGGACGACCTCCAGCTTGCCGAGCTGCTCCTGCATGACCTTCTTTTCGGAGCGAAGGCGCACGAGTTCGAGGTACAGACTTTCCGCCACGGCGCTCTCGCCCGGCTTGGGTGGCGCATCGGCACGCGGGCCGCTGTTTTTCATCTGCGCCTCCATGGTGACCAGCTTTTCACGAGCCTCGATCATGGTGGGGTGCTCGTCGGTGTAGCGCACGGCCAGCTCCGCCAGTTCGCGGCGGGCGGTGTCGAGCCGGGCGGCATTCGTATCGACCTTGGCGAGTTCGTTTTCGACGCCCTGGATGCGCAGATCGAGCGTTTCGTGATCGAGCTTCAGCGTTTCATACTTCAGCGTGAAATTGCCGAGTTCGCCGAGCCAGGCGTCCATCTGCTTGTCGGCATCGATGAGCTGCTCGCGCTTGGCGTAGGCGAGGATTTCCTCGTTGGCCTTCACGAGATCGGTCTCGGTGCGCTTGATCTGTTCTTGAAGGAACTGGCGCATTTCGGTGGCAGAGCCGCGCTGGAGATCGCGGGCGAGCAGGAGCACCTCGGCGGTGTAGGCCTGAAGGATGGCAAGCGCCGCTTCCGGGCTACGATCGCAGGTCATGCTGATGGACACGACATCGGTGTTTCGCTCGGGGGCGATGATGAGGCCGGAGCGGATCACGCTTTCGTCGTAGCGGCCTTCGAGACGCTTCGCGGCACCTTCGACGACGGCTCCATTGTGCATCAGCTTGATGAAGGTGGGGATGGTCATGTCGCGAGGGCGGAAGGCCTCGCCGGAGTCGGACTGGCGAAAGGAGGAGGCGGCTTCTTGTTTGACGATTTGCGCTTTCGCGGTGTGCAGCGTCTCGAAGCGCTTGTAGCCCATGGCAAACATGCCCGCGCCGAGCAAACTGCCCGCGAGGAGCATCAGCCACCAGCGACGCACGACGGCATCAATGAGGCGCAGCGGATCAAACGGCAGTTTCAGGCCGCCGGAGGCCGCCTGGGCAGTTTCCTCGGCGGGATCGGCATCGAGCAGTACTTCCGCCCGGCGACGGGCCAGCGTGCGACGACGCATCACCCGGGGGCGGAGATGGTTCGGAGCAGAGGGCGTCAGGGCGAGGTCGGACATGGTGAGCGAAGGTGCTGCATCCCCGCGCCGGGACAATCCCCCCAGGTGGGGGAAAGCCTCCCGGTGTAAGCCTGCATGACCTGCGCGGCGTTTTTGCCCCAATCGAAGCGTTTCGCATTCTCCAAACCGGCACGGACAAGGTGCTCACGCCGCTCCGAACTGCTGGCGATGAAGCGCATGGCCTCCGCGATGTCGATGGCGTCCTCGGGGTTCACGATTTGCGCTGCGTTGGCCACGACCTCATCGAGAGAACCGGAGATCGAGCTGATGACCGGCGTGCCGCAGGCCATCGCCTCGACCGGTGGCAGGCCGAAGCCCTCAAACAACGAGGGATAAACCATGCAGGAGGCGGCGCGGTAGAGATTGGGCAGGGCGTCATCCTCGACGAAGCCAAGGAAGCGGATGTCCTCGGCGAAGGGGGAGGCCTTCGCGGCCTCGTGGATATGCTGCGCCCCATGCCAGTCACTCCCGGCGAGCACGAGCTGCCAGGGGCTGTTGGTGAGTTTTTTGAACCAGGTGAAGGCCTCAATGAGGCGGACGTGGTTTTTGGCCGGATGCTCCAATCGCGAGACATAGAGGAAGAAGGGATGGGCGAGGTCCCAGCGCTCCTTCACCTGCTGCGAAGCCATGGCATGATCGCCTGTATGGAAGCGGCGATGGTCGATGCCATTGAAGATGACTTTCTGCTGCTCCAGCGGGATGCCAAAGAAGCGCTGCACATCGCGTGCGGTGCTGGAGCTGACGGTGAGGATCTGATTCTGCTGGCGGGCGAGGTGCTTCACCACGACGCGGCCATAGATCATGCGGGCGAGGTCGTATTTGCCACGCACATGAAAGGGCGCGAGGTCATGAATGGTGGAGACGAGGCGGCAGGGTGCCTTGCTGAGCATGCGGCGGTAGCTGGGCACGTGCAGCACGTCGATGTGATTTCGTGCCAGCCAGCGTGGCAGCACGAGCTGGTGCCAGAGGATGTTTTTGACCGCGGGCCGCCATTGCTCGGAGACAGGAACGATCTTCATCCGGTCGCGGACGAAGTCGAAAAGCGGGATGTCCTCTTCCAGCACGAGGAGGTGAAAGTTGACCTCGCTGGTATGGGCGAGCAGGGCGCGGGTGAGGGCGAGCACATACTGGCCGACGCCGCTTTTGCCGCGCTGCATGACGCTGGTGGAGAGGGCGATGTTCATGAACGGGAAGACTTGTGATAGACCAGGGCACCGGTGAGCTCCTTCATGGAGCCGCAGCCGAAGACGGCGAGATCCGCCGCGTAACGTTTTAACAGTCGTCTCGGTTCTTGAAGCAGTCGAAAGACCCATTCGAGGCCGCATTTCCGCATCCACACCGGCGCACGACGCATGGAGCCGGCGAGGAAGTCGATGGTGGCACCCACGCCCACGCTCACAGGCACGCCAAGGGTCTGATAGTTTCTGGCGATCCACTTTTCCTGCTTCGGGCAGCCGAAGGAGACGAGCAGCAGGTCCGGTTCAGATTCGCGGACGCGGCGGTTGATGGCGTCGTGGTTCATTTTGTCCAGCGGCGCAAACGGCGGCGAATAAGCTCCAGCGATCTCCAGCTCAGGATACTGCGTTTCGACATTCCGTACGGCCTCAGCGAGCACGCCGCGTTCGCCACCGAGGAAAAACACACGCCAGCGCTTCTTTTCGGCGGTGGCGAGCAGTTCCGGCACGAGATCGGAGCCTGCGACACGCTCTGGTAGAGGTCGCCCAAGCCAGCGAGAGAGCCAGACGAGTGGCGTGCCATCGCAGACGACGAGGTGCGCCTTGTCGAGGATGCGGCGCAGCTCGGCGTCGTGCGTGGATTGCACGAGGAAGTCCACATTGGCCGTGGCCAGATAATGCGGCTGACGGGAGTCGATCATCTCCGTGATGCGTTCGATGGTCTGCGGCATGGTCACGACATCAAAAGGCACCTTCATGAGGCGGATCTGATGTCTGCGGGCGGGCTCGAAGCGTTCTTGGATGGCCTCGCTGAGCCGTGCGCCGATCTTTCGCCAGCCGAAGCGCTCTTTCGCGGTGCGGATGCCATTCAGGCGGAGATGCTCGCGAAGCGGTGGATTCTGCAAGGCGCGGATGATTTGATCCGCGAAGGCCACGCTGGTGTCCGCGAGGAGGATGTTGGCATCGTGCTTCAAATCGAGGCCCTGGGCTCCGATGGTGGTGGAAACGACCGGTGTGCCGATGGCGAGGCTTTCGACGATCTTCAGTCGCGTACCGCCGCCGATGCGCAGCGGGACCATTTGCAGCCACGCTCGCCGATAGTAGGGCCGCACGTCCTCGACGCTGCCGGTGACGGTGACGCCGGGGCGCTTCGCATAGGCCTGAACCTCCGCGAGGGGTGATTTGCCCACGATGAGCACTTTCACGTTCGGCACAGCTTGGAGCAGACGCTCGTGAATGCCGCTGAAGAACCAGCGCAGCGCATCGACATTCGGCGTGTAATCCATTGCACCGCAAAACAGCACGGTGGGCTGCGCGGCGAGCGGTTCGGGATCGACCTCCGCCTTGAAGAAATCGAGATCGACACCATTCGCGATGACCTGGAGCGGCACCTCATGGCTGATGCGCTGACGCACAAAGACCTCGTCATCCGGCCCGCAAAGCACCTGGAGCTGGCTGCGCTTGGCCACCTTTCGCTCAAACAGCCACATCTTCGCCAGATGCTCGCCTGCGAGGAACTTGTCCTTGATGCTGTTCGTGTTGAAGGCGGCCTGCTGCGTCTGGAATTGCAGGTCCACACGGCTGCGGTCAACGCTCAGCGGGATGTCTTTGTGCTCATCGAGGAAGTACTGTGCCAGAACGATGTCACAGACATGCACGAGGTCGTAGCGGCGGCTGTTGACCTGGCGGCGGATGGCCTCGGCGATGTGCGGCAGTTTCCAATGGCGGATGGAAGAAGGGGTGAGATTGAGCAACCGGCCGGGAAAGAGCTTGGGCCATTTGGGATGCTCAAAGGGCACGAAGGTCACCTCGCGACAGAACGCCTCAAACACGCTGCGATGCTCCATGCGCTCGCCCCCTTCGCTCAAGGCGATGAGATCGACGGTGTGCTCGCGGGTCAGCTCACGCAGCAGATGGAAGGTGCGCTGGTACGTTCCGCGGTCGATCGGATACGGGATGTAGGGATAGATGACGAGGATGTTCATTTTTCTGGGCCGTGATGATGTCCTTCGCGTGGTCGCTGCGCATCGCCCGCAAGTGAGGGGAGGTTAGTTGAAGCGATGCCAGAGCGTGGTGTAGGCCAGCAGGCGCTCGCGGGTGATGAGGAGATTTTCCCACAGCATGAGGCAGAGCGCATGCAGCAGGGACTCACGAGGATGACGCTCCACGGGCTGCGGCACGCCAAGCGGCAGATGCGGCGTGCGGAGATGCTGCAAAATGTTCTTCCACATCGGCTGCTCGGGGCATTTGTTGAGCGTGTCCTTCGCATACTCGGCCGGTGTGGCGTACAGCAGGCCGAGGCGACGGGCTTCGATGTTCAAAAAGATGCCGCGGGCCAGTTCGGTGACCTCGCGGTGCAGCGCGGCGAGGGTTTCGCGGCTCTCATTGGAGCGATGCGGATGCAGTTTGAACTCCACGCCGATGGCGTGATGTCGTCGGATGGCCTCATCGGCCTCCAGGCGCTCATGACGCTCGCGGCAGCTCCAATGATAGCGGCCTTCGGAGGCTAGCAACGCATCGCCGAGGGCGAGCTGGGCCTTGGCGATGTTTCGCGCGACGAAGTCGGCATCTTCAGCGGTGAAGGTGGAACGCTGGAGACGCTCTTTGGCGAAGAGAAGACCGGAGCAGCGGTTGAAGAGCAGCCGCGTGGCCTCTCGCAGGGGGATGCGTGCCGCATCGCGATGATGGGCACAGCCTTTGAGAAGGTGGTCATCGCCGATGAGCCAGCGATGCCCCATGGCGAGATCGTAGTAAAACATGCTCGTCTCCGCCTGGCGTAGTGCGGTGGCGGAGATGACTTTGAACTCGACCTCAATGCCTGCCGCCGGTGTGAGACGCTCGCCCAGCGCATGCAGCGCCGCTTTGAAGCGTCGCTCGTTGAGGAAGGTGCTGCCACGGATGAAGACGAAGAACTCGATGTCGTTGTAGGGCGCATCACCGCCCTCCGTGATGAGCACGCCGCCTTCACCGCGACCGTAACCACCGGCGAGGGCGAGGCCTTCGAGTTTTGAGGCGGGAATGAGGGCTTTCACACCGTGGCGAACGTCGTCGCACACCTTCTCCAGGTGCCGTTCCAGCTCGGCGCTGCCATCGAGGGTGAAGCGAGTGCTCATGCGCTGAGAAATTCCTCCACTTGATCGACGATGGGCTGCATGGCGAAGCGGTGGCGCACCTCCTCGTGGCCGTTCACGGTGATGTTTTGGCGTAGCTCGGCCTCGTTTTGCAGCAGCAGGATGCGCTCGGCGAGGTGGCCGGCATCGCCCGCGTCGTAGGTGAGGGCGTTGTCCGCATGCCGGAAGAGCTCGCGGCTGCCGCCGGTGAGCGTGCCGATGACCGGCAGGCCGCAGCTCATGGCCTCCAGAGGCGTGAGAGCGAAGGGTTCCTCCCATTCGGAGGTGAAAAGCAGCGCGTCATGGCTGCGATAGACCTCCGGCATCTGTTCCGGTGTGGCGCTGTGCCACGAAACCGGCAGGTGATGATCCTCGGCGAACTTCTTCAGGCCATCGACATAGCTCGCATCGCCTTTGCCGTAGATGTGGAGCTCGCCTTGAAAGGCATCTTTGAGCAAGGCCAGCGCCCGCAGCGCGGTGTGGATGCCTTTGTCCTCGGCGAGGCGGCCCACCCACAACCAGCGGCGTGGCTCACGCAGCACTGGCTTGCCGCTGAAGTGATCCGTGTCGACCGGGCAATGAATGACGGAGCCATGGCCCACATCGTAACCTTGCTGCGCGGTGAGCTCG
>CALSBJ010000117.1:0-12167 GCA_943373155.1 Akkermansia muciniphila | reverse complement strand
AGGCGGAGTTGCATGAGGGGGTTTAGTTTCGAGTCACCGTTTCATCCAGGTTCAGGATCAAATTCGCGATCAAAGTCCACGCAGCCGTCTCACCAGGTGCGGCGATCTTCTTCGGCGTCGATTCACCGACCGAAATAGCCTTCTCGGCTGCTTTGGGGTCGTTTTGATACAGCGCCCGCTGTTTCGCCAAAGCGGCGGTGAGCATCGAAAACTCCTTCGTGTCCGGTTTACGGCTCAAAACGGTGCGGAAGAGCCAGTGGAGGCGTTTTTCGTCATCTTGACCGCCTTCGGCGATGACGCGTTCGGCGAGCGCTCTGGCGGCTTCGAAGTGCTGGACGTCGTTGAGGAGCTGGAGGGCTTGCATTGGCGTGTTGCTGCGTTCGCGGCGGGTGCAGCTTTGCTCGCGGTTGGGCGCGTCGAAGTTGCTCATGAAGGGCGGTGGGGCGGTGCGCTTGAGGAAGCTGTAGAGGCTGCGGCGATAGAGCGCAGGGCCGTGGTCTTGCAGGTAGTAGCGGGTGTTGCTATCGCCGTAGCCGACGGGTTCCCAGATGTTCGGCGGCTGGTAGGTGCGCACGCCGCGACCTCCCATCTCCAAGTTGATGAGACCGCTGACAAAGAGCGCGTTGTCGCGGATTTGCTCGGCATCGAGACGGATGCGCGGGCCACGAGCGAGCAGTCGATTGTCAGGATCTAGGCTGAGGAGATTCGATTCGACCGGCGAGGCTTGTTTGAAGGCTTTCGTCATCAAAAACTGCTTGATGAGCACCTTCACATTCCAGCCGCTCTTTTGAAAACGCACCGCCAGATCATCGAGCAGCTCCGGATGGCTCGGAGGCTCGCCTTGGGAGCCGAAATCGTGACTCGTCTTCACCAAACCGATGCCGAAAACCTGCTGCCAGAAGCGATTCACGGTCACGCGAGCCGTCATCGGATTTTCAGGAGCCACGAGCCACTGCGCGAGATCGAGTCGCGTGGCGCGAGCACCGGATTTCTTCAGCGGATGAAAGGCAGCGGGCGTGGTGGGCTCGACCTTGTCGCCGAGTTTGTTGTAGGCACCGCGCATGGCGATGAAGGTGTCGCGCGGCTTTTCTTCATCGCGGAAGACGAAGGTGCCTGGAATGGCCGAATCAGCCGCAGCGCGGAGGGTTTTCGCGGTTTCCCACGCGGTGCGACGCTGAGCGATCTCCTCATTCACAGGCTGGGCGACGCGGGCGAGGTAAAAGCGAAGCAAGGCCTCGCGTTGCTTCGCATCGGTGACTTTGTCCGGCGCGGTCATGAGCGTTTTCAGCTCGGCGGCGGGCACATCGGGCGGATTCTTCTTCGAGCTGCTCACCTGCTTCCACCAGGTGGCAAAGGAGGTCAGCGCATGCTTGTCCGCCATGGCTTTGCCGCTGACTTCGAGGCGATCCCACACCACCGCACCGCCGACCTGCTGGAGGCTGATCGTGCTGAGGCGCGTGCCGGGCTTCAAACCGAGCACCGCCACCGGATCGACGCTGAGTTGCGTCCACACGCCGGGCTTCGGCAACTCGCCGACGGTGATCGCATTCTCCTGAAAGTAAGTGAGCCCTTCAAAGGCCTTCGCATCGCCCCACAGCAGCCGGCGGCCATTGATCGAGAGACAAAGCACACGAGGCGGGCTCAGCGGATCGATGCGAGCCCACACGCTGACGCGGGGCGACTCCGCGAGCACCACCGGCGTGAGCTGTGGCGTGAGGTTTTCCTCGCTGAACTGCCCATTCGCGATCCGCAGCACTCGCTGACCAAATTTCGCACCGAATTCAGGCTTCAGGAGCCACACACTCGGGTTTCGCGTCGTGTTCTTCGTTTCCATGCCGGGAGCGAAAACATCGTCGAAAAGCACCTGCGTGATGCTTTGGGCCTCAGCGGCCTTTTTCTCGCTGTAGGCGACTTTTTGCGCCGAATCATCGAGAGCCTTCAGCGCAGCCTTTTCGGCTGCGATTGCCTCATCGAGCGCTTTTTGCTGCTCGGGCGTCGGCAGGCGCAAAAAGGGCTCCGTGGTATTGATGTTCTTGTCCATCGGCGGATCGGCGCTGCTGAAAAAGAAGGCGTAGAGCGAATAAAACTCCGCCGTGGTCAGCGGATCGTATTTGTGATCGTGACACTGCGCGCAACCGCCCGTGAGGCCGAGCCACGCGGTGGTGAGCGTCGCCGCACGGTCCACCGCGTAAAGATGGCGATACTCCTCATCGATCGCGCCGCCTTCGCTGGTCGTCACGTTGCAGCGGGAGAAGCCCGTGGCGGTGATTTGATCCGGCGTGGCATTTGGGAGCTGATCGCCCGCGATCTGCCAGACGGTGAATTGATCGAAAGGCAGGTTCTCGTTGAAGGCGCGCACCACCCAGTCGCGGTAGGCCCACAGGCTGCGTTCGTTGTCAAGATGCAGGCCATGCGTGTCCGCATAACGTGCCACATCCAGCCAATGCCGCGCCATCTCCTCGCCAAAGCGCGGCGACTTCATGTAGCGGTCCACCATCGCCTCGTAGTTGCCGTCTTTTAAATAGGCATCCACCTCCGCCAGCGTCGGCGGCAGACCTGTCAGCGTGAACGACACGCGGCGAATGAGCGTCTCGCGATCCGCTTCATCGGCGAAAGTCAGTTTGTCCTTGGCGAGACGATCCGCGAGCAGCGCGTCGATGCTCGCTCCAGCCTTCTCAGTAGGTTTTTCAAACGCCCAATGCTTCTGATACCCCGCGCCCTGCTCGATCCAGAGCTTCAGCGTGTCCTTCTGCTTCTGCGTGAGCTTCTTATGCGACTTCGGCGGCGGCATGAGGTCGTCCTCGTCCGTCGTGATGATGCGCTGCCAGACCTCGCTCTTCACCAGATCCCCCGGCTTGATCGGAAACGCGCCGTCCTTGGCCGTGTAGGCACCTTCCGGCGTATCGAGCCGCAGCTCGGCCTCGCGGTGCTTCGAATCAAAGCCGTGGCAGGAGAAGCAGTTCTCCGAGAGGATCGGGCGGATGTCGCGATTGAAGCTCAGCGGCTCCGCTGCGTTGGCGACGGAGGTGAGGGCGAAAAGAATGGCAGCGGAACGAATCATGCGTCGGATATATACGCCGCACATGATGGGGATTCAGGCTTTGCGTTGGCAAAATCCCGCTTGTGACGAGGAATCAATATCAGGGCACCACTTCGCCAGAGCCGGTATAGACCCACTTGTCCACCTTGCCGTTCTTAATGCGGGCCTGGGCCTCGGTCTCGAACTTGCCGAACATCGTCTGGGTCTCGTATTTCACGTTGATCGTCCAATATTCAGTGCCGTCGATGGTTTCCTGGTTCACATCGCCCCAGGATTTGACGTTGTCCGGCTTTACCTCGGTGACCTCGCCGGACTTCATGCTGGCAATGAGAATGGAATAGGTGCCGTCCTTGTCTTTTTCAGGCTTGGAATTGGAACCGCCACCAGCCGCGCCACCTTTAGCGGCTCCCGCAGGAGCGTTTTTCGCACGGTCCGCGGCGGCGAGTTGGTATTCGTGGGCTTTGCGGGCCTGCTCCGTGCGCACGACTTTGCTCTGCTCATAGGCGACGGTGAAGACGTCTTTGAAATCAGTATCGTCCATCGCCACTTCCCCACGCATCGGGGAGCCGGGCGCAGAGCCGATGATGAGGTTCGCACCGTTCTGACCGACGACGAAGACCTTGCTGCCCGTCTTGAAAGAGGCCTTTGAGGACCCTGCGCCCACTTTCATGGCGACCTCCAAGTCCTTCTTCATGGTGATCTGCCTCGGCTGGGTGAAATAACTGGCCGGAATCACCGCCCAGTTCTGGGTGATGGTCTCCACGGGCGGGAAGGTAGGCGGCACAAAGCCCGTCGGGTCAGGCGCTGGCTCGGTGGGCATGGCCACCTTGGGCATTTCGGGTTTTGGCTCCGGCTTCGGCTCGGGTTTCATTTCCGGCACCGGCTCGGGCTTGGGTTCTGGTTTGGGTTGCGGCTTCGGCTTGGGAGCCTCGACGACGAGCACTTCCTTCTTCGGCTCCTCCTTGGGCACATGCTTGGTGAATTTCATCGCCTCGGCGATCGGCGGGTAGGCGAATTCATAGGCCACATAACCGATGGCGGCGGCAAGGATGAGGACGAGGAGGGCTTTCATGGCGGGCGGATTGTAGGAGAGCAGCGGGTGATTTCAACCCTGCGCATGCTTCTGGCGTGTGAAACGGCAAAGTGCGGCTTTTTCTTGGGGTGGGCAGGATCGCGAAGGGCGAAGATTTGCTTCAAGACCTTCGCCCGCCTCTCAGTGGCTCTTTGCCCTTCGCTCTTTGCCCTTGGCACCTCTCAGAGCTTGAAGTTTGAGGCTGCCACCGTGAACAATGGCCGCATGGACTTCATCCGCGTGCGGGGCGCACGGCAGCACAACCTTAAAAACATCGACGTGGACATCCCACGGCATCAATTGGTCGTGCTCACGGGCGTCAGCGGCAGCGGGAAGTCCTCGCTGGCTTTTGATACGCTCTACGCAGAAGGCCAGCGGCGCTATGTGCAGAGCCTCTCGGCCTATGCCAGGCAGTTCCTCGACCAAATGGAGAAGCCGGATGTCGATTTCATCGAAGGCCTCTCCCCTGCCGTGGCCATCGAGCAGATCAACGCCACGCCGAACCCGCGCAGCACCATCGCCACCGTCACGGAGATCTACGACTACCTCCGCGTGCTCTACGCCGTGGCCGGGCAGCCCCACGACCCGAAAACCGGCGAAAAGCTCCTGCGCAGCACCCCCGCCGAGATCGGCGAAAAGATCCTCGCCCTCGGCGAAGGCACGCGATTGATCGTCCTCTCGCCGCAACCAGCCGCGAAAGCGGACACGCTAAAGCCCTTTTTCGAAAAACTGCGCCGCCAGGGCTTCATCCGCATACGTCTTGATGGTCAAATCATTGAGCTCGACACCGATCCGCCCCTTTCCAAGAGCGAGAAGCATCAAATCGACATCGTCATCGACCGCCTCGTCGTGCGACCCGATGCCCGCCCACGTCTGATGGAGGCCATCGAGGCGGCGCTGCATTGGAATGAGCGGGAGGTCCAGTTTCTGGCGGAGACGAGGAGTGAGACGTTAGAAGTGAGAAGTGAGAAGTCGTCCTCACCGGCCACTTCTGACCTCTCACCTCTCACTTCTAACCTGCTTTCCTTCACGACGGCCTACACGAACCCCAAAACCGGCTACTCGCTCGAAAAGCTCACGCCGCAGCATTTCTCCTTCAACACCCACCTCGGTGCCTGCCCGGCCTGCGAAGGCGTGGGGAGCATTTTACGACCTGATTCGGCCTTGATCGTGCCGGATGAATCGAAATCGCTGGCCGAGGGAGCGATCAAATCGTGGTGGGCGAAGATCCCGAAGCTCAAGATCATCTTCAATCGCGGCATCGAGGCCCTCGCGAAGCACTACCAGATCGACGAGAAAGCCCCCTTCTCTTCCCTGCCCGCCGGTTTCAAAGATTCCCTCTTTCACGGCACGGGTGAGATCGCCATCGACACTGGCTGGCAGAAGACGCCGAACAAAAAGAGCCTCGCCAAGCCCTTCGAAGGCCTCCTGGCCGAAATCGCCCGCCTGCATCGCAATGCCGAAAGCGAGATGCTGAAGGCCAATCTCACGCGTTTGATGGCTCCGCATCCGTGTGCAGCCTGCGAGGGGAAGAGGCTGTGGAAGGAGAGCTTGGCGGTGTATCTGAGTTCTTCGTTCCTGGTTACTGGTTCATCGTTGGAGAGCGAACCAAGCACGAAGAACAAAGAACCAAGAACCGGTCTGAACATTCACGAGTTCACCTCGCTGAACATCGCCGCCGCCTTGAACTGGATGCGTGAACTCGATGTCACGGCGCAGCAGCAGGCGTATGTGGGCGAGTTGCAGCGAGAGATCTTGAAGCGACTCGAATTCCTCGAACAGGTCGGCTTGGGCTATCTGGCGTTGAATCGACAGAGCGGCACGCTTTCCGGTGGAGAGACGCAGCGCATTCGTCTCGCCACGCAAATCGGCGCCGGGCTCTCAGGAGTGCTTTATGTGCTCGATGAGCCCAGCATCGGCCTGCACCCGACGGACAACGAGCGCCTCATCCGCACGCTGCATCGTTTGCGAGACCTCGGCAACAGCGTCCTCGTCGTCGAGCACGACGAATCCATGATGCGAGCCGCTGATCACCTCATCGAACTCGGCCCCGCCGCCGGTGTGCATGGCGGTCACTTGATCGCCCAAGGCAGCGTGGCGGAGGTCATCGCGAGTGAAGAATCGCTGACGGGGCAGTTTTTGAGCGGCAAGAGGCGGATCGAGGCGGGTAAGAAGTTAGAGGTGAGAAGTGAGAAGTCGGAGCTAGCACTTCTCACGTCTAACCTCTCACATCTCACCATTCACGGCGCGACGGCCCACAACCTCAAAAACCTCACGGTGCGCTTTCCGCTCGGACTTTTCACCTGTGTCACCGGCCCCAGCGGCAGCGGGAAATCGACGCTCGTGGATGACATCCTGATGCGGGCGCTTCAGCGGCATTTTTACAACGCGAAGGAGGCTCCGGCGGCGCATGAGCGCATCACCGGGCTCGATTTGATCGACAAAGTCATCGTCATCGACCAATCGCCCATTGGTCGCAGCCCGCGCAGCAATCCCGCCACCTACTGCGGCGTCTTCACGCCCATTCGCGAGCTCTTCGCGAAACTGCCGCTGGCAAGGCAGCGTGGCTTTGATGCGGGTCGTTTCTCCTTCAACACACCCGGCGGTCGTTGCGAGAAATGCCAGGGCGATGGACAGATCAAGATCGACATGCACTTCCTCGCCGACGTGCATGTGACCTGCGAAGCCTGCGGAGGTCGCCGCTACGGTCAGGAAACGCTGGAGATCACCTTCAAAGGCAAATCCATCGCCGACGTGCTCGACATTACCGTGAGCGAGGCGCATCGCTTCTTCGCCAATGATCGCCAAATCGCCCCGAAGCTCGCCGCGCTCGAAGAATGCGGCCTCGGCTACATCAAGCTCGGTCAAAGCGGTTCCGCTCTCTCCGGCGGCGAGGCTCAGCGCGTCAAACTCGCCACCGAACTCGCCAAGCGCAGCACCGGCAAAACGCTCTACCTCCTCGACGAACCCACCACCGGCCTCCACAGCGCCGACATCCAGACGTTGCTCGACGTCCTCCTGCGCCTCCGAAAGGCCGGAAACACCCTCATCGTCATCGAGCACCACCTTGATGTCATCCGCAACGCCGACCACCTCATCGACCTCGGCCCCACCGGCGGGCCTGAAGGTGGTTACCTGCTCGCGGAGGGCACACCAGCCGAGGTGGCGAAGAATGCCATGAGCATCACGGGGCGTTTTCTGTAGCCCCAGTCGCTCAAGAACGTCCGCACAGCATTCGACACTGTCGGTAAGCCATGCTAGCGCCTGAAGATGCTTCACGATGCTTCGTCCACCCGCGCCATGCGCCTCTCGCTCGCCGTGGGGTTTCTCATGGTCGTGCTCAAGGTGGGCGCGTATGTGCTTACGGGGTCGGCGTCGATTCTCGGAGATGCAGCGGAATCGGTGGTGCATGTGGCGGCAGTCATGTTCGCCTCGTTTAGCCTCGGGCTGCTGCAAAAACCGGCGGATGACGATCATCCCTACGGCCACAGCAAGATCGCCTTCTTCTCCGCAGGCATTGAAGGCGGCCTGATCATCCTCGCCGCGCTTTTCATCATCTACGAAGCGGTGGATCGCTGGATCAAGCACCTGCCGCCGACGAATCTCGATCAAGGCCTCATCCTCACCACGCTCACCATCCTCATCAATGCAGCTCTCGGCTGGCATTTGATCCGGACCGGGAAAAAGGCCGGCTCGATCATCCTCGAATCGAATGGCAAGCATGTGCTCACGGATGTTTGGACGAGCCTCGGTGTCATCATCGGTCTCGGTCTCGTAGCACTCACCGGATGGCATGGCTGGGACTCCGCCTGCGGCATCGCCATGGCTGGAAACATCATCTGGACGGGCTACGGCCTCATGCGGCAGAGCATCGGCGGCCTCATGGACACGGCCGATCCAGCTTTGAATGCCGCCCTCGATGCCGCCCTACGCCGTGAGACCGAAAAGCACGGCCTGCGATTTCACGCCCTGCGCCATCGAGATGCGGGTGAGATGCATTACGTCGAGGTTCATCTGCTTTTCGACGATGAGATCATGCTTCGCGATGCCCACCGCATCGCCACGGAGATCGAGCATGCCGTGCAGGCCAGCGTGGAGCATCCGGTGCTCATCACCACCCATCTCGAATGCCAAGGCGATCACGATGAACTCCATCAGCATGGCGAGGCGAGCGACCCGAACTCCAAACGCGCATGATGCTGAACGTCGTGCCCGGCGCTTGAGGATTCCCAATACACCGCAATAGCCCGGGTATCTCTCACCTCCCCACGCTCTTCCTACCATGACTCTGTTCAACGACCGACCAAGCTCAGCGACCGCCGCCGAAAACGCCCGTTCGGCTGCAACAGTCGCGGCCAGAATACCTGAACTGTCCGACTGCCCAGCGGGGCGGCGGTTCGCTCTTGGGGTAGTCTTTGTGGATGTTCATTGGGGTGTCTGCTGTTGTCTCATGCTCACGAAGCTCCATAGGACGGAAAACAGAAACACCGTCCAGCAACACCAAAACAAGGGCGTCCGTTCAATCTCATGCTGGGGTATCGGAAGAAGTATGGCCAGTGGCAATAGAAGGCCACTCACGACTCGCGCCAGGGACCTGCACCACGGAATGCCCAGCAAGTAGCCAAAGAATGGAGCAGCCAGCAACAACTCAACAACCAACCATGCAATCATGAAAGGAGCCGAGGATCTGCCTACCTCGACGATGAACAGCATCACACCATGAACGACAATGATGCAGCCGAGCAGCCATGCGGAAGCTATGGACCATCTGTCTCGTCGATCTGCTATCATGAAAGGAGCCGGACTAGTTCTTTGAGCAACGTCCCGGATCAGGCGACGGCGAGCGTAAGACGTTGCTGACACGACAGATAGCCTTCGAGGCCTGCATCCGTTTTGTTCGGCCTTGGTTGTGGTGTGGTCGTGCTCATGGTCTAGACGAGGTTGGAGTCTGGAAATGGCTTCGCAACCAGCGAAACGTGCTGCAATCTGGATAGTAGTCACTCTGCTCTAAAAATGAGCAAAGCCTCACGGCATCTTCTCGGCTCATGTCCTCAAGCTGAATAACTGGTATGCGGCCTGTAACTGGAGTGAAGTAGCCATGGTCGAGGAAATATAGCCAATTCGACTCGTCCTGAAGCACGGCGAGAGGAATGCCGCAGGCGAGCAGCTCGTCTTGGTGCTTGCGCAACCACTGCTGCCATTTCAGTGCCTTGCTGGTGTTGCGGCGGAATGACATT
Source organism: Akkermansia muciniphila (assembly GCA_943373155.1). Lineage (GTDB taxonomy): Bacteria > Verrucomicrobiota > Verrucomicrobiia > Verrucomicrobiales > Verrucomicrobiaceae > Prosthecobacter. The sequence continues at coordinate 2,818 of CALSBJ010000117.1, read as the reverse complement.
GGATGGCTCGTTGAATTGGACCGAACGTCTCGAATCAGGCGACGGCGAGCGCAAGACGTTGCTGACACGACAGATAACCTTCGAGCCGTTACTGTCATGGGCAATTTCGAAAGATCAAGCCACGCGCCCGCAAGTACGCCGGGATACATCTTGTCGCCTTATGAAGAACTACACACTCCATTCACGCCCGCTATCGAAAGCCTCCAGCACCAAGCCCGCGATCCAAACCAGAACACGGTCTGCGTCACCTCCACCCTCGCCAACCCCGAGCCCCGATGACCCCAGTGCTCCCATGGCCGGCACCCCGCCCGTTCTCACCAAGAAGTTCCAAGCCGCCCTGAGCAAAGCCTTTGGAACTGGTGACCAGACCCCTCTCGTGCATGTGAGCATCGACCGTGACAAGACCGGCGGCCACGTCTTCGCCGCCCTCGGCCTCGGTCAGGCACATGATCTGGGCAAACGCAGTCTGGATGAGTTTCACCACCTCATCGACCACCTCGGCAAACAGGGATGGAAGCTCATCGTCGTGCAAGAGAGCTGCGGCTTCGGCTATGAACTGCATCGCACCCTTGCGGCGATGCCAGGCGTCGAGGCCCTCATCGTCCACTGCCAACCGCTCTCCGGCAAACGCAGCCGAGGCCCCTGGCGCGGGGCCGAGACAGACAGCCGCAGGCTGCCCCGCAGGGGCGAAGCAGCCGTGAGGCGGCTGCTGAGTCAACACCGACCGCATGGACGCACGCCAGCTCTGCCTGCGACTGCAACAATACAGCAGCGGCAACCACGACGCCCTGCGCCCCATTCGTGTGCCCACCGCAGAGCAGGTGCGTGCCCGCAGCGAAGTCACTCTGCGCGGTCAAGCCCTCGGGAGCATCGGACGCCTCCAGCGCCAAGGCTGGTCACTCATGCAGCAGCACGACGTCCATGACCTGCCACCACGCTGGTGGACGCGAGTTGCCTGGCCCAAGGTGCGCAAACGTTTGACCGAGCAACCCGGCCACACCTGGCTGCTCACCATGCTCGAACCCATTCGCGCCATCATCGTGCAACTGCGCGCTTGGCAGCTCAATATCGAACAACTCCTGCTGCCTGACGCCAAGCACAGCACAGCCCGTGATGAAGCCAGTGATGAGATGGACGATGTCCACAGCGAAGAACCCGCGCCGCACCCGGCAGTTAAAAGAGAAGCAGCCAAGAGCCCGGCGGCCAATGCAGAACAAAAAACCATCACCGCGGCGGTAACTGCCACAGCCGCAAACATCGGCACCCCACACGGCATGGGCGCACTCACCCGTGCCGTATTGGACCGGCGCATCGGCGATTGGCACCGCTTCAAGAACCGCAAACAAGTCGGCAGCTTTATTGGAGCGTGTCCCGGCGAGTATAGCAGTGGCGGCGTGCAACAGCAGGGCGGCAAGATCGACCGCCGTGGCGATCCCCACCTACGGGCGCTCATGACCGAGTTGGTGTGGCGGCTGCGCAAGTTCCAGCCAGAGTGGCGAGGCTTCGTGAAGTTCGCCACCATCCTCGGCCCCGAAAGCAAAGCCGGACGACCCGCAAGGAAGAAGGCCATCACCGCCTGCGTGCGCCTGCTCTTCATCGATCTGTGGCGTCTGTTCACCGGCCAGCTCCAAGCCAGCGCCATCGGCCTGAATTAACCCTCACCGCCCGCCTTCCCCTTTTTCATCCCCGCATGAAACCACCTTCCAGACGGTGCGCGACAGACCGCCAGATGCAGGTGAGCAGCACGGCCGCAAGACAGCCAGATCCTGGCGATCATGCAACGCCGCTCGCTCGCCCGTTTACATTGGTCGTCGCCGCCGTCTGGTCACTGCATCGTCGTATCGACACAAGGGTCCGACAGGCACTGGGCCAGGCGCCCAGCCGCCCAAGTCGCGACCGGATGAGACCATGGAATGCCAAGGTTCCAGCCGCAAGGCGGGCCACCGGCAGAGAACGCAGTGACACCGTCTGGATGGACTTCAATGCACCACGCCCACTTTCCAACCGCCGCTAAAGCCACTTAAAAAGCCCCATAAAACACTAAATCTACCCTTGCCAAACTCAACTGCCCATGAGGCCTGCATCCGTTTTGTTCGCCATTGGTTTGTTGCTCTAGTCGCCATCGTTCTTGTCAGAGGCAATCGGTGAGCTTGTCCTCGGCCCTTCGTCAAACTTGCTCCATCTGGCCAACTCTTCCTCTGTGGGGGGATCTCCGACATGCTCAAAAAAGTCTAAAAACTGTTTTCGGAGGTCTTCGTTTACATAAATCCACGAATACGCAAAACGGGCTTGTTTCAATGCGGTCCGTTCCATGGAGCCCTTGGGATAAGTGTCGCCGAGCTCTCGCAAAAAACGGCATGCAGTTTCCATCTCTTCTATAGCGTCTGCTCTGTTTAACTCTGAAGGCATAGTATTCGAGGGCTCAGCCGAACGACCAAGCTCAGCGACCGCCGCCGGAAACGCCCGTGCGGCTGCAACAATCGCTGCCAAATTACCCGAACCGTCCGGCTGCCCAGCGGGGCGGCGGTTCGCTGCAGCGCTCTGGTTGAACAAAGCCGCTACGCGGCGAGGCCTTTCGGGCGCGTGTTGGGGTGAAGGATGCGTGAGCATTTATCGAAGGCTTTGTGGATGGCGTTTTAGCAGGTTGAGGGTCTATGTTCAACCCTCATTCCTCCCGTCGCCGGTTGCGTGCAGCCGTACCTTTAGCCTCCACACCTGTCTCTTCGTCAGATGCTTCCACAGAGGTTCGACCACCTCCGCCGAAGGCTCCCTCCCACGCTTCTGCGGCAGCGCCGATGCGCAGCGGCAAGATGTATCC
>CALSBJ010000116.1:0-12196 GCA_943373155.1 Akkermansia muciniphila | reverse complement strand
TGCCCGCGCCGGAGATTTTTCACGAGCACTACGTCCGCGTCAGCAAGAGCACGATGAATGCGCCGCTGCCTCCTGGCGAGTATCCCGATGCGCTGCTGCCGCTCGACATGCCGGCCGAGCCGCATCCCGAGGTCGAATCGACGAACCAGCCCTTCTGGGTCGATGTCTTCGTGCCTTACGACGCCGTCGCCGGTGAATACAAAGGCACGCTGCGCTTCCGCCTCGCTGATGGCACCAGCCTCACGGCGAACTTCACGCTGCATGTTTGGAACTTCGATCTGCCCGTCGTGCCGCGTCTTCGCACCTCCATCATGACCACGCCGCGCCGTGTCTCGCAGGTTCACGGCCTTGAATATGACGGCTCGCGCTTCTCGCTCGAGCACGCTCAGCTCCTCAATCAATACTACGACGTGCTCGCCCGGCATCGCCTGTCCATTGATCAGATCCACGGGGCGCTTCCTGAGCCCGATGGCAGCCTCAACGAGGAAAAAATCGAGCGTTCGCTGCGCAAGCAACTGCTTCATCGCCACGCCAGCACCATCAGCCTTCCCATTTGGCCGGACTGGCCCTTCAAAGACCCGCTCGGCAAAGATCGCGAAGCCGCGATGAAGCACATCGCGACGTATGCACGCATCCTGGAAAAGATCCGCTGCGCAGGTCGCGGCTACGTCATCATGGGCGATCTCGACGAGCCGAACGACGCCGATGCCTATGCCACCGTGCGGCGCTGGGGTGAGTTCTTCAACGAGGTCGAAAAGAAGCATGGCGTGAAAGTGCCGTTGCTCGTCACCGAGCAGCCTGCACCGGAAAAAGCCTCGTGGGGCAAGCTGCATGGCAGCGTGGACATCTGGTCCGCCCACTTCAGCAGCATCTGGGATGACATGGAATGGGCCGGTGGCTCGCACGAGATATTCGCAAGGCGTCAGGCCGGCGAGGAAGTGTGGGGTTATGCCGCCCTCGTTCAAAACTCTGAAGGCTGGGATCGAGCCCACAACCATCCGAAGGTCTTCAAAAACAGTCACTCACCCGTTTGGTGCACGGATTATCCCGCCATCAATCATCGCCTCACCTCGTGGCTCTTTCCAAAGCACGGCATCACCGGCTTCACCTACTGGGACACGCTTTACATCGCCGATGGCGTCGATCCTTGGAAGGATGCCGGCACCTTCCGAAACGATGCCGAAGGCCACACCTACAATGGCGATGGCTTCTTCATCTATCCCGCCACGAAGGAACGCCATGGCCGCGATGCCCCGGTGGCCTCCATCCGGCTCAAATGGCTGCGTGAAGCCGTCGAAGACTACGATTACCTCATGCTTGCCCGCGAACTCGGCCTCGAAGAAAAGGCCCGCCAGCTCACCGAGACCTTTGCGCGGGGCTTTGGCGATTGGGATGACAATCTTCCCGCCCTGCTCGAAGCCCGCACTACCCTCGCCGCCCTCATCGAGAAGGCCACCGTGCGCCGCCAAACCGCCGAAGCGAAAGGAGTGACCCCATGAAAAAAGTCGTCGTCCTCACCGCAGATGCCAACACGCTCATCTACCATCGCGGCGATTTGATCCGCGATTTCGCCGCGCATGGCTGCGAGGTCACCACCAGCGCCGCGGAGGACTATCCGCATGTGCGTGAATTTATGAAAAGCCTCGGCGGCAAACACCGCGCCATCCGCATGGTGCGCTCGCAGATCAATCCCCGCCGCGATCTCGATACCTGGCTCGATATGTGGCGTCTCTTTCGCTCCGAGAAACCGGAGGCGCTTTTCGCTTACACCATCAAGAGCGTGCTCTACGGCTGCCCCATCGCCCGCCTCGCCGGCGTCCCCAAGATCTACGCCCTACTCCCCGGCCTCGGCTTCACCTTCGTGCCGCCGGTCACGTGGAAGCAAAAGATCCTCTCCACCATCTCGAAAGCGCTTCACCGCTTCGCGCTGCGTCGCGCCGATGTCATCTTCATGCAGAACGAGGACGATCGTCAGCTCTTCACCGAGCTGAATCTCCTGCCGAAAGGCGTTCCCGTGCATGTCACCGCCGGCAGCGGTGTGAACCTCGAAGAATTCCCGCATGCGCCGATCACCGAAACGCCGAAAACCGTGCGTTTCTGCCTCGTGAGCCGTTTGCTCATCAGCAAAGGCGTCCGTGTCTTCGCTGAAGCGGCACGCAAAATTCGCCAAAGGTTCCCGAATGCCGAATTCCATCTCATCGGCCCCTTTGATCCAAATCCCAACCGCGTCGAAGAAAGCGAAGTCGCCCAATGGGTCGCCGAGGGCACACTCACGCATCACGGCATGGTCAAGGATGTCGCCAGTCTCATCCAGACGATGCACATCTTCTGCCTGCCGACGTGGTATCGCGAAGGCGTGCCACATGCCACGCTGGAGGCTCTCGCCACCGGCCGGGCCGTCATCACGACCAACAGCGTCGGAGCCAAGGAATGCGTCAAACTCACCACGAAGGGTGAAAAGCAACGCGAAGCCTCCGCAAGCCTCATGGAAGGCGAAAACGGCTTCCTTTGCGCTCCGCAGAGCATCGACACCGTCGAAGCCGCGATGGCTTTTTACCTCGAAAATCCAACTCAAATCGCTCTCCACGGTCAGAGCAGCCGCCAGCTCGCCGCCGATGTCTTCGATGTCCGCCTCGTGAACGACATCATCCTCCGCGCCATGCAGCTTAAAGGACCGGTAGCCAGTGAACAGTGGGCAGTAGGCAGTGCGCCGTGCTCAGCTCTCCCGGTCACCGTCCACTGACCACCGCCCACCACTCCACTTCTTCAAATGGCCATCCCTTACAGCGTCCCAGGATACACGCAGCAGCCCGGCTTCGGTTCGGCGCTGGCGCTGATCCCGACGCGTCAGCTTGTTCCGATGGCTCCCAATGGCGGGATGCAGGCCCCGGCGGTGTATCACCCCGGCATCTCGCCTGTTTTTGATCCGCATGCCTTCCTCCCGCCGGTGAAGCCGGGCGAGTTTGATGTGCAGTCGCTCATCAGCATCCCGGATCTGATCCGCTACGTTCGGAAGCGCTGGTTCATCGGAGCAATGGTGGGGCTGCTGATTGGCATCGGCGTGTTCTATTACCTCGGCATGGGCATGAAGATCTACCAGGCCGAATCGCAGATCCTGCTCAGCCTGAAGACGGACAATCCTTTCGGCCTCGACGGCGTCTCGAACAGCATCGTGTCCGATTTGAGCGCCCCGATGCTCGTGAACAACCACCGCACCGAGATGACCTCCCGGCGCTTCATGGAATACTTCGCCGATCACTATCCGCAAACCGCGGTCGAGGTCGTGGCGAAGCGTGAGTCCGAAACGCTCGGCCGCAAAGACCAGCTTCTCAAGATGCTCGGCCTCTACAAACCCGGCACACCTGCTCCGGCTCGCGAGACCTTCATCGAAGTCCTCGCCAGCAATGTGGCCGTGGAGCCGCTGAAGGAATCCCACGTCCTCCGTGTGCAGGTGCGTGATCGCGATCCCGAGCTCGCCGCTTCGCTGGCGAATCGTTTCGTCGAGTTCTACATCGAATACGTCGGCGACAACGAGGCGCAGCTCAGCGAGGACGCGTCCGACTATCTCCGCACGCAATCCACCGAGCTCTTGCAGCGCTTGCAGGAGTCCGAACAGAAACTCGCCGAGTATCGCCGCGCCAATGGCATGATCGAGGACGTCGAAAGCAAGGACGTCTCCGGTGAGCGGGTGCGCCAGCTCAATGCCGCCCTCACCGAGGCCCGCGTGAAATTGACCCGCGCCGAGAATGATTCGCAGAGCCTCAACGCCGCGCTCGCCGCCGGCCACAGCATGCTCGACGTGCGCCTCATTGCCGAAAATCCCACGGTGTCCGAAACACGACGGAACCTCGATGCGAAGCAGGCCATGCGTTCCTCCCTGCCACAGCTCGGACGTCGTCATCCCAGCATCATCGCCCTCGAAAGCGAGATCGCCACACTCCAGGCGGCGCTCGACAAAGCGGTGAAGTCCGTCGTTTACATGATTCAGGAAGAGGTCAAAACGCAGCAGCGGCAGGTCGCTGATTTGCAAAGCCAGCTCGGCTCTGCCCAAGGCGTGGCCGTGGATGCCGGCGGCAAGAATGTGCAGCTTAAAATGCTCAATGATGAGGTGCGCCTGAATCGCGAAATGTATGAAAAGGTCGAGCAGCGCCGTAGCGCCGCCTCCCTCACCGGAAAATTCCGAGGCAGCGGTCTCCTGCGCATCGCCGATCGTGCCGTGGCACCTGAAAAGCCCGTGAAGCCCAGCAAGCCGCTCGCCGCTGTCGCCGCTGCGATGCTGTTTGGACTCAGTTTGATCGGCCTGCCGATTGGTTGGGGCTTGGCCGAAGATCATCTGCCCACATTGTTGAAGCCAAAGTCCGCTCCGCAGCCGGACTTCGAAAAAGAAATGGCCGCCCGTGCTTCCGCCATGAGCTACGCCACGCAGCCGCTCACTCGTCCGCTCACTCGTCCGCTGTATGCGCCGCAGCCCCAGGCTCCCGCGCCGATCACCGGAGCTTTGCCTTCGCCCTTCACCGCCACGGTCTCGCAGCCTCTTCATCAGGCTCCGCCACCACAGGTTACGCCATCTCCTTTCACCGCCGCGCCGCCCGTGGCGCAACCGGTGACGAATGCGCTGCTCCGCCCCGCCGAGAAGGACCTCACCACCATCGCACGCCTGCCCTATGTGCATGCGAACTCGCCCGAGTCCATCCTATCTCAACTCCTCAAGCCGGAGCCCATTGGTGCCAGCAGTGCGCTGCATCATCTCACCGGCACGTTGGAGCGGCAGGCCGCCTCTCGCGGCAGCAGCGGCGGCGTCATCCTCATCACCAGCGCCGAGCCTCGCGAGGGCAAGACGCTTGTCGCCTCCACCCTCGCCGCCGCGCTTTGCCATCAAGGCCGCAGCGTCTTCATGATGGAGTGCAATCCCTCCTCGCCCACCCTTCACGAGTGGTTCCCCCGCACCCGAGGCTTTGAAGCCTGGGCCAATGATCTCGAAGCCCTTCGCTACAGCCACACCAATCTTTTCCTGCTCCCCGGTCGCGATCTGCCCGCTCACGCCACCAATGAACTGCTCGACGGCTATCGCACCTGGATCGACCGCGCCCGCTCGCAGGTCGATTGGATCATCCTTGATGCCTCGCCGTTGCTCAAAGCCTTCGCCAACGTCGCCCCGCTCGCCCCGCTGGCCACCGATGTCATCATCGTCAGCAATCCCGCCCTTACCGCCCCCGCCAAAATCCGCGCCGGCATCGCCTTGCTGCAACCGATGATGTCCTCCAGCGCCCTGCGCGGCATGGTGCTCAACGGCGTGTGATGATCATCCGCCCGCTCAGGCGCCCGCAGTCTCACCCACAAGCCACATGATGACCCGCCGCAGCACCTTTCCTCCCTTCTCGAAGCTGCTTCCAACAAGAGGCAGACTCTTTCTTTCGATCGTTCTGATTGGGTGGAGCGGGGCTTCCTGCTTTGGGCAGACCACAGGCGTGCTCGTCCCGACACAGATCTATGGCGAGGCGGTGTATCAAGGGCTCGGTGGGATGCTGGACTTCAGCGTTCCCGATGCCAAGCAACCCACACGCGGAGGTCTGTCCGCGACGGTTACGTTCAGTTTTTTGATCCAACCCAAGCCAGGGCTGACGCTGAAGGTGCTGCCGGAAAAATCCAAATTGCTGACGGTCCAATCCGATGATGGGGATGAATGGCGGATGCAGCCGGAGATGATGAAGTCACCGCAATTTCTCACGCTCAACCCGGCTGAGAACGATAGGCGGGTCTTTTTGAAGCTGCCGCTCCGAGTGGGCAAAGAAAGCAACCTCACCGTGGTGTCGGGGCAGATCGCTGTCGCGGTGAGAGGATCGAACAAAAAAGCGACCACAGGAGTGTTGGAGCCCGCCCAAGACATGCGATTGAAGCTCGGGAACGACGCGGCCGTGGTGGAGGGTGTTTCTGTTTACCAGGATGGCCGCGAGGTGATCGTGATGAAAGCGGACTCGAAGGACAGCGCCTGGTGTCAAGCTCGATACCGGCCGACAGATCGCACGTCGGCCGAGGTGGCGGGGCAGTTAGGGACGCAAAACCGCGTCATTTTCACCTTCCCAGGCAAAGCACCGAAGGGCGAGTTTGTGGCTGAGACGGGTGAGGCCATGGGAGAGGCTGGCATCCCATTCACGGCGGTCTTGCCGAATCGAAACCTGTTTGGCTCGCTGGCAGGCCAGCCCATGGTCCCCATTCCCAATGTGAAAGGGGATTTATTGAAACCGGGGCAGTCGTCGGCTCCCGTTGCCAAGGCACAATCGGTGGCGAAGCTCGCGGACGAAGCCGAGCCACTGAGTGCGGCGTGGCAAAAAGGCGAGGTGCTGCGCTTCTCAGCCGAATCGATCAACGACACTCGCATGCCCGGAGACCTCGGCGGCCACCTGCACGTCCGGTTGCGCAATGACATCAAGATCGAGGTGCTGGAAATCCTGGCGAACGGCAACGCCCGGCTGGGGCTGACCTTTGAACGCGTGCGGATGGAGGAAACGGATGAGGAGGGATACCGCATGACAGACACCTCGGACGATACCCCCGAAAAACGGGAGAAGAATCCGTGGAGCAGGATCATCGGCCATCGCGTGGAACTCATTCAATCGGCTGACAGCGGCGAGGTGACCGTGGTGAAGGGAAAGGCGCTGGCCGAGCGTCTCGCCGGAGGAAATCTGACCCTGGCGATCAGCCTTGAGCGGCTGCTCAGGGCCTCCGACCTCGAAGGCCTGATCGAGCAGGTAAAGCCGGACTTTCCCAACCGCAGTCGTCATGGCACAGGCCGCTCATGGAAGGATGCCATGAACCCCCGCATCCCCTTGAGCGATCTCAGGCTCATCGGCGAGGAGCGTGTGACCGATGAAACCGATTCACGGCTGACGCTCAGCGCCCGTTATTCCCTGCCGGCGGATGTCCCGCCTGAAAAGCGGCTGGGGCAGCAGCTTGAATTCAAGATGGTGGGCGCCAGCTACCGAACGATTGAGATCAACCGCCGCCGCGAGCTCGATTTGAAGCTGCAGACCTGCACGCATCAGAGCATGGAGGCACTCCTCGTGCTGGATGGCAAACTCGGTGGCAAGCCCCTGGAGATCGAATCCACGATGAAAAGCCACTGCTGGCTGCTGGAACACTCGATCAAGTAGCCACTCTCAAGCCTGATGCAACGCCGCCGAGAACGGCATCAAACTCCCCTCCATTGGAGCCTCTGCGAGCCGTGGTGAAGGCCCTCGATCAAACGCTCAAAGCACCTCTGCCAGCAGCGCGGCCAGCTCTTCGGTGGACTCCAGCGTATGTGTCGCCGTGATGGCCGGCTCATGATGGCTCAGGATGCGAATCGTTTTCGGCACGCCAGCATTCACCGCCATTTTAATGTCGCGATCATGATCACCGACGAGCCAGCTCCGGGCGAGGTCGATGCCATGCTCGCGTTGCGCTTGCAGGATCATTTCAGGGCTTGGTTTGCGACAGGAACAGGTGCCGGAGAGATGGGTGCAGGAGTAAATCCCATCGAACGCCGCCCCGGCTGGCGTGAGTGACTTCTGCATCGAAGCATGGATCTCATCCAGCGTCTGCTGACTCATCAGACCTTTGCCCACGCCCTGCTGGCTGGTCACGAGGATCAGCTTGAAGCCCCGCTGATGGCAAAGCGTGAGCGCCTCGATGATGCCGGGGCTCAGATGGAAGTCTTCAGGCCGCAAAACATAGCCCTCGCCCGGCGAAACGTTCACGACGCCGTCGCGATCAAGAAACACAGCAGGCTGGAGCAGGGCAGGGGAGTCATTCATGAGGGCACCGCATGCTATCGAGCCTCCCCGCCTTGGCAAAGGCACGGTGAATTCGGCGTGAAGCGCGGCTTTTCCCTGTCGAGGTAGGCGGGTGAGGCTACGATGCCAGCCACATGATTCGCTGGTTGCCTTTCATCCTCGTTTTCTCCGCCGTCTCCTGCGTCATCTATGCGGCGGACATGCGTCTCCACCCACGCTTATTCCGCTGGATGGCCAGTATTCCGCATCTCGACAAGGTCTTGCACTTCGCTCTCATGGGCCTGCTCGCTTGGGTGGCTAATATCGCGTTGGGCCACCATCGCCTGCGTCTCGGTTCGCTGCGTGTGCTCACCGGATCGCTGGTCATTCTGCTGATCGTCGCGGCGGAGGAGGCTAGCCAGACTTGGTTTCCTGCCCGCAGTTGCGATTGGAGAGATCTCGTGGCGGATCTGTTCGGCATTGTTTGTGCCAGCCTGCTTTCGCCACGGTCTGACGCGTCACTTTCCTCGTGTGCAGGGTCGCCAAAGTCGTGCTAGGCTCACCGCCTCATGCCCGCCCGCCAGCCTTCCGCCGCCGAAATCCGTGAATCGCACGGCTTTGTCCGTGTCGCCGCCGTCTCGCCGGAACTGGTGCTCGGTCATCCGGGCAAAAACGCCGTCATCATGGCCAAAGAGGCTGCCCGACTCGCGAGCGAAGGCTGCCGAATGATCGTGTTTCCCGAACTCAGCCTCACCGGCTATTCCTGCGGTGATCTGTTTCACACCCAGGCGCTGCAAAAGCAGGCATTGGACGCTTTGATGGCCTTTTGCGATGCCACGCACGATCTCGCGGCGGTTTGCATCGTCGGGTTACCGATCGAGATCGAAAACCGTCTCTACAATGCTGCTGCGGTTGTCTTTGGAGGCACGGTGCATGGTTTGGTGCCGAAAAGCTTCCTGCCAAATTCGGCCGAGTTTTATGAGCGGCGCTGGTTCTCCCCAGCAGGCACGCTGGCTGCAACCACAACCCGCCTGGGCGATATTGCCACGGGGGTACCGGTGGGCACGGACCTGCTCTTCTCGCTATGGAATGCTCCACGTTGCACCTTTGGCGTCGAATTGTGCGAGGATCTTTGGACCGTGAATCCGCCGTCCGGCCAGCTCGCCCTCGCTGGAGCCACGATCATCGTGAACCCATCCGCCAGCACCGAGCTTTTAGGCAAGGCCGCTTATCGTCGGAGTCTCGTGGCGCAGCAGTCCGCCCGCTGCCTGGCCGCCTATGTGTATGCGGGGGCGGGTCCGGGGGAATCGTCGACGGATGTGATCTATTCCGGGCACTGCATGATTGCGGAGAATGGCGGCATGCTGGCCGAATCCAAGCGGTTCAACTTCGGAACCGAGGTCGTGATCGCTGATATCGATATCGAACATCTCGTGCATGAGCGTCAGCGAAGCGCCTGCTTCCGTGATGAGCCATGCCTGCTGGTGCCCCGCATGCGTTACTTTGACTTCGAGGGACGCGAAATAAAAATCAAAGACGCCACCCTGCGTCGCCCGCTCACACCGCATCCCTTTGTGCCGCATGCCAAGGCGGATCGGAATGCCGTGTGCGAGGAGATTTACGCCATTCAAAGCACCGCGCTGGCCCGCCGCCTCCGGCAGACGCAGTCCAAGACCGCCGTCATCGGCCTCTCCGGCGGTCTCGATTCCACGCTCGCCATGCTGGTGATGCTCGACGCGGTGAAACGCGCCAAATTGCCCGCGTGCCAGATCCTCGCCGTCACCATGCCGGGCTTTGGCACCACCAAACGCACGCGTGGCAATGCCGAAAAACTCGCCGAAGCCCTCGGCATCGAGCTGCGCACGATCTCAATCAACGACGCCGTGCGCCAGCACTTCAAGGACATTGGTCACGCCGAGTCGCAACACGATGCCACTTACGAGAACTCGCAGGCCCGCGAGCGCACGCAGGTCCTCATGGACCTCGCGAACAAGACCGGCGGCATCGTCGTCGGCACGGGCGACCTCTCCGAGGCCGCGCTCGGCTGGTGTACCTTCAATGGCGACCACATGTCCATGTATCATGTGAATGCGGGTGTGCCGAAAACACTCGTGCGCTACCTCATCGAATGGTGCGCCGAAGGTCCCTTCGCTGCGAAAGCAGGCGACATCCTCCGCGACATCGCCGACACGCCGATCACGCCCGAGCTGCTGCCGCTCAACGATGACAAGTCGCTCAAGCAGAAGACCGAAGACACCATCGGACCTTACGAACTGCACGACTTCTTCCTCTTCCACTTCCTCCGCCACGGCAGCGAGGCCGCCAAGATTCAGTGGTTGGCCGAGATTGCCTTCAAAGGCTGTCACAAGCCCGCTGTGATCGCCAAATGGCTCGCCATCTTCTTCAAGCGCTTCGCCCAAAACCAGTTCAAACGCTCCAGCATGCCCGACGGCCCCAAAGTCGGCACCGTCGCCCTCTCGCCTCGCGGCGATTGGCGCATGCCGAGCGACTTCAGCGGTGATTTGAGCCTTTGAACAGGTTGATTGTGCAGTTCGTTTAGCGACCGTTATCGCGGTGTCGGCATCTTGAAGACCACATCTTCCTTACCCGACTCAGTCCAGACAAAGGTGATGTGGTCCTTTGCGATGGTGTTGACCTTGAGCCGACCCGTCTGGTCCCACCTCACTTGAGGAACGACCGCCCCCGTCTCCAAGAGCATATCTCCCAGCATGACCTTCGCCGTTTGGCCATTCGCATGTTGGTTCCTTCCAGTGACAGGTAGTTTCTCCAGCAGCGCTCGCACTTCTTTGAGTCCAGGGCCGGGCGTTTGATTTGCTTCTGCCGTTTTTGGCTTCACTCCAGCCGCATGCCTCGGCCGCAAATGCCAGACGCCAGCTTCCTTGACGAGCATCAGGTCCAGCGTGCCGCACAGCGCCTCGGCAACGCCAAACGGGCTGTCTTCCGCCGAGAAGGTGAGGGTTCGCTTGGCCTTCGGGACATCTTCGGACAGCGGGGTGAATTCAACCCCGGCGTCGGTGAGTAGGAACCTCAGCACATCGCTCGCTATTGCTTTGGCGAAGTCGTACCGCTGTTCCTTTTGAGCCCTGAGCTTCTGCGCAGCCTCTCCGGCCACGGTTATCGGCATGGAAGCGCCCGGCGTTGCCACCACCCAATAGCGTCCGCTTTTGGTCAGCTTCAGTCCTGCCTGATCACAGACGTGCATCAGCGCATCCAGCGGCGGTGCCTTGATGCTGAAACTGATCGTTTTCGCTTCATCCATCTCTCCAAGGATGAAGCGCTCAAACAACACGTCGCTTGCGAGAAAGCGCAGGACATCGGTCAGATTAGCGTCCTTGAAGTCATACTCCATCGGTCTTGGCACCCTGAGGCGCAGCATGTCGATTTCCTGGGTGAATTCAGGTGCTGCCGCCTCCTGTGCCACCAGCTGCACATGAAGAGCCTGCAATCCTGCCATCACCACCATCAACGGCACCACCACATGCCTCCACTTCGCTGGGCGAGAGTTCGGCTTATCCTGAGCGATGTGCTCGATCCGCGTCGCAAGTTGGCTCGGCCGAGCCATGCACGCCACGGCAGGTGACAGCCATCGCGAGGCACCATAGCCGCGCACCCTTTGTGCGCAGCGCAACAGCAGCCGCCCATAGGCACCGGCATCCATGCCACTGGCCAGCACGCTTTCATCGCAGCGCTGTTCCTGAGCCAGTCGCAGCCTCCTCTCCGCCAGCCAGATTAAGGGCGAGGGCCAATGCAGGGCTGTCGCCACCGCTGCGAGGCCACGGGTGAGGCCATCACGATGCCTTGCGTGTGCCAGTTCATGCTCCAGCGCTGCTCTTTGATCCTCTTCAGGCCACTCCAGCCAGTCCGCAGGCATCAGAATCTGCCTTCCTGAGGCCATAGGCACGGTGGTTTGCTCGCTGACTCGCAGCTCATGCTCTTTCGTTCTCTCATGAAAACTTGCCGAGGCCCACATGCGCCTCCAAAGCCATGCGCCGATGGCAAACCGACTCAAAAGCGTTCCTGCGCCCAGAAGCCAGACCGTCACCAAAATCGCCGGAAGATGATTTCTTGGTGTTTCGGGCTTCCATGCAATTTCATGAGTCACCGCCGCTCGCTGCCCCGATCCCGACTGGGATTCGTTTGGTTCGCGTGCAGCCGGTTCACCCACGGTCTCCACTTTCTCGAGCACGGCGAGCTTGATCTGCGGCCACCAATTTCCCTGGAATGGCGTGAGCAAGGTCAGTCCCGCCAGAAAGACTGCGATAACGGCACAACGCTGCGCCGCCGAGGCTTCGCGACAGCCGAGCAGCCATGTCAGAAGCAAGCTGCTGAGCACGATGCCTGCTCCGAGGTGGGAGTCGAGCCAGAGGATGAGGTCTGAGTTCATGGGGTGAGTTATTTGGATCGTTTTGATTTCACACCGCGCA
>CALSBJ010000115.1:0-12555 GCA_943373155.1 Akkermansia muciniphila | reverse complement strand
GTCTCGCTACGCTCGACGAGACCTGCGCTGCGCCTTCACAGAGCATCTGCGCGGGGTGGATGTTTGCCTGATCTTGGATCAGTTCGGAGAGCTTATCACCTGTCCAATCCAGGAGGGGGACGGAGCAGGATGTCCATGGG
Source organism: Akkermansia muciniphila (assembly GCA_943373155.1). Lineage (GTDB taxonomy): Bacteria > Verrucomicrobiota > Verrucomicrobiia > Verrucomicrobiales > Verrucomicrobiaceae > Prosthecobacter. The sequence goes on along the minus strand of CALSBJ010000115.1, from coordinate 12,415 downwards.
GTCGTTGGGGGCGAAGGGGTTGGTCATGAGGAAGACTTTTCGTTCTCTTCGACGATGATGGGACCGATGATGATGCTGCCCTGTTTGGCAGGGGCTCTCACCGTTTTCTCAGCAACTGATCGTACTCGGCGTGGGAGCCTATCCAAACCCACTCCACGCCCCCATCATCCAGTTTCCAGGCAATCGCTCGATAGTGATCTCCTACGCGCACTGAAAACCGGTGGCCGCTGCCTGCGAGCCGCTTGTAGTTCAATGAGGGGTGCTGAGGGTTCGCCAACCAGAGGTGGTAGTTCTTCTCGGCAAGTTCCTGAACATCCAGAGGCAAGGCGTTCAGCAGGTCCCAAAAGCGCGGTGTGGCGGTCGATTTCATGCCCTAGCAGGCCAGGGCTTGGTGTTTCCCGTGAGACGGGCGTTTTCCGCCTCCTCAAAAAGGAAATCAAGTTTGCCTGCTAAAGCGTCAGCTTCCATCTGTTCATCCCAGGTGCGCTCTTTGACTCGATCAAACCACTCCGAGAGCTGCCAAAACTCCTGTTTTGGCAGTCTGCTGATCGCTGATTCAATCTCCAAAATTGTGCTCATGGGGCGAAAATAAACCAATCCCTTCTTACCCGCAACCTTTGGAGATGAAGGCGGCGGGTCTGCCAGTTGCAGCGCGATTGGACTACTTCTTGAACACCTTATCCCCCTTGTTCCCACCGCTGACGAGGTAGGCGAGGAGGTCCAGAAGTTCGTCCTGATTCAGCGCATTGATCAAGCTCGGGGGCATCATGCTGACTTTGCGGGTGCCTTTTTTGGCGATGTCGGACTCGTTGATGGCCATGTGGTCGTTGGGGGCGAAGGGGTTGGTCATGAGGAAGACTTTTTCGTTCTCTTCGACGATGATGCGGCCGATGAGGATGCTGCCGTCTTTTTTGGTGATCTCGTGGCTGTCGTATTGGTCGCTGATGACTTTGCTGGGGTCGATGATGTTCTCCAAGAGGTCGCGGAGGGTGTAGCGGTTGCCGGAGCCGGTGAGGTCGGGGCCGATGCTGCCGCCTTCGCCATTGAAGCGGTGGCAGGTGGCGCACATGATGCTGCGATACATGGTCTCGCCATTGGCGAAGTCGCGTCCGCCGGCTTTGAGGCCGGTGGTGGCGATGGCGGTGGCTTCATCGAGGGTGTAGTTCCGGCCGGGGCCTTTGGGGGCGACGTAGTTGGCGGCCGCGGTGAGGGCTTCGACTTTGTTGCTGAGGGCTTCGAGTTCGGCGAGCTCGGTGGGTGGGGCGAAGGTTTCGAGGGCGTCTTTACGGATGTTGTCGATGAAGCCCTTGAAGCTGTTGCCGCCTTTCCAGGTGCGGGCGCGGGGGAACCAGGAGAAGAAGGTCTGGCGGTGCTCGGGGGTCCATCCGGCGGTGGCGTTGCGGAGGGCGAACATGTAGGCGATCTGCTGCGCATTGGGGCGGCTACCGGCGGCGGCGCGGGCGGCGTTGGCGTAGCCGTCGTTGCGGCTCAGGACGGCGTCGGTGGCGACTTCCTGGAAGTCGTCTTTGGCGGTAGCCATCAAGGCGAGGGTCTTGCTGACGACTTGTTTGCTGTCGATGGCGACGAGGATCTGGCAGAGCTCGCGATTGATGGCGGAGTCGGGCGTGGGGTAGAGGGGATCGAGGGATGCGGCGATTTTTTCGCAGATGTCGGCGTCGGGTTTGCCGAGGCGGGTGAGGACGAGCTGAAGGGCACGCAGGGAGGCGAGTTCGTGGCCGGGAGGCGGCTGGATGGCGCTGAGGGCGAGGAGGATGCTGTTTTGCAGTTCGACGTGGTGCGGCTCGACGGGCGAGATGCCAGGTGACGAGGTGCCGGAGGGTTTGGCGGGCTTGCCTCCTGCGCTCGCCACAGGTTGCAAACCTGTGCCACTTTCTGCTCCGCTGACGCGTGCGAGGGCGATGAGGGCCTCGATGGCGGCGACGGGTTGTTTTTCGCTGAGGGCTTTTTCCTGCCAAAGTCCGACGGGGAGCTTCTCAATGGCGACGCGGGCGGCGTAGCGCACATGGCGGTCGCTGTGGCTGAGATAGCCCCAGGCGGTGGCGAGGGCTTTTTGGGGATCGGCGCTACCGTGGTGAAGATTTTCAATCGCATGACGCATGCGAGCCTCTTCGTCGAGGGGTGTTGGAGTGGCTGGAGTGGTGGGCTCATCACCGACGTAAGTCACGCGATAGACTCCACTTTGGGATTTGCGGCCGCCGACGGCGAAGTACATGGCGCCGTCCTGCGGATGGATGACGACATCGGTGAGCGGCAAGGGTTTGCCGAAGACGAATTCTTCCTTGGTGGCCTTGTAGCTGGCGCCTTTGCTTTCGAGGTGGATGGCCCACATGGTGCCGTAGGTCCAGTCGTTGATGTAGATGGCGTGCTGGTACTTCGCGGGGAATTTGGCTCCGTTGCCGGCGACGACGCCGGTGGGGCTGCCGGGGCCGATGTCGAGCGTTGTGGGCAGCGAGTCGGCATAATAATTGGGCCATTTGCCGCTGCCGCTGCGCCAGCCGTAGTCGGCACCGCTGACGCAGTGATTCACGCGGGTGGGGCGATACCAGGGACTGCCGATGTCCCACTCCATGTCGGCGTCGTAGGTGAAGAGCTCGCCTTGGTCGTTGAAGCAGATGTCGAACTCATTACGGAAGCCGTAGCAGAAGAGGTCCACGTTTTTGCCATCGGGGTCCATGCTGCAAATGAAGCCGCCGGGGGCGAGTTTGCCGCGGGCGTGGCCGTTCGCGTCCCAGAGGCGGGGCAGGACGTGGTCTTCGCGCCAAATTTTCGCCGGGCGGCTGGTGGAAAGCTCGTCAGGCAGCTCGGTGTGGTTGCCGCCATTGAAGTAGATGCGTTTGCCGTCCGGGCTGACGACCATGCTGTGCAGGCCGTGCTCGCCGCCGCCCTTCATGGTGACGAGCTTGGTGGTCTTGTCGTATTGATCGTCGCCATTGGTGTCCTGGAGGCGGTAGAGGCCGTTGTTTTTGCCGTCCTCGTTGACCATGACGTAGAGGCTGTCGAAGGCGGCGAGAAGGCCGTGCGCCTTGCCCATTTCGATGGCGAGTTTTTCGGGTTTCAGAGTGGCCGCCTCGGAGAGGCGGGGTACAGCCATGCGGTAAATGCTGCCGTATTGGTCACAGGCGATGAGGCGGCCTTTCGGATCGACGGTGAGGGCGACCCAGGAGCCTTCTTGGTCCTTCGGCACATTGTAGAGCTTCTCGACCTTGAAGCCTTTCGGCACGGTCACGTCAGCCGCCGCGATGGATTCGGCGGGACCGCTGTTTTTGCCGCCACCGCTGCCGATTTTGCCGTCAAAGGGCTTGCCCCAAGGTCCCTGGCCGTATTCCTGAATGACGAGGGCTTTTTTGAAGTCCTGCGTGCCTGCTTTGGCGGCTTCCCAAGTGCCGTTGGTCTCGATGACGATGTCCTCACGGCCGGAAGGCAGTTTCAGCGTGAGACGGGCGATGAGGGCCGCGACGCCGCCTTTGTTGGTGGCGTTGACGATGAGTTCGTTGCTCTCGCCACGCTTGATGTGCTGGCTGAGGTCGGCTTTGGCCGGTTCCTGCCAATCGGCATTGGTGAGGACCTGCTTGCCGTTGAGGCTGGCGGTGGCGCCGTTATCGCAGGTGAGCTCGAGCATGGCGAGCTGCGCATTCTGCGGCACGTCGAATTTGTGCCGGAAGGTGACCTTGTTGTCTTTGTTGCCGTCTTTGGAGAGCCAAATCCACTGCGGGGCGGCTTGGAGAGAGGAAACAGCGAGGAGGGAGAGCAGAAGCGTGCGCATGGAGGGGCGCATAATACGCCCAAAGCGTGCGTTCTTAGCAGCGAAATCCTTGCTTTAGGCCTTCACTGGCAGAGCGGCCAAGGTGTTCTCAAGCTTGCCACCGGGGCGGAAGCGCACGGTGTTTCTCGCGGGAATCTGGATGGCGACGGAAGGCTCCTTGGGATTACGTCCCACTTTGGCGCTGGAGACGCGGATGTCGAAGGTGCCAAATTCCCGCAGAGCCACGATGGTGCCCCGACCCAATTGGGTGGCGACTTCGTCTAAGAAGGATTCGATGACTAGGGTCACATCCTGGGTCTTGAGGCCGGTTTTGTTGCTTACTTGGGATATGAGATCTTTTTTAATGACTCGGGACATGTTCCTTTGAAGTAACCCGCTTTATTTTCTACGCAAGAAGGCAGTCACCAAAAGTGCGTGGGCACATGATGAGATGCGACAAAACGCCGCAAGGAAAGTGCATGCCAGCAGCCTAGTTCGTTCAGAAAAGTCCCTATCAGATGCCTGCTTGGCTACTTTAACCCCAGCACATCCTGCATGGAATACAGGCCAGGTTTCTGCCCGGCGAGCCACACGGCGGCGCGAACGGCTCCATTGGCGAAGGTATCGCGGGAGCTGGCTTTGTGGGTGAGTTCGACGCGTTCGCCGGTGTTGGCGAAAATCACGGTGTGATCGCCGACGACGTCGCCGCCACGGATGGCGTGGACGCCGATTTCCTTCGGGGGGCGAGCTCCGACATCGCCAAAGCGGCCGTGGCGGCAATCGGCGTCGTATTCAAGGCCGCGGACATCGGCGAGGATCTCCACCAAGGTGCGCGCAGTGCCGCTGGGGGAGTCCTTTTTCATGCGGTGGTGCATCTCGACGACTTCGAGGTCGAAATCGGGGCCGAGGAGCTCGCAGGCCTTGCGGGTGAGCCAGAAGAGGGTGTTGACACCGACGCTGTAATTGGAGGCGAAAACGATGGGGATGGTCTTGGAGGCGTCGCGAATGGCGGCGAGCTGCTCGTTCGTGTGGCCGGTGGTGCCGATGACGAGGCGTTTGTTTTGCTGGAGGCACTCGCGGAGGAGTTCATCGGCAAAGTGATGCGAGGTGAAGTCGATGACCGTGTCGCTTTTGGCGAGCGCGGAGGGAAAATCATCGCCGAGGTCGATGGCGGAGGCGACGGGGACGCTTTGGGATTCAGCGGCGCGGAGGAGGGCTTGGCCCATGCGGCCTTTGCAGCCGGTGATGAGGAGAGAAGTCATTTATGATTTATGATTTGAGATTTATGATTTAGCCGAGGAAGGCCTGGGAGGGCACGCCGGTGGCACCGGGGCGGCAGACGAAGAGGCGGCCGGCGAGAGGTTCGTCAAGGCCCGGCTTGAGGCCGGTGGTGATGTAGAGATCCTGCAAACCGGGGCCACCAAAGGCGCAAGCGGTCGTTTCGATGCAGGGGAAGTCGATCTGGTGCTCGACCTTCTTCGTGGCGGGATCGAAGCAGACGACCTTGGCTCCATGGCAAAAGGCGATCCAGAGGCGGTCTTCGCTGTCGATCGTCATGCCATCGGGCACAGAGGCATCGTCGCTTGTATCCCAAAGCACGCGTTCGTGGCTGATGGCGCTGGTGCTCACATCGAAATCGAAGGCGCGGATCTTTTTGGAAGGGGTGTCGATGTAAAACATCGTGCCGCCATCGCGGCTCCAGATGATGCCGTTGGAGTTGGTGACGGGGCTGAACTTCTTTTCGACCTTCAAATCAGTGTGCAAGCAGTAGAGGGCGGCTTCGGGGCGTTTTTTGAGGCAGATGGTGCCGGCCCAAAATCGGCCCGCGGGATCGCATTTGCCATCGTTGAAGCGGTTGTCCGGCATGCCGGGCTCCGGATCGGCGATGGCAGTGGAGGTGCCGTTGGCTTCATCGAGGAAGAAGAGGCCGTCATCGCCCGCCCAGACCAGTCCACCCTTGGCCCGCGGCACGACGGTGCCGACACGCTGGCCAACGTTCCAGACCTTCTCCTCACCGGTGGCGGGTGTGAAGGCGAGGATCTTATGCGCCTCGATATCGACGTAGAGGAGGCGGTCGCCATGCCAGATGGGGCCTTCGCCCCAGACGGAGACGTGGTTGGAAATGGGTTCAGGAGTCAAAGCGGAAGCAGTTGGAGGTTTGCGGCCTGCTTTCTAGCGTGGCCTCACTGCTTGTAAACCAGCGCCACATGGCTGGCGGGGCTGGTTTGAGAAAAATCGTTCCCCAAGCCCAAAGTCTGGATGTTGGCACCTTCGACGCCGAGTTCGATCAGGCGCTGGCGCAGGCCGAGCGTGCGGCGTTCGCTCAAAGCTCGGGCGTGGTCTTCGGGCAGATCCGGCGGGGTATAGCCCGCGATGAGGTAGCGGGACTTGGTATCCTTCTTCCATTCCTCGGCCAGCTTCACCAGTTCACGCTCATGAGCCGAGGAAAGGGCGATCTGGCTGCCTTTGAACTCAAAGGCCGGGCAGGCGAGGCGCAGGGAGCCGTTCAGCGGGGAGCTGAAACCTTCGCGAGATCCCAGTGCATACACGACGGACGCATCTTTGCTTTTGGCAAAGGGCATCGAAGGCACCAGCGAGCAGGCGCTGAGGGCGAGGCTAGCGAGGAGCAGGCTGGCGGAGGGAAGATTCATCGTGGGGAAATCCATTCAGCGCATCCAGCGTGGCTCGGTGATGCGGCCAAAGTTTTTCAAAATGGAGCGGCGGCCGCCGGTGGCGATCTCGTGGATGAAAAGCTCGCCATGTTGAGTGTAGCAGAGGTAGCGGCCATTTGGGCTCCAACTCGGGTGCATGGCCCCACCGCGCTGGATGACCTTCGAGCCACCGCCAGCGTAGTTTTTGATGCCGATGATCCACTGGCCGCTGCTGCGGGCGGTGAAGGCGAGCTGTTTGCCATCGGGCGACCACTCGGGGTCCGTGGAGTTTCCCCAGCCAGTGCTCCAGCGGAAGAGCCGTGTGGATTGCCCTTCCTTTTCAGGCACTTCGACGATGTAGATGGAGGAGCCATTACCGTCGTCATTGGAGAAGGCGATGCGCTTGCCATCGGGATGCCACGAGGGGCTGCCGGGCGCACCGACGGAATCACTGATGCAGGCGGCGGTGTTGGAATTGAGATCGCTGACGAAGATCTCGGGATTGCCGATGAAGCTCATCACCATGGCGAGGCGGCTGCCATCGGGCGAAAAAGCGGGACCGGCACTGCTGCCAGGCGTATCACTCACCTCCCGCTCCCAGCCGGAATGGATGTCCATCAGTCGCACATCAGGAAAGCCGCTGCGATAACTGGTGAAGGCGATCATGGAGGCATCCGGCGAAATGGTGGGCGAGACAGCTCCATGACGATCATGCGTGACCTGCTGCACCTCGCGGCCATCGGAATCGCACACATAGACCTGCTTGCGGCCTGATTTGTCGCTCACAAAGACAATGCGGCTGGTGGCCATGCCCGGCATGCCGGTGATGGTGTAAATGACGTCATCGGCAAGAGCCTTGATGTTCTCATCCAAGCCCGGAGCGGCGTAACTGCGCTCAAAGAGCTGCTTGCCTTTTTTGTCGAGGAGGCGGCCATTCACACGTCCGCCGATGGAGGAGCCGCTGAGGGTGAAATCCGCCGTCTCTTCACCCGTGGCGACAAAGAACTCGCGAGAGGCCAGCAGTTCGTCCTGAAGACCTGTCTTCGCACTGGCTCCGGTGCCGCCAGTGAATTCGGCGAGCCTCAAACGAGGCATGGAAGCCTTTTTCACTTCACCCTCGCGGTCGATGAGGCGGCCGATGAGAGGGATCTTTTGCCACCAAGAGCCCTTCTCTTCAGGCTCCGCATGCAGAGAGGCCGACGCGAGAGCAACGGCGAAGCTCGCGAGGAGGAAAAACGGCACACGGCAGGTCATGGGAGGATGTTGAAGGTCAGTTCGAGATCGTAGCTCTCCTTGGGGAATTGCGAGGGAAGAGTGGTATCAATTCGCGTCACCTTCGCCACGGCTGCCAAGATGGAATCATCCAGCGGATGCGAGCCGGAAGGGCGGCTCATTTGGGAGCCAAACACACGCCCGTCTTTGCCCACGGAGATATTGAGCTGGGCGGAACGCTGATTCACCAGGACGGCATCGAGCGGGGGTGCCGTCCACGCGGCGAGGAAGGCGGCGTTTACGGCATTATCGACTGCATCCATGTTCAGGCCTGGTGGGAGTTCGTCCTTCTGCTCGACGGGCGGTGGCGGAAGCGAGGGCATGCCAGGGCGGAAGCGGCTCAGGCGTGCCATATCCGCCAGAGTGGCTCCGGCGATGGGCGGCGCATTCACCTGGATCTCAGCAGAGATGGCTGGTTTTGGCTTGGCGACGGCGCGGCGCAGGGTGATGGAGCGGTTCGCGGCCGGTTTTGGCGTGGCGGCTCCAGCAAACAAGGGGGTGCCCTCCACGGGCGCTGGCATGGCCTGCTGGGGAGGGGCTGCCACAAGGGTGGCCTTGGCGACAGGGGTTTCGATGGGCTTGGCGGGCGCTTTTGGAGGGGCAGGAGGAGGCGTTTTCTTCACCGCATCCAGTGGCGGGCGGATGAGCACGGCCTTCGGCGGAGCCGCGGAGGCCACCGGATCATGAAAATCCGCCGGGTTCATCCACACGAGGCTCACGGCCGATTTGGAACGGCGTAGTTCCTGCCATCCCCATACCACGAAGAGCACCAGCACCGCATGGGCCGCGAGCACCACGAGCACGGCGGGGGCCAGTGGCTCAAGGGTGGTGGGGCGTGGGCGTTTCATGCGTGAAAGGGTAGGGGATCAAGGCTCGTCAGCGTGCGTGGCCACGGCGGTTTTGCGAATGCCTGCGTCCTCGAGCTGATCCATGACTTCCACGAGCTGCTGTACGCTCAAATCACGATGCATGCGCACCTCCACGCCTGATCCGGGACGCTGCGAGACGAGTTGTTTGAGGGCGGAGGGCAGATCCGCCCGCGCCAGCATGGCTCCATCGAGGGTGACGGATTGATCCTTGTGCACAAAAAGGCGCACGGAAGTCTTTGGTGGATCTTCGCCGAGCTGCGTGGCGACGGCGGGCGCGGTCAGCGCTTTATCACGCTTCACCAGCGGCGCGGCCAGCAGAGCCACAAACAGCAGGATCAGCACGAGATCGAGCATCGGGGTGATGTTGATCTCCGTGAGGAGTCGTAGCTGGCGCTGATTCGAGATGCGTTTCATGCCGTGGAATAGGTTAGTGAAAGCCCGGACCGGGCATGCCACTCGTCACGGCTCCGCCGAAGGAAGGCATGCTCGGTGCAGCAAAGGTGCTGATGCTCGGCAGCGCCTCGGCCTGAAAGCGATGATCCACAAAGGCCCGGTCCAGCGCGGAGCTGAGTTCGGCGGCGAAGTTATCGAGGCGCACGATCATCCCACGGATGCGGTTCACGAGGTAATTGTAGCCAATGATGCTCGGCACCGCCACGAGCAGTCCGGCGATGGTGGTGACGAGGGCGGAAGAAACACCCGGAGCCAGCGAGGCGAGACCTTGATCCCCTGTGGCATGTAGCAGGCCGCTGAAGGCATCCATGATGCCCCAGATCGTGCCGAGCAGACCGAGGAAGGGAGCGGTGGTCAACGCGGTGGCCACCACACCCATGCGACCCTCCAGGCGAAGTGCCGCCTGCGCCACACAACGCTCCATCACCGTGTGCACGGCGTTCATTTGCGAAGGCGTCACACGGCCCGCGCCTTGCAGCCGCGTGCCAAAGCCTTCTCCTGGCTCTTCGTCGCCAGTCAGATAAAAGGCCATCTCACGAGCTGCCTCGTGGTAGATCAAATCGAAGGGCGAACGCTCCTGATGCTCGTTCTTTTGGAACAAGGCCAGCGGATGGCTGCTCTCGCGGAAAGCACGCAGGAAGCTCAAATTGGCCTTTTGAGCTCGGGAGATGAGAAAATGCTTCCCGAGCATCACCGCCCAACTAAACACCGAGAGCAGCACGAGGATAATGCAGATCACCCAGCCCGTCAGCGTGGTGTGTTCGAGGCCCAGTTGGAGGCCCGGAGAGAGAAAATCGTTCGGAGGCATGCGCGGCAGAGTGTAACAAGGTAGTTAAACGAGGTTAAAGGACGGGCGTCAACCATCCCGGCGGGAAATTTACGCCACAGCTTGTCTTTTGAGTCCGTTTCCATCCCATGACCCTTCCAGCCACGATCCCCCTTACCGCTGAGCTGCTGCAATCCTTCGGCATCGCCCTCGGGCTCGGCCTGCTCGTGGGGCTGCAACGTGAGTGGGCCCAGAAGCGCATGGCGGGCATCCGCACCTTTGCGCTACTGAGCCTCTTTGGGGCGCTCAGCGGCGTGCTCGGCATTGCCTACGGTGGCTGGGCACTCGGGGCAGGATTGATCGCCATCGCCGCCCTCATCGTCATCGCCCATGTGGCCGAGTGGAAAACGAAGGAGCCGGATTCCGGCCTCACCACCGAGATGGCCATGCTCGTCATGTTTGCCACCGGGGTGCTCACCGTGCTCGATCACCGGCTGGAGGCCGTCATGATCGCCGGGAGCGTCATGGTTTTGCTGCAAAGCAAAAAGTCCCTTCACGGTATGGTGCGCAAAATCGGCGAAGACGATCTGCGGGAGATCGCCCGGCTCGTGCTGGCCGGGCTGGTCATCCTCCCAGCCCTGCCGAATCGCGAAATGGGCTACCTCGGCGTGCTGAATCCCTTTTCCATCTGGCTCATGGTCGTGCTCATCGTCGGCATCAGCCTCGCCGCCTACCTCACCGGCAAATTCCTCGGGCCGGGCAAAGGCACGGCACTGGCCGGCTTCTTCGGCGGACTGGTTTCCAGCACGGCCACCACCGCCAGCCTTGCACGTCGCAGTGGCCGGCCAGGTGCCTGCGGCATTTGTCTGGCGGCCATCGCCGTGATCGCCTCCGCGGTGGTCTTCCTGCGAGTCATCATCGAGGTCATGGTCACCGCCCCCGGCCATCTCAAGGCGCTCCTGCCGCCTCTGTTTGCCATGATGGCATGGTTTGGCCTCGTCGCCGCCATCATGCATCGACTTTCAGAGAAGCAAGGCCAGCACCACACCGACGAGGAGCCTCCCTCCGAGCTGAAAAGCGCCGTGCTTTTCGGCCTGCTGTATGCCGTCGTCCTCCTCGTCGTCGCCACGGCACGAGAACACTTCGGCAATTCCGGTCTCTATGCCGCTGCCGCTATCTCTGGCCTCACCGACATGGATGCCATCACGCTCTCCACCTCGCGACTCGTCAGCACCGGCCACCTCGAAACCGCCACCGCCTGGCGCATGATCTTGGTTAGCGGCTTGTCGAACATCGCTTTCAAAATGGCCCTCGCCGCCCTGCTCGGATCCCGGTCCTTTGTGAAACCCGTGCTCGCAGGCCTCGGCATCGCCTTGCTCGGTGGCGTGGGCATTTTGGTACTGTGGCCCTGAGGGCGTCGCCGACGTCCGATCCATGCAGGAATTGGCGCACGCCGGTGAAGGCCCTGGCCATTACTTCCTTTTTCTTGGGGTGGGGCGGGTGGCGAAGGGCACTGACCGGAGTTTGTCGTTCGGGGTTTGCTTCGCGGCTCCGCAGTACCCGCGTCTTTGCTTCTGGCGTGCCGCCCTCAGATGGCTCGCACGATGTGGGGGCGGGATTTTATTCCCGCCGAATGTCCGCCACGGAAAGGCGGTGTACTTATCGACGATCGTCGATTCGCTATCCTCTTATGTGCGCGGCGCTACGGCTCCACCGCCACCTTCGCCACATCGCACCAGGCACCGTTGGGCTGATAGTGGTTCCAAAAGCGGACGCATTATTTCCGCACCTCAGCCGCCCCCCCCCCCCCAGGCAAGCTGCTTCTTCCCCATGCCATGAGGGTTCTAGGCGTAGGTATATATGCGTGCAGAATGTATAAATGCATGGGTAATCTCGATATTTAATTTAATAAAGATGAGTTATCTCCTAAGTCGTTACCATTTTTTATATCATCTGTATTATTAGGCATTTAAAGCTTGCTATCCCCCCGGTGACACGGGTTATACCAGCACGGAATTTCGGGAAAATCATCCGTTCGCCACCATGAACTCCTTCCGCCGCTCCTCCCGCCGTGCCTGGCTCCTCCATGGCTATCTGCTCGCCAGCATGATCCTATGGCCCGTCCCCACGGTGCGCTCCTACTGGACTTGGGATACCACCACCAACGCCAAAGTGGCGATCGAGAACCCGCCTGTGGGTGATTCGTGGTGGGACGATGACAGCGATGGCGATGGCATGACCAATGCCGAGGAAGTGGTCTTTGGCTCCGATCCCTACAACCGGGATAGTGACCACGATGGCCTCACGGATTCGGACGAACGGGACCTGACCAGCGTGCTCTATAACGGGGCTGGCACCACCGACCCATGGAATTGGGACAGCAATGGAAATGGCCATTCCGATCATGATGAATACTGGGCCTGGCAGTCCGGGCTCGCGTTAAATGTCAGCTACTACGGCCAGTCGCCGCCCAGCCCTTTTCCGCCGGACTATTACCGCGACCTCGACGGAGACGGCACTTACAATCTTTGGGATTACTCACCGACCGATAGTGGCACCAGCTCGCCCCCCTCCGATCCTAGTGGTAGCACCGGCACGTCTGCCGATCCATCCAGCACAGACAGCGATTGGGACGGCTACA
>CALSBJ010000114.1:0-12935 GCA_943373155.1 Akkermansia muciniphila | reverse complement strand
TACATCGAACACTACAACACTCAACGCACCCACTCCGCCCTCAAATACAACACCCCACGCCAAACCTACCTCACCCTATGCAAACCACCCCATCAACAAGCCGCCTGAACAATACTGGCACTTGTCCAACTTTGAGGGGAGCACTACATCCAATCCAAGAGGGAGACGGAGCAGAAGGGCAGAGAACGGACGCTTTCCAGCTTATTCCGTCTGCTTAATTAGCATTGAAATATCTGTAACTCCCTGAAGCGCTGCCTCCAAGAGAAGTGACTCATTTGGTATGACATACCACACACCTTCCTCACGAATCCACAAATCTAGGCGAGGCGATGTATCATTGTGAATCAAAGTTACTGCCTTGCCTTTATCGTTGACACCCTGTTTTTTTTGGACAGAAGGCTCGCCATTTTTCAGACTGAAACTCCCGAGAACCAACATGGATGCATTCTTAACTTTGTTGGTGGTACTTGGATTCTCTTCCTTGGCGTCGCCATCATGTCGAGCATCAGGTGTTTTGGAAGCTTGAGACAATCCTTTTTTATGGCCCAAAAAGATAGGGCCGGAGTGCCATTGTTCTTGGTAACTGCCAAGTTTTTTGCCTTTAACTGACTTTATGAGTCTCTCAGTGAGAGCCTCTCTTTGGCGCTCAAGCGCAGGATGCAAGCATTCCGATATTTTCTTTGAGTCACCGTTGGGCATCCCTAAAACATAGAAATTCACATACGCACTCCGCAACCAATCAGTCTGAATGGACGCATCTAAAAAATTCAGGTGTCCTCCATTTTCAAGGTCTGAAGTGGATTGAGCAACCAGCGGCATCGAAGTAAACAATGCCAACAAAAAAATGGAGATATAAGGAGTTTTCATAAATTAAGGGTAAATACCTCGTCTGTTCCGGTTAATTTGTTCTTCTGCGGATGTGAATGATAATTTTCCACCGAGAGGCTTGTGTGGATTTTATCTCTTTTGTCTCACTGTCGATGGTTTCGGTTTGATCTGGAACTGGTGGTAGGGACTCATTGAGTGGCATTTCGTGAGACACATACTCCCAGTCTGCCGGGACATTCTCCAGGATTTTTTGTTGGGTGTAAAACTCTGGGTCCGCTGGATTCGGGTCTAACAAAGTGTGCAACCCCCAAAACTTAGGAGCTGGAGATGATACGGTAACCCAAGTGTAGCTCTTGGTTACAGAAATAATGTGTTGTGTTGTCCAGCCGAGCGCTCCTTTCCATGCTGCACTACCGCTAGTTTCTGTTAAGCCGAACTGTAAACCCGCACTGAACTCGTGAGTTGTAGTTTCGCTTTCGGACTCCGTATAGGTGATAGTATAGCCATCAAGCTGTAGTTTTTGAGTCGAGATCACACCTCTTTGCCAAACATTTGGCCCAATTGTTACGGTGCTGAATTGGTAAGTAGGATCAGGCGGCGGCGTTTGGCCTTGGTTGGAATTGGGGTCGTTTGGGTTGGTTCCGGTCGAAACTTCATCAGCGTCGCTGTAGCCATCGCCATCGGAATCGAGATTGGAGATAACTACGGAGTTGCTGCCATAAACGGTGCCGTTCGCAGTCGTGAAACTCGCCCCTACTGTGATCATGGCTGGTTGCGAGGCAGCGTTATAGGTCAGATTAAAACCGCCCGCGATGTCCGTCGAAGGTGTGGTGGTAGCAATCGAGCCATTCCCGGTAGTTACGAAAGCGCTGACGGGGGCATTGATCGCGGCGCTGGTACTAACGTTGCGATTCTCCGTGTTGCCATATTGATTACTCCAGACCTCCCATGTCCGGTAGCTCACCGTGGCATTGACCGGAACGGAGGCGGCTGTGGTGTTCGCGGCAACCGCGTTAACGAGAAGTTCTTGGTAGAGTCCTTGGAAAGTCCAAGTTTCACTGCCGCCACCGCCACCGCCTGAGTCCCAGGTCAGTGTCATGCTATCAGATGATTGTGCGCTGTTATAGTAGGCTAACGCGCTAATCTCCGAATCGCTCGTGCCCATGTAAAATGTCACGCTGGCGCGGCCATTCCCGTCTGTAGAGGCGCTTGTGTTGAATGCAGATCCTGGTCCACTGTTACTCCATGAACCATCACCAAAAGGAATGTGGAAATGAACTGGGGTTCCGATCGCTGGCCCGCTCGAATAATTACGAGTCTCGGTGTTGCCGAGGCTGCTGTTCCAAATTTCCCAAGTGGTAAGGGTGACCGTAGCATCAATCACGCGGGAGGTCCCAGCAGCCAGACTGATGGAGCTAGAGGTGTCGTCTAGAGTGGTGGAGATGTATCCCTCAGTCCGATCCATCGTCCATGTTTCAGTGACCGCAGCAGGCGTGAACGATTTGGTGGCGGTCGCCGTCGTGGTGGAAAGGTAACTCAGTTCTGCTTGCACCGTCGCATCCGTTGATCCCATGATAAATTCGATGGTGCCTGTTCCATCGGATTCGAGCTGCTCGCCAGATGGGCTCGAAATAGCCCCGTCCGCAGAATATAGAGCCCAGTACACACTGGCCCCGGCGGCCGGGGTGGAGGCGTAGTTGCGCGTCTCTGTGTTGCCGAAGTTGCTCGTGTACACGTCCCAGCTCTCATATGTAGCTGTCAAGGTGCAGGTGCGCTGCTCGCCGACGGCCAGCACGGAGTCTCCTTCGGCTGAAAAGGTAGCCTGAAGCAGCGCCTCCGAATGCGAGAAGGACCATTCCTCGACAGGAGCCTCCAGCGTGAAGGTGTACGAGCTTGTAGTGCTCTCATAAGAGGTCGTAAGCACGGACGCTTGGACCACCACGATCGGTGCTCCATCGAGTGGAATGACCGCGCTGCCTCTTCCACTCGAATCGGTGTTCGCACTCGCTGAAAAGATGCTGCCAACACCGTTCGCATTTGGCGAGGTGATCGAAAAATCTACGTTCGCCTGGGAAACAACCTCCACGGCATAGTCTGTGATCCAGGTATTCCCCAAGCTGCTTGTGCTGACCTGCCATGAGTGGCGCTCAACCAGCACATCAAGCTGCTTGGAGGTATCATTTTCCGTGAATATCTCCGCCTGCGGCGAGGATAACTGGGCCATCAGGAGAGACTGCGGCACTGGATCGCTCCACGTTTCTTCCGGCGGCGGATCCTCTTCCGCACGCAGCATCTGTGGCCAGACCGGAAACAAGATGAGAGTAGCAATCATATAACCGTGGAGAAGCCACGCCCGGCGGGCATGGCAGCGGAATAGGCCAAACACTTTGGATGTCTTGTGAGAGGAGGCGGAGTTCATGCTTTTGGTTGTTCAGTTAAGTTGTTATGAGGAAAATCGTTTTGGTCGCTTACCCACCGAGATTCACACTGGCCTCCGAGTTCCACTGGCCGACCTGGTGGTCGTTCACTCGGTAGATGGCGTGGCATTTCCATTTCGTGAGGGCGGCGGGGAAAGGTGTCGTGTCGAGATAGCCGGGTGTGGTATCGAAGGAGAGGATTACCCAGTCTTTGCCATCGGCGCGGTCCCCCTAGATTTCGCCTTGGTCGAGGAACTTCACGAGGCCCTTCCTGCCGCAACCCATCTGTGTCCCGTTGGCTAAGACGATGGCCGGAGTGGCCCCCACTGAGCCACGAACGCCCCACCTTATTGCCATCTGCTAAGCAAATACTTAGTTGAAAAGAAAGAATAAGATCAGTCAAGAAACCCACATCATCCAAGTAAAAAACTTGGGTATGCATTGGCCATGAGAAGGGTGTCTGCATGATTTTTGCGAGGAATTAAATTAGGCATATGCCAAAAAGACCGTTGGCGTCCACATTTTATTTCTGAGCCCTTCTAAGGTGCGTGAGCTGACGCACTCGAATCTAAAGAAGGAAATGGGTTCGGCATCGAATGACCTGTTTGGAAGCCCTCCCGCCTCCACGAGGCAGTCCTTTTTCAACGCGAATGAAATCCAAATGACCAGCGAATCGCCGCGAATTTGACCTCGCGCGCCCTATTCGCGGTCATTCAGTTCCTATTCAGCTTGGATTCGCGTTCAAAACCATCGGAAGATGGCTTCATGCCACTGTCTATCTCGTGACAAGTGACAAGCTCGTTTTTGCTCGCCATGCTGCTCCGTGCTCCAAACTGACGAAAATCCCATCCACGACGCCCGCGAAGCCTTGCAGAAGCATTTTGGCTTCCGCGAGTTCCTCGACGGCCAGGAGCCGGTGATGGCCTCCATCCTCTCGGGGCGTGACACGATGGTCATCATGCCCACCGGCGGCGGCAAATCCCTCTGCTACCAGCTTCCGGCGATGGTGATGGACGGCGTCACAATTGTTGTGAGTCCGCTCATCGCCCTGATGAAGGACCAAGTCGATGCCTTGGAGCGTCGCGGCATTCCCGCCACGCTCATCAACAGCAGCCTCTCGCCCGGCGAGCAGATGCAGCGCATCGACGGCCTGCGAAATGGCGAGTACAAGCTCGTCTATGTCGCCCCGGAGCGCTTTCGCAGTCGCAGCTTCACCAATGCGCTCAAGCAGGTGCAGATCGCCCTTTTCGCCGTCGATGAGGCGCATTGCCTTTCGCAGTGGGGGCATGACTTCCGGCCCGATTACATGCGCCTCGGTGAGGCTCTGGAGCACCTCGATAGGCCGCAAGTCGTCGCCCTTACCGCCACCGCCACGCCAGAGGTGCGGGATGATATTCTGCGCACGCTGGCGCTGCGTGATCCGCTCATTGCCATTCGCGGCTTTGAGCGGCCCAACCTGAGCCTCAACATCATCCCGACGAAGACGAACGACGACAAGTATCAGCGTCTCATCAAGCTCATCAGCACGCACAAAACTGGCATCGTTTACTGCGCCACGCGGAAAAAGGTCGAGGAAGTGGGCTCGGAGCTTCGCGAGCGGAAAATCAAATGCATCGAATACCACGGCGGGCTCGACGACAAGGAGCGCGAGAGCCGCCAGACGAAGTTCATCGAGAAAAAAGCCGATGTCGCCGTTGCCACGAATGCCTTTGGCATGGGCATCGACCGCTCCGACGTGCGCTTCGTGGCCCACTTCGATGTGCCCGGCAGTGTCGAGGCCTACTATCAGGAAGCCGGACGCGCCGGACGCGATGGCGAGCCTTCGCAGTGCGATCTTTACTTCAACTTCGCCGATACCCGCACCCAGGAGTTCTTCATCGAAGGCAACAACCCTTCGCCCGACATCATCCGCGCCACTTACCAAGCGCTTTTGAATCGCGCCGATGCTCAAAACGAAGTCCAGGCCTCCATTGATGACATCACGGACTTCACCGGCGCGAAGAACAGCATGGGCGTCTCCTCCGCTTTGAGCCTTTTGAATCGTCTGGACGTCATCGAGCGCTTCGACATCCCCGGCAAGCGCATCCGTGGCACACGCCTCTTGCAGCCCAAATTGCTCGCCAGAGACCTTCCGCTCGATTTGAAGGCCCTCGCCGAAAAAGACCGTCGCGACCGCTCGAAGCTCAAAGCGATGATCGACCTCTGCTACGACGACAAAGCCTGCCGTCAGGAGCAAATTTTACGCTACTTCGGCGAGGAAGAATCCACTCCGTGCGGCACCTGCGATGTCTGCCGTGCCGAGGGCGTGCAGCCGCCGCGTGAAGGCACGCCCGAGGAGGTCACCATGCTCCGCCAGGTGCTCAGTGGCATCGCCCGCATGGCCACGAAACGCCCCGATGGCTCCTGGGAAGGCCGCTTTGGCAAAGGCCGCATCATCAACATGCTTGTCGGCTCCAAATCGAAGGACATCGTCGATGCTGGCCTCGATCAACTCACCACCTACGGCCTGCTGAAACACGTCGGCACCCAGGTGCTGCACCCGCTCTTCATCGAACTCGACAAAGCCGGCCTCATCGAGACCACCACCGATGAATTCCCCAAGATCAATCTCACCCGCCGCGGAGCCGAGGTGATGAAGAATGGCGAGAACATCAAGCTTCGCTGGCCCTCGGCCACCACCGCCTCCAAACCATCCAAGACGAGCAAAACGGCCCTCAACGAACTCGCCGCCCGCGAGCTCGGCTTTGATGAGGTCTTGTTCGAGAAGCTCAAAAAGCACCGCAACGCCCTCGCCCAGTCCGAAGGCGTGCCGTCCTACATCGTCTTCAGCAATCAAACGCTCGAGTTCATGACCCGCCTCAAGCCCAAGACCATCGCCGAAGGCCGTGACATCCGCGGCGTCGGCCACATCAAGGCGCAGACGTATTTACCGGACTTCCTCCAGATCATCGCGAAGCACGGCGCATAGGTTCGACCTTTGGGGATTTAGATGACCCGGTAACTCAATGCGGTGAGTTCTTGCGAGCCACAGGTCAGATTCGAAGGCTAGGCGGAGTGATATGAAAACTGGCTATAGGCTGTCGCTGTCCAGACGGCTGGGCATGCTTCGGGCGGGTGTTTTGCGGAGGCTGAAAGCCTCCAGGAATCCAGCCCAGGGTCAAAGACCCTGGGTATGAAAGAAAGGCGAAAAGCGCTCTGAATGAGCGCAGGAGATCGCTCGAAGGCTCTCCCGCACTCTTTCAGAGTGCCCTTATCGCTGATGGCTTACCCAGGCTCTTCGAGCCTGGGCTGTAATCCCGAGGCCTTTCAGGCCTCAATTGGCTTTCTTTTGGCTCGCCCGATCCCAAGCGCCCAACCTGAGGATTGGTTCCAGCGGAACTAGGATAAGTTAGTCGTCGTCGCATTCACCAGCCTACATGATGAATTGGTTCCTAAACTCGCGGCAGCGTCGTGGAGTGCGGTGGCAGAGATGCAAGGAGCACCTTGCATCGACGACACCGCCTTCGGGCGAGGCAAGAATATTCACAGGCCAAACAACACCGTCCGGCTCGCGAAAGCGGTGTCGCGCCAAGGCTTGCCACACGCACTCCACGACGCTGCTGCGCGAAACGATGACTTAACAGCATTGGATATCGTGCCGTCCCTCCTCACCGATACTTCGAGAGGCCGACGAGATACTGCTGAGCGAGTTCCGTCTGCGGCTGGGTGAAGAACTGGGAGGCGGAAGAGGACTCTTGGACCTTGCCGGCGGCGAGGAAGACGACCCAATCGGCGACTTGGCGGGCAAAGCTGATCTCGTGGGTGGCGAGGACGATGCTTTGACCGGCCTCGGCGAGCTCGCGGATGACATCAAGGACCTCGCCGGTCATCACGGGATCGAGGGCGGAGGTGGGTTCATCGAGCAAAAGGAGCTTCGGCTTGGGCGCGAGGGCCCGTGCGATGGCGGCACGCTGTTGCTGGCCGCCGGAGAGTTGGGAGGGGCGTTTGTTTTCGTGACCTTCGAGGCCGAGACGATGCAGGAGTTCGAGCGCCCGTTGCTCAGCCTGGGTGGCGGGCATGCCGTGGACCTCGCGAAGGGGCAGCGTGATGTTTTGCAGGGCGGTGAGATGCGGGAAGAGGTTGTAGCCTTGGAAGACGAAGCCGTTGCCGCGTCGCTCGGCAAGAGCGCCTTCTTCGTCGTTGGGCAGGGTGCGGCCATCGAGTGAGACGTGGCCTTCCTCCGGCACGAGCAGGCAGCCGAGCACGCGCAGCAGCGTGGATTTGCCACCGCCCGAAGGGCCGAGCAGGGCGATGACGCGGGCTTCCGCGCCGGTTTCAAAGGCGGTGCCATCGAGAGCGGCGTGAGCGCCGTAGCGCTTGGTCAAAGCGGTGGCCTCAAGTTTCATAGGCGAACCTCCCTTCGAGCTTCCTTGCCAGTCGGGCGAGTGGCAGGGTGATGATCAGATAGGCCACGGCCAGCGGCAAATAACCTTCCAGCGGGGCGTAACTGGCCGCGTTCATCACTTTGACCTTCTGCACCAGCTCCTCGATGCCGATGACGGAGAGGAGCGAGGAGTCTTTGAGCAAGGAAACGAGCTGCCCGGTGGTACCCGGCAAAGCCCGGCGCAGTGCCTGGGGGATGACGACGTAGCGATAGGTTTGCGAGCGGTCAAAACCGACCGCCCGAGCGGCTTCGAGTTGGGAGGCACCGATGCTTTCCACCGCGCCACGAAAGATTTCGGCGAGGTAAGCCGCATGAAAGCCGCCCAGTAGCACCACGCCCACCAGCACCTGTTCTCGGACCTGGAGTGCTTCGGCGATGATGTAGTAGCCGATGAGGAGCTGCACGAGCAGCGGTGAGCCACGCACGATTTCGATCGTGCCGGAGCTGAGAAGCCGCACGGGTTCCAGTCGCGAGCGGGCACCGAGCATGAGCAGAAAGCCGAGACCCACGCTCACCACCATGGCGGCGAGCGAGACGGCCAGCGTGGTGAGCCATCCGAGGCCGAATTGAGCGCGATACTTCCACACGCCCGACCAATTCCACCGGTAGTCCACCGCGAGAAACATGGCATAAAGGCCCGCCGAAAGCGCCAAAAGCATCACCACCGTCCAAAGGACACGGGGGCGCGGCGAAGAGATCTGTTCACGAGAGGCGGCCAAGCGATCTCCCCTCTAGCTGGAAGGGCGGAAATGGAAAGTGATTCATCTCACTCCGCTGCCTGCGCCTTCGGCGGATGGCGGTCGGCATGGATCCACTGCTGGATCTCGGTCCAAAAGCTTTCCACGGGCAACGCAAAGGTCGTCACACGATCCACGCGGGCGATGTTGATGCCCACCACCTTGCCATCGAGCGTGGCAAGCGGGCCGCCCATGTCGGCGGGAGAGAGTGGGATGTCATGCTGGAGGACTTCGGGGAAGCTGTCCGTGCGCAGGGAGATGCCGCCGTTGGCAAAGTCCTCGCCTTCCCAGTTTTGAATGACCTTCGTGCGGCTGGCGAGACGCACGCGGCAGGTTTCCTCCTTGCCTTCACGCAGGTAGCGCACTTCAACGAACTCACCCGGCTGGCGTTTGTTCACGATCTCATGCACGCGTTTGAACTGCGCCACCGGCTCATCGGCGATGGAAAGGATCACGTCTTCCGCCTGCAAGCCCGCCGCTTCCGCCGGGCTATCGGTGGCGATGCCGATGATGCGCACGCCCCGCGCCTCTTTCGGTGCTTTTTCATCCATGCGGATGCCCAGCGCCGCGCCATTGCCGGGAATCTGGCGGCGATTGGCACTGATGATGCCGATGCGTGGCTCTTGGGATGCTCCCGAGCTGCTGCAGAGCCATTGACCATGCGAAAGCGATCGCGTGGCACCGAAGTTCGCCGCCCGCAGTTTGCTTAAACCGACCGCCTGGGCCAGCACGAGGTCAAAACGCACGTCCCGATGAATTTCACGAAGTTCGGCGGTGCGACCGCCCGCGAGCTTCAAGCGCACTTTTTCGAGATCGGGCACCTCGCTGGCCTTGGTGAGGATGTAGCCGTCGATGCCCACCATCGTCGCCGCACATACCGGGCGCCCCAACAGGCTCTCGATGCGTGCCGAGCAAGCCAGCACCGGCTGAGCGGTCTTTTCCACCGCCACGAGTGTTTGCTTTCCATTGGTGCGCTGTTCCGGTGGCAAGGTGGGGCGTGGGGTGTCGGCGAAGAGGGCAAGTGACGAATGGAAAATGACGAATGCAGACAGGAGCCCGCGAGAGGCTCGCGGGCTTGCTTGGGCATTCGGCATGGGGATTTCTTTCGTCATTCGGAATTCATCCTTCGTCATTCTCCCTCCGCAGGGCGCTTCGCTAGCGTCACCGGCACCTTCCGCTCCTTGCCATCCGTGCGCAGCCGCAGGGTGACCAAATCACCGGCGGCTTTGGTTTTGATGGCGGAGGTGAATTGCTGCTGATCGGTCATGGCATCGCTATTCACGCCGAGGATCACATCCCCCACGCGGACACCGGCTTTGTGTGCGGGAGAGCCGTCGATCACATCGGCGACCTCGAGTTCGACCTCATCGCTCATCCGAGTGGCCACGCCGAGGTAGCCACCGGCACCCACGCCCCAGGTTTTGATGACTTGCGAGGCCTGCATGGCATCCCAGGAGCGAAGAAAGGGGGCCATGGAGACGTGGACGTTTTGATCGCGGTTCTCCCAGATCTGGCTGTGGATGCCGATGACCTCGCCCGCGAGGTTGAAAAGCGGCCCACCGGAGTCGCCGCCCATGAGTACGCAATCGGTGTGGAGGCTGTTGGCGGTTTGTTTGACGATCTTTCCCACGCGAAGCACGGCACCGCGTGCTTTGTCGAAGCCGCCGGGATGCCCGAGGGCGAAGCACCACTCGCCGGGCTGCGCTTTGATAACCTCGCGGCTCAGATTCACGCTCGGCCAGGGTTTGCCGCGATCTTTGAGCTGAGCCAGCGCCGCATCCGTGGCCTCATCGAGGCCGAGTGACTTCGCGGTGGTGACGCTGCCGTCATCGAGGACCACGCGGATGTCCCGCCCCGGCTTGTCCACGACGTGGGCGGCGGTCAAAAGGAGGCCGTTGGGAGAAATGATCACGCCGCTGGCCGTGCCGCCGCCGGTTTGGATGGCCACGAGGGCCGGGCGCACCTGCGGCAGGCGTTTTTGCACCTCCGACTGGATGCGCAGCAGGCTGGCGAGGTCATTTTTCTCCTGTGCAGGCAGCACACCGATCAGCGCCCCGAGGAGCGTGGAGGTGATCAGGAGAAAACGGGGGAGGGGGAGCAGCATGCGCGTGGCGGAGACTAGCGAAACGTCGCCCGCTGGTCAATCCAGCACACGAGCGGGGAAATCTGCGGTTGAATACGAGGCAGGGCCGCGCTTCTCTCGCCGCTCACCTCCCCCAACATACTCCTTACATGAACTACGATCTCATCGTCATCGGCGGCGGCCCTGCGGGCTACGTCGCCGCCATCCGCGGCGCTCAACTCGGCAAAAAAGTGGCCTGCGTCGAAAACGACCGCGCGGGTGGCACCTGCCTGAACTGGGGCTGCATTCCGACGAAGGCGCTGCTGAAAAACGCCGAACTCTACCACACCATCACCCACCGTGCCGCCGAGTTCGGCCTGAAGATCGGCAGCGTCGAGTATGACTGGTCCAAAGTCATCGGCCGCAGCCGCGGCGTGAGCGACAAGCTCAACAAGGGCATCGAATTCCTCTTCAAGAAGAACAAGGTCGATTACCTCAAAGGCACCGCCAGCATCCCCGCCGCTGGCAAAGTGGAAGTGACCGCTGCTGACGGCACCAAGGCTACGCACGACGCCGCGAACATCCTCATCGCCACTGGCGCGAAGAGCCGTCCGATGCCCGGTTTCCCCTTCAACGGCACCACCGTCATCGGCAGCAAGGAAGCCATGACCATGGCCACCCAGCCGAAGAGCGTCATCGTCATCGGTGCCGGTGCGATCGGCATTGAGTTCGCCTACTTCTTCAACGCCTACGGCACCAAGGTCACCGTCGTCGAAATGCTGCCAAACATCCTCCCGGTGGAAGACACCGAAGTGAGCCAGACTTTGGAAAAGAGCCTCACGAAGGCCGGCATCCGCATCCTCACCAACACGAAGGTCACCGGCACCTCCGAGGACGGCAAAGGCGTGAAAATCACCGTCGAAGGAGCCGCCACCGAGACGCTGGAGGCCGATGTGGCCCTCGTCGCCATCGGCGTGGCTCCCGTGCTGCCCGGCGGCATCGAATTGAAGCTCACGGATCGCGGCTGGCTCGACACCAACGACCGCTATGAAACCTCCGTCAAAGGCATCTACGGCGCGGGCGACATCATCGGGCCGCCTTGGCTCGCCCACGTGGCCAGCTACGAGGCCGTGCAGGCGGTGGAAGGCATGTTCACCAAACACAAGCCCAAGAAGGTCACCATTTTCCCCGGCTGCACCTACTGCCATCCTCAGGTGGCCAGCATCGGTCTCACCGAGCGTGCGGCGAAGGAAAAGGGCCTCAAGTTCAAGATCGGCAAGTTCCCCTACGTCGCCAGCGGCAAGGCCCTCGCCGCCGCTGAGCCCGAAGGCTTCGTCAAGATTCTCTACGGCGAGCCGCACGGTGAAATCCTCGGCGCCCACATCATCGGCAGCGAAAGCACCGAGATGATCGCCGAAATCGGCCTCGCCATGAACCTCGAAGCCACCTGGGACGAAATCGAAGCCACCATCCACGCCCATCCGACGCTCAGCGAAATGGTCAAGGAAGCCACCGAAGTGGCCAAGGGGCATCCGATTCATGTGTGAGTTGTAGAAGCATCGCCCTAGTCATTCGAAACAGCCGCAGGCCAAATCAGGTTTGCGGCTGTTCCATTTTTATCAGACGATATGCTATGATCACGCGCGACGAATTTAATGCCTTCTCTCGGCTCGTTCTCGACCTTCACCGTCGTTGGCATCAATACTGTGCTCTGTATGCCGGTGACGATGTCGCTGCAAAGCTGGCTTTGATGAATGAAGCTGCGCCAACGTTTTTTGTCTGGGATCGTGATGTCTGGCTCGATGGCATATTTTTGTCCATAAGCCGATTGATGGATAGGCCGTGCATCATGGGCAAGAAAACGCTCGGGCTGGCTGGCGTTCTTGAGTTAGTGGATGAACCGTTAAAGTCGAAGCTGGAG
Organism: Akkermansia muciniphila; assembly: GCA_943373155.1. GTDB lineage: Bacteria > Verrucomicrobiota > Verrucomicrobiia > Verrucomicrobiales > Verrucomicrobiaceae > Prosthecobacter. The sequence goes on along the minus strand of CALSBJ010000114.1, from coordinate 547 downwards.
CCGCTAGCGCAGGATATTAAATGCATACACAATCGTGGAATCAAAGACTGGCGAAACAATCGACTCAGTCACAACAATTGTGAATATCATTTGGGACTGACTCCATTGCCAGATGTCCCTCTCGCTGATGTCGAAGATCTTGTTCTAAAGTTCGAGCAACTCACCAACATCGTTTCCTTGGAATTATATGACGAAACTGCAGGATATGCTGAGTTGGAGGTTCTGAAGGGGGCTGACTCATTGCTTGCTGTTTTGAAGAGCTGGAAAGTGATGTCGTCTGATAAAGCTTAGCTTGAAAAAAAGGCCAACGGCCTTGCGTCATGCAGCCCAGGGTTGCGCGAAGCGCTACCCTGGGAATCGCGATGAAACACCCGCCTCGCTCAAGGGTGAACCCCAACGGGCATGTGCGTCAGGTTAAGCATAAGGCTCGTTGTTTTTGGTGGTAGTTGAGCCGCTTGCGCTGGTCGTAGCAGCAGTATTTGCGCAGGGCGACGCAGGTGGGTGAGGATGCTGGTGTTCCTTCTGCCAGCCACGCGGTGATGCTCAC
>CALSBJ010000113.1:0-13155 GCA_943373155.1 Akkermansia muciniphila | reverse complement strand
AGGCGACACAACACCTGCTGCGCAGCCTGGCTGTCGTTGAGCAGAGTATAAGCCGCCTGTGTGGGTGGCTCGCACCAGCCTCACTCACAGCGGTCGGTTGACCCAAGTCGAATCAAACCACTTTTTGCGGCGGCGACGGAACAGGTTTTTAACCTGTTCGCTCCGAATGAACAGGTTAAAAACCTGTTCCACTTTCCTGCCTCAAGGCTTCAGCCAGTGCTCGAAGAAGCGGTAGATGGCCGCGTTGGATTCTTCGTTGGGGTCGTGTTTCTCGCGATTGGTCATGGAGACGCGGTCGGTGTGGCCGAGGAGCTGATTCACGGCGATGGCGTGCTTGAGTGAAAGCCAGCGCTTGGGCGGGTCCTCGGCACCACCGGAGACGAGGAAGGGTCGCGGAGCCATGAGTGCGTGCAGTTCTTGAAGGTCGTGACCCTTTTCGACGAGTACTTTGTAGGCACCCGTGCGTGGGCTGTCCTCGCGGATGAGGCCGGGCTGGCGGGTCACTTTCGGATCGAGGCCGAGATACCATGGCTCCTGGTAGTTGATGCTTTGGCGAGTTTCGTCAAAGACAATACCGGGATCGCTCCAGGCCGCGCAGGCATATTTCTCCCACAGGCAGGAGCCAAACAGCGACCACTTCCCGCCATACGAATGGCCAACGATGCCGATGCGGCTGGCATCGACCTCCGGCTGCGCGGCGAGGGCATGCCACATGTTGGCGCAGATGTAGCCGAGGTAGGACAGCGGCTGGCATTTGGCCTCGGCGCTCAGCACGGGCTTTCGCGCATCGCCGCCGGGCGAGCCGATGCAAAGGGTCACAAAGCCTCGCCGGGCGAGCTGCCAGGCAAAATCACGCAGTGGTTTGTCGCTGAGTCCGGCGCTGGTTTCGGGATCGTAATACGGCACCAACACCGCCGGACGCTTGCCGGAGGTTTTCGGTAGCAGCAGGTAGCCCTCGCCAGTCTGGCCGGGGGCGATCTCGATGCGCACTTTTCGCTGCGTGATGCCTTCTTCGCGAGTTTTTGTCTCAAGGACTTCGACACGAGGATGCTCGATCACTTTGGGCCAAGCGCCCATGAGGCCGTGCCAGTCTTGGAGGATCTCTTCGCGTCGCCGTGGCCAGTCCTGCGCCGTCTTCACCGGGCTTCCATCGCGAAAAACGAGCGGAGAAGCTCCCAGCGCCGGTTGAGAGGCAAACTCCGCTGGCATCGTCGTAAACGGTGCCTCGGCAAAACCGAGCGTGAGGAGCGAGAAGAAGGCGAAAGCGAGTTTCATCTCTTCCAAGTCGCGATGAATCCGTCCAACGTTTCAGTCTTTGCTCATCCCATCTGAGCGATGACCTGCGCCGCGACAATGCGCAGCAGCATCGTGAGCGGATAAACCGCCGCGTAGGCAATGGCCGGCGAGTCACAACGAGCCATCGTGGTCGCAAAGGCGAGGGCGGGAGGATCGGTCATGCCACCGGAGAGCAAGCCGCAGAGGTTCATGAAGTTCATGCGATGCCATTTGCGGGCGATAAAGCCCACCAGAAGCAGCGGCAACATGGTGACGAGCACGCCGAGCAGCACCCATTGCAGTCCTTGGGTCGAAAACACCGTGGCGGCGAATTTTTCACCAGAGAGCAGGCCCACATTCGCGAGGAACAGAATGATGCCGAGTTCACGAAGGGCGCGATTGGCATTGATCGGCATGTGCATGACCATCGGCCCGAGGCGGCCGAGATGACTCAACAGGATGGCAACGACCAGCGGACCTCCGGCGAGGCCGAGTCGCACGGGCGCAGGCAGCCCTTCGATATGCACGGGATACAGCCCGAGCAGCACGCCGAGCAAAATGCCCGCGAAGATCGCGGCGAACTTCGTCTCCTGAAGCATGTGAACGGCATTGCCGAGGGCTTGCGTGGCGTGGTTGAGGCTTTCTTCATCGCCGACGAGCTGGAGCATGTCGCCAAATTGCAGCCGCACATCCGGAAGCGCGGTGAAGATGAGATCGCCACGGCTCACGCGGGTGACGGTGACATTGTGAAGATGCTCCAGGCCGAGCTCGCGGACGGTTTTGCCGAGCATGCGCTTGTTTGTGAGCACCACGCGGCGGTAGGTGACATCGCCCGGAGCCTTCATGAGGTTTTCATCGCTCACGCTGCCGATGACGAGGCGGAATTGCTCGAGGTGCGACTGCGTGCCCACGGCCATGATCGCATCGCCGAGGTGCAGTCGGGTCTCCGGCGTGGCGGCTTTGACCTCGGTTTCATTCGCGGCGCGATAGCGGGAGATCACGACGCCGGTTTCCTGAATGCCTGGTACTTCGGCCAGCAGGATGCCATCGAGGTTTGGGTTCTCGACGCGGAGATTCATGCGCTGGAGCGCCTCGATGCCTTCGCCCTGTTCTTCGCGAAATTGGGCCGCTTCCGCTGCCACATCGATTTTGAAGATCAGTCGCAGCAGGATGAGCGAGCCGATGATGCCCACGATGGCGAGCGGATACGTCGCCGCGTAGGTCAAGGCGGGCAGCGTGACGAGATCTGGAGCCGCGCCGGAGGAGGCGAGCGCCTGCTGCGCTGCGCCAAGGGCCGGGGTGTTCGTCGTCGCACCGGCAAAGAGGCCTGCGATGGCTGGCAGCGGCATGCCAAGCATCCAGCCGCCGATGCCAGCGACTACCGCACCACCGGCGACAAGCATGAAGGCATAGCCATTGAGCACGCGCCCCTGCTTTCGCAGCGAGGCGAAGAAGCCCGGCCCCATCTGCATGCCGAGCGCGAAGACAAAAAGCACGAGCCCGAAGTCCTTCAAAAAGTGCGAGACCGCCGTTTCCGGCTTCAGGCCGAAATGCGCTGCCAGCAGGCCGGTGAAGAGCACGCCCGCGATGCCCAGTTTGATGCCTTTGAAGCGCACATTCCCCAGCCCGATGCCCGCGAGCACGACGATGCTCAAAACGAGCAGATCATGGGCCACGGGCGAGGACTCATGCAGGCGATGGAGAAAGGACATGTGTCCATCTCCAGTGGCATGAAGAGTGCCAGCCGTCCCACTCTTTTGCATGCCGATCTTGTCATGCGGCGGCTGGCGTTCACTGCGCGGGATTTGGCACGGACATCATTGCACCTTCCCCGCGGCCTTTTTCCTGCTTTGAAAGGTCTCCTATGAGCGACCCTTCCCCTTCTCTATACGAACGCCTCGGTGGCGAGGACATGATCTCCACGTTGATCCCCGCGTTTTATGTCCGCGTGCTGGCCGATGCCGAGCTGGCCCCGTTTTTCCGCCACACGACCCTCGAAAAGCTGCACGACATGCAGCGCGAATTCTTCACCATGGCCACCGGCGGCCCGGTATCGTATTCCGGCAAGCCGCTCGCCCATGCGCATCATGGTCGCGGCATCTCGAAGCATCACTTCGCCCTCTTCACCACGCATCTCGTCGAGACACTGCTTGACATGGGCGTGACGCAAATGGAGGCCGATGAGGTCATCGACCGCGTGAACACCTTTGTGAACGAGATCACCGGCACGTCGTATTGACGCGGCGGATCACTCGCAGCCAATGTCATAAACCTGCACCTTCTTCGCCAGCGGCAGGAGGGTTTCCTTCACGGTTTTTTGATGCACAGGATGCTTTTCATAGGCGTCCATGTCCGCCTTGTTGGCAAAGCGCATCACGAAGCCCACGTCAAAGCTGTCATCCACGATCGGTCGCTCGCTCGCCACGGCCAGCCCCGCGTCAAGGCGCTCGATCTCTTTGATCTCCGCTTGAAACTTCCTCGCGCAAGCGATGAGCGTGGCGCGGTCAGTATAGTTGCCAGGGCGTTTCAACCAGACGAGAACAATGTGTTCGACGGGACGTTTGCGGATGGCATCACCGGTGAAAGGTGCGCATGCACCGAAGAAGGATGCGAGGAGAATGAGAATAGCGTTCTTCATGACGTTGGTTAGCCTGACACAACATGAAAAACCCGTCGAGACTGTTTCTGCTGCTTTTCGCCTTCTCCACCTGCGCTGCACAGGAGGCCTTTGACCGCCTCACCTTTCACGCCGCGCCCAAACCGCTCTCGAAGGCCGCGAAGACCAGCGACTGGCCACGCGTGCTCGGCCCCACGAATGATGCCACCTCGCCCGAAACATCGCTTTTGAAAACATGGGCCTCAGGCGAACCCAAAGCCGTGTGGGAAGTGGCGATGGGGGAGGGCTACAACTCGCCCGCGATCAGCGGCGAGCATTGCGTGATCTTCCACGCCCTCGAAGGCAAGGAAACCATCGAGTGCCTGCATCGCGAGAATGGAAAACGCTTCTGGCTGCATGACTACGCGGTGACTTACCAGGACCGCTACGGCTTCAGCAATGGTCCGCGAGGCAGTCCGGTGATCGCCGATGGCATCGTGGTGACGTTTGGCGTGACCGCGGAGCTGCGGGCGCTGGATTTGAAGACCGGTAAACTGCTCTGGAAGCATGATTTGAAGACAGAGATGCATGTGCCGCAGGATTTCTTCGGCGCTGGTGGCTCGCCGCTGATCCTCGATGGCCGTGTGATCGTGAATGTCGGCGGCAAAAAAGGGCCGATTGACGACTCCGAAGGTCTTCGCGACCGCAAAGAGCGTCTCGCCGAGGCAGGCGTGAGCGTGGCGGCCTTTGATTTGAAGAGTGGCGAGGTCGTGTGGAAGGTCGAAGACGCGTGGGGCGCGAGTTACGCCTCGCCCATTCCTGCCAAGCTGCACGGGCAGACAAAGGTGCTCGTCTATGCCGGCGGCGAGAGTGATCCGGCCACGGGCGGCCTCATGTGCATCGATCCGGTGAGCGGAAAGCTGCATTCGAAGTTCCCTTGGCGTGACGACGAATACATCCAGGCCATCGGCACCTCACCGGTGGTCATTCCGGACAAGAACCGCGCCTTCATCACCACCGCCTATCCGAAGGGCCGGCCGCTCGGTGGTGTGATGGTCGAGTACGATGCCGACTTTCAGCCGAAGGAGGTATGGAAGTCCGCGAAGCTCGGCGTGCACTGGATGAACCCCGTGTATCACGACGGCCATCTCTACGCCATCGACGGCGAGACGGAGCCGAAATCCCGCCTCGTCTGCGTGAACGCCGACACTGGTGCCGAAGTGTGGGAGCAAAAGATCGAATGGGACGATGCGGAGTTCAGCCGACAAACCGGCCGCGCCAATCCCACCCGCCTCAGCATTCTCCGAGCGAGCCTCATCCAAGCAGACGGTGCCTTCCTCTGCCTCGGCGAGATCGGTTCCCTGCACTGGCTCGACCTCAGCCCGGCTGGAGCCAAGGTGATCGCCCAAGCGCAGCCGTTTTATGCCTTGAATACTTGGAGCCTCCCCGCCCTCAGCCATGGCCTGCTCTATGTGCGCCAGCAGCAGAAGGACCTGATGCAGAAGACAGGCGAGCGGATCATCTGCCTCGATTTGAGAGGGGAGTGAACATGTTGACATTACTCACGCCTCCCTCACACTCGCGGCCTCATGGGACTCCTCGATTCACTCGCCAAAAACGCGCTGGGCAGCATGCTCGGCGGCTCTTCCAAACAAGATCCTGCTGCGATGCTCAGCGGCCTGCTCGGTGAAGCGGGCGGCATCGAAGGGCTGAAATCTCAATTTCAATCCGCTGGCTTGGGCGAGCAATTTTCTTCGTGGGTCTCCACGGGTGAAAACCAACCGGTGACCGAGGACCAGATGCAGAACGCCATCGGCGCGGACGCTCTTCAGGGCCTCGCGAGTAAGCTAGGCATGAACACCAGCACGATCATGCCGCTTCTGGCGCAGTTCCTCCCGCAGGTGATCGACAAGCTCACGCCTCAAGGTCAAATCACCGACAACCAGCCCTCCAGCGGCCAGCTTCAAAGCGTGCTCACCAGCGTGATCAGCAGCGGCCTCGGTGGTCTTTTTGGCGGCAAAAAGTGATCGCTTGAACAGTTTTTCTTCCGCAGCATCGTCGGCTCCATGCTGTCGCTGCCGCCTACCATCGAAAAAACAGCCAGTCCCGAGGTGGACTGGCTATTTCTCGATTTGAACAGCTTCTTCGCCAGCGTCGAGCAGCAGGAAAATCCGGCTTTGCGGGGCAAGCCGGTGGCCGTGGTGCCAGTGATGACGGATGCCACCTGCGCCATCGCGGCGAGCATCCAGGCGAAGAAGTTTGGCATCAAGACCGGCACCAACATCGGCGAGGCCCGCCACAAGTGCCCGGACCTCCAGCTCGTGCTCGCCCGGCATGACAAGTATGTCGAGTATCATCACAAGATCATCGAGGAGGTCGAGCGGCACTACCCCGTGACCGCGATCTGCTCCATCGACGAGATGGCGCTGCGCCTCGACAAGGTCCGCCGACCGGTCACGTCCGCCATCGACCTTTCCAAGCGCATCAAGGCCGGCCTGCGCCGCACGATGGGCGAGTGCATCACCTGCTCCGTGGGTCTCGCGCCGAACCGCTTCCTCGCCAAAGTGGCCTCTGATATGCAAAAGCCGGACGGGCTGGTCATTTTGACCGCCGCCGACCTCCCGGGTCGATTGCTCGATCTGGAACTGCGTGACCTTCCCGGCATCGGCCGACGCATGGAGCCGCGTCTGCATGCCGTGGGCATCCGCAGCATGCAGGAGCTTTGGAATGCTTCGCGTGAGGACATGCACCGAGCGTGGGGCGGCGTGGTGGGAGACCGCTTCTGGATGGCGCTGCATGGGGAGCCCTCCGAGGACGAACCGCAGCACGACACGAAGAGCCTCGGCCACAGCCATGTGCTCTCGCCGGAACTGCGCAAACCTCCGCAGGCCGCCATCGTGCTGCGTCGCCTGCTTTTAAAGGCCGCCAGCCGCCTGCGACGCTCCGGGCATCGTGCCACGGAGATGAGCGTGAGCATCCGCGTGGAGGACGGGCCGCGCTGCGAGGCGCATCAGCGCTTCCCCGCCGTGAATGACAGCCTCGCACTCACGGAGGTGATGCGCCGCCTGTGGGAAAACGTGATGCACCAGGCCCGCTGGCAACGGGTGAAGAAGGTGGCCGTCACGCTCTCCGGTCTCGAATCCCTCACCCAGCCCCAGCAGCTCGATCTTTTCGCGCAAGGCGAGGACCCACGCCAGCGCCGCGAATCCCTCTCTCGGGTGCTGGATACCATCAACAAGAAGCACGGCCGCGATTCCATCGTCATCGGTTTCACGCCCGATACCGTGCGCACCTTCTCCGGCTCCAAAATCGCCTTCAACCGCATCCCGGATCGGGAGGAGTTCAAGGAGTAGGCCGCCTGCGCCAAACAGCGCGTTTCATTCGCCATCAACGCGTTGCGATTTCGAGGCCGCTGACTATGCACGCGGTCCCATGAAATCATTCATCCCTCTTTTTGCCCTCACTGCCTCCCTCACGCTCACCCAGTGCGCCAGCGAAAGCCCCGCACCTGAAACGAAGGAAAGTCAGCCTGCCGCCGCGGAAGAATCCAGCGAAGGCGAGATCAAACCCGGCATGACCAAGGCCCAAGTCATCGCCCTCTGGGACGAGCCTGAATCCAAGACCCCGCTGCCCGGCGGCGGCGAAGTGTGGAAGTGGGCCGGCCAAGGCTGGAAGCGTCATGTGCCTGTCTATGGCACCTGGGCACACGTCGAGGAGCACAGCGTGACCTTCGGCGCAGATGGCAAGGTGGCCGGAAAAGACACCAAGGACCTCGGCAACGCCTTCCAGGAACCCTGGCGCCGCCGCTGATCACCTTTCGAGTGACGCATGAAAAACAAAGAACCTCGATGAGCGAAGGATGCGCCCCAAGGCGGCCTTCATCAGTCGAGGTTCTTTGTTTTGCTTCCAGGGATAGGGATCAAGACGGGGCGACTCAGGCCCCTTCACCCGCTTTCGGCTCGCGGACGACGCGATCGACGCTGTGCTTGGTGATGATGTTCCCCAAGGAATCGCGGCCTTTGATCGCGATGGAGTTGAAGGGGAATTTGATCGTCAGATTGCGCAGGTAGAGGGCGGGCTTCAGGTGGACCACGGCGTTGAAGGCATTGCTCTCCTCCTCCGTCTCGTGGCGGATGAAATAGAGCACCGAGGAGCCGGGCGTGCCCTTCGTGAGGACGTATTCCTTGTCCCGCGTGATGCCGCCGATGCGGAAGCGCTTCGCCATCACATTGCCCTGACGGCCATCGCGATAGACGAGGCTGTACACGGCTTGATCGTCCTTCTTGAAGAGGTTCACATAGAGCGGGTTCTTGCCCACGAAGAACTTCTCCCCGGCCTTCGTCACAGTCATGGTGCCATCTTTGGTGAAGAAGATCACGTCATCCAGCGGCGAGCACTTGCAGATCGGGTCGCCCTCACGCTTCAGGCCCGTGCCGGCAAAGCCGTCCTTGGCGTTGAGGTAAAGCGTCTCGTTCTGCATAATCACCTCAGCGGCGGCCACGCGTTCCAAGGTGCCGGCGATGACCGTTTTGCGCTCGCGACCCACGCCATAGGTCTTCTTGAGGCGCTCAAAGTGGGCGATGGTGTACTTCGTGAGCTGCTTGAGGTTCTTCTGCACGCCCTCGATGTCGTCTTCGAGCTTCTTGATGTATTCGTCCGCCTCGAAGCTGTTGAACTTCGAGATGCGCTTGATCTTGATCTCCGTGAGGCGGGCCACGTCCTCGTCATTCACCGGGCGTTTCAGCACACTGAGGAAGGGTTTGAGGCCTTTCCAGATCGCCGCCATCACCGCGTCCCAGGTCTCGCACTCCTCGATTTTGCGGTAGATGCGGTTCTCGATGAAAATCTTCTCCAGCGAGCTGAAATGCCATTTTTCCTCCAGCTCGCCCAATTGAATCTCCAGCTCCATGCCGAGCAGTTTCTTCGCATGCTCGGCGCTGGCTTTGAGAAGCTCCGTCACCCCCACAAAGCGTGGTTTGTCTTCGAAGATCACCACCGCATTCGGCGAGAGGCTGATTTCGCAATCGGTAAAGGCATACAGCGCCTGGATCGTCTGATCCGGATCGGCTCCGGCGGGCAATTGGATCACCAGCTCGACGAATTCCGCCGTGTTGTCGTCCACGCGGGCGATCTTGATCTTCCCCTTGTCGTTCGCCGCCACGATGCTGTCCTGCAGGCCACCCGTCGTCGTGCCAAACGGGATCTGCGTGATCACCAGCGTGTTCTTCTTCTGCCCCTGCTCGATCTTCGCCCGCACACGCACGCGACCGCCGCGCTGGCCGTCATTGTAATCCGTGGCGTCCATGAAGCCGCCCGTGGCAAAATCCGGCAGCAGCTTGAAAGGCTCGCCACGCAGTGCTGCCACGCAGGCATCGCAGAGTTCGATGAAATTGTGCGGCAGAATGCGGCAGGAAAGCCCCACCGCGATGCCTTCCACGCCCTGCGCCAGCAGCAGCGGGAATTTCACCGGCAGCGTCACCGGCTCCTTGTTGCGGCCGTCGTAGCTCGATGACCATTCCGTCACCTTCGGGCTGTAAACCACATCCAGGGCGAATTTCGACAGGCGAGCCTCGATGTATCGCGGCGCGGCCGCGTTGTCGCCCGTCAGCGTGTTGCCCCAGTTTCCCTGGGTGTCGATCAGCAGCTCCTTCTGGCCGAGCTGCACCATCGCATCGCCGATGGAGGCATCGCCATGGGGGTGATACTTCATCGTATTCCCCACCACGTTCGCCACCTTGTTGTAGCGACCGTCCTCCAGCTCGTGCAGCGAGTGCAGGATGCGGCGCTGCACCGGCTTCAGGCCGTCATGGATGTGCGGCACCGCACGCTCCAGGATCACGTAGCTGGCGTAGTCGAGGAACCAGTCCCCGTAGAGATCGTCCACGGGCTTGTGCTCCACCGGCGCGGCGGAGGGCAGGATCGGAGAGTGAGCGTCAGTCGGCTTGGAGGAAGATTTTTTGGCCACGGGCAGGAAGGCGGAGAGCTGAGGGCTAAGAGCAAAAGGGTTGGGGAGGCGCTTATTAGGAACTCCGGGGCCGCTTCGCAAACCGAAAATCCGGGGTGGGGAGGATGCCCACCCTGTCCAGACACCTCAAGGCCATGCTTGACCAATCAAGGTCAGACCAGATAAGCATTGGTTCCCATGTCCGATCGTGTCACCATTTTTCGGTTTTATCATCCGGCCAGTAGCTATCTGATCGGCGATGGGGAGTCAGCCACCGTAGTCGGCTGGACCGAAGAAATGATGATCGCTGGCGTCGATCTTGATGCGCTTTCGCATCATCGGAACCAGATCGCTAGGGTTGCCTATGTATTTCACACCGATAAAGAAGCCCCTGAATCATTGATCTCCCCCTTTCGAGAAACGTTGGGTTTTGTGCCGGAAACCTCAGAATCTGAAACCTTGCTGCGAACTGAGATCGTCCCAAACGGGGCACGAGATGACTGGTTTGATGTTTTCACATCGGAATGCCGCCCCGACGACACGGTTTATGTGATCTTCCCAGATTCACCCGAAAATCGGGAGAAGTTCAGAAGTGACTCTCGTGAGACTCTTTTTGTTTGAGTTCTTCGTTCATGGCTGCCGGTGACGGCCGTCGTTCGATCAGCTCTTCTTCTCCTCCGACTTCTCAAAGAACGTGCTCACGGCCAGCAGGATGGCGGCGCAGACGACACAGGAATCGGCGACGTTGAAGGAGGGCCAGGGGTTGAAGGGGGGGAAGCCGAAGTCGAAGCGGAGGAAATCGACGACGTAACCGTCAAAGAAGGTGCCGTTGAAGAGCTTGCCGGTGGCGTGCTCGCGGAAAAGGCGGTCGGTGAGGTTGCCAAAGATGCCGCTGACGAGCAGGGCGACGGCGAGGCGGCTCATCCAGCCGGGGAAAGCGCCTTTGCGATGCAGCACGATGATGAAGGCCAGCGCGGCGAGCGAGACAAAGGTGAAGGCGTAGTTCGCATACGCCGTGCCGTTGAACATGCCAAAGGCCACGCCCGTGTTCGCGGCATGATGCAGCCAGAAGATGCCGGGGATGATCTCCCGCTCGACGCCATAGCCCGCCGGATCAAACGGCGACGGAAAATTCGCGACGATCCAGCTCTTCGTGACCTGATCGGCAATGAAGAGGGGGAGACTGAGGAGCAAAAGCAGGCGTGACATGGCGCGTTGGGGGCGGATTCCTAACCGGTCATGCCCTGGAAGCGAGCAAAAGCTGGTGAAGGAAGCCTCACGCCGCATTCGCCCTCAGCACGCGGAGCATGTTCCCACCCAGAATCTGGCGGATCACCTCATCGCTGTGACCGCGCATGACGAGGCCGAGGGTGAAGAGCGGCCAGTTGGACCAGGCGACACTTTGCTCGGCCTCGATGGTGGTCTTGAAATCGTCTTTCGGCCAGAGGTGCTCCCATTTATCGGCGGGGCCGCCAGGGGCTTTGAGTAGCTTCGCACGCTCTTCTTTGTCGAAGCGGCTCGTGTAGGCCACATCACAGCCGATGGCGGCGTGCTGGGGGCCGAATTTTTGGACGAGATAGCCCAGATGATCGAGCAGCGCGGTGATGTCGCCTTTGCCGCCGAGGAAGCGTGGGATGCAGCAGATGCCGACCAGGCCGCCGGTGTCGCAGATGGCCTTGATGGTGTCGTCCGGCTTGCCACGGAAGTGCTCGTAAACGCCGCAGCAGCTCGTGTGACTGGCCACCATGGGCTTTGAAGATGCCTTCGCGGCATCAAAGGCCGTCTTCCAGCCGCTGTGCGCCACATCGGCAATGACACCGATCTTGTTCATCTCGGCAATGGCTGCCTTGCCGAAGTCGCTCAGGCCGCCGTCATGCGGCTCCCCTGCCCCGTCGCCCAGCGGATTGCGGCGGTTGTAGGTCACATGCATCATGCGTGTGCCCAGCTCGTGGAAAATCCGGATGAAGCGCAGCTCATCCTTCACGCTCTCCCAGTCCTGCATGAGCGGCACGCCGTTCGTCGTGAAGCACAGGCCCACGTTTCCTGCTTTCTTCAGTGCCTCGATCTCATCCGCCGTGGTCACTTTCGAAAGCGAAGGCTTCAACGCATCGGTGGCCTTGGTAAAATGGGCGAGCCGTTTGATGAGGCGCATCGGATCACTGCCTTCTTCGCCGGTGTTTTGGAAGATACAGGTCACGCCGGCAGCGTGGAAGGCATCGAGGAATTCCTTCCGCTCCCGCTCGCTCGTCGCGTTGCGGTTCATGCTCATCGACTCCCGCAGGTCGCTGATCTCCCCAGCGGAGGCACCGCCTTGGATCGCCTCGTTCATCGCCTCCGCGTCAATGGCGCAGCGCGGGGCAAAACCATAGCTCTCAAACACCACCGAGCCAAAATGCAGCTCCCAGGCATGCTCGATCTGCGCCTGGGTGGGCTTCAGGAGGTTCACGGCAATCTCACGCGGCTTGTCGATGGCCGGATTCCCCGTGCGCCAGAGCTGTTTCACCTCCTGCGAACGCGCCTGAATGTGAAACGATGCCGCGAACGCGGCAGGAACAGCTTGGATCAAGGAACGACGGGAGAGAGTCATGGTGCTCTTACGTTCGAGCGGAGGTGATTTAGACATGTTCTCATGAAGCGAACCCTTCACTGAGCCGCTCGAAAACATCTGCCGAGGATGCCTAGATGCTGCTGGTGGCTTTTTTATCACGACATGGCACTGGCTTCGGCTCATGATCGGGCCAATTGCCCCGTCATGATCACGCTGCTCCACCGACGAATGCTGTTTCTCCTGGCCTTCTGCTCTCTCGCAGTAGCGGGGCTTCTCAGCGGGCAGGAGGCACCACTGGAGCGTGCTCGGTCAAGGCCGGTGCAGGTAGAGAAGATCGGACGCGGCGAGCTGGAAGTAAAAGGCGCCGGGAAGAAATGCCGCCTTTTTTGCCGCCAAGGCATGGCTTGGCTGCATGGCGGAGACGTGAGGCAGGCGGACCGGTCGTTTTTCGAGGCGGCGAGCTTGGAGCCTAGCTGCTCAATGGCTTGGAGTGGTCTGGCGCTGGCGAATGCGGTGGATGTGAAGACGGCGAGCCGCTACGCTCACCGTGCGCGTGAGTTGGCTATGGAGGCCGGCTCCCGAGAGCGGATGTGGGCGGATGCGTTGTGTGGATTTTTTGATGAGGCGGCACCAGCACATGATCGGCAGATGTTTTTCACGGAGGCACTGGACCGGCTGGTGACGACCTTCCCCGGTGATGTGGAGGCGCGGGCGGTGTTGGCACGGCAGATGATGGAAAATCGCGAAGCGGGCGGCATGGGGGCACTGATGGCTCCGGCGGCGGCGCTGCTG
>CALSBJ010000112.1:0-13386 GCA_943373155.1 Akkermansia muciniphila | reverse complement strand
TACATCGAACACTACAACACTCAACGCACCCACTCCGCCCTCAAATACAACACCCCACGCCAAACCTACCTCACCCTATGCAAACCACCCCATCAACAAGCCGCCTGAACAATACTGGCACTTGTCCAACTTTGAGGGGAGCACTACAGCGAATTCGCGGCGAGGAAGGCATCGCGGGCTTGATCTCCGAAGCTTCAGCGAAGGACGAGCGCGAAGCCAGTCATCGAGAAGTTCACGCGGCAGCGAATCGGCGAAGCGGAAGGTGACGAAGGTCTGAATAACTAGAATCTTGCAACAGGATTCACCTGACCCCATTCACTAATCGTAATTTGATTTTTTTGCACACTGCCCCCGTTTCAGACTACGACGTCTCCAGTCTCACCTCAACTGTAGGCCAAAGCTTCAACGTCCTGGGATGCACTTGCGCGAATTGAAGGAAAGGCATTGAGATCATCCACAAGGTTGTCATCCAGTGAGAAAGCAAGTCGTCGGCTGGAAAGTGCTACCGTTTGAATATGGACCCAGTCAGCCTTGTTTGATTTTAGCCTCCTCTGCTGAGCTTTCGTTATCTCGAATTCATCAAGCTGCTTGGGCGAAAATTTGACCAATCTTCCGGTAGCTGTCAGGCGATTGACAATGGCAGCAATGTTGATGCAGCCAGAGCGCTCTGAGCAACTTCTACCATACTCCACTAGAAGCTTTTGAGAGACGACCAAAACGCCATGACCGACGAGCCACTCGACGAATTTTTGAGTTGGCTTACCCATAGGATTCGAAAGCGTTGTCGCCGCGCAGTTGTCTACGAAAATATCGTTCGCCATAAGTGTGCTTAAACTGAAAGGGCGATGCTCATCACGTCATTCAAATATGTCTCGAAGTAGTCCTTTGGTGCCCCATCAATTGTCCCATCTGTCTTGAACAGTATTTCATCCATACGGGTATATCCTCGAAACGGGGAAAAATGATAAACGGCAACATCTTCGGGTTTGAGCTTGTTTTGAGCAATCAACAACCTGAAGCGAGTGAGTAAATAATCACTGTGCGTTTCGATCAGGTATCTTTTACCTGATGCTTGCGATTGATCCATGAAGTAGTTCGCCAACTGTGCTTGAACACTGGGATGAAGGTGGATCTCAGGCTGTGAAACCATCAATGTCGAATTACTGCCCATCTGAAGGTCAGCCACGAGAATAGGAAGAAACTGACTAACACCAAAACCAACATCACAAATCGAGGCCGTTGATTTGCGACGAGGGGCTTTAATTCTGACCTCATATCGACCACCTTCAAACTTCTTGGTTACAACATCATCGACCAGGCCCAACTCAGCCAAAACTGACTTTAGTTTCTCGATCTTTTTGTCTTTCCGGCTCTCCCACTCAAGAACTTGGTCAATGCAGTTGTCTCCGAATCGGTCAACTTTCATCGCTTTTTTGGCTTTCTGATAATAAGTCCTTTCGGGCGGCAAGCGAAACGGACTTATAAAATTGAATCGGTCTTCGAAGCGCCGAAATTTCGCCGGGATATCGCTACACTCTTGGAGAAGAATGGCCTTTTCGCTCGCTTTCATCCAAAACTCTTCCCTGCTGGCGAAATCAAATTGGCCGCTGCCAACAGGACCAAGAACAGAGGCAATATCTTCTTGGTCCTTATGATCAAGCTTTCCGTCTCTAATCATCTTTGCGCGTATTGTAGCATCCAACTTTGAGACAAAATCTTTCACAATGCCGCGCAACTCATCTCTTCCAAGATCGTCACCGTCTGACCGGGGTATTTCTTTGTATTGGCAAGTGTAACTACCCTTGGCCTTAGACTGCCTTTCAATCGAAAGGTTGAAGCCACTAGACGCATATCGCAACTCATCGAGCTGTGGCAGATCGGTATCTTTAGAATGACCAAAAACCGCATCGACACTCACAGGATTCTCGCTAGGCCCCAAATCAAAGCCCACCGAAACTGAATTATTCGGATCATGATCAGTAACAATGTCGCGGTAATCCCCCAATGTTATCAGGCTCCCGTTTGGCGCGAATGTGAAAGGAAAATCGTGGGTTTGAAGCGCTCCTAATAGTGAAGCAAAAACAGAACTCTTCCCGCTACTGTTTGCCCCTGTAAGTAGGGTAATCTTCGGGCACCGCAACTTAAGCGTTTTAAAACACTTGAAATTGGCGAGTCGTATCGCCGTCAGAAAGCTTTGGGCACTCTCAACGTTGACGTCGAACTTGATGGAAGGTTTCATTTTGTTTGTTCTGAGGTCTAACACTCACCGATGATACTCCTGCAACGCCCGCACCTGCACCTCGCTGCCTTGCAGTGACTTAATCGCCCGCAGCGCCGCATCGGCACCGCGGAGCGTGGTCATGATGGGGATGCGGTTTTGCATGGCGGCGGTTCTGATCTTCACTTCATCCTCGCAGGGGTTTTTGCCAGACGGCGTGTTGATGACGAGGGCCATGTCCTTGTTCTTCATCAGGTCGATGACGTTGGGGCGCTGGCCGCTGGCGAGTTTGGGGAGGATGCGTCAGGCTGTGGCTTTTTGACGCCTTGGCGCGAGAGTTTGGGTGCGTTTGCGGGCAGGTTGCTTGCGAGCACTGGTTCGGTAAGCGGCGAAGAGAGACTTTGGATTGCCGATGAAGACGGGCAGGTCTCCTTCGAGTTCGGCATCCTTCTTCAATTTGTCGACCAGTGCCGCTTTTTCTTCAGGAGTCATCAAATGCAGTGGCTTTCTCATGGGCAAAGGGTGGCTGATGCGTTGGCTGGTTTCAATCACTTTCACGGGCTTCTTCAAGGCGCTCTGCAAATGCGTCGATGGTGGTTTCCCCGATGTCGAACCGGTCCTGAACGGGTTGCTGACCGAGTTGGCGGGCATAGAAGGTGGCTGAATCTTGAGTGGCCTCGCCCCACACGAGGCGGCTTCCAAGGGCCCTGGCAATCAGGCAGATGGACTCCAACATGCGCGTGCCGATGTTTTTCACGTTCACGGCCTTGCCCGAGATGCTGGGATGGACAAAGAGGAAATCGATCATCAAGTGATTGCACCATGTCCGCCGCACCATCGCGCCGCCGAGACTGGCGGGGAACCAATCTGCAGTGACTTTGAGGTAGAAGCAGAACTCACCTTCCGGTTCGCGTGCGATCATCTCTTTGAGCTGGGAAAGACTGAAGGCGGCGGTTTTGGTATCGCGGTAATGCTTCCAGCGTTTGGCGGCAAGCAGAGCATACTCGCGAGCATCGGCGGCACGGGCTTGCATGGATTCGTCATCCTCAAGTTCGCGTGGGACTCGCCAGCGTGTGGCAGACATGACCTCGCGGTTATCTCCAAAATCCAAGGTCACGTTCATCGGTTCGTCGTTGTGTGAAACGGCAAACGTGATCGGGATGATGGATGCGGCTTTGGGCATGATGACATTGAGGCGGTCGCAGATTGCGACCACCTCGACGGGTTCATTTGTGATACTCCTGCAAAGCCCGCACTTGCACCTCGCTGCCTTGCAGTGACTTGATCGCCCGCAGGGCCGCATCAGCACCACGGAGCGTGGTCATGATCGGAATGCGGTTCTGCATGGCGGCGGTGCGGATTTTGACTTCGTCTTCGCGGGGATTTTTGCCGCTCGGGGTGTTGATCACCAAGGCCATGTCTTTGTTCTTCATCAGGTCGATGACGTTGGGGCGCTGGCCGCTGGCGAGTTTGGGGAGGATGTTGACGGGGATGCCGGCCTCGGTGATGACGCTGCCGGTGCCGCTGGTGGCGTAGAGGGTGAAGCCGAGGTCGGCGTAGCCTTTGGCGATGCGGACGACGTTGGGGCGATCGGTTTCTTTGACGCTGATGAAGACGTTGCCTTTCGTGGGCAGGGTGCCGCCGGCGGCCATCTGGCTCTTGGCGAAGGCCATGCCGAGGTCGTAGTCGATGCCCATGACTTCGCCGGTGCTCTTCATCTCGGGGCCGAGGATGATGTCCACGCCGGTGAACTTGCTGAAGGGGAAGACGGCTTCTTTGACGCTGTGATGCTTCGGAATGACTTCTTCGGTGAAGCCGAGTTCCTTCAAGGTCTTGCCGGCCATGATCTTGGCGGCGAGTTTGGGCAGCGGCACGCCGATGGCTTTGCTGACGAAGGGTGCGGTGCGGGAGGCGCGAGGGTTGACTTCGATGACGTAGAGGTCGTCGCCTTTGACGGCGAGCTGCATGTTCATCAAGCCGCGGACGTTGAGGGCTTTCGCGAGCTTTTTGGCGGCGTCGCGGATGCGGTCCTGCATCGCGGGCGTGAGGCTGAAGGGCGGGATGACACAGGCGCTGTCGCCGGAGTGGATGCCGGCTTCTTCGATGTGCTCCATGATGGCGCCGATGACGGTCGTTTCGCCGTCGCTGATGCAATCGACATCGACCTCGGTGGCGTCTTCGAGGAAGCGGTCCACGAGCACGGGGCGGTCGGGCGTGGCCTCGACGGCGTTCTTCATGTAGTGGGTGAGTTCGGCGTCGCTATAGACGATCTGCATGGCGCGGCCGCCGAGCACGAAGCTGGGGCGCACGAGGCTGGGGTAGCCGATCTTGGCGGTGATGGCCAAGGCCTCCTCCAACGAGGTGGCGGTGCCGCTGGGGGCCTGGTGCAAACCGAGATCGTCGAGCAGCTTGGCGAACATCTTGCGGTCTTCGGCGAGTTCGATGTTCTTCGGCGAGGTGCCGATGATGCGGACGCCGTTTTCTTCGAGGCCTTTGGCGAGGTTCAGCGGTGTCTGGCCGCCGAACTGGACGATGACGCCGAGCACCTGGTCGTTGACGTTTTCGCGCTCGTAAATGTTGAGCACATCTTCGAGCGTGAGGGGCTCAAAGTAGAGCTTGTCGCTGGTGTCGTAGTCGGTGGAGACGGTCTCGGGGTTGGAATTGACCATGATGGTCTCGAAGCCCAGCTCGCGCAGGGCGAAGCTGGCATGGACGCAGCAGTAGTCGAACTCGATGCCCTGGCCGATGCGGTTCGGGCCGCCACCGAGGATCATGACTTTCTTGCGGTCGTTGTCGCGCACCTCGTCCTCGATGCCGTAGGTGGAGTAGTAGTAAGGCGTGAAGGCCTCGAACTCGGCGGCGCAGGTGTCCACGAGGCGGTAGGTGGGGATGATGCCCAAAGATTTGCGAAGCCACCGAATCGCATCGTCACGATCATAGCGAGTGAGCTTGCTCAATTGCTTATCGGAGAAGCCAAGCCGCTTAGCTTTGCGTAAAACTGCTTTGAGATCAGCATTCAAGTCATCGTCGAAAGGCTTTGATTCGAAGAACGGAGCAATAGCCATTTCCAACTGATCGCCCCAATCACCCGATTGATTGTAGAGGACTTCGCTTTCCTTCACAATCTCCTCAATCTGCCTCAAGAACCAGCGGTCGATCTTGGTGAGCGAGAAGACCTTCTCCACATCCCAGCCCTTCGCGAAGGCTTGGCCGAGGAAGAAGATGCGCTCGGCATTCGGCACGGTGAGCTTCGTCGTGAGCGTCTCGTCATCGACTTCCTTATCGGCACCATCGCCGATGAGGCCGAAGCGTTTGATCTCCAGGCTGCGCAGGGCCTTTTGCAGGCTCTCTTTGAACGTGCGGCCGATGGCCATGGCCTCGCCGACGGATTTCATCTGCGTGGTGAGCGTTTCGTTGGCACCGGGGAATTTCTCGAAGGTGAAGCGCGGGATCTTGGTGACGACGTAGTCGATGGTGGGCTCGAACGCGGCGGGCGTGTGACGCGTGATGTCGTTCTTCAGCTCATCGAGCGTGTAACCGACGGCGAGCTTCGCGGCGATCTTCGCGATGGGGAAGCCGGTGGCCTTCGACGCGAGCGCGGAACTGCGGCTGACGCGGGGATTCATCTCGATGACGATCATTCGGCCCGTGTCGGGATGCACGGCGAACTGGATGTTTGATCCGCCCGTCTCCACGCCGATCTCGCGGATGCAGGCGAAGGAGAAGTCGCGCATGATTTGGTATTCGCGATCGGTCAGCGTCTGGATCGGAGCCACGGTGATCGAGTCGCCGGTGTGCACGCCCATGGGGTCGAGGTTCTCGATGGAGCAGATGATGACGCAGTTGTCCGCCTTGTCGCGGATGACCTCCATCTCGAACTCCTTCCAGCCGAGCAAGGATTCCTCGATGAGCACTTCCGTGACCGGCGAGAGATCGAGTCCGCTGGCCGTGATGGTTTCAAACTCCTCCTTGTTGTAAGCGATGCCGCCGCCGGTGCCACCGAGCGTGTAGGCCGGGCGAATGATGAGCGGCAGCGTGCCGATCTGCTCCGCGATGGCGCGGGCCTCCTCCATGTTGTGCGCCACGCCAGACTGCGGCAGGTCGAGGCCAATTTTGAGCATGGCGTTTTTGAAAAGCAGACGGTCCTCGCCTTTCTCGATGGCCTCCGGCTTGGCTCCGATCATGCGCACGCCGTGTTTTTCCAACGTGCCAGCGCGATGCAGCGACATGGCGGTATTCAGCGCCGTCTGGCCGCCGAGCGTCGGCAGGAGCACATCCGGCTTCTCTTTGATGATGATCTTCTCCACCATCTCCGGCGTGATCGGCTCGATGTAGGTGCGGAAGGCGAACTCCGGATCGGTCATGATCGTGGCGGGGTTCGAATTGATGAGCACCACCTCATAGCCTTCCTCTCGTAGGGCCTTGCAGGCCTGGACGCCGGAGTAGTCGAACTCACAGCCCTGGCCGATGACGATGGGGCCGGAACCGATGACGAGGATGCGTTTGATGGAGGTGTCGCGAGGCATGAAGCAGTTTTGAGTAGTGAGTTATGAGTCAGCGAGGGCTGGACAGTGAAAGCGTATGATTTGGGCGCTTTCGGGGGCCTGGGAAGGGACGAACAGGTTAAAAACCTGTTCTACTTTGGCCGGAAAGCGCGGCATCTTGCATGGTCTGGGAGGTGCGTCAAATGATGGCGCGAAATCGTTTTCGTCGTGGCGTCGCCAAGAGGGGCGAGAGAGCTCGATGGCCTCAATCGGCCTCGGGACGTGGATCACGAGAAAGCAGCGCTTTCATGCCTTCACGAGCGGATTTGCCTTCGTGGAGCACGGCGTGGATTTCATCGAGCAACGGCGTGCGGACGCCGCGAGCCCGAGCGGCCTGGTGGAGGCTGGCGGTGTTCAAGACACCTTCTGCTATCATGCGGGTGCTGGAGAGGATTTGATCGAGCGGTTGCCCCTGGCCGAGCAGCAGGCCGACACGGTGATTCCGGCTGTGCTCAGAGTAGCAGGTGGCCATCAAATCGCCGACGCCGCTGAGGCCGTAGAAGGTCTCCATGCGCCCGCCCATGGCGACACCAAGGCGCACCATCTCGGCGAGGGCACGGGTGACGAGGGCCGCGATGGCGTTATCGCCGAGTTGAAGGCCCAGCGCGATGCCGGCGGCGATGGCGTAGGGGTTTTTCATGGCTCCGGCCCATTCGGCACCGGAGATGTCATCGGTGGTGTAGCAGCGAAAAAAGGGCAGGGTGTAGCAACTCTGCACCGCTTTGGCGATGTCGTCGTTTTGGCAGGCGACGACGGCAGCGGTGGCGAGCTGCGAGGCCACTTCCTCGGCATGATTGGGGCCGGTGAGTACGGCGAGGGTGCTTTGCGGGAGGGATTCGGCCAAAATCTCGCTCATGCGGCGGCCGGTGTTCATTTCGATGCCTTTGGCGCAGGAAACGACCACTCGGCTCTGTGCCGCGGGAGACGAGGCGATGAGCTGAGCGGTCTCGCGAAGGCCTTTGGATGGCACCACGAAGACGAGCATGTCCACGGGCTTCAAATCTGCGGCGTTGGCCACGACCTCCACCTTGTCGGGAAGGCTCAGGTTGGGGAGGTAACGCGGGTTTTTCCGCGTGGTGGCGATTTCCGCCATGAGGCTGGCATCTCGACCCCAAAACTGCACCTGCATGCCACGCCAGGCGAGCATGGCGGCCTGGGCGGTGCCCCAGCTCCCGGCGCCGATCACGGCGGCGCTTTGCATGGCGGGAGGGGAATTCATGAGGCGGGTGTTTTTTTGGCTCCGGCGCGGTTTTCTGTGCCAGCTAGCAGGCGTTGGATGTTCGAGCGGTGCTTCCAAATGGCCAGCACCATGACGACGATGCCAAAAGTGAGCATGACCGCGTCCCATTTGCCCTGTCGCCACATCATGAACGCCATCACGGCGGGCACGGCGGGCGCGGCGGTGATGGAGGCGAGCGAGACATACTTGGTGGCAAAAAACACCACCACCCACACAGCCACGGCACCGGCGAAACCGGCGAGCGACAAGCTCAGGAGCACACCCGCCGTGGTGGCGATGCCTTTGCCGCCCTTAAAGGAGAGCCAGAAGGTGTACATGTGTCCGAGCACGGCCGAAAAGCCGCCGACGACCTTGGCGGTGGAGATCATCTCGTCCGCCGCCCCGGTGCCGCTCATCCAATGCGCGGCGAGAAAGACGGGCAGCCAGCCTTTGAGCATATCGAGCAGGAAAACGGGGATGCCGATGGGCTTGCCGAGCACGCGGATGACATTGGTGGCGCCGATGTTGCCGCTGCCATGCTGGCGGATGTCGATCCCGCGCAGTCTGCCTGCCCAATAACCAAACGGCAGCGAGCCGCACAGGTAGCCGCAGGCGGCGCTGGCAAGGAGAGCGGTGGTGGAAGTCATGGGCCGCATGTCTTAAAGACTCGCGGCGGCGTGCCAAGCGCAAAGTGAGGCCGTTCGATCAATGACCAGGATTTAGGCACCGACAGGATCGTTTGACGACCCCTCACCTAACCTCCTCTGCCATTTAGTTAGCGATCAGGCCTGCAACGCTGCTTCGACTGCCAGTCGAAGCTACGGCAACCGCCGCGAGGCGTAGCTTCGATTGGCAATCGAAGTCGAACGTCGCCTGACTTCACCTCGTTGCTAAACTAAATGGCAGTGGAGGTTAGGTGAGGAGAACAGCCATTCGCCCGTGATCGAAGAATGCGCGAACTTCCCGGATGAAACGAATCAGCGGGAAGAAAAGGATCTGTTGAGTTGTCGAATTCATGAGTAGGCCCTGATCAATGAGCCGGACTTTCGACGACGGGATGCGCGGGCAGCTTGGCGGCGGCCGCCTCGGCTTCCTTCACTTCGGGCTCGTCGGGAAAGATGACGACGATGTCCTTGATCGAACCATCGGAGCCGGATTCACGCAGCAGCCAGGTGCGGACAAATTTGGCCACGGAGCGGCGGCAGTTGTCACGCACGGCGGGGATCTGCGTGTGAGCACCAGCCCGCTTCTCCAGCATGGGCGTGAGGTCTTTTTCGAGCTTGTCGAGGTTCTCCGTGGCATTGAAGCGCAGCCAGCCGGCCTCGGTTTTCTTTTCCATGCCTTCCGTGCGGATCGCCGGGGGCAGGGAAGGCCGGATCGCCGGAGCAATGACGATGCAGCGACCCTCTTTGACGCTGAGACGCCAGTCGTCGGAGAGCTTTAAGTGAAAGCGATACACCACCGGCACGCGGATCTCGCTCTCGGTGGTGCCGAGGTAAACGAGATCGTTGAAGACGGTGAGCGAGTCCGCCTTGGTCACGGTCTCGCTGGTTTCCATGGTGGCCAGTTCCAGCACATCGCCTTCGGTGGAAAGGACTCGCGTGACCTCCTGGCGGAAGGTTTCGGTGATGTGCTGGTGGCTGAGTCTGCCGGGCAGCTCGGCCAGCCAGTGCAGGCCGTAGCTCGCAAAATCGAACCCGCGATCCACCAACCGCCAGACGAGCACCCCTCCCGCCAGGATGAAGACGATGAGCGAGAGGCAGCCCCACTTCCAACAGCCTCCTCCGCGTCGTGGGGACTCGGTGGTGGCGGGGGCAGGAACGGGCGTTTCAGACATGGCTTGCGTGATGGGAGAGAAGGTACCATGCCGCAAACTGGTGTATCGAAAACTGGAAAGCTCCGTTGATCACTTTTCCAATTCCCATTTCCTCATCTCTCAGCCATCCTGCCACACCTTTTTCCCCAACAGCCATGCCCATCTCCCCTGACCAATACGAAAAGCTCGGCAGCTTCTACCTCGGCCGTGAATACGATCTCGAATCCAAACAGATCAAAGACGACCTCGTGCTCTATGATTCGAAGGATCTCGTCACGCATGGCGTGGTGCTCGGCATGACCGGCAGTGGCAAGACCGGTCTCTGCCTCGCTTTACTCGAAGAAGCCGCCATCGACGGCGTGCCTCTGATCGCCATCGATCCGAAGGGCGATCTGGGCAATGCGCTGCTGACCTTCCCCAACCTCGACGCGAAGGAGTTTCGCCCGTGGATCAACGAGGACGAAGCACGTCGCAAAGGTCAGTCGCCCGATGAATACGCTGCCTCGCAGGCCGCGACGTGGCAGAAAGGTCTTGGCGACTGGGGCCAAAGCGCCGACCGCATCAAAAAACTGCGCGAGACCGTCGATATGGCGATCTACACGCCCGGCAGCAACGCGGGTCTGCCGGTTTCTATTTTGAGCTCGCTCAATTGCCCGCCTGCGGAGGTCACGGATGATGCGGAGGCGCTCGCGGATCGCATCGAGAGCACGGTTTCGTCGATGCTCGGCCTGATGGACATCGAGGCGGACCCGATTCAGTCGCCGGAGCACATTCTGCTGAGCAACATCGTCGCTCATTGCTGGAAGAAAGGTCAAAACCTCACGCTGGAGAATCTCGTGCGCCACATTCAGCAGCCGCCGATCCGCAAAATCGGCGTTGTCGATCTGGAAAGCTTCATGCCGGAGGCCAAGCGCACGCCGCTGGCCATGAAACTGAACAACCTCCTCGCCAGCCCCGGCTTCAGCACCTGGCTCGAAGGCGAGCCGCTGGACATCCAGCGCATGTATTACACCAAGGAAGGCAAGCCCCGCGTCACCATCTTCTGCATCGCCCACCTCAGCGACACCGAGCGCATGTTCTTTGTCTCGCTGCTCTTAAATCAGCTTCTCGGCTGGATGCGCACCCAGCAGGGCACCACCTCCCTGCGTGCGCTCTTCTACATGGATGAAATCTTTGGCTACCTGCCGCCCACGGCCATGCCGCCGTCGAAAAAGCCGATGATGATCCTGCTCAAACAGGCACGTGCTTTCGGGCTCGGCATCCTGCTGGCCACGCAGAACCCGGCTGACCTCGATTACAAGGCGCTGGCCAACATCGGCACCTGGTGGCTCGGCCGCTTGCAGACCGAGCGCGACAAAATGCGCGTGCTCGACGGCCTCGAAGGTGCGGCGAACACCGCGGGTGGCAAATTTGACCGCCAACTCATGGAGCAAACGCTCGCCGGGCTCGGTGCCCGCGTTTTCCTCATGAACAACGTGCATGAGGATGCGCCGGTTGTTTTCCATGTGCGCTGGATTTTGAGCTACCTCAGCGGCCCGCTCGCTCGGAACCAGATCAAAGCCCTCATGGATCCGATCCGCCCCGCGAAGGAAGAAAAAGCCGCTGCCGAGGACGATGGCTTCGCCCCGCCCGGAGCCAGCAGTGCCACCGCCGATCGCAACACCACGCGTCCGAAGCTGCCGGAGGACACCACCGAGCTTTTCCAGCCCAGCGACGAAGACGGCGAACGCCTCACCTACACGCCGTGCATGCTGCGCAGCGCCACGGTGGTCTTTGATGACGCCAAACGCAAAATCAGCGGCAAAAGCATCGTCACGCTGGTGAACCAGATCGACATCGAGAAGCAAAAAGTGCTCTGGGACAAATTCGTGGACATCCCGAAGGACGACGACCTTTCCAAGTTCGAAAGCGAGCCGAAGGAAAACGCTGCTTATGCCGACCTTCCAGGCCCGGCGCTGAAATCCAGCACCTACACCAGCATTAAAAAAGACTTCACTGATTGGGTGTATGCCAATCACACGCTCGAAGTCTTCTACAGCCCGCTTTTGGAGGCCTACTCCAACCCCGGCGAGAAACAGGACGAGTTCAAAGCCCGTGTGACGCAAACCGCCCGCGAGCAACGCGACGCCGCCATCGAAGAACTCCGCGCCAAAACCGCCAAGGCCGTGAAAGCTTTGGAGGCCAAAGCAGCCAAGGCCGCAGCCAAGGTGGAAACCCAAAAAGCCCAGGCCAGCAGCGCCACCATGAGCACCGTTGTCTCCATCGGCGGCGGCATCTTGGGAGCCATCTTTGGTCGCAAAAGCGGTATTACTGCCGCCAGCAGCAGCATCGCCGGAGCCAGCCGAGTCATGAAGGAACGCCGGGAAGCCGCCGCCGCCGAAACTGAATTGGAGGCTCTCCAAGCCGAAATGGCCGAGCTGGAGAAGCAATTGGCCGATGAAACGCAAAAGATCCGCGATCAGTATGATCCGGCCAGTTTAGCGTTGGAATCGACGAAACTCACCCCAGTGAAGAAGAACATTCAAGTCAGCGCCACGGGCATTCTTTGGCTGGCGAAGGCGTAATGACCATAAACCGGCAGTTCAGGGCATGACGGAAGCCGTTCAGACAGCCTTGGGGGATCTCTATCGTGCTTTCGGAGACGTGCGTTGTCCAAACAGGATAGAGATCTCGCCCGTTAAAAACGAGGCTGATTATCTGCCACTGGTTCGCGTGCCTTTGCGAGAGCTCTCTGCTGACCAACTGTGGAGCTACACCTATTCGGTTTTCTACACGGTAGGAGGCACGGAGGACTTCTTCTATTTGCTTCCGCGCATCTTGGAGTTGGCCTCGGTGCCGTTTTCTCCTTTTGATAACGAGATTGTATTCAAGAAAGTGGCGCTCTCTGGATGGCCTGGAGAATGGCAGGGGGATTGTCGTCTGGCTTTCGAGTCCTATCTGCAGGCTGTGGTGGCCGCATGGCAAGAAGTGGTCCTAGACATGAATTCCTGGGTTTGTGGGCTGTCTTTCTGTCTGCCGGATCTTCCCTCGCACCTCGACAGCCTGTTGAGTGGAAATGCATCTGCCACCTCGAACCTGATTCGGTTCTATGAGGCAAACAGCGAGTCTCTACTCAAGCAACGGCTCGGAAACTCGTTTTGGGAGATGTCCGAAGGGCCATACCGGGCCGTTCTGCAATGGCTCCAGCGCGAGGATGTGAACCGACACATTCAGAACGCTTATTTGGAGAGCGGGTTCAACGATTGATCCTGTCTGCGCACAGTCAGGCTAGCTTGAACCTCGAGAATCACGCCGCGAGGGCGAGGAATTGTCCACGCACGCTGTTCCAGAAGGATTCCATGAAGAGGTTCGTCTTGTTGGCGGGAGCCTGCATAGAGGGGATTCCCGTGAACTCGATGCCTTTGAGTTCGCTCATGACCTCGCCGTAAGCGGGCATGTGGTTCCAGCCGAGGGAGGTTTCGTTGGCGGCGGTGGAGGCGGAGGAAGGGGCGAAGGCGTTCATGGGATTATCGGGGATGAGAGGTTTGGGGTGGTTTCAGGTGATTGAGAGGATTTGATTCGCAGGTTTGTCGGGCGGCTTGTTTTCGAG
>CALSBJ010000111.1:0-13981 GCA_943373155.1 Akkermansia muciniphila | reverse complement strand
CAGCAGCGGACGGCCAGGCAGATCGGCCCGGCCTTCGATCTTCACCAGACCGCGATCAACCAGTTGCTGGACCATCGTATCCACGGAGACACCGCGAACGGCCTCAATGCCTGCCCGCGTGATCGGCTGGCGGTAGGCGATGATCGCCAAAGTCTCCAAAGCTGGCTGGCTGAGGCGCTGCACCTTTTTGCCCGGATAGAGGGCGCGGCACCATTCGGCATACTCGCCGCGGGCACAAATGCGCCAGCCATTGACCCGCTCGACGATGGTAAAGGAATGCTTTTCCTGCTCGTAACGGGCGATGAGAGCATCCAGCGAAGCGCGGATGGTCTCCTCCGTTACCTCGGCCAGCGGGGCCACCCATTCCGGGATGGGCGCACCTTCACCGGCCTCGCCGCTTTCCGTCGCAGCCCCGAGGATGTCCTTGGCCGTCTCCTTCACCGCCGTGCACATTTGCGGCACGCCCAGGGGTTCCTGGGAGGCAAAAAGGAGGGCTTCAACGATCGAGTTCAGTTCCATGCGAAAGGCCGTTAATCTCAAGCGAGGCCCGGCAATGAGTCAAACCTAGATTGCCACGTTGCCTAGGGGCGGCCGGAGGCTTACTTCACCCGCTTCAACTTGAGCAGCGGAGCCGCTGGCGAGGCAAACTGAGCCACAAACAGGTTTCCTGCTGCGTCAGCACAGACGCCATGCGGATGGATGAAGGTCCGCCGGTCACTCTGCATGGGCTGAAGTACCCCGTTTTGATACTCGGCAGGGGGAGCGCCGATGTTGGAAACGATCTTCCACTGGGCATCGACGATGGAGATGAAGCCGGGGGATTCCTTTACCTTCGGCCACTGATCCCCGAGGTGCGGGATGATCGTGAAGGTGCCGAAAGGGATGATGTCACGCGGATTGCCGCCGGGGAATGGCATCTGGTCGATGAAATGCCCGTCCACGCTGAAACGCCGGATTTCCTGCTGATCGCTCATGGCAATGACCACTCGCGGCGTGCCATCGCGATCATCCAAAGCCCCGCCATGCGGCCCCCAGTGCTTCAGGCGGTCTTTTTCGTCGCCGAGATCCCCGCCCCAGGTGCGGAGGAGGCTGCCACCCGGATTGTAGAGGAAGATGTAATCCTTCCCGTAACCATCAAACACCGCGAACGAGCCGTCTTGGAAGTGAATCGTCTTCGAGGGGCGATACTCGGCCTCTTTGGCGTGGAGCTTCGCTTCGGCGGGCCAGGGATAAACGGCCAGTTCCTTGCCATCGAGTGTGAGTTTGCGGACCTGATGAAGCTGCGTGTCGGTGATGAAGAGCACCTCGGAGCCATCCGCCTCGTGCACAAGACTCATGCCGTGGGCTCCGGGCATGCGAGCCGTCCAGTGCGTGATGAGAGCACCGCTTTCCGCATCGAGGATCACCACATTGCTGCGTGCGTCATCAGTCAAAAACAGCAGACGCCCCTTCGAGTCGATCACGACGGCGTGGCCGTTTTTCACATTCACCTTCGCCAACGCCTCGCGCCCCCATTCGGGCACCACTTGATAACGAAACTCGCCCTGGCCGAGGATTTCATCCGCAGCAGGGGCGAGTGTGGCAAAGGTCAAAAAAAGGAGCGAGACGAGCGTGCGCATGCGTCACGCAAACGTCTCCATCTGCGCCTTATTTCTGCGGGTCCTTCTTCGTCACCGGATACTTGGCCGGAGACTTCTCGAAGGCAGTGAGGCAGTCCATGCAGCAGAAGGCCACGGGGCCATCGGAGGTCTTGATGCGGTAAATGGGACGAGCTGTCTTGGCATCGACAGGGCAGATATCATTGATCGGCCAGGCAGCAAGCACGGTGGTGGCCATCGCGAGGCTGGCGATCAGAGGAGCAAAGAACGATTTCATGAGGTTGGTAGGTGGTGGTGGTTGAAATGCGCGTCTCCCTCTGAACGCCCCAGCCGCCCATCATCATAGCTCTTCGCAAATCCCGCTCATGGAAGGCCAAGCGAGGCACAAAGCCGGTGCCACCAAGTTCTCGCTTGTGCCTTCCCTGCCCTTTGGCGTTCAATGGCCCATGTTCGATGCAGCACGTTCCCTCTCCTCCCCGGCTCACCGTGAGCATTTGAAGCAGCTCTACTGCTCCACGCTGCTTGATGATGTGATGCCGTTCTGGCTTCGGCATGGCATGGATGAGGAGCACGATGGCATCATCACCTCGCTGGATCGCGATGGCTCGATTTTGGATACGGACAAGAGCATCTGGTTCCAAGGGAGAGCGGCGTGGACCTTTGCCACGCTTTACAACACCGTCGAAAAGAAGCGCGAGTGGCTGGCGGCGGCCGGTTCCTGCCTCTCCTTCCTCGAAACGCATGGCTACGCCACCAACGGCAAACTCTTCTTCACCGTCACCCGCGAGGGAAAGCCGTTGCGCATGCGCCGCTACGTCTTCAGCGAGGCTTTTGCCTCCATCGCCCATGCCGCCTACGCCAAAGCCACCGGCGATGAACGTTATGCGGACATGGCGAAGCGTGATTTCGCCACCTACCTGAAGCACAGCTTCGAGCCGGGGCTCATGCAGCCGAAGATCGACTCCGAAACGCGACCGATGATGGGCATCGGAGCCCTCATGATTGGCATCGCCACGGCGCAAGAGCTCCGCGTGAACCTCGGCGACATCAAAATCAGCGGTCACACCTGCTCCGAATGGGCAGACCGCTTCATCCTGGAGATCGAGCGCTTCTTTTTCAAGCCGGACCTCGGTGCCCTGATGGAGATCGTGGCTCCGGATGGAGCCATCCTCGATCACTTCGACGGTCGCACGCTAAACCCCGGCCATGCGCTGGAATGCGCCTGGTTCATTTTGCATGAGGGACGCTGGCGTTCCGAAAAAAGCTACATCCGCCTCGGCCTGCAAATCCTCGATGCCATGTGGGAACGCGGCTGGGACAAGGAGCACGGCGGCCTCTTCTACTTCCGCGATGTCTTCCACAAGCCGGTGCAGGAATACTGGCACGACATGAAATTCTGGTGGCCGCACAACGAGGCCGTGATCGCCACCCAGCTAGCTTGGCACCTCACCGCCGATGCCAAATATGCCCGCTGGCATCAACTGGTGCATGACTGGAGCTTCCAGCACTTCCCCGATCCGCTGCACGGCGAATGGTTTGGGTATCTCCACCGTGACGGCAGCCCGTCAGTCACGCTGAAAGGCAACATGTGGAAGGGGCCCTTCCACCTGCCGCGCATGCTTTGGTATGGCGCAAGGCTGCTGGGGTAGCCCATCAAACCTTGACAATCAGCAATCGATGGTTCATCAATCTTCAATCCGGCCGCGGATGGATTGACGATGGTCGAAGTGTTTTGAGCTGCACCCAAGCCGTCGAAAGATCACAGAAAGTGGAACAGGTTTTTAACCTGTTCAGGCCCGAGAGTCGTCCATGACTCAGCTGCCTGCAACACACCGGGGTGTCACGATGGGTTTGGAGCACTCGCTCGCACTCACCTCCGTCGGCACAGGTTAAAAACCTATGCCACTTTCCCTATCAGCTTCTCGTCCGAACCTCAATTCACACCCGGCAGGAAATACGTCTGCCCACGAACAGCAGGCGGCTGCTTCTTCTTGGAGGCCTTTGGCGGTTTCGGAGCAGCGGGCTTCTTCGAGAATCCCCAGCCGGAGCCTTTCGCTTTTTGATCGAGACTGGCGAGCGGCTGATAGCTGATCTGCTGCGGCTCTTCGACCGCCACAGGCTTCGCAGCAACCGCCACAGGCTTCAGCAGCGCAGGAGCTGCTGCCACGACGGGTGCGGGCTTTTCGACCTTCACAGGCTTGGCAGGCTTTGGCTCGTCAGCACCGCCACCAAACAAACCGCCCCAAAACGAACCCTTCTTCGGCTCAGCGGAGGCCACTTCGACCTTTTTCGGCTGCGGCGCGGACTTGGCACCAAGGATCTGCGTCTCGCCACGGACGGGTGCGGGCGCTGTCGCGGCCACTTCGACCTTCTTTGGCTGCTCCACCGGTTTGGGCGTCACGGGTGCCGGTGGCTCGGCGATGGCTACCTTCACCTTGGGACGTGTATCCTCCTCCTGCTTCGGAGCGATGACGATGTCCTCGCGGCTCAACTTATGCGGCACGGGCAGCCAGGTGGTGAGATGCCCATCCGGCGCATCGCCCACGATTTCCACGGGCGTGCCCAGCGGTGTGGCTCGATAAAAAATGGCCGCCATCCTCGACGGCAGGCGGATGCAACCGTGCGAGGCCGCAAAGCCCGGCAGATAGCCCTCATGCATGCCGATCCCGCCGGTGATGCGCATGAAGCTCCGCATGCTGGCTCCCTGGTAATGCGTGCCTGGAGGCGGTGAATCCCGACGCACATCCACATCCCCTTCCACGATCCGCCCGTGACCATCGACAAACGATCCGTAGATCGAAGAGCGATGATCCGCGTCCTTTTCGATGATGCGGAAGTTTCCACGCACGGTGCTATTTCCTTCACGCCCGGAGGAAATCGGCGCGGCCCCCACCAGTTTGCCGCCTTTGTAATACCGCACCACCTGGCGACTGAGGTCGATCGTGATGCGCGGTGATCCAGCCACACGGTCACCGATCCACCAGCCTTGAGCAGACTCCGTTTCCACAGGAGTGGAGCAGGCTCCCAGGCTCATCACAGCGACGACGGCGGCCGCCACGCGGCCCATCTTGGTCAACAAGGTAAAATTCATCATGCGGCGGGCATTCTGAGCTGGTCCGCCCGATTTGGGCAACAACGAAAACGCGTCAATTGCCTCACCATGAATTTCAACGCGAATAAAAGCGAATGGGAACCGAATGGCCGCGAATCAGCCAAATCGTCTTATTCGTGGTTATTCGGCTCCCATTCGGCTCGAATTCGCGTTGGAAACAAAGCCCCTTCCACTCACATCGCCGCTTTAAACGCTGAGAGCAGTTCCGAGTAGTCATCAAAGGCCTGAAATTGGGGGAATTGCGCCTGAATGGAAGCTGGGGCGTGGAAGAAAAAGCCTGCATCGGCCTCGCCGAGCATCGTGGTGTCATTGAAGGAATCCCCGGCTGCCAGCACGCGATAGTTGAGCGATTTGAAGGCGGCCACTGACTTCTGTTTCTGGTTCGGCTGGCGCAGTTTGTAGTTCACGATGCGGCCATCGGCGGCCACTTCGAGCTGGTGGCAGAAGATGGTCGGCCAGCCGAGCTGCCGCATCAGCGGCTGCGCAAACTCCGCGAAGGTATCACTGAGAATGATGACCTGCGTGATGGAGCGTAGCTCGTCGAGGAAAGCCTTTGCCCCCTCCATCGGCGAGAGCGTGCCGATGACCTGCTGGATGTCTGGCAGCTTCAAGCCGTGCTGATCGAGGATTTGGAGCCTGCCCGCCATCAGCTTGTCGTAATCCGGCTCATCCCGCGTGGTGCGGCGCAGCTCGGCGATGCCGGTCTTTTCAGCAAAAGCGATCCAGATTTCCGGCACGAGAACGCCTTCGAGATCGAGGGTGACAATGGTTTGGGGCTTCATTCGCAATTCAGGTCAAAAGGTGAGGAGAACTTCTCTCTTAGCTTACCTCGATGGCTTCGCAAACATCTCTCCAGCCGGGAAAACGCCAATCATTCGGAAAACCCCGACACTGAACCGGTTTCACCGCCTGGATGCGGCACACATTGAGACCTTCGAGAAAGACGCATTCCCCTGCCCCGCCAGGTCGGTCGATGATGCTGAGACCTGTGCGATTGGCATTGAGGCGCGTGTATTGCGCCGTGAATTCCGCCTCGCTCAGTCCCAAGTGCGCCGCGATGCCCGCCACCTCCTCATCCGTGATGCGCACATCGCCCGGCCAGCGGCAGCAGTTGCCGCAGCGCTGGCAGAGATAGCGTGTCGTGGGAGATTCATTGCTCATCGCGGCACTTTGTCCTATGAGCGCGGAAAATGAAGCCGCATTTGCCCGTCACCCTCACTCTTTTACCGCCGCCGGAGGACCGCCGGGGCGAGGTGGAGATCGTGGAGGAATGGGCACGCGGCCTCGATTGGGTGCGCTGGCTACTGGGCAGCGTGCGGGCACGCACCGAGCAGCTCTCCCTGAATGGCAGCGGCTGGCAGAGCTTCAGCGAAGGCCTGTTTCGCGAAAAAATAGCTCCAGCTCTCGAAGCCGCCTGGACCGCAGCTCATGCGGGTGATCTCGATGCCCTCCTCGCCGCCGATGCCGATCTCGGCGCTAACCTTTCCCCCGATGAAAACAAGCGCAGTCGCCAGGCCGGTGCCGTCCTGCTCAAATCGACCAGCAAGGCCCGCTATCAAGGTGTGCTCGGCCACTTCCGCGATCACATCGCCGCCGGCAGTTCCGAAGGTCACCTCGCTATTGTCTGGGCCGCCGTGGGTAATTTTTTTCACCTCAGCCTCGCCAACGTCATCGCCGAATATCTCCGCCTCGAATGGGAAATCGGCACCCGTGATGATTTGAAGCGTCGTGAGCCGAATTTCGGCCTGCTAACACGCGAGGTGCTTTTTGGCCGGATGCGGGAACCGAAGGTCATTTGAGCTTCCTCGAAAAAGATGATGGCAGGATGGCCTGCCACGCGTTTCATGCCGGCTCCATCCAACCACTATGCGCCCGCTTTTTGCCCTCCTCGCCCTCGTTTCCTGCTCCTTCGCCGCTGAGCCCGTGCAGCTCACGCTCGCTGATTTCACCAATCTAAATGGCGAAGCCCCCACCGGTGGCTGGCAGGCCGAGGGTGAAAGCGTCATCCACCTCGCCGGCAAGGGCGGCGGCAATCTCATCTCGAAGAACGAATACCAAAACTTCGTCCTCGAATGGGACTGGAAGCTCAATCCGAAGGGCAACAACGGCATCAAATACTGGGTCACCAAAATCGCTGGCAAAGAATGGCTCGGCATCGAATACCAAATGATCGACGACAGCGGCCACCCCGACGGCCTCAAGGGCGGCAGCCACACCACCGCCTCCATATACGACATCAAGGAGCCGATCCCGGGCAAGCTCGTGAAACCTGCTGGCGAGTGGAACAGCAGCAAAATCATCGTCCAGGACGGTAAGATCCAGCATTGGCTCAACGGCGCCCTCGCCAGCGAAGCGGATACCACCACGCCCGAGTGGAAGGAGATGATCGGGAAGAGCAAATTCAAAAACAAGGAAGACTTTGCCCCCGGAAAAGGCAAAATCATGCTCACCGAGCACGGCGACGAGACCTGGTTCCGAAACATCCGCCTCACGGCGAACTGAGCCAATCGGCATTCGACATTCGTCCTTCGCCATTTTATCAGCCAGAGACATGCTCCCCTGGCTCGCCACTGACCGTTTTCCCCTTTACCTCGCCCCCATGGCGGGTGTGACGGACGTGACCTTCCGCGGCATGTGCAAAGAACTCGGCGCCGATGTCATGGTGACCGAGTTCGTCAGCGCCGAGGGCATTTTGCAGCGGGATGATCGCACGCGGCACTACACCGAGTTCGATGACGGCCAGCGACCGCTTGGCGTGCAGCTTTTCGGTGCCGACGGCGTGCGCATGGGCGAGGCCGCCCGAAAAATCATCGACTGGAAACAGCCAGACTTCATCGACATCAACTTCGGCTGCCCCGTGAACAAGGTCGTCTCGAAAAACGGCGGCTCCTCCCTGCTCAAAGACTGCCCGCTGCTGCAAAACGTGGCCGCCGAAGTCGTCAAAGCCGTGCCCATCCCCGTCACCGCCAAGATGCGCATCGGTTGGGACGCTCAAACGATCAACGCCGTCGAAGTTGCCCGCCTTTTGGAAGACAGCGGCATCCAGGCCATCGCCGTGCATGGCCGAACGCGGGCACAGGGCTACACCGGCGTCGCCGATTGGGAAGTCATCGCCCAGGTCGCCGATGCCGTGAAAATCCCCGTCATCGGCAATGGCGACATCCACACCGGCCAGGACGTGCAGCTCCGCCGCTCACAAACCAACGTCCGCGGCATCATGATCGGCCGCGCCGCCATGACGAACCCCTGGGTCTTTGGTGAAGCGAAACACTTCCTCGCCACCGGCCAGCACGCCACCCTCGCCAGCATCGAGGACCGCTTCAACTTCATGCGCCGCCACTGCCAGCAAGCCATCGCCCACGATGGCCGAGGCCGCGAATTCGAGATGATCCGCAGCATGCGCAATCGCCTCATGAATTACACCAAGTCCATCCCCGGCGGCAAATGGCTCCGCCAGCACTTCAGCCACGTCGCCAGCCTTGCCCAGCTCGACGACATCCTGGCGGCGTATTTCAAGCATCAGGAAGAAGTACACCGCCTCTCCGAGGCGGTGGAATGATGATCTACTTCTGCCCGTAGTAAGCACCCGGCCCATGCTTCCGCAGATGGTGCTTTTCGAGGATGTGAGACGGGATGGGAGCCAGCGAAGGATTCAGCGAGTAGCTTCCCAAAGCCATCTGAGCGCACATTTCCAAGGCGATGCTGTTGTTCAGCGAATCCATGGCGTTCTTGCCGAAGGTGAAAGGCGCATGATGAAGCTGAAGCACCGCAGGCATTTCCAGCGGGTCGAGTTTCAACTCACGCAGCCGCTCCACGATGGCCACGCCGGTGAAGTGCTCGTAATCGTCGTCCACCTCCTCGGGCGTGAGTGCCCGCACAAGGGGCACGGTGCCGTGAAAGTGATCGGCATGCGTGGTGCCGTAGCAGGGCAAGTCTCGACCGGCTTGGCAAAACATCGTGGCGTGCAGGCTGTGCGTGTGCGTGATGCCGCCGATCTTCGGGAACTCGCGGTAGAGGTGCAGATGCGTTTTGGTATCGCTGGAAGGACGCAGACGGCCTTCGACGACTTTCCCTTCGAGATCGAGCACGACGATGTCCGCCGGGGTGAGTTGGTCGTAGTCCACGCCACTCGGTTTGATGGCCCACAGGCCGCTGGCGTGATCGATGCCGCTCACATTGCCCCAGGTCAGGCGCACGAGGCCGCTGGCGGGCAGGGCACGGTTGGCTTCACAGACTTGGTGGCGGAGTTCGTCGAGGGTCATAGTGCTTCGTGCTCATGCGGGAAGGTTCTTCAACCAAAACGTCAGCGTTTTCGGTGACTCGGCCGCTTCGCCAATTTCCTTCCAGTTGAAGGTGGCTTGGAGTTCGGGGAGCTTGGTGTAGCCCTGACTCTGCCAGAATGGATCGAGCGAGCGATACCCGACCGGGCGCAGCGGATGGTCCACCGCACGATCCACGGCGCAAAAGGTCGCGATGTGGGCACCGATGGCTTTGGCGTGAGCTTCGCGGCGCTGAAAGAAGGCTTTGCCGAGGCCGTGACCTCGATACTCGGGCAGCAGGATGGATTCGCCGAAGTAGCAGATATCGTTCAAATCGTAGCCACCCGCTTTGACGAAGGCCGCCTGGAATTCCGGACCTTCTTCCACCATCGGCAGGCAGGTCGTGGCACCGATCACACGGCCTTCATCAAAGGCCAGCACGACGAGGCTGCGCTCGCAACGAAGGTAGCTTTGCAAATACTCGCGTTCGTATTCGAGGCTGCCGTCATAGAGATACGGATACTCGCGGAAAACGGCGATGCGCAGGCCGCCGAGGGCATCGAGATGCGGCTCAAGGGCCGCACCATGGAAGTTTTGAAGCGTGATCTCAGGCATGAAAACGGGCGTTACTTCGCTGCATCGGCTTTTTTGATCTGTTCGGGCTTTTTCTCCTCCGGCTTCGGATCAGGCGGCGTGCTGGGCACGGCGATGAATTTCGCCTTTTCGGGGTCCAGGCGTGGGAGCGTGCCCTGGAGCTTCTGAAGCTGCTCGGGGCTCTCTTTCGGCGTTTCGACTTTGGGTGACGGAGGCGAGACCGCGGCAGCAGCGGGCTCGGCTGGCGGCTCGTCCTTCGGCGCGGCGGCTTTTTCGCAACTGGTCAAAGCCAGAACAAAGGCTGGCAGGAAAAGGGCAAGACGTGAGATCATGGTGGTGAGGGGCGTAAAACCTCGCCGAGGCGTGGCATGAATGCAATGCGCCGCCTCGTCTGCCCAATCGCAAAACGTGAGGCTGGACATTCCACCGCCTCACGCTCCATTCCCGTCCCGCCACTGTCATGAAGCTCCTCTTCTCCTTCCTTTTCCTCTGCACCGCCGTTTGGATGCCCGCGCAGGACGCCGCACCAACCTCCGAACGGACCGCCATCGAGTTCAAGGACGGCGATAAGCTGGTTCTGCTAGGCAACACCGTCTTCGAACGCGAGCAGCGTTACGGCGCCTTTGAGCCTCGCCTGGCTCTCGCACTTGGAGATACCAAAGTCAGCGTGCGAAACCTCGCCTGGAGCGGTGATACCGTCTTCGGCCATGCCCGCTCCTACTTCGGCCCGCCAGAGGAAGGTCTGCAACGTCTCTCGGGTCATCTCGACATGCTCAAGCCGACCGTCGTGATGCTTTGCTACGGCTCCGAGCTGGCTTTTGAACGCCTCAAAGGCCTGCCGGACTTCCTCACCGGTTACCGCAGCCTCATTGATCTCATCCGGGCCAAATCCCCCGGCGTGCGCATCGTGGTGGTGGCCCCGCCTCCGCTCGAAAACCTCCAGGCACCGCTGCCTGACCTCACCACCGAGAATAAAAACCTCTCCAGCCTCCGCGATGCCCTGCGGAAATTCGCCATGATGCAGAATGCCTTCTTCGTGGACTGGTTCGAACTGATGGGCGGCCTTCCGAAGCCCGGCCTCTCCTCCAAACCGCTCACGGAAAACGGCGTTCACTACATGCAGGAAGGCTACGACAAACTCGCCACCAAGCTCGTCGAAGGCCTGGGACTCAAAGTCCCTGAGGCCCCCTCCCCTGCCCTCGAAAATCTCCGCCGCGCGGTCATCGCCAAGGACACCCTTTTCTTCAACCGCTGGCGTCCGCAGAATGAGACCTACCTCTTCGGCTTCCGCAAACACGAGCAGGGTCAGAACGCCAAGGAGATCCCCATGTTCGACCCGCTCATCGCCGAAGGTGATGCCACCATTCAAAAGCTGAAGGCCGAAGCGCTCTCGCAGGCCCGCCGCCCTTGATCGGGTTTAGCCGCCACCATGTCATTCGAACCGCTTTCACAAGCATTCGTCAACACCCCTGGTTGAAGACTCGCGGCAGCGTTTTGGACTGCGCCGGGCCTCCGGCACTTTCGAGCGTCATGAGGCCCGCGAAAAGCTCCAGAGGACTGGAGCACTCCAGGACGCTGCCGCGATTTCTAGAACCCGACTGCATTGTCACGGCTCAAGGTTGCCCCGTTTGAGCGAATACTTTGTCCCGCAGCGCCTTCGTAAACGTCACCGCATCCATCGCGGAAGCAGGTAAAACGGGCACCTCAATCGCGGTGCCCAGTGCCTTCAGCCCCCACACCTCTTCCAGACGCTCTGGCATCGGCCCGAGCACATGGAGGAACTTCACGCGATCTCCCTCAGCTCGCAGCCTCTCGGCCATTTTTTCCACCGCACCGGGCACGCGTGGCAGCGTGGCAAAACGCAGCGTGCGCAGCATCGGCAGGCCGGTGACCTCGTGAGCGATGGAAAGCAGCGAGGCAAGCGCCAGCGCGGCGGATTCCTCACCCGCCCCATACGGCACAAGGATCATCGTCACATCGTAGGGCATCTGTTTGCCCGCGAGTTCGGCATCGATGTTCGAGCACTCGGAACCGGCCACCTCGTAGCGATCACGACGCACCGCGTAGCCCATGTTTTCCTCGCCCATGGTGGATTGCAGGTAGCCTGGCACCGCTTGCAGAGCGTCGCTTTGCTTCAAAACATCTCGCAGCAGATTCGTGTGCTTTTCGAGGCCTCCAAGGCTGATGTCGCGCTTCAGAGCAAGCGCATACTTGAAGCTGCGATCGGCCTCGCGGTCCTTTTTCCACTGCCAGATGCCAAAGCTGGCAATCCCGAGCAGCACCGTGCCGGCCGGAAAAAGCACGAGCGCCGCCCGGATCCAGCGGCCGGGGGCGGAAGAAGCCTGGGGAGGAGAATCGGTCATGAAGAATGAATGGCTGAATGCACGGCCTGCGCCGCTCGCTGATACGCCCCGCCACTGCCGAGCGTGGCGACGACGGAGGCCAAATCGGCCTGGAGAGCCTCGCGGCGGTCTTTTTGTGTCAAAAGGTCCGCCGTGGCCTTGGCGAGGGTGTCGGGATTCAAATCGTGCTGCACGAGTTCTCTTACGACCTCGCGCTTCGCGAGAATGTTGATGATGCCGAGATGCTTGATGCGCACGACGAGCTTGCCGACGACGTAGGTCGGCCAGCTCACGTTATAGACGAGGGTGTAGGGCAGACCAAAACAAGCCGCCTCGAGCGTGGCCGTGCCGCTGGCCACCGCGCCGGCCTCGCAGCGCTGCATGAGGTCATACACCGTGCCCACCTCGATCCAGCGCTTGGCCTCCGGCACGCCAAGCGCATCGGCCATCGTGCGCATGTGCCCGGCGAGCGTTTCATTGGCCGCCGAAACCGCAAAACGCGCTTCCGGCACCGCCAGCCGGATCGCCTGCGAGGCCTGCACCATGACCGGAAACAAGCGCCGCACCTCGTTGAGCCGACTTCCGGGAAACCAGCCCACCAAACCGGGCTCACGCTTCCAATCGCGTCGCAGTGTCTGCACCCGATCCACCATCGGATGACCGCCAAATTCCGTGCGCAAACCGCTCTGCTCGTAAAAAGCCTTTTCGAAGGGGAAAATGCAAATCATGAGGTCCAGCACCTTCGCCATCACCTTCACGCGCCCCTTCTTCCAGGCCCAGACTTGAGGGCTGATGTAATAAACGATCTTCCCGGCGTAGCCCGCCGCTCGCAGTGATGAAGCCACGCGGAGATTGAAACCCGGGTAATCCACCAAGACGACCGCCTCCGGACGTTCTGCCAGGATCTGCCTCTCCACCGCCACCTTCTTCTCTTTGAAGTAGCGATAGATTTTGAGAACCTCCCACAGGCCCACGACGCCCGCCTTCTCCACCCAATCCTCAATCCCCGGCCCCGCCACCTCGCGCATCTGCCGACCGCCAAGGCCGCTGACCTGCAAATCAGGCTCCAGCGCCCTCATCTCACGCAGCAGACCCGCCGCATGCGTGTCTCCGCTGATTTCTCCGGCAATGATAAATACCCGTGTCATGTGCGGCACAGGAGGGCGGAAAACCGAGAGGTAGAAAACATCGGCGCGAGCCTAGCCGTGAGGTCCGGCCGGTCAAACGGCATGCGGGCTGAATGGAAAAACTAAAACCCGAGAGCCGGCGCCAGCTCCGTCCCCGGTCCCTTCCGTCACTTCGGTCCCTCCCGTCTCTTTTTCCCGGGTCCTGCCCCAAAAGCGCCTCTTTTCACGCGGAGAGCCTTTCCGGCTCCGCTCTCGATACCCGTCCATTCCCTCTCTTATATCTATAAGATATTGTTTTTATCATTTATGACATCAATGAGACTCGAAAGGCCATCTCTCTCAGAATTTGCCCCGCCTAACTCTGTATTTAACGCTTTTCACCGGGCTATCAGCGTTTTTCCATAGCTTCTAAAGAGCATCTACCTCCCGTTTTCACGGCTGTTCACTGCTCTTACCCTCTCATTTGAGCCCTCTCCCCGGCCCATTCCAGCCCATTTTCAGGCCCCTTTATTCTCATTTTTACAATTTTATCATATTTTTGTAAGATTACCGTTGCAACGATTCTCATTGTGGTTATAATTTCCACAACATAAGAAATCACCATGAACGCCCTCCGCAACACCCTCCTCGCCGCCGCCGCCCTCCTCGTCGTCGCTTTCGTTGCCCCCGCTTCCGCTCAACAAGGCTACTACGCCGCCGGTTACTACGCCGCCCCCCAGGCCCAGCAGGCCGCCGCTTACGCTCAGAACCAAGCCGCTTGGGCCGCTTACCACCGCCAGCAGCAGGCCAACGCCCAAGCCTGGGCCGCCTACCACGCCCAGCAGGCCGCCGCTGCCCGCACCGCTCCTCGTGCCACCCCTGTCGCCGCTCCCCGCGCTGCCGCTCCTGCCACAGGCAACGCCCAGATCCGCTTCGACGGCCGTTTCGCCTCCGTCGGCTCCAACGCCCC
>CALSBJ010000110.1:0-14734 GCA_943373155.1 Akkermansia muciniphila | reverse complement strand
AGAGCTGGTGCGGCTGCGAGTGCGTTACTTCAGCGACGGGCTGGTGATCGGGGGCAAGGAGTTCGTGGAGAGCATCTTCGGACAGCACCGGGAGAAATTCGGGCCACGACGGAAGGATGGAGCGCGAAGGATCGCGGAGAGCGCAGGTGACTTGTTTGCGCTGCGAAGGCTGAGAAAGCAGGCGTTGGGGCGATCTTGAACGCTGGTGGTCCGCTGGAATTCATGCCCGCATCGCGGAGAAGACCGCGAAGATGTTGAGGTCGAGGAGGAGCGCGCTTGGGATCTTCATCCAGATCAACCGCTACCCGCTGGTGATTCTGCGGGTGCTGCCGTTCACGGTGACCTAGTAGGTTTTGGTGCCGTAGGTGTAGGTGAGCAGCCAGACGGGCAGGAGGATGCGCTTGAAGGTCTGGGCGCTGTATTGCGGAGCGTTGCGCAAACTGGGGCAGAAGCTCCTCAAAAAGGCCGCGCCTGTGTCGCGGGCCTATCAGAAGCATGAGCTGGTGCGGGAGCACGAGGAGCGGCAGGCGCTGGAGTGGCTGGCGGAGAAGCTGGCGATGAAATCGGCGGCGAACGTGAGCCAGCAGTTGAGGCGTCTTGACGGGAAGTCAGCGATCAAAAAGGTGCCCGAAGACCTGAAACACTTTCTGGAGGAAGCTGATGCCACGAACTCATGAATGCGAATACTCAGCGAAACATGGGCTTTGCCGCCACATCTATCAGAACGACGAAACTTCGTGCTGAGCTTGGTCATTCCGAGGCACGCACGCTATCGAGCGTGACCTGCCACTGCTCCTGACCTCGGAAAAAGCTGCGCTGGAGGCGCATCGCCACATCCCAGGGGGCGGGTGGCAGATTGCCGATGGGGGCATTGAACCAGACGCTGTCCATCCCTGCACCGTCCTGGGTGAGCATGAGGCGCAGATGCTTCCCTTTGATGCTGCGGCCGGGTAGCTTCGGCATCACGCGACGGCAGAAAAACAAGGGTTCGGGGTTCTTTTGCCCAAAAGGCTCCATCAGCTTGTAGTTCTCCAAAAAGGAGAGCGTGAGGTCTTTGAGCTTCACCTCGGCATCGAGCTCCAAAAGAGGCGTCATGGCCTCATCGCTGAGGGCTTTGCGAGCCGCTGCGGAAAAGGCGACGCGGAAGTTATCGAACTTGGATTCCTCCACGGAGATGCCGGCCGCCATGGCGTGTCCGCCTCCTCCGAGGAGGTGTTCGTTGCAGACTTCGATGGCTTCGACCAAGGAAAAACCGGGGATGCTGCGGCCACTGCCCTTTCCCACGCCGTCTTCTCCAAAGGAAACGAGGATGGTTGGACGGTGGCAAAGCCGCGAAATCCGGGAGGCGACGATGCCGATGACGCCGGGATGCCAGTTTCGTGAGCCGAGCACGATGGCGGAGAGATCATCGAGATCCCCCAGCGTGCCAAGCATGGCCTCCGCCTCGGCGTGAACCGCTTGCTCGACGTTTTGGCGGTCTTTGTTTTGAGCTTCGAGCAGGTTGGCTAGCTCGGCAGCCGTCTCCATTTCGGGAGCGAGGAGGAGTTCCAGTGCCTTCGCGGCCGTGTCCAGCCGGCCTGCTGCATTCAGGCGGGGACCCAGTCGGAAGCTGACGTGATGCGTCTGCACGAGGCCATCCACACCCGCGAGCAGCTTCAGGGCCCGCAAGCCGTGACGCTGAGTCTGCCCCAGTGCCTCCAGGCCACGGCGCACGAGAAGGCGGTTTTCACTCACCAGCGGCACGAGGTCCGCCACGGTGCCTAGGGCCACGAGATCGAGTGTCTCTTTGAGGTCAAAATTCGGCGCGGGGCGTGTTTTGAGCAGCGCATGGGCCACTTTGAAGACGAGACCTGCGGTGCAGAAGTAGTGCCATTCCTCGCCGAGCTTCGGATTCACCATGGCGAGGCATTTCGGCTTCCCGAGGGGGGAAAGCTCGTGGTGATCCACGATCACACAGTCCACGCCCTGCTCGGCCAGCCACGCCGTCTCATTGAGAGAGGTCGTGCCGCAATCCAGCGCGATGAGGAGGTCCGGCTTGCCGAAAAGCTCGAAGCATTTGGCCAGTCCATCCATGCTCAGGCCGTAGCCTTCTTCCATGCGGGAGGGCAGGAAGAGCTTCGTTTCCAGCCCGTAGGCCTTCAAAACGAGGTGCAGCAGGGCCATCGAGGTCACGCCATCCACATCGTAATCTCCGTAAAGAACCACCTTCTGCTTCTCATCCACGGCCTTCAGCATGCGCTCCACGGCGGCGGGCATCTCCGGCAGGAGGCGGGGATCGCCCAGGGTGGCCAGTTTCGGCACGAGAAAGTCCCGCGCCTTTTCCGCGGTGGTAATGCCACGC
Source organism: Akkermansia muciniphila (assembly GCA_943373155.1). Lineage (GTDB taxonomy): Bacteria > Verrucomicrobiota > Verrucomicrobiia > Verrucomicrobiales > Verrucomicrobiaceae > Prosthecobacter. The sequence goes on along the minus strand of CALSBJ010000110.1, from coordinate 12,393 downwards.
TGAGCCAGAAGGTGGGTGAGCAGGGATGGCAGGCCGGTCTCGGCCGCCAGTTCGGCCGCGCCTTCGGCATCTGGCTTCACGAGCCAGCGAGGCGGACGGATGAACATGACGGGAGTTTCAGACATGTGAGGTTTGCGAATAATTTGTTTCCTTGTATGGAGCCTTCGCGGCGGCTAGTCAAAGAATCGCTACTCCGCTCAAAGACGGCCGCGCGGGAGAAACAAAGATGCACGCAGATCATGCAGGAAAATGGTGGCTCGCGGCGATGGGAGTCGTGCTCATCGTCGCCGGGTCGTTTTTTGCGTGGAGGCTTTGGCTTTCTTACCAACTAACCTCCGTCAGCCGCTCATGGCCGGAAGTTCCCTGCCTCATCGAAGCCTCCCACATTGTCAGCAAGCGGCCCACGCCGACCTCCGCCCTCGCTCATGAGGTCAAGATTCGGTATCGCTATGACTTGGGCGGCGTTTCGCATGTCTCCACCCGCATCCGTCATGTCGAGTCGGCTCCCAGCGCTCACCTCGACAAGGTGCAGGCCGTGCAGCAGCAGTTCCCGCCTGGCACGCAGCAGGTTTGCCGGGTGAATCCCGCCGATCCAGCAGACTCTGTGCTCCTTCCCGGCACGCGGGCAGCGCTCTATTCCATCTGGTTTCCCCTGCTCTTCGTCGCCGGTGGCGTGGGCATGCTCGTGGGCATTGCACGCCGCCGAAACCCATCCCTTACCTCATGAAGCTCGAACAAACCGTCACCACCTCCAGCACCCTCCTTCCCTTCCTCTTCGAGGCCTTTCCGGAGGCCAAAAAGACCAAGGTCCGCCAGTGGCTGAAGCATGGCTCCGTGCAGGTGAATGGCCGCTCCATCACGCAATTCGATCACGCTTTGTCCGCCGGAGATAAAATCGCCATCCGCCCGCAGAAGAAGCCGGTCGAAGAGGTCTCTCCCCTGCCCCCCGGCCTCAAAATCCTCCATGAAGACGCCTCGCTTCTCGTGGTCGAAAAGCCCGCTGGATGGCTCACCATCGCGAAAGACAGCGGCAAAGGGCGAAACATCTACTCCGTGCTCATGGACCACGTCCGCTCCGTGACGCCCAAGCTGCGTGTGTGGATCGTTCACCGCCTCGACCGCGAAACCTCCGGCCTTATCGTCTTCGCCAAGACCGAGGAAGCCAAGCGGACGCTCCAGGAAAACTGGCAGGACTTTGAAAAACGCTACCTCGCCATCACCGAAGGCATCCCCGCCAAGCCCGAGGGCACCTTCCGCTCTCATCTCGATGAGTCCAATCCCATGCGTGTTTACAGTGCTGCGGCCAGCGAGGATACCCGCGAGGCCGTCACTCACTATCGCGTGCTGAAACGCGGTGCCGGACGTGCCCTCGTCGAGCTCAATCTCGATACCGGTCGCCGCCACCAGATTCGCGTCCAGCTTTCCGATGCTCGTTGCCCTGTCTTGGGGGATGTTCGCTACGGTGCCAAGAGTGATCCGGCGGAGCGCCTCGCTCTGCACTCCAGCCAGCTTGTCTTTAAGCACCCCGATGACGGCCGAAAGATGCGCTTTGATTCTCCACTGCCGAAAAATCTCGCTTCCTTGATCTGACAGCGTCTCAATAGGCGTTGTCACGCTTGAAGAAGGTCATGAGCATGATCTGGATGTCGAGCCAGAGGCTCCAGTTTTCCAGATACCAGAGGTCACACTGGATGCGCTCGCCGAGATCAGTGTCGCCGCGGAGGCCGTTGATCTGCGCCCAGCCGGTCATGCCGGGCTTGGCGGTGTGGCGGGCGTTGTAGTGTGGGATCTCGTGCTTGAAGCCAGCGATGAGTTCCGGACGTTCGGGACGCGGGCCAACGAGGCTCATTTCGCCCTTCAGCACGTTCCAGAACTGCGGCAGCTCGTCGATGTTCGTTTTGCGCATGAAAGCGCCCACGCGGAGGCGTCGAGGGTCGTCTTTGACACACCATTGGGCTCCTTTACCCTGTTCTGCGTTGAGTTTCATGGAGCGGATCTTGATGATCTCAAAGGGGACGCCGTTGTAGCCCCAGCGGCGCTGGCGGTAAAAGACGGATCCACGGGATTCCAACCACACAAGAACACCGAAAAGCGCCACGATCGGACCGCTGAGGAGAAGGCCTACGAGGGCACCGACAATGTCGAGGGCACGCTTGGACATCACGTTGATCGTGTGATCCAGCGGAAGGCGGGTGACGCCGAGAATGGGGGTGCCAGCGATGGTTTCGAGAGCCAGACCAGACGAAAAGACGCGGAAGACGGAAGGGATGACTTTGAATTGGATCATTTCGCGTTCGCAGAGATTCGCGAGGGCGATCATCTGGTCACGGGCACCATGCAGATCCGCCACGATGACCATGTCCACGGCATGCGTGCCGATCAGAAGCTCCACTTCGGCGAGGCTGCCTAGGCAGGGAAATTCAGTCTCGGGCAGGGTTTCCTGCGCTTCGGGATCGATTTGAACCCAGCCCACGATGTCATAGGCACTGGCCTGATCCCGCTTGAGGGTCTTCCAAAGCGAAAGAGCATCTTTATTCCAGCCGACGAAAAGCGTGCGCTGCTGGAGAGCCTCCACCCGGCCAGGAGAGCGCAGGTAGCTATGAAAAAGGGTTCGCCAGCTCAGCAGGAGGAGCAGAGCACAGGCTCCATTGAGCGACATGAATACGCGAGAGATCGAAGGTTGCAGCTTCAAGGCGAGGCTGATCGCGAGGAAGCTGGCGGTCCAGATTAGAACGCTCTTGGCAACACGAGAGGCAATGAGGCGGCTGCGCAGCAGTACATTGGAGTGATAAACGCCCTGCCAGCCGAGCACAAACACGAGTGAAACGCTGCCCAACACAATGTAGCCGAGATATTGGCGAAGGGAGATGGGATCCACGATACCCAGATCACGAATGGCCGTGTGGAAGCGAAGTCCGTAAGCGGCAAACGCGGCCACGAAAGCCATCATAAGATCCCCAATCACTGAGACGACCACCCACCAGTGCGGTGAGACCTGCTCCTTTTCACGCCAGACACGGCGGGCTTCCAAAGCATCCAGCAGGGCCACATTGGGTTGTCCGGGGTAGTTGGCGGTGAGGGTTGAATTCATGGTCTGATGGTCGAGTCCTTGTTGTGACAATTCTAGTGGATAGAAACAACAGCGCAAGACAATATTATAGCATTTATGACAAAAGTCTTATTTCCAAAGGGTAAAACCTTTCAATTTTGATAAAATATGGAGTTTTTAATTCATTCCAGCCAAGTGAACACGACCAAAAGGCTTATCGCTCGTCCGCTTTAGCTTCAGCTTCGGCCCCGGTGAAGGTTCCGGAAGGATGGCCTTCTGCTGTCCGCCCATTCCTCAAAGGCATCGGGACCGCCGCTTGAGATTTCCCTGGAGAAAACTAATCTCCGCCCATGAAAACGACCTTTTTCCTGCTTCTGGGCCTGTCGCTTCTGTTCACCTCCTGCCGCAATCGCCGTGGCGAAGGCCCCGTGGAGCGGGCTGGCCGTGGCGTCGATAACGCGGTGGACTGGGTAGGCTATGGCGTCCGCCGCACGGGCGAAGGCATCCAGCGGGCGACTCGCTGAACATGCTGCCCGCATCCACCATCTTCCTCGCTGGACCCACCGCGTCTGGAAAGTCAGCCCTCGCACTGGGGCTGGCTTCACGGCTGGACGGCGAGATCGTCAACGCGGATGCCTTCCAGCTCTATCAAGGCCTCGATGTTCTCACCGCTAAGCCCTCCGCCGCCGATTTCACCCGAGTGCCGCATCATCTCTACGGCGTGCTGCGCATCACGGAGGCCTGTGATGCGCAGCGCTTTCACGAGCTCGCCAAGCCGGTGATCGAAGAGATCGCCTCGCGGGGAAAAACGCCGCTCGTGGTCGGCGGCTCCGGTTTGTATCTCAAAGCCCTCACTCATGGCCTTGCGCCTCTGCCGCAGGGCGACGCGGCCATGCGTGAAAAGCTCCGCGAGAGGCCGCTAGAGGACAAAGTGGCCGAATTGCTCGCTCTCGATCCCGCCGCCGCCTCGACGGTCAATCTGCGCAATCCGCGCTACGTCGAGCGAGCCCTCGAAATCTGCCTTCTGTCCGGCCAACCACAGTCCGAACTGCGCCAGGGCTTTCAAAATGCGACGCCAGCTATCCGGGGCCTCGTTATCATTTGGGAACGCGAAGCTCTGTGCCGCCGAATTGAGGCCCGCACGCGGCAGATGCTCGCCAATGGAGCCCTCGAAGAGGTCGCGGCGCTTGGCGAAGTATCTTTCACCGCCTGCAAAGCCATTGGCATCCGCGAGATCCGCGATCATCTCGCCTGCCAACTCACCCGCGAGCAAACCATCGAGGCCATTGCCATTGCCACCCGCCAATATGCCAAGCGACAGGCCACCTGGTTTCGGCGCGAGACGTGCTACCAAACGATTTGCCTCGATTCCTCATCCACCGCACAGTCCGCCCTGGATACCGCCCTGCGTCTGATTTCGTCCTTCTGAATTCGTCCTTCGTCATTTCCCCCATGCCTCCTCCTCCCATCCGCCCCGTCTTCGTCAATCTCGGCCCACGCAGTTACGTCGTGCAGGTCGGCAAAGGGCTGCTAGCCACGGTGGGCGAGGAAGTGAACAAAAAACTCGCGGATCGCACCCGCTGCGCCGTCATCACCGATTCAAACGTCGCCCCGCTTTACGCGGAGAAGGTGCTGCAAAGCCTGCGTGATGCCGGGAAAGAGCCGCACCTCATCACCGTGCCCGCTGGAGAAGCCTCGAAGTCCCTGCTCAGCAGCGAGACCGTGCTCAGCGAAATGGCCAGGGCCGGACTCGATCGCAAAAGCTTCGTCGTCGCCCTTGGCGGCGGCGTCATCGGCGATCTCGGCGGCTTCTGCGCGGCCATTTACCAGCGCGGCATCCCTTATGTCCAAATCCCCACCACCGTGCTTTCGCAGGTGGACAGCTCCGTCGGTGGCAAAACTGGCGTGAACCTGCCCGACGCGAAAAACATGGTTGGAGCCTTCCACCAGCCGGTTTTGGTCATCGCGGACATCGACACGCTCTCCTCGCTGCCGAAGCGCGAGTGGAATGAAGGCTTTGCGGAGATCATCAAGCACGCCGCGATCAAAGACCCCAGCCTCTACGACCAGATCGATGCCATTGCCGAGGGCAAAGGCGATCTCGTGGCCGTTATCCGACGCAACATTTCCATCAAAGCCGCCATCGTCGAGGCCGATGAGTTCGAGACCATCGGCACCCGTGCCCTTCTCAACTTCGGCCACACCCTCGGTCACGCCATCGAGGCCGCCGCCGGCTATGGCAAACTCCTCCACGGCGAGGCCATTTCTCTCGGCCTCCGAGCTGCTGCCTGGCTCTCCACCCAGATGAGCGGCCTCAATTCGCAGGAGCACGACCGCATCGTGAACCTCCTGAAGCGCTTCGAACTGCCCGTCGTGCTCGGTGAGGAGTTTTCGACGGACGAAGTCATGCGCATCGCCCGCATGGACAAAAAATTCGAGAAGGGCCGCATCCGCTTCGTGCTCCTCCGAAAAGCCGGTGATGCCTACTTGAGCAAAGACGTCCTCGAAGGTCACCTCATCAATGCGCTCGATGAGTTGCGAAAGCCGGTGTGATTTGATTCGTGACAAAACGCGGCGCTTTGGCGTATTCCAAAGACCATGCCCAACCGCCGACGTTTCCTTCGCTCCCTCTCCGCCACCACGCTCGCGGCTGCCACAGGCAGTCTTTTGCCCGCCCAAGAAGCCAAACCGGCCCGCCAGCTTCGCAAGGCCATCATGGGCGGCACCCTCGGCTTCAAAGGCACGCTCATCGAGAAATACAAAGCGGCCAAAGAAGCCGGTTACGAAGGGGTGGAGCCCGCAGGCGGCCTGAATCAGCAAGAAGTGCTCGATGCGCTCGGCCAGTCCGGCCTGCAAGCCGCCAGCGTGTGCTGCCACACGCATTGGAAGCAGACGCTCACCCATCCCGATGAAAAAACCCGTGAGGAAGGCCTGCAGGGCGTTCTTCAAACCCTCCGCGATGCGAAGGCCTATGGCGCGGATTCCATTCTCGTCGTTCCCGGCACGGTGGGCGACGACGTGACCTACCAGCAGGCCTGGGACCGCTCCATCGCTCAGATCAAGAAAGCTGTGCCACTCGCCAAAGAACTCGGCGTGAAGATCTCCATCGAGAACGTCTGGAACAACTTCATCCTCAGCCCCATCGAGGCCGTGAACTTCCTCGACGAGATCGGCGATCCGATCGTCGGCTGGCATTTCGACATCGGCAACGTGCTGCGCTACGGCTGGCCGGAGCATTGGATCCCCGTGCTCGGCAAGCGCATCAACCGCATCCACATCAAAGAATACAGCACCAAGAAAATGAAGGACGAAGGCGTGTGGAAAGGCTTCGATTGCGACCTCACCGAGGGCACCAACAACTGGGCCGCCATCATGAAAGCCCTCGACAGCATCGGCTACACTGGCTGGGCCATCAGCGAACAACGCGGCGGCATCAATCCCAACGGCCTCCGCATGCTCGTCGAGCGGATGGACAAGATTTTTGCCATGTGAGGTGGTGGAAGAATGTAGGCCGGATGTGTTGGGCGAAAACGGTGTCGTGGTTCTCTGCGTCAACGCCGCCCAACTACCCGGCCCGAGACGTGACCGATTGCCTACCCGCTCACGAACGCCTCTAAACCGGCCGGATAGTTCGGCCAGGTTCATCCGTCGTGTGGGCGGAGCCCCAGGTGCCGAACACATCCGGCCTACCATTGCCCGGCACACCATCCCAGTGCCCGCGCCGCCATGCTTGGAGGCTTTTTTGTGCCCGCAGCATGCCCCTCGGCCAGTCCACGCCCACTTTCCCGCCGTCCCGGCACAGCAAGTGCTCATTAAGGCTTTGAAACGGCCCTTTCACCATCCATCTACTTGCCCTTCCGCCATCGCTTGATCCTCGTCTTGGCCCCATTTTTGTCCTCTATCCCTTTCCATGGAATCCCCGCTCAACTGCCCGCCGTCTGACTCTACGGAGTCGCTCAAAACCTCGATCACCAACCATCTCCGCTTTACCCTGGGAGCCTTTATCCAGTCCGCCTCCGAGAATGATTGGTGGGTGGCCACCTGCCTCGCCGTGCGTGACCGGGTGATGGACATGTCCACCAAGTCTCGCTCGCTGCATCGTCAGGAAGGCGTGCGCCGCGTGCATTACCTCTCCCTCGAATACCTCATGGGCCGCCTGCTGGAGAACAACCTCCGTAACTCCGGTCTCTACGATCACACGAAGGCCGCCCTCAGCGAGATGGGCAAGGACCTCGACTCCCTCCTTCAACGCGAGCCTGACATGGGCCTCGGCAACGGTGGCCTCGGCCGTCTCGCCGCGTGCTTCATGGACTCGCTCAGCACGCTGAACCTGCCCGCCATCGGCTACGGCATCCATTATGAATTCGGCCTCTTCAAACAGGAGTTCGTGAATGGCAAGCAGGTCGAGCATCCCGATGCCTGGATGCGCGATGGCAGCCCGTGGAAGATCGCCCGCCCGTCCTACCGCCAAAAAATTCATCTCTATGGCCGTAGCGTGCAGAAGTTCGACGACCTTGGCAATCCGCACTACGAGTGGGTCGATACCAAATGCCTCCTCGGCCTTCCTTGGGACATCCCGATCGTCGGTTATGAGTCCCACACCGTGAACGTGCTGCGCCTGTGGCAGGCCCAGGCGGATGAGGACCTCAATCTGCAAATCTTCAACGACGGCGGCTACATCGACGCCATCCGCGAGAAGGCCATGGCCGAAACCGTGTCGAAGGTGCTCTACCCGAACGACAGCACCGAAAGCGGCAAGGAATTGCGCCTCGTGCAGCAGTACTTCTTCGTCGCCTGCTCGCTCGCCGACATCATCCGCCGCTTCAAAAACGGCTATAACCTTCCTTGGAGCGAATTCCCCTCCAAAGCCGCCATCCAGCTCAACGACACGCATCCCGCCGTCGCCATCCCCGAGCTCATGCGCATCCTCGTCGATGAGGAGAAGCTCGATTGGGCACAGGCCTGGAGCATCTGCCAGCAGACCTTTGGCTATACCAATCACACGCTGCTGCCTGAGGCGCTCGAAACGTGGTCCACCGGCCTCTTTGAACGAGTCCTGCCGCGCCACCTCCAAATTATCTACCAGATCAATCACCTCTTCCTCACCAACGAAGTCGAGGCCAAATGGCCCGGCGACAACGAGAAGAAAAAGGTCCTCTCCCTCATTGAAGAACGCGGCGGCCACAAAGCCGTGCGCATGGCCCACATGAGTGTGCTCGGCTCCCACGCCACCAATGGCGTCGCCGCGCTGCACACGCGTCTGCTTTGCGAGCGCCTCTTCCCCGAGTTCCACGAGCTCTATCCCGAGCGTTTCCTCAATCTCACCAACGGCGTCACCTTCCGCCGCTGGCTCGATGTGTGCAATCCGGAGCTCTCCGCGCTCATCACCGAGTCCATCGGCTCCGGCTGGCTCAAGGATGCCTCCAAACTCCGCGGCCTCGAAAAATTCGCCACCGACAGCTCCTTCCAGCAGCGCTTCCACGACATCAAACGCGGCCACAAAGTGCGCCTCGCCAAGATCATCCAGGATTCCTGCGGCGTGTGCGTGAGCCCGGACGCACTCTTCGACGTGCAGATCAAGAGACTGCACGAGTACAAGCGCCAGCACCTCAATCTCATTCACATCGTCAGCCTCTACCGCCAGCTCCTCGACAATCCGAACCTCGATATCGCTCCGCGTGTCTTCATTTTCGGAGCCAAGGCCGCTCCCGGCTACTTCCTCGCCAAGAACATCATCCACGCCATCAACGCCCTCGCCGCGAAGGTGAACAACGACCCGCGCATCGGCGGCAAGCTGAAGGTCGTCTTCATCCCGAACTACGGCGTCTCCATCGCCGAGCGCATCATCCCTGCGGCCGATCTGAGCGAGCAAATCTCCACCGCCGGCAAGGAAGCCTCCGGCACCGGCAACATGAAGCTCGCCCTCAACGGCGCGCTCACCATCGGCACGCTCGATGGAGCCAATGTCGAGATCCTCGAAGAAGTCGGCGACGACAACATCTTCATCTTCGGTCTCACCGTCGAAGAAGTCACCGAACTCCGTGCCAAGGGCTACAACCCCATGGACTTCTACTGGGCCAGCGAAGAGCTGCGCCTCAGCCTCGATTGGCTCACCAGCGATACCTTCACCGGCAACGCCAACGAGTTCAAACCGCTCCGCGACAGCCTTCTCCATCACGGCGATCCCTTCCTCGTCATGGCCGACTACGACAGCTACTCCGCCGCGCAGGCCAAAGTCGGTTGGGCCTATCAAAACGTCCCCGAGTGGACCCGCAAAGCCATCCTCAACACTGCCCGCGTCGGCAAATTCAGCAGCGACCGCACCATCCTCGAATACGCCGAGAAAGTGTGGAAGCTCCCTCAGGTCTCGGTGCCGTAAGGCACTGCCATCGTCCCCCGCCCGCATCGCTACGCGAAGCGTTGCGGGCTGGTCGTCCTCCTACTCGAACTCGTCCTCGATCAAGGCGCGTCGTTTCATGTTCCAAGTTTCAAGTTTCAAGTCGCATCGCTCACGCGCCAGCGTCGTTGAATCGGAGCCTAGCGTAGATAGACAATACGAAGCGTTGCCCGAAAGGTGAGCGAAGCGAATCAATGCGGTGGTAGAGATGCCGGAGCCAGTCGGCATCGGCGGCACCGCTTTCGATAGCCGTCGGGTTCTCGCTAGAACCTCATCACTTCGAAAGCGCCGCATAAATAACCATCACGCCCACTCCGGCGGCACGAATTAGATGCCGTGCTCGGCGCTGATTTCGATGATGCGGGGCATGTCGGGGCCGCCGGATTGGTTGAAGGCGTCAGCGATGCGTTCGAAGAAGACCTCGAAGCCCGCGGGAGCGGCGTGGACGATCATGCGGGCGGGCGTGTCGCTACAGTTGCGGAAGGTGTGGCGGGAGTTTTTCGGCAGATAGGCCGCCGTGCCGACCGAGACTTCCTTCGGCAAGGATAAGGAGGGAGGTGACTGACTGTGGGGGGGCAATTCGTTGATCAAATCCGACCTGCGGAGGGCTGGGGCGGGCTGATCATGGTTTGATTGTGGCATTGTCGGTGCTTCTTTGGGCGGAAATTTGGACGGTATGTGGGCTCTGTTGTCACAGATACCTCTCCAGACGCCCCTTTCCTTTTCTCCCGACTATTTCTCATGAGCACCAAATCGCTTGCCGTCCTTTTTTGTCTGATTTTTTCCTGGTGCGGGTTGCCCGGGGTAGCGTTAGCGGATCTCGCAGCGTGGCAGGCGCAGGTGACAGGAGGAACGCCCGCGGTGACGCGGTTCACGGCGGTGGCGGGGAGCAGCCCAGTGAGTGTGAATGTGGGCAGCTTCACGGCGGGGACGGCGAGGTCCTTTGAGTTTGTTTTCAATGCGGCGGGCGCAGGGCCTTCGAAGACGCTGATGGGCAGTGCTGATCCGGCGTCAGGCGGGCAGTTTCTAAAACTGAATCAATGGAATAACACGGGGAGGTTCGGCCTCTCGACCTCCGGAGTGGCGGATGATGTGTTTACGAATTCGCCGACGCTCTCGAATCAGCAGGTGCATGCGGTTTTCACCTCGAACGGCACGGTGACGACGCTGTATCTAAACGGGGTGGCGCAGACGGGTACGATCAACCGGGCGCTGACGATCACAGGCACGAACGGACTGGGGGCCTTCGACAATGCGGCGCACAATGCTTTTTCAGACAATCTGGATGGCTCGATCACGGGCTTCGCGAGTTATGCGCGGGCGCTGAGCCAGGCGGAGGTGACGGCGCGGTTCAATGCGCTGGTGGCGCTGCCAGCGCTGCTGACGCCGAATCTGACTGCCTGGCAGACGGTGGTGACTTCGGGAACGACGGCAGCGACGCGGTTCACTCCTGTCTCAGGGACGAGTCCAGTGAGCTTAAGCGTGGGCACTTTTGCGGCGGGGACAGCGCGGTCGTTTGAGTTTGTTTTTAATGCGGCGGGGGCGGCGTCTTCGAAGACACTAATGGGCAGTGCTGATCCGGCCTCAGGCGGGCAGTTTCTAAAACTGAACCAGTGGAACAACTCGGGGAAGTTTGGCCTCTCGACCTCCGGGGTGGCGGATGATACCTTTGCAAACTCACCGACGATTTCGAACCAGAATGTGCATGCGGTTTTCACCTCGAACGGTTCGGTGACGACTCTCTATCTCAATGGCGTGCTACAAACGGCCACGATTGCGCGAGCAATGGCGATCACAGGCACCAATGGGCTTGGAGCCTTCGACAATGTGGCTCACAATGCCTTCACGGACAATCTGGACGGTACGATCTCCGGCTTCGCGAGTTATGCACGGGCGCTGAGCCAGGCGGAGGTGACGGCGCGGTTCAATGCGTTGGCGACGACCAACACGGTACCGGGGGCGCCGGTGATCGGCACGGCGACGCCGTTGCAGGGCGGTGCCTCGGTGGCTTTCACGGCTCCGGCGAGCGATGGCGGTTCCCCGATCACGGGTTACACGGCGACGGCGAGCCCCGGCGGGCAGACGGCGGCGGGCACGAGCTCGCCGATCACGTTTTCGGGGCTCACGACGGGCACGAGCTACACCTTCACCGTGGAGGCGACGAATGCGGTGGGCATAGGGCCGGCTTCGGCGGCATCGAACGCGGTGCTGGTTTCATCGAATCTGACGCCGACGGATCTGACACTGCTGGGGAGTGTGATCGCGGAGGGAAATGCGGCGAATGCCACGGTGGGCACGCTGAGTGCAACGGACCCGGATGCGGGGGACACGCATACCTTCACACTCGTCTCTGGCACGGGCAGCACGGACAACGGCAGCTTCACCATCGCCGGAAATACGCTGCGCATCACGCCGGTGACGAATGCGAGCACGAAGAGCAGCTACGCGGTGCGCGTGCGGGCCACGGATGCGGGTGGTTTGTTCCTTGAGAGGGCTTTCACGGTGCGTGTGGTAGTCACCGGAGCGAATGTCGCCAAGTTCGCCACCTCGCAGCTCCATATCGACTCGACCTACAACTACAAACAGGTCGTCACAGGAAACTTTGATGCCGATGGCATCCCCGACATCGCGGCGATCACGACAAATGGCGCCTGCGTGGTGCTCTTTAGTACTCAGGGCTATTTGACCCCGACTTTTTACAACAATGCCCGCGTCAGCTCCGCGGTCGCAGTGGGCGACGTGAATAACGATGGAAGGTTGGATTTGATCGTCGGCTGGGGAACTACCACGAGTACGCCGACAGCGGGAGTCGTGGCCTATTTGGGCAGTGGAAATGCGGTCAATGCCTTCGGAAATGGTACCGTTGAGCTGATCGCCCTGCCAAATCCCACGCTCATCACGTTCCCATCGCTTCTCAGTGTGACGGACCTGAATGGGGATCAAAAGC
>CALSBJ010000109.1:0-15057 GCA_943373155.1 Akkermansia muciniphila | reverse complement strand
GGGATGCCGAGAGCTTGGATAAAGTCAGCCACATCACGAGGTTCGTGGAGGGTTACGTCAGCAGCTTCGTCTGGGGTGGGCATAGCCGCATACTCTCCACCACATGCCAGCAATTCAAACATCATGAACTTAACCTGACGCACATGCCCCGTGGGGGCGCGGATTGAAACTGATACCAGAAAGGAAACAACAACAAAGAAAACAGTCGCCCCCCCCGTGGGGGCGCGGATTGAAACATGGACCGCGACGACCACTCTCCCACACTCATTGTCGCCCCCCCGTGGGGGCGCGGATTGAAACTCTTACGTCATTGACGACATCATCGACAAGGTGGTCGCCCCCCCCGTGGGGGCGCGGATTGAAACCACGGGTCCTCGGTGGCATCGGTGACGGCGACGCGTCGCCCCCCCGTGGGGGCGCGGATTGAAACTTTATAAGCAGTGGCCAACGATGGGAATCATTGGGTCGCCCCCCCCGTGGGGGCGCGGATTGAAACGCTGAAGACACGGGCTGAAGCCCGAATTACGAGCTGTCGCTTGGCGTGGGGGCACGGATTGAACGGTGGGAAGTGGTGGCTGGCAGTGGGGTTGTCATGCACGGGCGTTGGAATCGCTTGCCGTGCGTCTTTTCCGTCACGCCGAGGCAAACGCTTGAAACCACCGGCTAGCTGCCGACGTATCGGCACGCGCACCTATCTCCCTTCAACCATGAAAAAACACCTCGCACGCACCCTCGCTCTCGTCGCTGGCCTCAGCGCCACTTCCGCCATGGCCCAGGCCGATCTCTCGGAAGCCTTCCTTCCCATGTTCAAGGCACTCCCTTCCGAAGTGCCTGCTCCTGACAACGAGCTGACCGACGCCAAGATCAATCTCGGCCGCCAGCTCTACTTTGAAAACCGCATCTCCAAGGGCGAAAAGCTCTCCTGCAATTCCTGCCACAAGCTTGACGCCTTCGGCCAGGACAATCTGCCTTTCTCCCCCGGCCATGAAGGCAAGCTCGGCGGCCGTAGCTCTCCATCCACCTACAATGCCGCGCTGCACATCGCGCAGTTCTGGGATGGTCGTGAGCCCACGGTCGAAGCCCAGGCCAAAGGCCCCGTGCTCAACCCCGTCGAAATGGGCATGCCCAGCGCTGATTTCGTCGTGAAGGTGCTCAAGTCCATGCCCGGCTACGTCGAAGGCTTCAAGGCTGCCTTCCCCGGCGAGGCCGATCCCATCACCTATGACAACTTCGGCAAAGCTGTCGGTGCCTTCGAGCGCAAGCTGCTTACCCCCGGCAAGTGGGACGAGTTCCTCAAAGGCAACAAGGAAGCCCTTACGGCCGAGGAGAAGAAAGGGTTCGCGACCTTCGCCAAAACCGGCTGCGTCACCTGCCACAACGGCGCGGGCGTCGGCGGTCACATGTATCAGAAGCTCGGCCTCGTCAAAGATTGGCCCGGCCTGAAGGACAACGGCCGCAGCGATGTGACCAAGAACGAAGGTGAAAAATTCTTCTTTAAAGTCCCCAGCCTGCGTAACATCACCGAGACCGGTCCTTACCTCCACGACGGCAGCGTGAAGAGCATCGAAGAGATGGTCAAGATGATGGCCGAGTATCAGCTCGGCAAACAGCTCACCGATGAAGAGGTTTCCTCCATCGTGACCTTCCTCAAGGCTCTCAAAGGCACGCCGGACGCCGAATACATCAAGGCCCCCAAACTGCCCGAAAGCACGCCCGAGACTCCGAAGGCCTGATTTGAGCTTCTAAGCATTCACGAAAGGCGGGACGCGAGTCCCGCCTTTCTTTTTGACCCGCTCCTCATCCACCGCGAGAAAGGACGCGTAATCCCTGCCGCATGCTCCGTCTTGCCCTCAAAATGCTCTTTGGCGATTCCGCGAAGTATCTCATGCTCGTGGCCGGCATTGCTGTGGCGACCTTTCTCATGGCGCAGCAGACCGCCGTCTTTTGTGGTCTCATGAGCTGGACGAAATCCACCCTCAAAAACGTTCCCGCGCCCATCTGGGTCGTCGAAGAGCGGGTGGACCAGGTGAATGAGACCAATCCGCTGCTCGATACCGATGTGGCCCGAGTACGCAGCGTGAGCAGCGTGGCCTGGGCCTCGCCTATTTACAGCGGCATTCAGCGGGTGCGGCTGGAGAATGGCAGCTTCAAAGTCATCCAGCTCATCGGCATCGATGCCAATACTCTCGCCGGAGCGCCCGCCAAGATGCTCGCCGGGGATCTCATGAAGCTGCGCCTGCCGCATTCCGTCATCATTGATGACCTCGGCGTCCAGCGCCTCGCCCGCAAGCGGGGCGACAAAGTAAAACTCAACGACGTCTTCGAAATCAACGATCAGGAAGCTCGCGTGGTCGGCATCGCCGATGCTGTCACCTCCTTCACGGGCGGTCCCTATGTGTGGACGACGTATGAGCGTGCTCTCCAATACGTTCCCTCGCAGCGCAAACTGCTCCAGGCCGTCATTTGTGCGCCTCGCGAGGGCGTGAGCCTCGATCAGGCCATCGCCGATATTCGCCGCGAAACCGGGCTGAAGGCTTTCGCCAATCGCGAAGCTGGCTTGGGCGATTTCCTCAGCCAGATGCGGGACGAGCCCACCACGAATTTCAATGCCTCCACGGTGTGGTGGTATGTCAAAAACACCGGCATCCCTATCTCCTTCGGCATCACCGTCATCGTCGGCCTCATGGTCGGCATCGCCGTGAGCTGCCAGACGTTTTATTCCTTCGTGCTCGAAAACATGCGTCACCTCGGGGCGCTGAAAGCCATGGGCACCTCGAATGGCACGCTTTGCCTCATGCTCATCACCCAGGCTTTCACCGTCGGCATCATCGGCTATGGCATCGGCCTCCTGGGCACGGCCGGCTTTGCCTTTGGGGCGCTAAAGAACGAGCAGCCACCCTTCTACATGCCTGAATTTGTCCCGTTTGCCGTTCTCGCCGTCGTCCTCGGCATCTGCACGCTCGCGGCCTTGCTCGGCATCTGGCGGGTGAGCCGCCTCGAACCCGCCATGGTCTTCCGCAGCTAGCCGATGAGCACGAAAGACGATCCCAAAATCGCCGCCCGGCTCCGAGGCATCTCCAAAAGCTTCGGCGATGGCGAATCACGCATCCAAGTGCTCAAGGGCATTGATCTCGATGTGCGCTCGGGAGACATCACCATGCTCGTCGGTCCCTCCGGCTGCGGCAAAACCACGCTCATCAGCATCATCGCCGGCACGCTGGGTGCCGATGAAGGCGAATTGAATGTCTTCGGCCACGATCTGCGCCGCATGAAGGCCTCGCAGATCACCCGCTTTCGTGCTCAAAACATCGGTTTCATCTTCCAGGCCTTCAATTTGATCCCCACGCTCACCTGCGAGGAAAACGTCAGCGTCCCGCTGCTCATCCAGGGCATCTCCGCCTCGAAGGCCGAAAAGAAAGCCCGCGAGGTGCTGGAGCAGGTCGGCCTGAAGGAGCGCATCCATCACCGGCCGTCGCAGCTCTCCGGCGGCCAGCAGCAGCGCGTCGCCATCGCCCGCGCCCTCGTGCACGAGCCGAAGCTCATCATCTGCGATGAACCCACTGCGGCGCTCGATGCCAAAAACGGCCATGTGATCATGGAGCTCTTTGAAAACGTCGCCCGTGGCCAGGACCGCGCCGTTTTGATCGTGACTCACGACAACCGCATCTTTCACCATGCCAATCGAATTGCCAGCATGGACGATGGGAAGGTCATTGAGGTCCACGATGTGGATGCCGAGCACCCACCACCGGATCACCTGAGCGTGCACGAGCGGCTTTGAGGCTCGAATGGGGGCAGGGGAAGCGCCTGTTTTGCGCCAGAGCCGCATCAAAACAGAACCGCCGGGGAGTTTCCTCCCCGGCGGTCTGGTTTGAACGAGTTGTCAGCTAACTGAGGCTGGATCCGTTCCGGGCTTCAAGCCCGTCTGGACTACGAGCCGTTGTATTTGACCTGGCCGTTGGCGTTGTCCCAGCTGAGGTAGCTGGAGGTCTTGGCCTCTTCATCGTCGTCGATTGGGCCGGAGGTGAAGACCTTGCCTTCGAAGGCGCCGTCAGAAGGGCTGATGCCAGCTTCGGCAGCGTCGATGACGGCAGCAGCGGTGGTGGAACCGGTGAAGGAGTGGGAAGCGCCAGCAGCGATGGCGGCGTTGAGGACGGAAGCGACGGTCTGAGCGTTGCGCTTGGCAGCAGCTTCACGAGCGCTGTCGTTGAGGTTACCGATGTTCGGGATCGCGATGGCGGCGATGATGCCGATGATGGCGATGACGACGAGCATTTCCACGAGGGAGAAGCCGGCTTTGAGGGAGGTATTGATTTTCGTGAGTTTCATGAGGCGAGTGTGTTTAGTGTTTTGGCTATTGGATTTCTTCGGTCGGAGCGGTGCGGGCACCGTTCATTCTCGAATTATTGTAATTGTAATATATATGTGAGTTATGGCAAGTGGATTTTATAAATTTTGTAAAAACCATGTCATTTATCTTTTCAAACGTTCAGCGGTCAGTCGCACTCAGCCTTTTAGAAGACTCCTCATCCGATGGAAGTTCATACAGCATGAGACCTGGCCCAGCCCACACAGGTCGGCATTGTTCCCGCACGCGGCGCGGCAGTTTATCCTCCCACGTCTCAACGAGGTGACGGATGCCCAGCTTCTTCGCGAGGCGGAGTGCCCATGAGGAAGTGCCTTCATCTTTACCAGGAGGGAGCCACTCGAAGGGGATCTTATAGGAGGCCTCGGAAAAGTGGGAGGTGTGCCGTTCGTCGATGGGATTGAGGCGCACGATGCGGGATTCGAGCAGCCCGCCGAGCAGGCTGTGCTTGGAGATCCACCAGTTGCGGTCCGTTCTGGCAAAGTAACCCACTGGCCGCCCCTGTGTCAGCTCCCGCACCTCTGCGAGACTTTGTAAATTCCAAGCTTCTTGCTGCCGCGAGACCGCAGGCATGACCAGGGTATGCGCTCCCATCATCGTGACGGCAGTGAATAGTCCTATCGCCACCAGGCGCCGGGGGCCTTCTTGGCTGCGCAGCATGGCCACGAGACCGCAGGCACACACAGGCATGATGAGCACCGCATGGGCCATCACCACCACATGGAAGCGATCCGCACTGCGCATGCCCTGAAGAGCGAGCGAGGAGCCCACGATGCCAGCGAAGCAGAGCCAGCCGAGCAGGGCCAGCTCCGTGCGTCCCTCACGCCGACCCCGCACGATGAGAAATGCCGCCCCGGCGAGCAAGAGAACGGACATGAACAGGGTGACGACCGCATCGAGAACACCATGTTGAAAGGACTTCCACAGCTTCTCGAAGCCGATGAAACCCACGATGGCGTCGGATTTCGGCGCAGGAAGGCTGGAGCCGAACAGGAACGACACCGAAGCCCAACCCGCCAGCAGCACCAGCGTCATCCACGCACCCGTGCGCAGCATGTCGCGGTCACGGCGGAGCAGCCCCAGCCCGGCGAGCGTCCCTGCGGCGGCTCCGCAGGCTGCCACGGTGTGGGGGGCGCTGCATGCGGCGAGATAGAGGATGCCGAGAGCTGCCTTGCCATGCCCAGACTGCCAAAGAGCCAACGCGGAAAGCACGAGCACACCTTCAAATTTATAAGGAAAGATCAGCGCCAGTGGCACGCGGGCGTGGTGAAAAATGTCATAGGGCAGCCACAGGGCCAGCAGCTCGATGATTTGAGGCAGGCGTAGCAGATGCACACAGGTGATCGCCGCGGCACCCGTCAGCACGGATTGGAGGATCGTGAGCCGCACCACACTTCGGGCGAGCGCCCCAGCCGCCAACATGAGCATCACATTCAGCAGCATGTTCACCACCACCAGCAGCACGGCGGCGGCTGGCAGGCCGGAGATGGCCCGGATACCCACCGCGAGCATGAGCGATCCCCAGTGATACCAGACATCCCCGTCTCCGCAGGCTGCTTGCGCCTCTTTGCCCATGAAAATCGTCCAGCCATTGGCTGCCTGGGCTTCCGGTAGAGCGACCACACTGTCCACGAAGTAGCCTAGATCCGCGTGAATCTGCATCACCTGGCCGTCCGAGGTGGCGTAGTGATAGGGAATTTGGAAAACGGGAAGCAAAGCCGCACCTATGAGAGCCAGCCCGCCCATCTCTTTCCACGTCCAGGCCGTCTCGGATGGCTCGGCGGCGGCAGAAAGAGCAGATGGGACCGGCTTCCGCCAAAGCCACACGGCAACCACGGCCTGCCCGATGGCAATCCAGGTCATGTAATTGAGGTGCCGCAGGCAATACAAGGCCGAAAGACCGGCCGCGAAGACCATGCCGCTAGCCAGCCGCATGGCGAGGAGGAGCAGTTTCTGGCCGTGGAGGCTGCGAGCAGGCACCAAGAGCCAGCCAATACCAAGCAGGCAGGCTAAGGCGATAAGCATGGCCGTGGTCAAAATAAGCCAAGCCCACGGGCTGGAAGGGGAAAGGGAGTGGAGGTCCATCACCCTTAAATTATAACAATTATCAATATTATCAAATTGTTAATCCTGCCCCGACTCCAGCCTCAATCCCTCCGTTGGAGGTATTCAAGGCTCGTCCCCGCCCGCATCACCTCCTCCAGTGCCAGCCTTTTCTCCTCAAACTCCTCCTCCGTGAGCCGCCGGGGCACGAGGTGGGGCTTGTCGAACACAATCGTGACCTTTGAGAAGGGCAGGGGAAGCAAAAACTCGTCCCAGGTCTTGAATTGGATTGCTCGGCTGTAATGCAGGTGAACGGGAATGATCGGCACACCGGTCAGTTGGGCCAGTTTCACGATGCCGGGCTGCACCCGGTGCAGCGGACCCCGTGGACCGTCCGGCGTGATGCCGATCTCAAAGCCCTCGCGTGCTTTGGCGGCCAAGGCGATCAGGGCGCTCATGCCTTTTTCTGGTTTCGAGCTCGATCCACGCTCCGCCTCAATGCCAAACGCTCCGCACACATCCGCGATGATTTGCCCGTCCCCGCTGGGGCTGGTCAAAATCGTGCCCGGTACCTGGGCGAACCACTCGTGATGCAGCCAGGGGATCAAAAACATGCGGTTGTGCCAGAACGACCAGATCCAGCCGCGGCGATTCGCATCAAACACTCCCGCCTCATCGCGGACCTCCCAGCGCAGCGTCATTCCGATGCCGCGCATGAGCCAGGCGATGATTTTGCCGACGTTCTTGATGCGGATCTTGGCCATGCAAAGGTTCGCTTCCTGAAAGAGGCGCGGCAGGCATGCAATCGCTTTTTCGTTCCCACCTGAAAAGATGATCGCAGCCGCGTGTTGCACTCCTCGGGGCACTTGCCAAGGGTGGCCGCCCTTCTTCCTACCAATGAGTGACCCGATTCGGCATGAGTGCGGCATTGCCGTCGTGCGGCTTAAAAAGCCGCTCGGCTACTATCACACCAAATATGGCAATGCCCTTTACGGCTTCGACGCCCTCCAGGCGTTGATGCAAAAAGTGCGCAACCGCGGCCAGGACGGCTTCGGCATCGGCTGCTGCAAGCTCGATATGCCTCCCGGGCTTCCCTACATGTTTCGCGAGCGCAGCACCGAGAGCGTCGAGCGCATCGGCCAGGTCTTTGAAGGCCTGCGCAAAGACATGAAGCGCATCGCTCGCCGCATCAACGACCAGCGCAAAGAAGAGCGTCATCAGGAAGGAAAAGAGTTCGTTGCCTTTGAAGACGATCCTGCGGCCATCAAACGCGAGTTCGAAATGGCCGGTGAGATCTACGTCGGCCACCTCCGCTACGGCACCTGCGGGGATTTTGGCAAGGGAGCCCTCCATCCCTACATGCGCCGCACCACCTGGCCCACCCGCACCCTCATGGTGATGGGCAATTTCAACCTCACCAACACCCACGAGCTGAACCAGATCATGATGAAGCGGGGCCAGCACCCCGTCTTCGGCACCGATACTCAAAGCGTGCTCGAAGAGATCGGCTTCCAGCTCGATGAGGCCCACACCCAGCTCTACCACACCATCCGTGACGCGGGTGTGCAGGGCGAAGAAATCCCCGCCCAGATCAGCCGCCAGCTCGATGTCCAAAGCGTCATCGAGCGTTCCGCGGGCCGTTGGGATGGCGGCTACGCCATCGTCGGCGTCATCGGCAATGGAGACCTCTTCGCCATGCGTGATCCCAATGGCATCCGCCCCTGCTTCTACTACGAGAACGACGAGATGCTCGTCATGGCCTCCGAGCGCGTCGCCCTCATGTCCGTCTTCGGCCTGGAGGAAAATCAAATCCTCGAACTGCCTCCCGCCCACGTCCTGATCGTCAAAGCCGACGGCCAGACCTCGCTGAAGCCCTACCGACCCATCGGAGACTTCAAGCCCTGCTCCTTCGAGTGCATCTACTTCTCTCGCGGCAATGACAGCGCCATCTACCGCCAGCGCAAAGCCCTCGGCGAAGAGCTCGTTCCCCAGGTCGTCAAAGCCATCGACAACGACTTCGAGCACACCGTCCTCAGCTTCGTCCCCAACACCGCCGAGACCGCCTACTTCGGCTTCCTTGACGGATTGAGAAAAGCCCGCCGCGTTGTCGTCCGCGAAGCCCTCGCCGAAATGCTCAAAGACGGCACCTTCGATGAAGCCGATCAGGCCCGCCTCGACGACCTCGTCCTGCGAAACTGGCCCCGCGCCGAAAAAATCGCCCTCAAAGACATTAAGGTCCGCACCTTCATCGCTCAGGAATCCGGCCGTGACGCCCTCGTCTCCGGCAGCTACGACATCACCTACGGCGTCGTCACCCCGCAGGACAATCTCGTCGTCATCGATGACTCCATCGTCCGCGGCACCACCTTGAAGAAGAGCCTCCTGCGCATCCTCGCCCGCACCAATCCCAAGCGCATCATCGTCTGTTCCACCGCCCCGCAGATCCGCTACCCCGATTGCTACGGCATTGACATGGCCGAGCTCGGCAAATTCATCGCCTTCCAGGCCGCCGCCGCCCTTCTCCGCGAGCGTGGCATGGCCCATGTCATCCGCGAGACCTACCTCGCCTGCAAAGCCGAGCTCAAAAAGCCCAAGGAAGAGATGCGCAATGCCGTGAAGGCCATCTACGCCCCTTTCAGCGATGAAGAGATCTCCGCCAAGGTCGCTGAGATGATCTCCCCCGAGGAGACCCCTTGGCACGGCGAGGTCAAAGTCATCTACCAGACCATCCCCGGCCTCCACAACGCCCTCGGCGCCGAATACGGCGACTGGTACTTCAGTGGCGACTACCCCACCCCCGGCGGCTACGCCGTCGTGAACAACAGCTTCATCCTCTACTACGAAAACAAAGGCGGCCGCGCACACGAGGCGCTGTTGTAGCCCCCCGTCATGTTGCCAATGCTGAGCAGTTGACCAAACACTGGTTCTATAAGTGCGGTTATTGAACTACAGAGTTAAACATTCCCCGCCGTCGCTGCAAATACAGGACGTTTGGAGAGCCTAGCTCTGGCACATTCAGTTTTCTACCGTGGTATGGTTCCAGTGAATGGCGGAGAGACTCGTCGGTTCCGACACGGTCCCAGTCCACTCTGATTGAAAAATCGTCCTCAACGACCAGATATCCTTTTTCAAAGGCCTTGTCTACGATCAGAGACAAGCAGATTCCGTTTGATGGGTCCAGCCGAATGCTCGGGTCGATGCTCCAAGGAACGATATGTGCAGCAACAAGAAACTCCCTGGTTGCTATTCCAGTGACCGCACATTTCATTTTGTAATTCGACTTAACCCTTTCGGCGAAGGCCCTTTGTGCGCTACCTCTTGTTTTGCTCGTCGTGATCTGGTCAGGAACTTCAAAGGCACTGGCATCAATCTGGGTCCTGAAAGTTTCCAGCTCTTCTGGATCCGATTCCATTGCCTCAGCGGCAGCATCATCTTCTGGTAGTGGGGGAAAACGACTATTTATCAGTGATGAGACAATTTGGGTGGATTCCGCAAGGTTCTCAGGGAGGGGGGAGGTCTCGAGCCATGCGTCGTGGTTCCTAGATGGGTCGAAGAAAAGCCCATAACCAGGCTGCATTATGTAGCGTGCAAAAGCGCGCCCTGTTTGTTCGTCCATCCTGCTAACTGCTGAAGCAAAATCTGTTGATGCATTTAACTGCGAAAGGACGCTTTGAACAACCTGACTTGGTGCTACACCGCCGCTCTGGAATGTCGCCCAAGCCAAAGCTGATTGTTGGGATGTCTTGTCTGCTAAAGCTCGAATTGATTGTGGGACTAGTCTAAGGTCAGCCCATGCAAAATCGGAATCTGGTTCCTGAAGATAAGCTCGTAGATGCAGTTTGTTAAGTTCGTCGCGTAGTTTAATTGCCAAGAGGTATGGCTGTCCCGCGCCACGTGCAGCCAGTTGTTCGAATTCTCTTTCTGCGGCACCAAAGTCTAGGTGAGATGGATCTCCCGGAATGGTTTCCGCTGTCGTGGCATTTGGTGCCGCAGCCATCCTCCAGGCACTAGGGGCTCCAAGATTGGTCTCCCATTTAAGATGTGGGCGGTCTGCTGATTTGAAGACGAAGGACCCGGGAGTGGTTCCAGCAGGCCAATGATATGTCAGCGGAACTGACCCTACTCCTCCCGCAATTGGGAACAGGCGGGAGACAGTCTCAAGAAAGTCATCCTTTCGAGAGAGTTGGATGTAATCCTTGGTGTACTTCGTATTGTTTAAACGACCGTAAGTTGCTCGATGAGCACTTCGGCCGTAACAGATTACCAATACCCATTCGACAGGTTTAACAGCCATTTAAATTCCTCCAATTATGATCGCTTCAGGCGATTGATGTGCTTCCACTTCTCGACGGCTTTGAGCTGCTAACGAGCGGTGAGCTGTGAACTGGATGATCTTCGCATTTCTGAACATTTCACGCACTCCTTCTGTGTCGCGGTTCGACATTACCCAACGTACTCCTCGTTTTGTTAAGCTCTCACAAATTTCTGCGAGCTCGGCCAGATCATGCAATTCAAAAGTCTTAGCGGTGTATTTGTTAAATTTAGCGGTGGGTTCTTTTTCAATATCAGGCCGTGTAAATACAGGCAGATAAGGAGGGTCAAGATATACAAAGTCACCAGATTTGGCGCGTCCAAGCACATCGCGAAAATCTGCGACAACAATGTCAGCCGCTTTCAAAGCGTTTTGAAGCTGTAGCATCGTTGAAGCGTTTGGTGTCTTGAAAGCACGATCGCCCCAGGGTACATTCATTGCCCCCGTTTTGGAGTTCTCTCGCCATAAATGATTCCATGAGACACCATTGAGATATAGAAAGCGGGCGGCCTTCTCGATGAATTTGGTCGGAGACGCAGCGCGCACCTCGTAATATAGCTCCTTCGAATCGTGTTCCTTATACCATTCTAGCAGAGGTCGTAGTGCGTCCTGATGATCCCGCATAGCGACCCAAGCCGAAACTAGATGCTCATTCAGATCGGACAAATAGGCCCGCCCTAAAACTCTTTGTGAACAGGCTAGGAAAACGGCCCCCCCGCCGATGAATGGCTCATAGTAGTTTTGAACGACAGAAGGTAAGTGAGGTAATATCCGTGGCAGCAACCTAGTCTTACCACCGGCCCACCTAATGAATGGCTTAATGGGCGCGGTGCCCTCTGTCTGAAGCACGGGATGGTTGTCGGTTTCGAGTTCAATCGGAAGAGCCCGAGGTTCTTTATTCATCGATGGGTGCCACCGCACGGGGGTTTACTGTGTTTCACAATATCAGCTAGCTTCTGCTTAAGACACTCTGGCCTGTGGATCCCAGTCAGCTTTCCATACCGTGGGCTGACATGAACAACGTCATAACTGCCGCCTCCTAGCCAAGACAATCCCTGTGTCACACCTCCGAGATCCTCGCCCGCAATTACCCGTTCAAGGCGGGGTACAAGGAATTCGATTACTGTTTCTGCATTCCTTTCAGCTACGATCCACCGTCTTCCCATTTTGTGAGCGACAGCGGCTGTGGTGCCGCTTCCCCCAAAGATGTCGACAACAAGCTCGCCAGGATTCGTCGCGATGTGAATGATACGCTCCAAGAGAGCCTCGGGCTTCGGTGTATCGAACACGTCTTTGTCTGGGAATAATGCTCCCAAATGTCTCTTGGCGTCATCATTCGTCCCAGTGTCCGAAGTTCCCCACATTGTGAATGGAACAAGTCCGCGAAGCTGGTGAGCAAAAAGTTTCAAACGTGGCGAGCCATCACCACCCTTTGGAAACCAAATACGTCCCTCAGCCAGCAACTCAAGAAACGTAGGCTCCGTGGCATACCAAGAACGCCCGCGGGGTGGAAGAAGCGTCTGGCCTGATGGCGTGCAAATAGGATACTGCTGCGCCCTCCGGTAACCTGGAGCAGTGAATGGCGCGTCCGCCCATGGTCCGCGCGGATCATTGTCCCTATTCAATAGATGGGCATTGTCTTTGACCAGCAAGTTTCTCGAAGTTTTCCACTTAATAGGACCACTTGGGGCATAGACTAAGATCGTGTCATGGTTGGACGAAAAGGCTGCTCTTGAATCACGCGTGGTTTTCTTTTGCCAGACAACCGAGGCAACGAACGCGCTTTCCCCAAAAACTTCGTCCATGATCGCGCGGGCTCTGTGCACTTCAGCATCATCTAAATGCACCCAAACGCTGGCGTCTGCGGCTAGAAGCGGACGTAATGCCAAAAGGCGGTCACGGATCATGCTAAGCCACATGGCGCGGTTCATCGTGTCACAATACTGCCGAAAGTTGACCTGCGTGTTAAACGGCGGGTCAATATACACGAGCCGGATTCCACCCCGAAAAAGCTTCGTGTGCGCCTTTAAAGCCTCCAGCACATCCAAACCATCGCCGATAGCCAATACATTATCACGGTTACCTATTGGTGGCTTGGTGATGGCCTCAAACAATGGTTGGTTGGCTAGCAAAGTGCCAAACAGGTCACCCCATTCGTAGTCTTTTTCACCAGAAGCGAACAGGGTTCGCTCTTTGTTTGGCCACATGAGCTGGATGCCTGACTTGTTGAGGGGGCTTTCCTTCCAGGTCGATCTTTTTCTCAAAGTGGTAGTGCGGAGCGGGTGCGTGACTGATTGGGGTACACTCATTTCACCCTGCCAGAGTTCGTCCGCAGTTGGCTTTGAGGTCCCGTGAAAGGTGTGCTGATTTTTCTTGCTCATCATTGTTCAATTGAATACATCTTCTAAGCTGACTTGCAGCAAAAAAGTTTCACTTCCACCAAACATCGTCACAGGTGATAAAATGATCCTTGGCGTGTCCGCCATCATTTTATCACTTGGTATCGTTATTCTATCAATTTTCAGGACTTGTTGGCCGTGGCGGCTTTAAGGACAGTGGATTCTTAGTAGCATTATTAGGTTCCTCCCCCCCCCCCTGGTAAACGGGGTCAGGGTGCATGGTAAACGGGGGCAGGGTGCAAAAAATTAACAGTTGATGGTGGAGGCTGCGGGAAAGAAAATGGTGAAAACGACTGGAGTGCTTCATCCGGCCCCCCCCCCAAGTTCCACCGCACTCTCTCGATGGCATCGTCGGAGCATTCCGGCCCACTTCAGAAGGGCGGAGGTGGTGCGGAGCCGCAGGGAGCAGCGGAGCCGAAAGACCGAAACCATGGGCGAACGACCTGCCGAAGCACCGTTCAGGGCGTTCGTGGCAGCCGTTCATAGAGCACAAAGCCTGGAATCCGGGCGATCTCGCGCACGCGAGCTTTCACGGGAGGTGGTAGGCGATCCCCGGCGCACTCCACGAGGCAGGTCACTCCAAGGTGCTCCGCAAAACGCAACGACCAATCCTCCATCGATTCATTCGCCCCCGGCGGCACCAGCTCGAACGGGCGAGCCTTACTCTGACGACGCGAGACCTCCCAGCCACCCGGCAGCTCCGATTTGAGCGGCGCGAGGCGCACACAACGTGCCTCCAGCATCGCCGCGAGTGGGCCGTGAACGGGAATCCACCAGCCGCTATCCATCCGGGCGTAGTAGCCGAAGGCTCGCCCGGCGAGAGCTTTTTTGATTGGCTCCAATTGCTCGATCGTCCATGGGCGCTGATACGCGGCACGGTGCTGGATGAGGTCTGCCACGCCCATGCCCGTGCCTAGGAGGATGAGGAAAGCCGCGCCCACCTTCTGCCACATTTTCGCACCGGCCTGGGTGAACCGCAGGGCGAGTCCCCAAACGCCCGCTGGCATGATCAGCAGCGCATGCGCCATGACGATGAAATGCAATTGATTCTCCGCCATGTCCTCGAGCAATCGGTAGCCCAGGAAAGCCCCCAAGAGCGCACTGAGAGCCAGCCAGCCGAGCCGCTTCTTCATGACCTCCTCCGAGAACATCAGCAGCAGGATACCAGGCAGAGACAGTACGCCGATTACGAGGGCCACCGCACTGTCACTGAGTCCGCTGCGCAGCGTGCCAAGGAGGTGCGTGAAGTTCCAATCGATGAGTGGCTGTCCCTCGGCCCTCGGTAAAGCGGCCCCACAGCCGAAATGCAGCACGCCCCAGGTGATGAGTAACACCGCGATGATCGCCGCTCCGGTCCATGCCATGGCGAAATCACGCCGCAGCAGTCCACTCAAGGCAAGCATGCCGGCCATCACACCCCCCACCGCCACGATGTGGGGGGAGGCGATGGCCGCACAGGCCAGCATCCCCAGGGCAAAAGCACGCTCTCCTCGCAGCCAGAGCAGCAGCGTCGCAAACACCGCCACCGCTTCCAGTTTGTAGCTAAATAGGTAGGCTAAGTTCATACGCACCAAATGCAGCGTCTCCGTAGCCGCGCTAAGGCCGAACCAATCCTGCCCCAGGCTTCGTGGAAGCTGCACTGTGAGAAGCGACGCCGCCCCCACGAGCAGCGCCCACCCGTGCGTCAGGCGGGTGAGACGCCGCACGATGGCTCCCGCGCACAAAACCAAGATGATATCCATCAGGGCCCCCGTGACATGCATCAGCGAGGCGAGCGGCATCATGCCGGTGAGAGAGGTGAGCATTCCCGCGATCCACATCGGTCCCCAGTGATACCAAACGTCACGGCTGGAAGGCGCGGCAGCGGCATGATGAGCCGTCGTTGCGCTCCAGCTATCTGCCATGTGGGATTCCAGCATGCCGCGTGCTTGATTCGT
>CALSBJ010000108.1:0-15188 GCA_943373155.1 Akkermansia muciniphila | reverse complement strand
GCTCTGGAAACGAAAAGTGATGCGTCACCTGATCCTCACGACGGTGGAGCGTGGGGGCCTGAACCCAAGAGCGATCACCGGGAAAGCTGGCGAGGGAGAGAAGACGTTCGCTGCCGAGCAGGGAAGGCTTGCGCACGATCTCACCGACGAGGGCATGGAGCTCGGTGAAGCTCTCGCTGACGGTGAAGTGATCGATTTCCATCCAGGCGGGGATGCCGCGGATCTTTTTCGGCGTGAAGAAAAGATAGCTGGTGAGACATCCGGCCTCATCGATGGCGCCGACGAACTCATGACGCCGCATCGGGGCGGCGCTGAGCCAGCGCAGATACTCGGGCGTGATCCATTTTTCGATGTGATCGGCGCTTTGGTAACTCGCGGCGATGCTTTTGACCTCGAAAGGATCACGAGTGAGTCTTTTGCCTCCGGGAAGGTGAGGCCATTTTTTGGCCGTGAGGATGCTGAAGAGGCCGAGAGGCACAAAGTGGCGTGTGATGGCCGTGGCGGGCACCCAGCCGCTTTTTTGCAGCATGATCTGCACATCAGGTGTGGGCGTGGTGTCGGCCATGAGCAGGCTTGTGGTCAAACGCCGCAGTTTCATGAGCATGGGCAGGCTGGCATTGCGATGGGCTTCTTCCACGCACCAAGTTGACGCGATGGCAGCGGGGGTGAGTTTGCCATTCACCGCGTAGCCAGCCGGAATGAGTGCCATGAAGCCGACCAAGCTTCCCTCATGTCGCATCACCCATCCGCGATCGACCAATTCGGCTGAGAAGGGGTTTTTGTCCCACCAGTGCTTCATGCGGCGACTCCAAGCCAATTCGTCGAGAGTCTCGGGTGCATTCGCGGCGAGCCAATTCGCGAGTTCCGTCCGTGCGACGGGGGAGTCTTGATAGGCATCAATCTGGCAGGCAGGCATCGGCTGGCGTGGTAGCTGCGAATGCAGGCCAATTCAAGTGAGCCATCGAGGCCAAAAAAACGCGGGAGCCTTTGCAGGCTCCCGCGTGTGGGATGATGGATGCTCGAATTACTCGGCAGCAGCGGCCTTTTTCTTGGCCGGAGCTTTTTTAGCAGCGGCTTTCTTGGCTGGGGCCTTCTTCTTGGCGACCGGAGCGGCTTCTTCGGCCGGTGCGGCGTCGCCTTCAGGGGCGGCTTCAGCGGGAGCAGCAGCGGCCTTCGGGACGAAGGCGTCCACCCACTCGATGTAGGCCATCGGGGCGGAATCGCTGCGGCGTTGGCCGAGCTTGGTGATGCGGGTGTAGCCACCGGCACGTTCCTTGGAGGCGGGGGCGATCTCTTCGAAGAGCTCCTTCACCACATCTTTGTGGCGGAGGTAGCGCAACGCATTGCGTCGTGCGTGCAGCGTGCCCGCCTTGCCGATGGTGACCATTTTTTCCGCGAATGGGCGGACTGCTTTGGCCTTGGCGAGGGTGGTGCGGATGCGACGATGTTCGATGAGCGAGATGACGAGGTTCATCAGCAGGGCATCGCGATGATCCTGCTTGCGCTGAAGTTTGATGGTTTTCCTTCCGTGTTTCATGTCCTGTTAGTGCGTTCCTATTCTTCGTTGGGTTGATCTTACTCGTCTTCGTCGTCGAGATGGCTGTCCACCAGCTTGGTGAAGCCCGCGGCATCGGCGATGTCCTCTTCGTCATCAGCCAGCATGCTGCTGCGGGCGAGGAGGGACACGCCGCCAGGGATGGGCTCAAGCAGCGCGGGATCGAATTTCATGCCAAGAGACAGACCAAGCTCGGCGAGCTTTTCCTTGATCTCGGTGAGGGATTTCTTGCCGAAGTTGCGGTAGCGCAGCATTTCGGATTCCGTCTTCATGGCGAGCTGGCCGACGGAGGTGATGTTGGCGTTGTTGAGGCAGTTCGCAGCGCGGACGGAGAGTTCGATCTCGTTGACGCTCATGTTGAGCAGCTTGCGCAGCTCGGCGTTTTCCTCGCTCTGGGCTTCCGGTGCGGCTTCGAATTCGACGGCCTTGTCGTCGTAATTCACGAAGACATCGAGGTGGTGACGAAGGATGGCGGCGGATTGCAGAAGGGAATCCTGCGGGGAGATGCGGCCATCGGTCCACACGTCGAGGACGAGCTTGTCATAATCGGTGTTCTGGCCGACGCGGGTCGTTTCCACGCCGTACTTCACGCGGGTGACAGGAGAGTAGATGCTGTCGATCGGGATCACGCCGATGGGCGTATCGGCACGCTTGTTTTCTTCCCAGGAGGCGAAACCACGGCCCACGCGGACTTCGAATTCGGCTTCGAACTTGGTCTTCTTGGCGATGGTGCAGATGACTTGGTCCTTGTTGATGACTTCGTAGTGGTTGTCGTCCTTGATGTCGCCGGCGGTGATGGTGCCTTCTTTTTCGACGATCAGGGAGAGGAGACGTGGCTCCTTGCTCTCGCTGTTGTGGCGGAATTTGACCTTCTTGAGGTTCAAAACGATCTGGACGACGTCTTCGAGCACGCCGGGCAAGGTGGAGAATTCATGCTCCACACCGCGGATCTTCACGGAGGTGATAGCTGCGCCTTCCAAAGAGGAAAGCAGGACGCGGCGGAGGCTGTTGCCGATGGTGTGACCGTAACCTTTATCAAAGGGTTCGGCGACGAACTGGGCGTAGGTTTCGGTGGCCGTGGCCTCGTTTTTAACGAGGCGACTCGGCATTTCGAATCGAGCAAGACGTGCTGACATGGTGTGTTTATATGAGGCCGGGTTACCTCCGGACGAGTATCCTGCACATCCCAAAGGGAGGCAGGCACGGAGACCAACGGCGAATGGTAGAGGGAGGCTACTCGCGAGGGGCGGTGATAATGCGGGGTCCGCCTTTGAATGCAAGCGGGGATTTCAGGCTAAAAACGAGGATTTTGGGCGCAAAAAAGCGGAGCCGAGGTGGCTCCGCTTTCGAGAAATCTGGGTAGGAAGATTATTCCACGCCTTTCCAGGCACCGAAGCTGGCCCCTTCGCTGATCCATTTCTTGATCAGGTCGATGTTCGCGGCGCTGACGCGGTCGCCCTTGCCTTCAGGGGGCATGGCGAGGTCATCGGATTCGGGGAGAGTCATCGTTTTGACGAGCCAGCTCGCGTCCGGCTTGCCTGCGACGACGTTTTCATCGGGGTATTCGCTGCCACCTTTCATGATCGTCGCGGCGCTATCGAGGCGGAGCTTGCCTTTGGGTTTCTTCACTTTGCCGTTTTCTTCGTGTTCCTTCTCGTGGCATTTGAAGCAGCTTTCCTTCAGGATGGGGAGGATCTGCTTTTCGAAGTCCACCTTGCCAGCGTCTTGGGCGCTGCTGGTGGGGCTGATGGCGGCGGCGAGAACCGCAGCGAGGGAGAGGGCGATGGTTTTCTTCATATAAGGGTGGTGCGGAATGCGCAGGTCGGATGATGGGCGAGGCGTGGAAAGCGTCAAGCTGCAAGCCAAAGGCTGCCGCAAGAGCGTTTCGATGGGAGGGAAGCAAGCCCGGAGAATGTGGGCAACCTAAATATTTCAGTAGCCTTAAATAATTTCTGCTGCCAAAATCGCCGCCATGAATCGCGCCGCTGCTGCCTCCCGCCCTGCACGCTCACGGTCCACCGATGAAAAGGTGAGCCCGTGGAATGATCCCATCGGCATCCTCCTGCTCATGGCGGCCTCCATGCTGCTCTTGGCTCTCGTTTCCTATGACTCTTATGATTTGGGGCCGGATGCCACTCTAGGGCATGGAGACGCCCACAATGAATCGACGCAAAATTTCATGGGCTGGCTTGGTGCCTGGGTCGCCGGATGGTCCTTTTACCTCCTTGGCCTTGCCGCCTATGCGATTGCGATCTGCCTGACGTGGTTCGGTGTGTGCAAACTGCACACGAAGACGCCCACCACGCGGCTCGGCATACTCGGCACGGTCATTCTCACTGTCACCGCGGCGGTGCTTCTGCATGCGCTGAGGCTTTTCGAGCCAGATAACAACTTCCTCCCCGAAGGAGGTGGTGGTTTTATTGGTCGGTTGCTGGGAGATTTGAGCCTCGCCGTGGTGGGTAAAGGTGGCTCGGTGATGCTTTTCGGCAGCGTCTATGTCACCTCCCTGTTCATGGTCACGGGCATCCATCCGCTCTCGGCCCTCCAGAGTATCCGCTACGAATTCGCCAAGTGGCAGGAGGAGTGCGAGCAGCGCCGTTTGATTGCTGAAAAATTGGCCGAGGAAGCTGCGAATACCATCCCAGGCACCTTCACGCCGATTCCCGAGGAATTGCGGAAAAAGAAGCGCGGAACCAAAGATCCTGCGGCTGCCGCTGCGCTGGCCGAGATGGCCAAAACGGCCGCCGAGACGGGTCTCGTCACGCCGGAGTTGGGGCTGAAGTTTGATCCACCACCGCCGCCGAAGATCATCGATTCCTCCGCTCCGCGTTCCCACGAGGACAATGCCGATAAACCCAAGCTCACCGAGGTGTGGGAGAAGAAGCGGGCGCAAAAGATCGAGCAGGCTCCGCATGGCTCGCTGGGGAATCTCACGGTTCGTTTCAAAGACTACAAACTCCCTCCCATCGACCTCCTCAACTGGCCGGTCGAGCAGCACGCACCGACGGATAAAGTCGAGCTCCTCGCCACTCAGGCCACCATCGTCAAAGCGCTCTCCAGCTTTGGCATCACGGTCGAGCCGGGAGACATCACCCGTGGTCCAGCCATCACTCGCTACGAGGTGCGGCCCGTGGATGGCCTGCGCGTCAGCCGTATCGCGAATCTCGATGCGGATCTGGCCCGTGCCACGCGTGCCGAGCGCATCAACATCCTCGCCCCCATCCCCGGCAAGGACACCGTTGGCATTGAGCTGGCGAACAAAGAGAAGATCGTCGTCCCGCTCCGCGAGCTGCTGGAAGATGATGCCTTCATCAACGGCAAAGCCAAGCTCCCCGTCGCCCTTGGCAAGGATGTGTATGGCAAGACCATCATCGGTGATCTCGCTGCGATGCCGCATCTCCTCGTCGCCGGTGCCACGGGTTCCGGTAAATCGGTTTGCATCAACAGCATCGTCACGAGCCTGATCTGCCGTTTTGCGCCGGACGAGCTGCGCTTCATCATGATCGACCCGAAGGTCGTGGAAATGCAAAATTACGAGGAACTGCCTCACCTGGCGCTTCCCGTCGTCACCGATCCGAAAAAGGCACTCCTCGCCCTTCGCTGGGTGGTAAAGGAGATGGAAAACCGCTATCAAATCTTCGCCCAGGAAGGCTGCCGTAACTTCGAGACCTTCAACAACCGCAACCGTAAGCGCAAAGCCGATCAGGATGCCAAACGAGCCGCTGCCGCCGCTGCCGCCGCCGCAGGCACTGCCACTCCTGAACCTGTCACGATCGCTGCAAATGCCGCCAAACCGACCAAAGCCGCGCCAAAGGTCGTCGAGCCCGATTTGATGCCCACCGGCGCTGCGGCCCTGATGACCCGCGAACCTGTTTTCACCCATGCGGTGTCATTAAAGAGAGATGACGAGGAATTCGATCTCGACGCCGAGCTGGAAGACTTCGACAACGAGATGAAGAACCAGCTTCGCGATGCCAGCGGTGCCTGGCTAGGCGATTCGCAGCCACCACCCTCACCGAGCACCACCGAGCGTGATTACCGCCCGCCGGTGCCGGACACGCTGCCTTATGTCGTCGTCATCGTCGATGAGTTGGCTGATTTGATGCAGACCGCTCCTGCGGACATCGAGGTGTGCATCGCTCGTATCACACAGATGGCTCGTGCCGCCGGTATTCATCTCATCGTCGCGACCCAGACACCGCGTGCGGACGTCATCACCGGCGTCATCAAAGCGAACATCCCCACTCGCATTGCCTTCCAGGTCTCCTCCGCCCTCGACAGCCGTGTCATTCTCGACCGCAAAGGTGCCGAGAACCTCGTCGGTAAAGGGGACATGCTCTATGTGCCTCCCGGCGGTGCTCAGCCCATCCGTAGCCAAGGTGCCTTCGTCACCGACGATGAGATTCACGCCGTCGTCGAGCATTGCGTGGCTCAAGGGAAGCCGGTGTTCGATGTCAAAGTGGATGCCAACAGCGGCGAATTCCTCGCTGACGGTGAAGAGGACGGCGAAGGCGGCGGCATGAGTTCCGAGGAAGCTGAGACCCTGGAACAGTGCATCGAGGTCATCCGCCAGGAAAAGAAGGCCTCCACCAGTCTCTTTCAGCGTCGTCTGCGCCTCGGCTATGGTCGTGCCGCACGCATGATGGATCTTCTTGAGGCTCGCGGCATCATCGGTCCCGGTGATGGCGCAAAGCCACGCGAGATTCTGGTGCAGATTGATTGAGGCCGGGCGGCTCAAGCCAGCACTTCTGAGACCACCCGGGCTTTTGGATTCTCTACGAGCACCTGATCCGTGCCGTTGCGCTTGTAGCTGAGCTTCTTCGGATCAAGTCCGAAGAGGTGGAGCAGCGTGGCGTGGTAGTCGTAGTGATTGACCACGTCTTTGACAGCGTGGTGGCCGAAGTCATCCGTCTCGCCGTGCATGTGGCCGGCTTTGAAACCGCCACCGGCCACCCACATGCTGAAGCCGTAGGTGTTGTGGTCGCGGCCCACGGTTTTGCGGTCCTTCGCTCCCGCACGATTTTGAATGACGGGCAGTCGGCCCATCTCGCCGCCCCAGTGGACGACTGTGGTGTCGAGCAGGCCGCGTTGTTTGAGATCGGTGACAAGGGCTGCGGCGCCTTGATCGACATACAAACAGGCCGCAGGCAGACCGGTGAGGATGCTCGAGTGATGATCCCAGGTTTGATTTCCGGTGAAGAGCGACACGAAACGCACGCCACGCTCGACGAGGCGACGGGCAATGAGGCAGCGGGTGCCAAACTCGGCCGCGGCGGGATTTTCGAGGCCGTAGAGCTTCTTCGTGGCGGCGCTTTCTTGAGAGATGTCGAGCGCCTCTTTGGCCGCCGTTTGCATGCGGGCGGCGAGTTCAAAGGACTGAATGCGGGCTTCTAGGTCGGCCTCGCCGGGACGGGCTTCGAGGTGCTCGCGATTGAGACGCTGCACGAAGTTCAGGTAGCGGGATTGTGCCTCGCCTTTGAGGCTCAACGGCGCATCGAGATTCGGAATGCGAGGCTCTTTGGGGCGGATGACGGTGCCTTGGAAGAGGCTGGGCAGCCAGCCGTTGCTCCAATTGTCCACGCCGAGCACCGGGACGCCGCGTGGATCGGTGAGG
Organism: Akkermansia muciniphila; assembly: GCA_943373155.1. GTDB lineage: Bacteria > Verrucomicrobiota > Verrucomicrobiia > Verrucomicrobiales > Verrucomicrobiaceae > Prosthecobacter. Next base: position 8,019 of record CALSBJ010000108.1, on the reverse strand, counting down.
GCCACATAGGCCGGCAGATCCTGGTTCTCGCTGCCAAGGCCGTAAGTGATCCATGAGCCGAGTGTGGGCCTGCCGCCAGTGACCTGGCCGTTCATCAGCGAGTAGATGCTCTGGCCGTGGTTGTTCACGCCGGTATGCATTGAGCGGATCAGCGTGACGTCATCCACGATGCGCGAGAAGTGCGGCAGCAACTCGCTCACATCCATGCCGCATTGGCCGTGCTTTTTGAACTTCCACGGCGGCCCCATGACCTCGCGACTGGCCCCGGCGGCATCGTCATATTTGACCTCGCCGGGGAATTCCTTGCCGTCGAGTCGTGTGAGCTCGGGTTTCGGGTCAAAGAGGTCCATGTGGCTCGGGCCGCCCTGCATGAACATGGAGATCATGGCCTTCGCCTGGCCAAAACCGTGCGGCTGCTTCGGTTTGAGATCGTAGTGCTGCGTGGCCGCCCGTTCCGAAGTGGCTAGGAGGCCCTGCTCTTGCAGCAGTGTGGCCAAGGCAATGCCACCGATGCCGTAGGCAGAACGATTCAAAATGGAGCGACGAGTGTGAAGCATGAGACTTCTACGTCCGGCGCGGTGGCATCTTTTGCATGCGATGGAGTTTGTGACATGCTCGCCGCGTGCCGCCCACCTCTCAGCGCCTCGAATGGCTCGACCTCTTCCGCGGTCTGGCGGTGTTCGGCATGGTCTGGACGCATGCCGCGAATACCTTTCTCGCCGCCGAGCTGAAGGCTTCATCGTGGTTTGCGACGCTGACCTCGTATCACGGGCTGATCGCCCCGGCGTTCTTTTGGATCGCTGGCTATGCCCGGGCGCATGTGACGATGAGCAAATCGAAGCCCGCTTGGCCCGTGGCGAAGCGTCTGCTGATAGTCTGGCTCATCGGTTACCTGATGCATGTGCCGTGGGATCACCTTTTGGATGCAGAAGCGATGCGTTCGGTCGCCACGGTCGATGTGTTGCATTGCCTCGCGGTCTCTGGCTTGATCCTGCTGGCCGTGGAAAAGCTCGGAAAGGGCAGGGAAGTGGCTGCGCTGATGCTGCTGCTTGTTTTTGTCCTTTTGGAAAAACCCGCTCGTGAATGGCAAACGGGTGTTTTGGTGCTCGATCAATACTTCAACCGCCTCCACGGCTCGCAGTTCGCCTTGTTCCCGTGGGTAGGTTTTGGTCTCGCGGGCTTCATCACGCGGCGAGCCTGGGATGGAAGGCTCAATCGCTCCGCAGCAGGTGTGATGCTCGTGGGAGCCGTGTTCGCGTGGGGACTTTCCAACACGCCATGGCCCGGTGGCCTGCCCGCGTTCTTTTTGGAACGCCTCGGCTGGGTGTTGATGGCAGCGGTCGTTGTTGCGACCTTGGCCGGCGTCGTGAGCCGCTTCACCGGCTGGCTGCGACTCGCCGGACGTGAGTCGCTGCTTCTCTACGTCGCCCATTTGATGCTGATTCACTCGATCCCACTGCCGAGGCAGCCCTTGCAGCACCTCATCGGCCCCACGCAGTCGGTCGGAGGCGTCCTCGGTATTTTCGCCGGGCTGTTCGCGGTCTCGTGGCTGCTCGGATCCTGGAATGAGCGGCGGAAGAAGTTTTCAACAGTGTCTCGGTGAGATCGACTTGGACTGCGGCAGCCTGCTGCCGCTTTCGGGAGGGCAGCCTGCTGGCCGCCGAGCATGGATCGGCATCGCCTGCCATGACGCTTCTCGTTACTCAGGCGACTGCGGCGGCAGCAGGGCTGCCTCGGACAAGCGGCAGCAGGCTGCCGCAGTCCAGGGTGAAACCTGAAACTTGGAACTTTAAACTTCCTCGTTTGTGCCCAAACTCCGCCCCTCCATGTCCGACCCTGCCTCCAACGCCCCCGCTTCTCTCGATTTCATCCGTGAAATGATCGCCGCCGATCTGGCGGAAGGACGCCATGGCGGCCAAGTGATCACCCGTTTCCCGCCGGAGCCGAACGGCTACCTCCACATCGGCCACGCGAAGAGTATCTGCCTGAATTTCGGCCTCGCTCAGGAGCATGCGCCGAATGCCCGCTGCCACCTGCGCTTTGACGACACCAATCCCACGAAGGAAGAAGTCGAATACGTTGAGAGCATCCAGGCGGACGTGGCATGGCTCGGCTTCGACTGGGGTGAGCACCTGTTTTTCGCCAGCGACTACTTTGAGAAGCTCTACCTCTTCGCCGAGCAGCTCATCCGCAAAGGGCTCGCCTATGTCGATGACCAGTCGCAGGAGGAGATGCGCCTGAATCGCGGCACGCTCACCACGCCAGGCACCCGCAGTGTTTACGCCGACCGCACGCCCGAGGAGAATCTCGATCTCTTCCGTCGCATGCGGAAGGGCGAGTTCAAAGAAGGCGAAAAAGTCCTCCGTGCGAAGATCGACATGGCCTCGCAGAACATGCACCTGCGTGATCCGGCGCTGTATCGCATCCTTCACGCCCATCACCACCGCACCGGTGATGCCTGGTGCATCTACCCGATGTATGACTATGCGCATCCGCTCAGCGATGCGCTAGAAAGCATCACGCACAGCCTTTGCACGCTTGAGTTTGAGGTGCATCGCCCGCTCTACGAATGGCTCATCAACAACATCGACGGCCTGCCCGGCAGCCCGTATCAGCGTGAGTTTGCCCGACTGAACCTCAGCTACACGGTCATGAGCAAGCGCAAGCTGCTCCGCCTCGTCAAAGAAGGCCTGGTGAGCGGCTGGGACGATCCCCGCATGCCCACCATCAGAGGCATGCGCCGTCGCGGCATCACACCGACCGCCATTCGCAGCTTTTGCAAAACCATCGGCCTCACGAAGTTCAACTCGCTCACCGAGATCGCCCTGCTCGATCACGCCATTCGCGAGGACCTCAACAAGGTCGCCCGCCGTGCCTATGGCGTGCTGCGCCCGATCAAGGTCGTCATCGAAAACTACCCCGAAGATAAAGTCGAGTATTTCGAGTCCGCCAATCATCCCGAAGATCCCACCGCGGGCACCCGTCAGGTGCCGCTTTGCCGTGAAATCTATATCGAAGCCGATGACTTCATGGAGGTACCTGTCGATGGGTTCCATCGCCTGAAGCCCGGCGGCGAGGTGCGCCTGAAATTCGCCTTCTGCATCATCTGCCAAGAGGTCGTCAAAGATGCCGCCGGAAACATCACCGAGCTTCGCTGCACCTACGACGAAGCCACGCGCCACGGCGTGAAGCCCGAAGGCCGTCCGAAGCCCAAAGGCATCATCCACTGGGTCAGCGCTCGTCATGCCATCGACGCCCCCGTGCGCCTCTACGACCGTCTTTTCACCGTTGAGACGCCCGATGCCGATGCCGGCGAGGACGGCGACTTCACGCAGTTTTTGAACTCCACTTCGCTCGAAGTCCTCGAGAATGCCAAACTGGAGCCTTCCCTCAAAGAAGCCGCTCCCGGCTCACACTGGCAGTTTGAGCGTGTCGCCTACTTCTACGCCGATCCGATCGATTCGAAGCCCGGAGCGCCGGTTTTCAATCGCACCGTCACGCTGAAGGACGGCTGGGTGCCAAAGAAGTAAGCTGTAGGCTGGGTGTGGCGATAGCCCGCCCGGCCATCATTCATGTTAGCGAAACCGTTTCAGGCGCTCTGTTTTGGCTGCAAAGGGGCGGAGGATCAAAGAATGCAGAGATTGGAACAAAAAACTCTGCGTCCTCTGCCTCTTTGCCCCTTTGCGGCAAAAGCGAACGTGAGATAGGCGGGATTCCCGCCTTCACTCATACAGCCGGAAGAGACCGCTGTGATCGAGGTCACCGTGGCCTTTTTCATGGACGAACTTCTCCCACTGCTGGCGGGAATTCCGCAGGGTAGGGGAGTCGAGGCCCACGCTCTCGGCTAGCTCGCACATGAGGCGCACGTCCTTGAGCTGGAGCGTCGCACGGCCGCCGGGGGCAAAGTCGCGCCGCACCATGCGGTCGCCATGGAGATTCAGGATGCGGCTTTCGGCAAAGCCGCCGAGCAGGGCCTGCCGAACGAGCGCCGGGTCCACGCCGGAGAGTTCCGCGAGGCGCAGCGCCTGCGCCACGGCGTCGATGGTCTGCGCCACGATAAGCTGGTTCGCCAGCTTGGTTACCTGGCCACTGCCGCTCGCACCGAGGTGGGTGATGTTCTTGCCCACGGCCTGAAAGACCGGCAGCGCCCGCTGAAAGTCCGCGTCCGTGCCGCCCGCCATGATCGTGAGATTGCCCGCCTCCGCGCCCACCTGACCGCCGGACACCGGCGCATCCACCCAGTGGACCTTTTTGGCGAATGCCTTCGTCTGCGGCACGCCCGTGGTGCCGAAATCAATGATCAGTGCGTCCGGATGCAGCCCCTCGATCAACCCGCCGGGACCAAAGACCACCTGCTCCACCACCTCCGTCATCGTGAGATTGATGCCAATAATGCCCGGGCCGATCTCGCGGGCCAGTTCCGGTAAGGAAGCCGCCCGGCGCATGCCCAGTTTCACCGCCGCTTCGGCCGGTTCCGGGCTGCGATTCCACACCACCACCTCCGCGCCATGCTCATGCAGATGCCGCGCATTCGCCCGCCCCATGTTGCCAAGGCCTACAAATCCGATTTTCGTCCCGAGAAGAGGTTTTTCCATGCGGCATGGCTAGCAGCATTGCCCGGCCATTTGAACCGAAATTTGGCGGCCCATGGCGGGAATGACAAATGCCCCAGATTTTAAACACGAATCCAAGCCGAATGGGACGCGAATGACCGCGAATCGGGGCGAATCGATCCATTCGTGGCCATTCGGTTTTCATTCGTTCTTCATTCGCGTTGAAAAAAGAGGGCATTCGTCATTCCTCATTCTGAATTCGTCATTCCCCTCGCGTCATTCATTCTTGCCCACCGCGTTCCCCTTCGCTACCTCCCCCCATGCCTCGCGAATACACGCTGCACAGCACGCACGAACCCTCCCACCGCATCGACTTCAAGGCGGAGCTCAATGAGCAGCAATACGCTGCCGTCGTGAGCCCGCCGGGGCAGTCGCTCGTCATCGCGGGGGCGGGATCGGGCAAAACGCGCACGCTGACCTACCGCGTGGCGTGGCTTCTCGACAATGGCGTTCAGCCGGAGTCCATCCTGCTGCTCACCTTCACGAACAAAGCGGCCCGCGAGATGCAGGAGCGTGTGCAGGCGCTCGTCAGCCTCGATGCCAGCCGCATCTGGGGCGGCACCTTCCACAGCATCGGGAATCGCCTCCTGCGCTACAACGCCGAACGCCTCGGCTATCGCAAAGGCTTCTCCATCATGGACCGCGAGGACCAGAAGGACCTCCTCGAAACCGTCATCGGTGCCAGCGGCATCGACACCACCAGCTACCGCTTTCCGAAGGCCGAGGTGCTCGGCGACATCTTCTCGCTCGCCGACAACACGCTCTGCGACCTCAAGGAGATCATCGACACGCGCTATCCCTACTTTGACCGCGTCGCCGAGGGCATCCTGAAGCTGCGCAAGCTCTACCAGGACAAGAAGCGCGAGACGAACTGCATGGACTTCGACGATCTCCTCGCGCTCACCGTGCAGCTCCTGGAGGAAAACGAGGACCTGCTGGAGCGCTACCGCCGCCAGTTCGAGTTCATCCTCGTCGATGAGTATCAGGACACGAACAGCCTGCAATGCCGCATGGTCGAGCTGCTCACCGGCCCGCAGGGCAATCTCATGGTCGTGGGCGATGACGCGCAGAGCATCTACTCGTGGCGCGGCGCCGATGTGTCAAACATCCTCAACTTCGCCGAGCACTGGCCACGGGCACGCACGCACAAGATTGAAGTGAACTACCGCAGCGTGCCCGAGGTGCTCAATCTCGCCAATGCCGCCATCGCCATGAACCGCGGGCAGATTCCGAAGAACCTGCAACCCGCCCGCGAATCCCGCGGCATGCTCCCCGCGCTTGTCTCACTCGACAACTCCTCCGCGCAGGCCGCCTTCGTCGCGCAGCGCATTTTGGAGCTTCAGGACGAAGGCTGTGACCTCAACGACATCGCCATCCTCTACCGCGCCCACTTTCACAGCATGGAGATCCAGATGGAGCTCACGCAGCGCGGCATCCCGTTTCAGATCACCAGCGGACTGCGCTTCTTCGAGCAGGCGCACATCAAAGACGTCGCCGCCTTCATGAAGTTCGCCGTGAACCGCCAGGACGAGGTCAGCTTCATGCGCCTGGTGCGCCTCTGCGATGGCATCGGCAATGTCAGCGCCTACAAGCTTTGGAATGATTGGCTGAAGACCGATGCCGCCAAGGCCGAAGTCATGCCCACCAGCTTCTCCGAGGTGCTTTTGCCGCTCAAAGTGCCGAAGAAGGCCAAAACGACCTGGGAACAGTTCGCCTACACGCTCGACGAGCTCATCGACAAGGAAGGCAAAGCCGTCGCGCCGGCCATCATGATCCGCAGCATCGTCGAAGGCGTGTATGAGGACTACATGAAGGCCAAGTTCAAAAACTACGAACAGCGCCAGCAGGACCTCGAACAGCTCAGCAACTTCAGCGACCGCTTCACCGATGCCTTGGAGTTTCTCAGCCAGCTCTCCCTCCTCAGCGGCGTCGATACCGACAAGAAGCCCGACCAGCAGGCCCAGGACCGCGACGCCGTCACCCTCACCACCGGTCATCAGGCCAAAGGTTTGGAGTGGAAGGTCGTCTTCGCCGTCTGGCTCGCCGACGGCATGTTCCCCCACAAACGCGCCATCGACGAAGGCGGCGACACCGCCCTCGAAGAAGAACGCCGCCTCTTCTACGTCACCGTCACCCGCGCCAAGGACGAACTCTACCTCACCTATCCCGTCATCAACCACCAAGCGAGAGACGGCGACATCATGATGCGGCCATCACGCTTCATCACCGATCTCCCGAAGGATCTCGTCGAGGTGTGGAATGTGAAGAGCGGGTGGTGAGCGCCCTGCTGAAGCCCCCCCTTGTCACGCATATGACTACCGAAAATGCCAAAGATGTTCTCAACCAGTTTGAGGCAGATATGTTTGCCGACCTTTACAAAAGCCGTTGGGATGCAGGCTACGCGGCATCGGTGGTTCCCCCTCTCATTGAATGTTTGGAGGTGAGCGACGTAACAGTTCTTCATCGTAGCTTATCAGCACTGTTTCGCATTGGACCGGAAGCGCAAACCGCAATCGACGCTGTCATCACATTCGTATTTCACGCCGATCCTATTATCGCTGATCTGGCAATCCACACCCTTGGAAGAATCAGCCTGAAGTGCCCGGAGCGTGCAGTTCCGACGTTGATGCATGTAGCCACAGGGCCAGTGACGCAGAAGTCCGCCCTCTTCTCGCTCATTGGTTTTGGACATGGCGCATTGTCTGCCGTCTCCACGTTTGTTGAGGCCTCTAAATCTCATGATTCCCGGATACGCCGACTTGCACTTCGTGGTCTCAAGGAGATTGGAGCAGATGCCGGCATCGCCAAAGCTGTGGCGTCCGAGGCGCTAAAAGACCGAAACTCAGAGGTGCGTGCGGCTGCCCAACAAATACTCAATACTCTTCCAAGGAGCGTAGGGGATACCTGACTCAGAAGACCGTCCACCTTCGGCTTACCATTGAGAAAAAGCGACATCATGATGCGACCAAGCCGCTTCCTCACCGATCTACCGAAGGATCTCGTCGAAGTGTGGAATGTGAAGAGCGGGTGGTAAAGCCACACGTCGTCCTCGTCCTCCTACTCGAACTCGTCCCCCGCCCGCAACGCTTCGCGTAGCGATGCGGGCGGGTCGATCCTGGCGCGTCGTTTCAAGTTTCAGGTTCCAAGTTTCAAGCCGCACCCAAGGAGAGGCACTTGCCAAGTGCCGCGCTCCCCACGGGACTTGGCAAGTCCCGCTCCTTGAACCCAGACCGCTCAATCAAGCGCGTGGCCTTGCCTCATCGTCCCCCGCCTCCACGCCAGCGTCGTGGAGTGCGGTGACAAAGGGGCAAGGCTCAGACTTGCCCCGTCGGCACCGCTGTCGAGCGATGAAACAAGCTTCTCCGGCCTTTGAACCCCGTCCGGCACACGACAGCGGTGTCGCGCC
>CALSBJ010000107.1:0-16630 GCA_943373155.1 Akkermansia muciniphila | reverse complement strand
ATCATTATTCTGATCAGCGCCTCATTACGCGCAGAAGAATCCTTCACCCATGCTGCCACGGGTATAAGGCTGCCAGCCGAACTTGCTGGATTCAAGCAAGGTGCCGCGAGCAGCTATAAGACTGAAGACGACGAGGGAGGCGTTGCCGTGCCTTTTCATAGCGAAACAGCCGAAGCCACCATCTTTATTCGAAGCTTTCCCAAGAACCGAACACCAACAGCCAAAGCCGCACTTGAGGACTCCTTGAACGCAATCAAAGAACTCGAAAAGAACGGCACCTATTCAAACCTCAAGGTGTTCGCCGGCAAATCAGACCCCAAGTTTCCCAAGTGGGAAAAAGCTGCCTTTATGGCAAAACAAGAGAACGGCACATTGGTGGTCTCGTACATTTTTATCTCGATGCTAAAGCAGCATTCGGTGAAAATCAGAGTAACAACCAACGATCCGAAGAATCCCAACGGGCCAACATTCATCGAGCACATTCAAACGATGATTGATGCCATATCAGCAAGGTAAGTAGGCCGCTTCATCCAGCTGTAATCTTGAACTTGGACCTTGAAAACACCCATCTCCAATGAACCCTCTCTTCGAATCCAATCTCCTTCAAACCCGTCGTCAATTCTTCGGGCACAGCGGCCTGCGCCTTGGCGGGCTCGGTTTGACGTATGCGATGGGCCGGGAGGCTTTCGCGGCTTCCAAAACACAGGTGCATGAGCCGTTGCCGGGACTGCCGCACTTTGCGGCGAAGGCGAAGGCGGTCATTTACCTGCACATGAACGGCGGGCCGTCACAACTCGACACGTGGGACTACAAACCGGGCCTGCAGCAGTGGTATGACAAGGATTTGCCGCCGAGCGTGCAGGGCGGGCAGCGGCTGACGGGCATGACGAGCAAGCAGGCGCGGTTTCCGGTGGCGCCGAGCCTTTTCAAGTTCGCGCAGCATGGGCAGTGCGGACGCTGGGTGAGCGAGTTGCTGCCGCACACGGCGAAGCACGTCGATGACATCGCCCTGATCAAGACGGTGCACACGAACGCGATCAACCACGACCCCGCGTGCACTTTTGTGATGACCGGACGCGAGGTGCCGGGGTTTGCGAGCCTCGGCTCGTGGCTGGCCTACGGTCTCGGCAGCGAGAGCAATGATCTGCCGGCCTTTGTGGTGCTGACGCCGACGTGGAGTGCGAAGGCGATGGCGCAGGCGCTTTTCACCCGCATGTGGAACAGCGGCTTTTTGCCGAGCAAATTCAGCGGCGTGGCGCTGCGTGCCGTGGGTGATCCCGTGCTCTACATGAAGAACCCGGATGGCGTTTCGCCCACGAATCGACGCGCGATGCTCGATACGCTGGCGGAAATGAATGCGCACAGCTTTGAGAAGTTCGGCGATCCAGAGATCCAGACGCGCATCTCGCAGTATGAGATGGCCTTTCGCATGCAGACGAGCGTGCCGGAGCTGGTCGATCTGAAACAGGAAAGCCAGGCCACGCTCGACCTTTATGGCCCCGAGGTGCTCAAGCCGGGCAGCTTTGCCGCCAGCGCCATCCTGGCGCGTCGCCTCATCGAACGCGGCACACGCGTGGTGCAGGTGCTGCATCGCGGCTGGGATCAGCACGGCAATCTGCCTGCCGACATCCGCCTGCAATGCCGCGACACCGATCAGCCTATCGGCGCTCTTTTGACCGATCTGAAACAGCGCGGCCTGCTCGACAGCACGCTCGTCATCTGGGGCGGTGAATTTGGCCGCACGGTCTATTCGCAGGGCGGTCTCTCGCAGACGAACTACGGTCGCGATCATCATCCGCGAAACTTCTGCATGTGGATGGCCGGCGGCGGCATCAAAGGCGGCACGACCTACGGCGAGAGCGATGACTTCAGCTACAACATCGCCACCGATCCCGCCCACCTGAACGACATCAACGCCACGATCCTGAACCAGTGCGGCATCGACCACGAGCGCCTAACGTATAAGTTCGCCGGGCTGGATGCGCGGCTGACTGGCGTGGAGAGCCAGCATCCGATCAAGGAGATCATCGGGTGAGGATACTTGCACGAGATCTAAGTCTGATAGACAATCAATGAGCTTGTTTAGAATCCTTGTTCTAGTCCAAGTTGTGCTGGCACTTTACGTCTGCTGGTTGGGGGTAGGTGTGTTTTTTGCTTCTGCCCATTCAGGGAGTGATGTTAGGTTTCCTTTCCGGGAATTGAAGAGTGGTCTTGAGCGTAAAGGAACGATTACCTTGCAACAGGTAACCCAGGCTGAGAAGTCAATCGGGTCAAGTTTGCAGAGTCGGAATGAGAAGTACTTTGATCTGACCATACGGATTGGTATAACCGGCCTGTTCCAAGCAATGCTCGCTGCCTCACTGCTCGTTTACCGTCATGGAGCTGCCAAAACTAATGGGAGCGATACCTGAATCAAAAACTGCTCCTTGGCAGCCCCGGAGCCTCTGCTTACGATACTCCCCATGTACAAAGGGCACGATGACACTGGCGACAAGCTGGAGCACGCTTACTTCTGCTACTTGGCAGACAAGTTCGAACGTGATCCGGCGCTGCTGGATATTCCGCTCGAAACCATCTCCCGCTGGAAGAAGCGCGGCACTTGGGGGCTTAATCACCTCGCTCGCTGGGAAGGCTTGATTGAAGCGGCCAAGCTATCCAGTGACGGGCTTATGAAGCTCGTCAGTGTGTTGCGTGCCGATGACGAAGAAACACGCTTCTTTAAAGGATTTGCCCCTTTTCCTGGGGTTCTGGACGAATCAGAGAAGGATCAGTTCATATGCGCGTCTAGGCATTGATTCATCCGGTGGAGGCAAAGAAACTCACCTGAGTTTGGCGTGGCGATACGGCAGCGATGCCAGATTGCTGCTGCACGGGCCGGGGGTATCGACCCAGAACATGCGGGCGGCGATCTTGTCGTAGGCGCGGCGATGAGCCACGGCGGCTTTGACGGCGACGACGTTCATCTTCTCGATCTCGATGCCTTGGCTGTGCCACTGGCCGAGGTCAAAGGGCGGCGTTTTGATGCTGGTGATGAGGATGGTGAGGCCTGCGTGCTTCACGACGGCGCAGCGACCCATGTCGAAAGCATCGCCGCACATGCTGGCGAGGTGGCTGTTCTTGTCCTCGAGTTCAAAACGGCCGTCGTTGAGCCTCAGCAGCTCCACCTCGAGTTCGACAGGACCTTCATCGAGTCGCGAACCTTTGCCGCCGAGGTGGATGTGGCGTTCTCCAGCTTCCAAGGCACGCACGGCATCGGCATCAGCGAGACAGATGGCGGCGTTTTCGATGTGGTGGCGCAGAAGAGCACGCAAAAGGCCGGTGCCATCGCCGGGAGCGCCGCCACCGATGTTGTCAGAAGGCTCGACGAGCACGGTGAGACCGTGGGGAAGGGGAGAAAGCTTCGCGAGCACCTCATCCGCGGGTGGATCGGTGACGAGGCCGAGGTGGTGAAGCTCTTGAGCTTGCTGTTCGAGCTGATCGAGCTGGGCTTCGGCTTGGTCCGTGGTGCAGGCGACCAAGCTCACCCCCGTATCCGGCGTATCCGCAAAGCTGAAGCCGGCCACGATGTTCATCGCCCAAAGGGACTCGTCCTCGGTCTCCAACTGCCTCGCGAGGGCTTCGAGGCTTTTCATGGGATCATTGGCGGTTCCAGTGCCGGTGGGGGGCCAAATGAGGCCGGGCTGCCGGAGCTGCATGTGAGGGCGCTGGCCAGTCGTGAAGTAGCGCAGGAGTAGGCGGGCTCCATCCACGGCCGCCTCACGGGCATCCGTGTGCGGATTCTCTCGATAGCCGACGAGGCAATCCGCCAGCGCGGCCATCTTGGGGGAGAAATTCGCGTGAAGGTCAAAGACACCGAAAATGGGCACCTGCGTGATGGCGCGGATGCGCTGGAGGATTTCGCCTTCCACATCAAGGATCGTCTGGGAGGTCATCGCCCCATGCAGCACGAGGTAGATGGCATCGAAATGGTCTTTGCGGATGAATGGCAGCAACTCCTGCCAGAACTGATGGATTACCTCGTCGGTCACGGTGGCCGAGGGCTGCGCCCGGTAGTCCACTGATGGCATCATGTGCCAGGCGTTCGCGGCGGCAAACTCCAGCACGCCGCCGAGAGGCGAGGCGTCTCCACGGCAGGCAAGCATTTCCTCGCCGCGCCGGATTTGGAAATCCGCCAGAGGCGTGACGCCATCGAGAAAGGTGTGTGTCTCGTGGAAGAGCCCGGCGATGAGGATGCGTGGCATGGCGGGAGATTAACGCACAATGACCTTCGTTCCTGGCCGGATGAGTGAAGGAAGGCGGATGGCATCCCAGTTGGCGAGTCGCACGCATCCGGCGCTGCGGGTGCGGCCGATGGTGCGCGGGAGGGCGGTGCCGTGCAGGCCGATGCCGCTTTTGCTCAGGCCACACCAGATGATGCCGATGGGACTGTTCGGCCCTGGCGGGAGCTGATAGGCCTCCTCACCACGCACGCCTTCCTCCAGGAACTGCTTATCGTAGCGAAAGCTAGGCGTCGTCATCATGCTCTGCACCTTCCAAGTCCCCACCGGGATGAATTGAGGCTTTCCCGGTGTGATGGGAAAAGCAGCCACCATCATCTCATCGGAGGTGTACACCGCCGCCATGCGTTCGGTGGTATCGACGACGATGGTGTGGGAGCTGAGTGTCTTGTCCTCTTTGAAAGACTGCATCGGCTTGACCTCCTCGACGCGGAAGGAACGCACGTTTGGCACCACGATCACATCGCCCGTTTTCATCGCGTCGATGTTTTTGCCCGGGTTCATCTTGGCGAGGAAGGTCTCGTCGGTGTGAAAGCGCTCTGCGACGAGCTCAGAGAGGCTGCGGTAGGCCATGTAAGGGAACTCAGCCTGCTTCGCGGGATCTTCCGGGAGGTCCTTGTTGATGAATTTCAGCAGATCGGCCCGCACTTTGAAGGCGGCGAAGATCACCGGCACCTCCTTCTCCGCCGCGCTTTGCACGGGTGTCCAGTCGTATAGATCACGATGCCCATGGGCGAAGTTGTAATTCACCACAGCTTTGTAGGTGAACTCGCCGAGCGCTCCATCGAGCTTGCCGGGGCCAAAGAGATTTTTGTCGAGGAAGATCTGGATGCGCAGGATGGTGTCGCGGTCCTTCGGCACCGAGGGATCATCCTTGGCGGGGCCGGAATCCTGTCCCGAAGCGGTGCTCAGGAGGTTTAAGGACAGCAAAAGGCAGAGGACGGGAAAACGCATGGCTTAGAGGAAAGGTTGGAAGCTCAAAAATCAACTAGCGATTGTGTGCGAAGCGCTTGCGCCGCATGGTGGGCTTTGCTCCTAACTTCTGCCCCATGTCCGCTCTTCCGCCCCCTGAACTCTCTCCCATTCCACTGCGCTCTTATTTTGTGAGGGGGCGGAATGCGCTTCTCGTGCGCGGCTCGTTCCAGCCGATGTACCTGGATTATTACCTGCATCTCATGCAGCACGGCATCCAGCCGAATGAAAAGCTCGATGACATGCTCAAGGACACGCTCGCGGCGCTGGCGCTGCATCTTTGTTCCCGTCCGCATGATGAGACGGTCGCCTGGACGATTCACATGAAGGAACCCCAGCGGGCCAATCTCTTTGTCACCGGCAGTACCCATCCAGGCCGTGTCACTGGCCGTGTCTTCACCGAGGATGTGAAAAAGGAGGGCGAGGCGCTTTTCATCGCCCAGATCAATCGTCTCAATCAACCCACGCGTCAGAGCATGATCGAGTTTCATGGCTCGGATGTGCTCAAGGGCGTGGAGGAGTTTTACACCACCAGCGAGCAGCGTCTCACGCGATTCTTTCGCCTGCCGGATGAGGAGTATGTGCAAATCTCGGCGGAGCCGGATTGCGATGAAATCTGGCTCAGTGAGATCCAGCTCGAAAACGTGCTCGAAATCGATCAAAACGAAACGCTCAGCCTGCTGGAGACGCGGGGCTATCAGTTTGAGTGCGGTTGCAGCATGGACCGCCTGCTTCCCATCATCAATCGGCTGCCGAAGGAGGATCTCGATCACATCTTTGAAGACGGTGTCGCCCAGGTCACCTGCCCACGCTGTGCCGCTGTGTTTCGCGCCACGAAGGCGCAGTTTGAGACGTGGCGTCTCGCGAATGCTGACTGAGAATCCTCCGCCATGCGCCTCGCTCTCATCCGCCGCCAATTCTCTGCCACCGGAGGCGCCGAGCTCTATTTGCAGCGACTGCTGAAGGCTCTCGTGGCGGCTGGGCACGAGGTGCATCTCTTTGCGGAGAGCTGGCAAGGGCAGGCGGAAGGCGTGAAGTTTCATGCTGTCCAGGCTGGAGGCAGTCGGGCAGATCGTGCGTGGCACTTTGCCAAGGCGGTGAAGCGCCTGCTGGAGGCGGAGAGCTTTGACAGCGTGCTCAGTTTGGAGCGAACGCTGAAACAGGATGTGTATCGAGCGGGCGATGGCCTGCATCGAGTGTGGCTGGAGCGTCGGAGGCAGTTTGCCCCGTGGTGGAAGCGGCCCCTTATCGGGCGCTGGGCCTTTCATCGCCGCATGATGGAGCTGGAGGAGCAAACCTTCAATCCGGCGAATACTCAACGCCTCATCGTGAACTCCGAAATGGTGCGTGGCGAGATCGCTCGGCATTTCCCGGCCTTTCCACAGGATCGCATCCATCTCGTGCGCAATGGCGTGGAGGTGGCTCGCTTTCAAAACGCGGATCGGAAGGCGGCGAGAGCACGTTTTGGCCTCCACGAGGACGATTTCGCGCTCGTCTTCGTCGGCTCAGGTTGGGAGCGAAAAGGCCTCCCATGGCTCCTGCGCTACATGGCAAGCCAAACGCATGACTCCCGGCTCAAGCTGCTCGTGACCACGCGTGATCGGATTCGCGGCAGCGTGCCGTCGAATGTCATTCTGACTGGTCCGCTGTCGGATGTGGAAAGTGCCTATGCCGCAGGCGATCTCCTCACCTTCCTGCCCATTTACGAACCCTGCTCCAATGTGGTGAGTGAGGCGCTTGCTTCCGGCCTCCCGGCGATCACCACGGCGATGAATGGGGCTGCCGAATGGATCGCGCCCGGAGTGAATGGTCATGTGCTCGATGATCCGCGTGACATGGTCACGCTGGGCATGTACATCAATCATTGGCGGACTCATCAGGGCCGTCCCGTTCCCACCGCCGAGCCGATCGATCTCGAAACGAACGTGCGAAACACCATCCGCGTTCTAGAGCTGGCGTCATGATCTCGGAAGCCCATGCTGCTGCGGCCTCGCGCCTTTGTTTGGCGTGTGGGATGTGCTGTGATGGCACGATGTTTCAAATCGTCCGCATGCAGCCGGATGACTCACCTGCCAAGCTGACTAAACTGGGCCTGCGGATGCGGCATCGTGGTGGGGAAGACTGGATGGAGCAGCCCTGTGCGGCGCTGAAGCGGCTGTGCTGCACGGTTTATGAGAGCCGACCCGTGCGCTGTCGGAAATTTCATTGCCAGCAGCTCACACGATTGAGCGCTGGAGAGATCAGTGAGGGCGATGCGCTGGCGATGATCGCGAGTACCCGATTCCAAGTGGATCGCGTCCGCGAGTTGCTGGCTCAATGTGGCTACCGTGAGGATGGCGCGGCCTTGCAGGAGCAGTTTGAACGCATCACCTCCACGCCGGTGAAGGTGGAGCTGGAGCCTGAGCTGGCTGAGACACGTCAGCAGCTCGAGCAGGCCATGCGTGAGCTGCGGCTGAGGCTCGCCCGCGAGTTTTTGCCGCCACCGGGAGCGACGAGAGAATAGTTGAGGCGCGTCGCTCCATCCTGTGCGACCGTGGCGGATGGAAAACCGACTATTGAAGCTGCTCGGCGACCCGGCTTACACGCCCTCGAACGTCCCGCAGCTCGTCAAGGCCCTGCATTTACGCGCAGGCCAGCAACAAGAACTACAAGCCGTGCTCAAGGACCTCGTCACGAAGGGTCTCATCTTGCGCACCAAAGGAAATCGCTACATTCAGGCCGCTGAGGCGGACCTCGTGCCCGGTGTCATTTCGATCAACCGAGCCGGAAAAGGCTTCGTTCAGCCTGATGAACCCGGCCTGGGCGAAATCACCGTGGCCGAGCGCAACACGGATACGGCGATGCATGGCGACCGCGTGCTCGTGCGCCTTGATGTGAGGCCGCAGGGCCTTCGCAAGCCCATTTCGCCCGAAGAGAACACCGGCAAGATCGTGCGCATTCTCGAAAGGAAGCGCTCGCAGTTTGTGGGCACGCTCATGATGACCAAACAGGCGCTCTTTGTGAAGCCGGATGATCCGCGGCTGCCCGCTGCCGTCATGGTGCCGCCGCCGAAGGATGTGGGACGCAAGGCAGCGGCGGGCGACAAGGTCGTCGTGGAACTCACCGCCTGGGAATCCGCCAGCACACCGCCTGAGGGCGAGGTGATCGAGGTGCTCGGTCCGCCCGATGAGGAAGGTGTGGATATGCTCAGCGTGCTCCGTCATTATGATCTGCCGCTGCATTTCCCCAAGAACGTCCTGCATGAGGCCACCACCATCGCACGCTCGCGGCCTGACAATCAGCCCAGCCCCGAAGAGTGCAAAGGCCGCGTTGATTGCCGCCCGCACAATGTCATCACCATTGACCCGGATGACGCAAAGGACTTTGACGATGCCATCTGCATCCAGCGCCACGGGGCCGATCAGTGGCGGCTGTGGGTTCACATTGCCGATGTCTCGCACTATGTGAAGCCCGGCAGCCATCTCGACATCGAGGCCGGCAAGCGGGGAAACTCCACTTACCTCGTGGATCGCGTCATCCCGATGCTGCCCGAGGCGCTGAGCAATGAACTGTGCTCGCTGAAGCCCGATGTGGACCGTCTGACGAAGTGTGTGGAGTTCGTGCTGGCCAAGGATGGCAAGGTCGTGAGCTCGAAATTCTACGCCGCCGTGATTCGCTCGAAGCGCCGCTACACCTACAAGCAGGCCTTTGAGGTCATCGGTCGTCCGCCGCAGGGTGAAATCGAGCAGATGCTGCATGAGGCGCACCAGATGGCGCAGCGCATTCGGGCGCACCGCTTCCGCAATGGATCGCTCGACCTCGACTTTCCGGAGAACAAAATCCGCCTCGATGAGCAGGGCCGCGTGCTGCGCATCGAGCGCATCGAAAACGATGAGAGCCACCAGCTCATCGAAGAGTACATGCTGCTCGCCAATGAGGCCGTGGCAGGCCGTTTGATGCAGCTCGATACTCCCGCCGTGTATCGCGTGCATGAATCGCCCAAGGAAAAGCGGCTCAAAGACTTCCGCGATGACGTGCTGAGTCATCATGTCCCCTGCGGAAACCTGATGCACCGCCCAGAAGTGCAAAAACTGCTCGCTCATCTCCACGAACTGCCCATTGGCCCGGCGTTGAAGATCGGCTTCCTCCGCTCGCTCATGCGGGCCCGCTATGCGGTAGAGCCTCTCGGGCACTACGGCCTCGCGAAGACAAAGTACACGCACTTCACCTCCCCCATCCGCCGCTACGCGGACCTCGTGGTGCATCGCGCCTTGTTTGAAAAGCCACCCACGCCCGGCGAGGCACGTCAGATTGCCGATCACATCACCGCCACGGAGCGGAACAGCTCCGATGCCGAGCGTGATAGCAAGGATGTGAAGCTCTACGCCTTCCTGGAGGCACAGATTAAATCGAAGCGCTTCCAGCCCTACGCGGCGCTGGTCACCGATGTGCGAAATTTCGGCTTCTTCGTCGATGTCTCCGATCTCGGCCTCAGTGGCGTGGTGCCGTTCTCGGCCATGACGGACGACTTTTACGTCTTCGATCCCGGCAGCGGCAAAATGCATGGCCGCCGCACGGGCCGCGTCATCCAGCTCGGCGATCGCGTGGAGGTGCAGGTGCGCTCCGTGGATCGTTACAAGAAGCAGGTCGATTTTGCCCTCACCAAAGGTTCTCAGGTGAAAAGTGAGAAGCCTCAGGGGAGAGATGCGAGGAGGCCGGAAAAGACCTTCAAGCGGCCCAAACGTCCCAAACACTCGTGGAAGGGCAAGGGAGGCAAGCGCTGATCCTCGGAAGAGAAGCCGCTCTGCCTTCGACCATCCAAAATTGATGGCTCATCGATCGAGCCTCCTGCGTACCCCACGTCTTTCTCGTTCTGGCGAACGAGCCTACGAGGCGCTTTGTAGGCGCATTCGCCAGAATGCGGAGCTTGTGCAAGAGGCTCCTCAACTCGTCGAGAAATTCACACCGCTCGCCGCGTTAACTTGCCCCCCAAGAAATGCCTTCCCCCGATCCCATCATCCAACTCGTCGATATCCGCAAAAGCTATCAGATGGGCGATATCACGCAGCATGTGCTGCAAGGCGTCTCCGTCTCGATCTATCCGGGCGAGTATGTCTGCATCATGGGGCCGTCCGGCTGTGGTAAATCCACACTTTTGAATGTGCTCGGCTGCCTCGACCAGCCCACGAGCGGAGATTACTTCCTCGGCGGGCAGAACGTGGCGCATCTCAATGACGACGACCTTTCCGCCGCACGGAATCGGAACCTCGGCTTCATCTTCCAGAGCTACAATCTCATCCAGCAGCTCAGCGTGATCGAAAACATCGCCGTGCCGATGTATTACGGCGGCGCCAAGGATGTGGATATGATCGAGACTGGCACCCGGCTCGCCACGCAGGTCGGGCTGGAGCATCGCCTCTATCACAAGCCCACCGAACTCTCCGGTGGCCAGCAGCAGCGCGTGGCCATCGCCCGGGCACTCTCCAACAATCCGCTCGTCATCCTCGCCGACGAAGCCACTGGAAACCTCGACAGCAAATCCGGCCAGGAAATCCTCGGCCTCTTCGATGACCTCAATCAACAGGGCAAGACCCTCGTCTTCGTGACCCATGACGAACGCATGGTCGAGCGCTGCACGCGCATCATCCGCCTGCGTGACGGCGTCGTGGAACGCGACGAGGAAGGGGCGAAGGCGGATCGCTTGAAAAAGAAGGCCGCGTGATCGCCGTCAAAGCGATTCAAACTCGCTGAAGTGCTTCTTGGGCAGCGGTGGCGTGGTCTCGGCCTTTTTCTTCCAGGCGGCGGCTTCGGCGGGGTTACGGGGGCAGCCGTCGCCATACTCGTAGCAAGCGCTGAGATTCTTCATGGCTTCGGTGACGCCTTCTTCGGCGGCTTTTTGGATGAGGGTGAAGCCCGCCTGACGTTCTTTGGTGGTCTGGCCGTGTTTGAGGAGGACGAGGCCAGCGAGGTTTTTGGCGGGCGGATGCTGGGTGGCGGCGCGGGCGGCGGTTTCATAGACCTGCTGCCAGAGGGCGGGATCCAGCTCGGCCTTTTTCCAAAGCAGATGAGCGGCGAGGTAAGCCTCCAGCGGATGCTTGGAGCTGACCATCGTGGCGAGGGCGATGGCGGAGGCGCGTTGGTGCTCGCCGCCGATGAAGAGGGACTCAGCATAGTAAAATCGGGCTTCGCGGCTTTTCGTGGTCTCGTAGGCTTTGCGGTAGAGGACCTCGCCTTCAGCGGTGTTTCGTGGAAGGAGATAACCGCCGCGCAGCAGATGGCCGTGGAGCAGCATGGCCGTCGGCGCGCCCAGATCGGAGAGCTTTTGCACTTCGGCGAGGCAGGTGGGATCGGGCCATTCGCCTTCGGCAAAGAGGGCGCGAGAGAGCGCATCGCAGGTCTGGTCGGTGGCGAAGCGCCAGTAGGTTTCGTTGGGGTGCTTCGCCGCGTTTTCGAAGATGGCGGTGAGCGTGGCTTTGGCATTGCCGGCCTTCACGAGCATGGCGAGATCGTCCTTGGCCTTGAGCTTGAGTTCGTCCTCGCTGAGCATCGGTTTGAGATCGCGAAGAGAGATGGCGGACGAGAAGGCATCGCGTGTTGGCTCGGTGGTCTTGAGTTCGATCTTGTCGGTGGCGTGTGTAACGAGCCAGGTCTTCGGCGCGACGCGTTCGAGCGTGATGAAGAGGGTGCCGGAGCCGGTGGCGTGGCGTTTGTTGAGGCCGTGGAGGTCGAAGAGATAGCGCTGGGCGATCTCGAAACGGCTTTCACCGGCTCGCGAGGCTTCGGGGCTGCCTTCGGCGCGGAGGGTGCGCTGCGGCCAGTGATCGCGGAAGGCTTCTTCGAGCTTCAAAACCTGCTCGGAGGCCGGATTTGGCATCTCGAAGTAATTCGCGGGCGCGGGGCTCACGAAGCGCAGCACGCCGGAGGCATCGTTTTCACTCCACGAATTCAAATAAGCCTTCGCGGCGGCGAGCGCCTCTTCGCGGTAGGTATCGGTGGGAGGCGCTGGAGCAGGTGGAGGCGTGGGTTTGACGATGGGCTTCGGAGCAGGGACCTCGATGGCTTTGGGCATGGGGGCTTCGGCGATGATTTCGCGTGGTGTTGGAACAAGAAACTGGTAGCCGAAATACAGGACGGCCGGTGCCAGCAACCCGGCGATGACGGCGACGACCCACCAGCCATCGTCGGACTTCGGTGCCTTGATGGGGGCTTCCTTCCAGGGATCATTCACCGGACGCAGCACCTGCACATGATTCACCGGCGGCGGAGGCGGTGAAGGAAAGGGTGGCGGCACGACCACCGGAGCCACCAGCGGAGATGGTTCCGGCTCCGGCTCTGGCACGGGCGTGGACGTGGACGTGCGTTGTCGCACGCGGGCGCTGCCAAGCATGTAATCGCGACGGCGATTGCCACTGGAGGCTGGTGAGGGCTTTGGCTGTTCCGTGACGAGGGCGAAATCAAGCACGTCACCGCCGAGACGAAGTCTGAAGGGCGTCTCGACCTCCATCTCGCTGGCGGTGACGCCATTCACATTCAGACGGTGGGCCGTCGAGAGGCTGCGAAGATGGAAACGTGAGTCTTCAAGCCGCCGGATCTCCATGTGACGCGGCGCGATGTCATCGCCATCGAAGGCCAGATCACAGGCCTCGCCACTGCCGAGCACGAGCACGGCCTGCGGCGGGCAGGGAAACGAGTGGGCGGCCTCCTCGGTGTGCAGCGTCAGGAAATCAGGCATTGCGCAACGAAACGCGAGAACAGCCTCACTTTCCAGCGCCGAGTTCCTTGTAGTAGCGCTTCACGAGGTCGCGGAACTCCGCGGGCACCGGATCGCGGTCCACCGGGGCGAGGTTTTTGCCGCTGTCCTTCTTCGAAAGCTCCTCGGCCACGCGATCACGCAGCTCGACGAGCGGCGCGGTGATGCGTTGGTTCAAGTAGGAGACCTGCGGGGCTTCGTTGCTGCGTTTGAGGTTCACGCGCAGCTCGCGGGCTCGGTCGAGGATCTTCGCGGCCTCGTTGCGAAGCTCGGGGTTGTTGAGAAGCTCCTCCACATTGCGCAGACGGTCGCTCCAGCGCTCGTAGCCATCGCCGGTGAAGACGCTGTTGTCGGGTTGTTCCTTGGCGTCGTCGAAGAAGAGGGAGTCAAGGAGTGCGCCACCGATGATTTGAGGGCGGGTGCGGTCGTTGTCGGAGTCGCGGTCGGTGGTGGGGCCGTTGGGAACGTTGTTTGGAGTGGAGCGCGGACGCCCTCGTCCGCTTTGGCTGGGACCGGACGGATCTGACGGATCTGACGGATCGGTTGTGTTATTGGCGGTTTGGGGCTGCCCCTCACCCCGGCCCTCTCCCCGTTGGGTGCCGGGCTGTTGTCCTTCTCCTGGGCGGGGAGAGGGAGAGTCTTTGGCTTCGCCTTTGGCCTGACCTTGGCCGGGCTGTGGGATGTTTTCGGCCATTTGGGGTTCTTGGCCTTGGCCTTTACCTTCACCCTGTTCGTTTGGCTTTTGGCCTTGGCCGGGTTGTTCACCTTTTTGAGCGGTTTGGGCGGCTTTAGGCTCTGCTTGGCCTTTTTGGCCTTCGCCGGGCTTGTTGGTGTTTTCGGCGGTTTTGTCGGACGGGTCGGACTTGTCTGACTTGTCGGACGGTTTGGGCGTGCCTTCGCCGGGTTCTTGACCGGCTGCCTGCGCTTCCGCTTCTTTGATGAGTTTATCGAGTTCGTTCTTCGCCACGCGGAGGGCTTCGCTTTCGCTGCCGAGGACGCTTTCGGCGGCTTTTTCGACGCCTTTTTGGAGTTCGTCGATGGCGTTGGCGGCTTTGCGCTCGGCGTCCTTGGCTTCGGCGGCGCTGCCGTAGCGGATTTGATCGCGGGCTTCTTGGAGATTTTCTTCGAGGCCGTTGGTCTGGGCTTTGCGGACGGCGTCGTAGAGGTTCTTGTGGAGGAGAGGTTCGCTCTGCTCGGCCTGCTCGCTGAGCTGGCGCATGTTGTTGAGGAGCTTTTCGACGTTTTCCTGCTGCTCGGCCATCTGGCGGGCCTGGCTTTGGTTTTGAAGGCTCTGCGCGAGGTCGCTGTCGGCGGGTTTTTGGTTTTCGAGGGACTCGCTGATCTTCTTCTGCGCCTCGGCGGCCTGCTGCGCCTGCTGGCGGATCTGCTTCATCTCCTCGGCGAACTTCTTGCTCGTCTTCTGGCGGAAATCCTCCTGCATCTGCTCCAGTTCACGCTGGGCCCGCGTGGCGGCGTTGGTGGCATCGGTGAGCTTCTCCTGCTTCAATTGATCCACCGCATCGCTGACCTGCTCGCGGGTCTTTTCAAGCTGTTCCTTTGCCTCGGCCATC
The DNA here is from genome assembly GCA_943373155.1 of Akkermansia muciniphila. Classification (GTDB taxonomy): domain Bacteria; phylum Verrucomicrobiota; class Verrucomicrobiia; order Verrucomicrobiales; family Verrucomicrobiaceae; genus Prosthecobacter. The sequence goes on along the minus strand of CALSBJ010000107.1, from coordinate 2,081 downwards.
TGCTGGGCGTTTTCGGGCTTCTCCATGCGATCCTTCAAATCATCGAGATCACGCAGCAATTGCTCCTGCTCGGCCTGGAGGCGTTTGAGCTGGTTTTCGAGTTCCTGCTTCTCCGATTCGCTCTTGGCCTGGGCGAGCTGGTTTTGCAGTTCCTTCATCTTTTCCGCGAGCGCTTCCTGACGACGGGCGAGCTCCTTGAGGCGGTTGAGCACTTGCAGGTTCTCCTGCTGTTCAGCGGTCTGCTCCTCGCTGGCGGCCTTTTCTTCCTCGTAGCGCTGCTCTTTCTGCTTCAGTTCGAGGTCCATGATCTGGTTCTTGTTCGCCTCCTGCGGTGCTCCGGCCATCGGCGGGCTGTTTTGGCGCATGACCTGATGCTCGCGACTCTGCGCACGATGCAGCCACTCGAGAGCGCTCTGCTCAAAGGTGAGCGCTTGATTCAAGGGCGAGCGTTTCTTCTCCTCCGCGGCCTGGCCGAGCGGGACGGTGGCGTCCTTCATGCTCTTCCACGCCTCGGTGAGGAACTTCTTCATCTCGGCATCCTCGACCTCTTCCATGGCTTCCTTCGTCTGCTCCATGGCGATGCCCTGGCTCTGCTGCACGACACCCGCATCCGGCGCGAGGCTTTCCATCGGGCGACCACCGTTCGCATCGCGAATGAGCTTCCAAGTGGCGTTCACGACCTGTTTTTGCAGTTCGATGAGCTTTTGCGCCTTCGGTTTGGGCTGGCCGGGCTCGGGCGGCGGAGCCTCGGCCTCGCGGAAGATGTCCTCAAAGTGGCGCACCTCGGCAAAGAACATGTCGCTCATGCTGCGGCGCACTTCGCCCTTCGGTCCGGTGTCCTCCGCCCAGATGTAGTAGCTCACGAGTTGGCGAGGCTGAGCGCCTTCTTTTTCCAGCAGCAGGTCCACACGCACATTCTGCTTCTTCCGCGGCTCCGTGGGCGCATGCGTGAAGGCGACCTCTTTCTCGTTGCCGTTGATGCTGAAGACCGCGCCCGACTTCACGACGCTGAGGTCATCGGAGATTTTGGCTTCAACCGGAAGCTCCTGAAGGCTCGAAACCTGGATGTCGCGCTTCGGAAAGACGACCTCGATCTTTGCGAGCTGGTTGCTCTGCACGGTGACGGTGAACCACGGCGGGTTCTTGTTCCCGCGATCCGCTTCATCGACGAGGTGCAGGCGATACTTCTGCGAGGTGGTGGCGGTCAGAAAGGCTTCGAGCAGCGTGGGATCTTCGGCGGAAGGCGTGAGCGGGATGATCGTCTTGTCCTCGCCGAAGAGCTCGGCGGCGGTGAGGTGCGGCTCGAAGGGGGAAGCGGTGCTGGAGTGCTGGAAAGATGGAGTAGTGGATGTTTTTGCGAGAGACGCGGCGTCGAAGGGGTTTCCGGTGCGGGCAGGAGTGCCCGCATCACTGGATGGGAGGAGTGGTTTGTTGACTTTGATCTTCCAGACGATTTTGGAGCCTTCGAGGGCGGTGACCTTCTGCGTGTTCTTGGTCTCTTTGGCGGGGAGCTTGGTGTAGTCAGGCGGTGTGACGATGACATCGCTGCGAACGAGGGCGGGATAGTCGAAGACGGTGAGCGTATGCGGCGCGGACTTTTCTCCCGCGAACTCGACAAGGTAACGCGTATCACGATCCGCCTTCGCGATCATGCCGCCAAAGACTTGCCCATCGACGGTGAGGCGCATCGGCTGGCGGTCACGCTCCGTGCCGTCGAGATCGGTGGTGACGAGCGTGGCATCGGCCGGAACGGGGCCGGTGAAGCGGGCTTCGATGATGATGCGGGAGTTTCGTTCTACTTCGGCATCGCCGGGGGTGAGGGTGGCAGTGAAGCTCGTTGAGGTCGGGGAGGGAACAGCAGATTGATGATTGCTGATTTTTGATTTTTGATTTGGGGAATGGAGCCTCAAGGCGATGTCGGTGGCGAGGAAGGCGATCACGGCGATCCAGGCGGCGGCGAGGGCGCGGCGGTAAGGTTTGTCGGCAACGGTGATGGGCCAGTTTTGTGTGGCGGAGCGGGCGAGGGCGTGATCGATGAGGCGCTCGTGGAGGTAACCGGCGGGTTCGTGGGCCTGCGGTTC
>CALSBJ010000106.1:0-17263 GCA_943373155.1 Akkermansia muciniphila | reverse complement strand
TATCCGAAAGGAAGGTTTGATCTTCCGGGCAGCTCCGGGACAACAAACAGACAGCCTTGCAAGAGCCTCACCTGCTTCCCTGAGCGAAATTTATCAAACTCTGCGGAACTCCGCGTCCTCTGCGGTGAATCCGAAGAAACCGCAGAGTGCGCTGAGTTCTGCAGAGGAGCCCGTCAGATTTTTCGATGCGCGAGTCCGGCCCGCTGCCGCGTATGCAAAGGCTCATGAATCCGAAATTCCGCATCTGGGACCTGCACTGCCATCTCTCCGGCGTGCCAGGTCTCACGCCCGAGGAGCGGCTCGGGCAGCTCCTGCGCTATGCCGACCGCGTGGGCATCGAGCGGCTCTGCGTGTACATGGGCATGAAATGGTCGCAGGACCCGGCCCCGGATGATTTTCGCAAACAGAACGACGAGGTCCTCCGCGCCATCGCGAAGCATCCCGATCGTGCCTTTGGCTTCGTCACGCTGAATCCGAAGCATGTCGCCGAGTCTCTCGCCGAGCTGGAACGCTGTGTGGCGAATGGGCCAATGGTCGGTGTGAAGCTGTGGGTGGCGAAACGCTGCGATGGACCCGAGATCGATCCACTGATCGCCCGCGCCGCCGAATTGAAAGCCGTCATCTTCCAGCACACCTGGTTCAAAACGACGGCGAACTACCCCGGCGAATCCACGCCGGATGACCTCGTGGCCTTGGCGAAGCGTTTTCCGAACGTGCCCATCATCTGCGGTCACACCGGCGGCACCTGGGAACTCGGCATCCGTGCCATCCGCGATCAAAAGAACCTCTTCGCCGATCTCGCCGGCTCCGATCCCACCGCAGGCATCACGGAGATGGCCGTGCGTGAGCTGGGCGCGGAGCGCGTGATTTATGGCAGCGATTGCGGCGGGCGCAGTTTCGCCAGCCAGCTCGCCAAGGTGCATGGAGCCGCCATCACAGAGGCGCAAAAGCAGCAGATCTTCCACGGCACGCTGCGCAGCCTCATGAATCCCATCCTCCAAGCGAAAGGCATCCAGGCATGAACCGCCGACTCTTCCTCCAAAGCACCGCCGCCGCCGCTGCCACGCCCTTGATCGCCCTCGAACAAGCCGCCGAGCGCCTCGACGTGAACTTCGCCACCGGCCCCTGGCCCTTCCGCGATCTCCCCAAGCTCGATGGCGAGGCTTTGAAGCAACGCAGCATCACCCAGGCCATCACCGGCTCTCTCGAAGCCCTGCTCACGCGTGACATCGCCGCCGTGAATGCCCGGCTCGCGGCTGAGTGCGCAAAGAGCGGTGGCGTGCTGCTCCCTGCTGGCACACTGCATCCGCTGCTCCCCGCGTGGCGTGAGGATCTCCGCCGCTGCCGGGACGAGCATGCGATGAAGGTCATCCGCCTGCATCCGAACTACCACGGCTACACGCTCGCCGATCCGATCTTTGCCGAAATGCTCGATGCCGTCACCGAAGCCGGTCTCGCTTTGCAAATCGCCGCGCAGATGGAAGATCAGCGCACGCAGCATCCGCTCGTCCAGGCCGCTCCGGTCGATCTGAAGCCGCTGCCGGATTTGCTCAAAGCCCGTCCGAAGGCTCGCGTCATGGTTTTGAATGCCAACGCCGTCATGATCACCACCGCGTTGCGTGGCTGCGATTCGCTCTGGCTCGACTGCGCCATGATCGAAGGTGTCGGCGGCATCGAAAACACGCTCAAAGCATGGCCCACCGAAAAACTCTGCTTCGGCACTCACGCGCCCTTTTTCTATCCCGAGTCCTCGCTGCTCAAGCTGGTGGAATCGGAGCTGAGCGAGGCTCAAATGAAGGCGGTGACGGTGGGCAATGCGAGAGCGTTTCTCGGATGAGTTCTCTCATCCACCGATGACTCAGATCGGTGAAATCTGCGTCATCTGTGGATCACCAATCGCGCAGCTTCACATGCACCTGGGCGACTTTGCCCATGTAGTGATCCATTTTGTAATCGGTGGCGGCTTTGACCATGTGTTCCTTGGCTTTGGCGTTGTCGCCGATCGATTCGAAATAGAGGCCGAGATAGAGATGGGCATAGCAGCGATGGTTGCGGAGGTCATTGCCTTCGCCGGTCTCGGCGGCTTTCAGCACATCCTCGGGCGTTGCTTTGCCAGCGAAGAGTTGATGCACCTGCTTCATCGGCACACGGGTGTCGCCTTCGATGGGGATGAGCACCTTACGGGCGGCCTCGACGCTCTCTGCTTTGGCCACGCAGAGGAAATGCCAGGCGGCATTCTCCACGTCGTTCGTGTTGTAGGTCTGGTGCGTCTCAAACTGCTCGCGACCGCCTTTGAAATCTCCGGCGTAGTAAAGCGAGAGCCCGCGCTGCCACAGCTCGGGCTTGGCTTTGGGTTCGAGCTTCAAAAGCGCATCGAAAGCTTCAACGGACTCCTTGGGCTTGGCGTCGAAAAACATCTCCACCCCGCGCTGGAAGGCGCTTTGAGCGGTTTCTTCGGCCAACGAGGCCGTGGCGAGCAAAAGGAGGGCGGTGAGGATTTTCATTGGTTGAGTGAACGAGGCATTGCGGGGCGCTTTTGCGGCTACAAGAGGTCTTCCGCGTGCGATTTGAGCATGGCATTCAAAGCGCGACGATAGGGGCTTGGCATTGGAAGATCGGCCAGCTTCTCGTGCGGCACCACTTGGTGGCTTTCAGACCATTGGACTTTGCCTTTTGGCGGTTCGTGGACCCACAGCGTGACTTTGTAGCGTGTGATGCCGTAGTGCGATTTCATCAGCACGGGCGGTGGTTTGGCATGCAGGCTTTCGGGCAGTGCGGGCAGCTTCCACAGGCCGGTGCGGCGGCTGCCGGTTTCTTGTTCGAGCAGCACACCTTCGGCGGTGCGCAGGAAGAAAACACGCTCGGTGACCTCCGTCATCTCGGGGCGGGCGGATTTCACCGGCAGGTGCTCGGGATCGGTGGCGCGGCACTCGCCACGCACGGGGCAGAGATCACAGGCGGGCTTGGTGGGTCGGCAATGCGTTTGGCCGAGCTCCATGAGCGCCGAGTTCAGCGTGCGTGGATCGGTGGTGGTCTGCACGAGCGTGGTGGCACGCTGCCAGAGCAGGTCGCGGCCTTTGGTGGAGTCGATGGGCGTGGCATCATTGTGCAGACGTGAGAGCACGCGGGCCACGTTGCCATCCACGATGGGATGCGGGAGGTTAAAGGCAAAGCTTGCCACTGCGCCAGCGGTGTAGGGACCGACGCCGGGCAGCTTTAAAATGGCCGCGTGATCCTGCGGGAAGATGCCGCCATGCTCTTCCATGATGGTTTGAGCCAGCTTCTGAAGATGTCGTGCCCGGCGATAGTAGCCAAGACCTTCCCAGGCCTTCAAGACGACGCTTTCGGAGGCGGCGGCGAGCGTCTGCCAGTCAGGAAACTGCGTCATCCATCGCGTGTAGTAGCCACGGTCGAGCACGGTGGTGATCTGCGTTTGTTGCAGCATCACCTCGGAGACGAGAATGGCATACGGGTCCTGCGTGCGACGCCAGGGATAGTCTTTCCCGTGATCACGAAACCACGCCATCAGTGCCTCGACCGTGGCGGAGGGATCAGGTTCGTAATGATGCGCGGGCATGCGGCATTGGGAGCGCATTTCGCGGGCTTGTGGCAAGAGGTTTCCCGGTTCTTTTCGGCGTGCTGATGAATCGCCGCCGCCTGCTCCAATCCACCCCCGCCTTTCTGCTCGCGGGATGTGAAGGTCGTGGCGGCATTCCCGGTCGCATCGTCGGGGGTTCGCATGCTCGCGGGCATCGCCTGCGCGATGGTGGCCTGCCGAAGATCGGACGGAAGGAAAAAGCCGAGGTGGTGATCGTCGGAGGAGGTGTGGCAGGCTTGGCGGCCGCACGACGGCTAAGGAAGCTCGGCGTGGAGAAAATCGTTGTGCTGGAGCTGGAGTCCCAGATCGGCGGCACGTCCTGTGCCGGTCAAAACAAGGTCACCGCCTATCCTTGGGGCGCTCACTATGTGCCGCTGCCGGGACGCGATTGCGTGGAGGTGCGGCGATTCTTTGAAGAGACAGGCATCATCATCGGCCACGACGCGGCTGGGCGGCCCATCTATGATGAGCTGGCGCTTTGTCATGATCCTCACGAGCGACTCTTCATCCATGGGGAATGGATCGAAGGCCTGAGCCCGCAGGCCGGACTGCCCAAACGCGAGCAAGAGCAGTTCGCGGCCTTTGCGGCTGAAATCGAGCGCTGGAGGTCCAAACGCGGTCACGACGGCAAAATGGCGTTTGTTCTTCCCGTGGATGCTTCGAGTCGCGATCCCGATATTCTCGCGCTGGATGCCATGACGATGGCGAAGTGGATGCACGAGCATGGTTTCGACAGCCGGACCCTGCGCTGGCATGTCGAGTATGCCTGCCGCGATGATTTTGGCGGCGATCTCGACGAGGTCTCAGCCTGGGCAGGCCTGCACTACTTCGCCAGCCGCACCGGCGAAGCCGCGAATGCCGAGCGCGATACCGTGCTCACCTGGCCGCAGGGCAATGGCAAACTCGTCGAACTGCTCGCTGAAGGTCTCGATGACCTCCGCGTCAACGCGATGGCCTTTGGCATCGAGATTACCAACGGCATTCCACGCGTGAAAGCCATGAGCGATCATGGTGAGGCCTTCGAGATCGAAGGCCGCGCCGTGCTGCTCTGCGTGCCGCGCTTTGTCGCGAGGCGTTTGATTGATCCCGCGAAGGCCTCGCCGGATCTCGTTTACTCGCCATGGGTGGTGACGAACCTCACGCTCGACGAATTGCCGCCGAGTCCGGGCGTGCTGCCAGCCTGGGACAATGTCGTTTTCGGCTCCGAGACACTCGGCTACGTCAACGCCACGCATCAAAGTCTCGCCTCCGTGCCACAGGCCACCGTTATCACGCATTACGAGGCTCTTTGCGGTCAGCCACCCGCGAAGCTCCGCGAATGGATGCTCACGCAAACGCATGCGCAGTGGTGCTCGCGAGCTCTCGCTGCCCTCGCCGCGCCGCATCCCGAACTGCGAGATCAGGTGACGCAAGCCGATGTGTGGCTGTGGGGCCACGGCATGATTCGCCCCTCGCCCGGCTTCATCTGGGGAAAGACACGCGAAGCGCTGCAAGCGTCTTCACCACCCGTTTTCCATGCCCACTCGGACATGAGTGGCATGGCTCTTTTCGAAGAAGCCTTCACCCGCGGCGAACGTGTCGCCGCGGAGGTGAAGGCGTGGTTAGGGTGAGTGCTTTAATCGAGCCAGTTTTCAAAACGTAGGCCCGGCACCTTGGCAAAGTCCACCGTGTTCCGGGTGAGGAGAATGCCCTCATACTCGATGGTGATACAGGCGATCTTCAAATCCATGGTGCCGATGCGAACGCCCGCCTTGCGGAACGCGTGAAACCTCTCCGCTGCCTGCCCATCCCAAGGGAGAAGGGTGTAGTTGCTCAGAAATTGAAGGGTCTCGGCAAAGTCACTGTAAGCCTCGACCTGTTTCGCGGGATCTGCCTGTCTTGCCAGATCCGCTAGCCTTCCTTTTGTCTGTTCCTCCGCCGAGACGATGGTGGTCACGCCATCTGCCGATGCAGCGACAAGACGCTGGCTGAGAAGCAATCCAAGTGATGTGCGATAGCCGAGCTCACGAAGGTGGTTCGTATCCAGCACATGGAGCGGCATCGAATTCATGCGGTGATCTCAGTTTGGCGCAGCAGGGCGGCTTTCTGATCGGCCTCGCGGGAAAAAGGCGTGTCGCTGAGGCGACCCACGCCGTTGCGCCAGTCTTTGATCAGCAGTGGCGGCTTTCCAGGAATCGTGCGCATGCCATGAAAAGGCTGGGCCGCCGCAGCGTCAGGCCGAGATTCTAGAATGGTGTCCATGAGGAGGATTCTACCATCCTGCTTCCATGAGCCAACCTCGAATTTGCCGCTTGTTGCGCTACTTGCGCTTCGTTCGCCCATTTCGTTTCTCAGTGGTCTTCGCTTTCCGGCGGCGTGGACGGATCGAGATCAGTCTTGTCGTAAACGGCTGCGAGTGGAATCTCGATGTCGTAGTGCTTCAGGCGCAGCGTGGCGTCGAAACCGTCAAAGGTGGTGAGTTGCCATTGGTCTCCCTCTCCGAGTTCAAAGACCTCTACCCGTGCCTGGGCCGTCGAAACGAGCACAAAGGTCTTGAGCGATGGAATGTGGCGGTAGTTCCAGAACTTTTCGCCACGGTCGTAGGCCTCGGTGCCTTCAGAGAGCACTTCGAAGATGGCACCAGGGTTCAGCAGCGTGATGCGCTTGTCCGAGTTAAACTTTGGCTGGCCGCACACAATTGAGGCATCGGGAAAGGTGTTCAGGCCGGAAGCCTCCACCTTGACCTTCATGTCGCTGTCATAGACGCGGCAGCGACGTTTGGAGAGGGCGTTGCCAAGCTGGTGGATGAGATTGACCTTCACCAGACTGTGCGTGTCCGTGCCACCAGCCATCATCACGATCTGGCCGTTGCGAAACTCCAGCTTCTCCACGGATTTCGCCAGAATAGCTTCATACTCCTCCTCGGTGACCCGAGGAGGGAGCCGGAGAAGAGGGGCTGCATCGAACATGGCTAATGGTATCTCTTTGAAACTGTGCCGAAAACTCTTTTTACTTCCTGCGACCTCCCAGCACCGTCTGAAAGCTGCCCCATAGCACCAGCACGGCGCCGAGGGATTGCATCGACGAGAACGGTTCGGCGAAAAAGAAGATGCCACCGAGCGTGGTGAGGACGGGCACGGAGTTTTGGAACGCTCCACCGGCGGCGACAGACAGGAAGCGGAAGCCCTCGGTCATGGCGAGCTGGCCAAAGGTGGCGCACAAGGCCGCGGCAGAGAGCAATCCGGCATCCGCCCAGCTGAGCGAGGTGAAGTTCATCGCGGCGACGGGGATGCCGATGAGCAGGGCGTAGAGGCATTGCGAGGCAAAAATCGTGGCGCTGGTCTCGGTGCGGGTGAGTTGACGAATCACGACGACCACCGCCGCAGCTAAAACTGCGCCGCCGAGTGCAATGGCCTCGTATTGGCCAAACACGACGAGTGAGCCGGGTGTCATGCCGGTGAGCAGGGCGAGGCCGGCGAGGGCCAGTGAGATGCCGAGTGCCTTCACGACGCCGAGTTTTTCATGCAAAACGAAGGTCGCCATGATCGCGGCAAAGACGCACCAGGTGTTGCCGATGAGCGTGGCCTTGCCAGCACCAAGTGGACCGATGGTGAGGTAGTAGGCGATGGTGCCAAAGGCTCCCAGCACACCCCGCGAGGCCAGCAGCCAGCTTTGGAAACTGCGCTTCAACCTCAGCGTGCCTTTCGGCGCAAAGACGATCCAGGTGAAGACGAGCCCGATGAAGGCGCGGAATACCAGGGCCAGCCACGGATCCGCATGACGAACGGAGGCGAGCACTTTCAACAAGAGGGCGTTCCCGGTGAAACAGACGAGCGAGACGGTCATCCAGATCGCGCCGAGACGCGGCTGGTGGAGGAGATCAGGTTTGGGGGCGCTCATGCTAGCACCCTCAGACTTGGGTCGTGGCTGCGGCGATCAGCTCCCCGATTTGAGGGAGTCGCTGGAAGACGCTCCTCACGGGTGGGCGCATCGCGGGAACGCGGAGGCCTTCCGTGGCGGTCGTTTCGAGGAGCTGCTCCAAGGCATGGCCAAAGGCATTCACGGCGGCGGTTTCCTCGGCAGGATCGTGTTCCAGGCCGTTGAGCAGGGCGACGTGCTCGTAGCGTGCGAGCCACTCGGTAGCACGGATGTGGTAGCGAGCCACGATGAGGCGCAGCATCTCCTCGGCGCTGCGAGGCTCGGTATCACGGAGCACCTGCCAGGCGAGGCAGCGGGCCACATCCGCTGCCGCAGTGACGAGTCCGGGTTCTTTGAGGCCGGATTTGCCGGGATTGAGCGTGCGATGGCGGTGCTCGAAGTGAAAGCCGAGATCCACCTGGCAAACCTCGCTCACGGGCATCTTGTGATGTGACTCGCACATCGTCGAGATCTCCAGTCCCCAGCCGCCCGGAAGGGAGAAGCTATTAATGGCCGACATATCCGCCGCGAACTCACCGCTCAGCGGGTAGCGAAAACTCTCCAGATGCTCGATGAGCGGCTTAGGCCCCAAGACATCGCGACAGGCCTGAATCAGCGGGAAGATGAGCAGCCGCGTCACACGGCCATACAAACGCTCCGCCACGCGGCTGTAGTAGCCTTTGGCAAAGCGGTAACCCATGCGTGGATGCATGAGCGGGTAGCAGAGCCGCCAGATGAGATCGCGGCTGTAGTTTAAAATGTCCGTGTCGTGACTGACGACCACGCCGTCAAAGCCGCGCGAGTGCAGCTCAAGGATGCCCATCCAGATATTCGTGCCTTTGCCAGCCAGATAGCCGGGGAGCTCCGCCTGCTCCATCAGCTCAAAGGCTCGGCTCATCTCTGGGCTGTCATTCCAGATGATGCGGGCGGGTTTCCCGCGAAGCATGCGGCGGCACAGCTCCAGCGCCAGCTCGTGCTGCGAGGCATCCATGCAGTTCATGCTGAGAACGATCTCCTGCACATAGGGCAGATCGGCGGCACGCTCGAGGATCAGCGGCAGCGCGGGACGCTCGCATTCGGCGTAAAGGGCGGGAAGCAGCAGCACGACGGGCTTTTGCGTGCTCCATCCACGCAGTTCTTCCTCACGAAGCGCCGCGTCTGCGTGTGCTAGGTGATGCAGTGTGGGGACACGGGCATGCTGGTAGAAATCCGCCATGAGCGTCTTCGTTTAACGCAAGCGACGGTTCTGTGAAGTGAATTTCGTCAGAATCACACGCCGCGACGGTCCGCGTCGAGAATCCGCGCCGCATCCATCTCATCCTCGCTGCCGGAAAGCACGGCGGTTTCGTCGATGCTTTCGGTGTCAGGCACCTCCTGCTCGATCTCGATCTCCCGGCGCCATTTGCGGCTCACCCATGGCCGGGCGAGGCCGTAGAGCAGGTAGGTCACAAAGATCACTGAGGGCATCCAGTGCCAGTTCATCACCGTGAAAGCGATGAAAAAGATGCTCACCAGCACCCAGTGAAAGGAGCGCTTCGTGCGCCAGTTCACCGCTTTAAAGCTCGGATACTCCAGGCTGCTCACCATCAGGTAGCTCAGCAGCACCATCAGGCCCGCCAGCGCATACTTCCAGTTGCCGATCTCGCGTTCATTGCTGTCCAGCCACATCAAGAGCAGCGTCAAAGACGAGATCACACCCGCCGCGGCGGGGATGGGGCAGCCTCGGAAGCTCTTGCTGCTGCATTTCACATCCGCCGCTGCCAGGCAGTTGAACCGGGCGAGGCGCATCGCTCCGCACACGAGATAAACGCAGGAAATCAGCAGGCCGATGCCCTTGGGCGTGTCCAGCTCCTTCAAAACAATGTCATGCACCAGCAGCGCCGGGGCCATGCCGAAGCTCACGATGTCCGCCAGCGAGTCCAATTCACGCCCGAATGGACTCTCCGTGCCGCTCATGCGGGCCACGCGACCGTCCAGCGCATCGAAGAGGCAGGCCGCGAGGATCAGCGCGATGGCGTAGTGGTAGTGCAGATTCTCATCGAGGTGGCGACCGTCGAAAATTTGCAGAATGGCAATGAACCCACAGAGGATGTTCCCAGCCGTCATGAGCGTGGGCAGGAGCGGGATGCGAGGTTCGTGATCGTTCACCATGGCGGGAAAGATGGCTGACGAATGGCGAATGTCGAACGACGAATCAGGCGAAGACCTCGTCCACATTGACCTTCACGCCTGTGACGGGATCAGCGAGAATGCCCGCCGCGCAACTGATGAGGGGGGCGGACTTTTGATAGACGGTGATGACGCGTGCGAAAGGCAAGACGAACCACACGCTGGGCACGCCGTGCGCGAGCAGTTGCTCGATCTTGGCGGTCATTTCATCAATCGTCTGGCTGGGGGAAATGATCTCGACGGCGATCTGCGGCACCTTGGTGACCCAGGTAAGATGGCGGATGGCTGATTCGTCCTCTTTGCGATAAACACAGAGGTCCGGCACGCAGCGATAGCCTTCGAGATCGAGGTTGAGCTCGCTCAGCACATCATGAGTGTCGGATTTCAAGAACTGCCCGATCAAGCGGGCCTGACAACGGGCATGTTCGGCTCCAGGCATGGGCTTTCCTCTCTCTTTGAAATAGGTTTCGACCACGTCTTCCGGGACGCGGGGCGTTTCAGGTGCTGCAAGGACTGCTGCGCTCATGGCCCAAAGGCTAGCCGCATGAGCGGGGATTGGCAAGCTGGGCCGCATGCCCTTCTCAGACCACGAGATCAGCAAAAGGCAGCCGCAGCTCGATCTGAGCCTCGGGAGCTTCGCCGAAGATTTGGGCGGTGATGGCTTGTGCGATCCAGTCGATGTTCAAAAGCCCCACGTTCGGCAGATGGTAGGTTTTTGGCACAAGGCGGTGCTTGTTCGGGGTCGGCGTGCCGCGAGGATGTTTTTGAGTCATCGAGCTGGAGGTGAAGTCGATAAGGTCGTTCTTGGAGAATTCGCACCAATGGCGGTCGCCGCTCAAAACGAGGGCTTTTTGGCCTCGGAGCATGCGGAGGAGGCGCTTTTGCTCGTGAGGGAAATTGGCCCAGCATTCGCCTCCATGGGCTTCGGGAGCGAATTGGATGCTGGAGACGATGATTCGCAGCTCGGCGGGCTCTTGGAGCACCTTTTCAAGCCAGGTCCATTGGGCCGCGCCGAGGATCGTGGTGCTTTCATCGTCGGTGGGAACGCTGGTGCCGCCGAGCATGGCTTTCTCCTTGGGCACCTTCTTGAGGGGGCTGCGGAAGTAGCGGGTATCGAGAAGGATGACCTGCACACGTTTTCCCTCCGGTCCGAAGGTCTGTGCGTGATACACGCCTTCTTGCTTCCGGCGCGGCGAGTCCGTCGGTTCATCGAGCCAGTTCCAAAACTCGACCTGCGCCTCCTTTTTCTGCGGATACTCGCTGCCGCCGTCATTGAGGCCGAAGTCGTGATCGTCCCAGGTGGCGAGGATGGGCTTGTTTTTGAGTCCACGGAAGAAGCGACTGTTTTTGAGCCGCGCATACTTTTCCTGCATCATCGGGATGCCGCCTTGATCCGCGTAGATGTTGTCGCCCATGAAGAGAAAAAGATCGCGGGGCAGCGAGAGCGTGCGGTCGAGCATGGGATGGTCATGCGTGTCGAGGCAGGAGCCGAAGAGGATGTTTTCGAGCGGTTTGGAGTCCTCGGCATGAGCGGAAAAGAGGCCGAAAGCCGGAAGACCGGCGAGAAGGCGGCGGCGGGTGGTTTTGAGCATGGTGAGCGGATACCAAACGAAACCCGCCAACATCTCATGCATGCCGCAGGATGGCTTCCGCCACGCGGAGACCATCGGCGGCGGCGGAGATGATGCCGCCGGCATAGCCTGCGCCTTCACCGGCGGGGTAAAAATGCTTCACGCCGGTGCATTCGAGCGTTTCCGTGTCTCGTGGGATGCGCACGGGACATGAGCTGCGTGTCTCGAATCCGGTGAGCACCGCGTCGTCGAGGGCGAAGCCACGCAGGCCTTTTTCAATGCGTGGCACGGCCTGGTGAAGCGTTTCGGTGATGTAATCCGGCAGCACCGAGGTGAGATCCGTCCACACAACACCGGGCTTGTAGCTGGGCTGCACCTTGCCGGGGCCGGTGGAGGCTTTGCCAGCGAGGAAATCACCCAAAAGCTGCGCAGGTGCCGCATAGGTGCCGCCTGCCAGGTCGAAGGCGGCTTTTTCAAGACGACGCTGCATGGCGATACCGGCGAGCGTGTCATCACCCGCGAAGTCCTCCGGCCTCACATCGACCATGAAACCGGCGTTCGCGTTCGACTCGGCGCGGGCATAGCTGCTCATGCCATTGGTGACGACGGTGCCGGGTTCGGAATTCGCGGCGACAACGAGCCCGCCGGGGCACATGCAGAAGCTGTAGGCCGTGCGACCGGTGCCGCAATGAGCCACGAATTTGTAAGGCGCCGAGCCGAGTCGCTCGTGACCGGCCCAGCGACCGTAGAGCGAGCTGTCGATGAGCTTTTGCGGATGCTCGATGCGCACGCCGATGGAGAAGGGCTTCCGCTCCATCGGGACGCGACGGTGATGGAGCATTTCAAAGGTATCTCGCGAGCTGTGACCGATGCTAAAGATGATCCGACTGCCTTCAATCGTGCTGCCATCGGCGAGCACCACGCCGCGCATGATGCCGTCCTCGATCACGACATCGCTCACTTTCGATTCAAAGCGCACTTCACCACCGAGCGAGATGATTTCTTCGCGGATGTGACGCACCACTTTGATGAGGCGGTCCGTGCCGATGTGCGGGCGTGCTTTGATAAGGATGTCCTCGGGCGCTCCGGCTTTGACCATCTCCTTCAGCAGCCAGGGGATGCGGTGCTCGCGGTCGCGGATCTGCGTGTAAAGCTTTCCATCGGAGAATGTGCCTGCGCCGCCTTCGCCAAATTGCACGTTCGATTCGGGATTGAAGGCCCAGCCACGGTTCCAGAAGCCGGTGACATCGCGTGCCCGGTCCCCCGCTGCTTTGCCGCGTTCGAGGAGGATGGGCTTCCATCCGGCTCGGGCAAGCATGAGGCCGCAAAATAAGCCGCAGGGACCAGTGCCGACGATGATGGGACGGTCTGAGATGCCATGAGCAGGGCGGGTGAACTGATACTCTTCCGGCTCCGCAATCCGCACGCGGGCGGCTTGATCGAGCCGCTGTAGCACGCGGGACTCGTCATCGACCTCGGCGAGTAGGGTGTAGCTGAAGTTTACATGGCCGCGCCGGGCATCAATGGCGCGTTGTTTAATATGAAGATGCTTCAACTGGTCCGTTTTGACCTTCAACACCTCCAGCGCCGCCTGAAGAAGGGCGGCGTCGGCGTGATCGACGGGAAGCAAAACCTGGCTGAGCTGGAGCATGCGGGCGCTTGCTCATAGAACCGCGTTTTCATCGCGGCAAACGCTTCTTCTGAAAGCGAATCAGGCGATGACCTCGGTGAGGATGCGTCCACCGTTAACGATGTCCACGGGGCGGACGTTTTCGACGATGATGCGCTTCTCGCCGTTGATGCCGAGGAGGCGGTACATGGTCTTGGCGAGGTCTTCGGGGCCAACGGGGTTTTCATCGGGTTCAGCGCCGAGGGCATCGGACTTGCCATAGATGAAGCCGCGTTTCACGCCGCCACCAGCCATGGCCACGGAGAAGACGCGGGGATAGTGGTCGCGACCGTTGGTGCTGTTGATCTTCGGGGTGCGGCCGAATTCGGAGCTGACGAGCACGAGGGTGCTGTCGAGCAGGCCACGCTCTTCGAGGTCGCGGATGAGACGGGCGAAGGCCTGGTCAAACTGCGTGGCCTGGCCTTCGAAAGCTCCTTTGATGTTCGAGTGATGGTCCCAACTGCCAAAATTGACGGAGACCATGCGTGTGCCGGCCTCGACGAGACGACGGGCGAGGAGGAAGCGCTGTCCGGCGGCATGACGGCCGTATTCATCCCGGAGCTTCGCGGGTTCAGCGGCGAGGTTGAAGGCTTCACGGGCCTGCTGGGAGCTGATGAGCTTGTAGGCGGCGCTGTAGAAATCGTCCATGGCACTGAGCGCATCGGATTTTTCGGAGGCGCGGAAGTGCTCGTCCACGGCGGCGAGGAGTCCGCGACGGCGGTCAAAGCGGCGGGTGTCGATGTCCTTCGGCGTGGCGAGGTCGCGCACGGTGAAATTGGCATCTGCTGGATCGCTGCCGAGGGCGAAGGGGCCGTAGGCGCTGCTCATGTAACCGCTGCCTTGCTCTGGGGCGATGACGGACGGGATGGCGATGTAAGGCGGGAGATTGTTTCGGCTGCCCTGCTCGTGGGAGATGATGGAGCCGAAGCTGGGGAACTTGATCGCCGGGCTCGGGCGGTAACCGGTGAACATGTTGTGCGTGCCGCGTTCATGCGCCGCCTCGCCATGGGTGACGGAGCGGATGAGCGTCATCTTGTCGAGGATCTTGGCGATGTTGGCGAACTTCTCGCCCACATACTCGCCGGTGACGCCTTTGATCGGACTGAAGGGCCCGCGATACTCGGGGGCGGCGAAGGGCTTTGGGTCCCACGATTCATGCTGGGCCATGCCGCCGGGCAGGTAAATGTGAATCACCGATTGGGCCACCGCTTTGAAATTGGCCACATCCGCGACGGTGTGCCCTGCCTGAGCCTTGAAGAGTTCCGGCAAGGTGAGGCCGAGTCCGGCCATGGCACCGACTTGAAGGAAATCACGGCGGCCCTGCGAGGTGGCGAAGAGGTTCGTGTGATGGCCGGAGCAAAGGGGATGCATTTTCATGACGTGAGCGGGGTGTGGTTTGAGAGGTCCACACGCCTACGCGCTCATGGTGGGCCGGTTTTGCGCCGGGTGATCAGGATGCCAATCCCGGTGCAATGCTTCGCAAGGAAGGGGGAGGGGCTGGGGTGCTGAACACTGGACTGGCGATTTGTTCTCTCATCCTGTTTCTTCAATTCGCTGACGGCCTCGGTGACGGTAGATGAAGGAGTATGTGATCAGGTTCTCGTGATGCCGCCACCAAATCCCCCTCTTTTTCCCGACGCCCCGCTGGAACCCTTTATTTTTTGTGTCTTATGTCGCCTGACGTCATTTTCCCATCGCTAGGCCCTCTGTGATCATGGCTTCAATTCGATTTTGCAGCCCATGTTTTGGAAGAAAAGCCGCACTCGCTCAATCACTTCGATTTTCCTATTTTCATCCAGCTCTTCATTGTTGTGCGGGGCGTTCCAGAAAGAGGGGAGTTTGGTAGATAAGTGCCGCCCGTGATTTCCTGAGAGCAACTCAGCATAAACGTCAACGCTTCTGCCGCTCTCGTGCGTGACACGAAAGCAGTCTCTATTCATGGGAGCGATGCGGTATCCAGCACCTATTGGGTATCCATTCCGGTGGCGGGCTAGCAGTTCTTTGAAAAACGCGATCGTTTGAAAACTAACTCCACAGTTCCTCTCCATTTCAATATTGGTGTTTCGTTAGTGGGTGCAAAGGGACAGAGACTTGATTC
Organism: Akkermansia muciniphila; assembly: GCA_943373155.1. GTDB lineage: Bacteria > Verrucomicrobiota > Verrucomicrobiia > Verrucomicrobiales > Verrucomicrobiaceae > Prosthecobacter. The sequence goes on along the minus strand of CALSBJ010000106.1, from coordinate 2,261 downwards.
ATCATGCTTTGCAAGGGAGGAAGAGGGACGGAAGGGCTAGGGCAAGGCCCGCCAGGTCCAGAGAGCGAAAAAGAGCATGTTGGCTGCAAAGGCGGGCCAGAGGGTGATGAGGCGGAAGGCACCGATGATGCCGTTGGGTGTCGGGGTCAGGCCGTGAACGGCGGCGAGAAGGAGCAGGCTGACCACGGCGGCGGACCAGCGGGTGAGGGTGGAGGCATCGCTGCTCCAGCGAGGGCCGAGGATGGCTCCGATGAGCAGGGTAAGGCCGAGAAGCACGAGCACGATGATGGCTGGCAGATCGTAGGGCGTGGGATTGCCGGAGCCGAGCATGCTTCTTGAAGATTATCGCTTCTCGGGCCGGCGGAGCAGCTCGGCGGGGGCGGCTTCGATTTGGTCGCGGAAGCGCTGGGGGATCTCGATGGCCTTCATTTTGCCGGTGGCGGGATCGCGGCGCACGCAGGCGGCGGTGATGCGGCCTTCGGCGGCGAGTTCGCCATTGGTCTTCCAAAAGCGGATGAGGTGGCGGATGACCTTGCTGCGCACTTCTTCAACGAGCAGCTCGCTTTCAAACTCTTCTTCAAAGTGCAGCGGGCTCAGGTAATCGCAGGAGGCATGCACGCGAGGCCATCCGACGCGTTCTTCGCCGACGGTGGGCGGATCGACGATGGAGAAGCCGAGGCTGCGGAAAAAGCCGTGCTCGACCCGCTCCATGTAGCGGAAGAAATTCGAAAAGTGCACGATGCCGGCCATGTCGGTATCGGAGAACTGGACGCGTTCGGTGCAGGTGAAGCGATGGGCCATGGTGGGAGGGTGGATTTACTTCAACAATCAGCAATGGGAGTTCATCAATCGGCGGTTGGAGGCGTTTGCGAGGATCGGGAATGACGATTGCTGAATGTCGATTTTTGATTGTTGAAGTTTTTTCAAGCTGCGGTGCGGGAAAGAGAAAAGATCCCTGGCATATCTTCCCTCAGGAGAGTGTCTTGGGGAGTTGGGATGTCGCCTGACGCATCTTGGCGAGTGCGAGGAGCACTTTGTCTTTGTCGAAGAACGCGAGTACTTGCTCGCGGCTCATGGTCTGTGTTTTTTCGGCGACGGCAGCTTTCCAGCGGCGCGATTCGAGCACGGCATCAAAAGTTTTTGGCTTCATGGAGTTAGTCGGTGTCATCGGGTTCGTTCAATAGTTGCAACGGCGTGAGGATACGGATTTGCGGGTAGCCTTGCAACAGGTTGACGGCGTTAAATCCGGCCTCGCGCTTGATGTTGGCGAGGTGCTTGAAGTTCCAACTGACGATCAGCGGCAAGGCGTTGAGGGTGGCAACGGCGATGTGGCGGGCATCATCTAGATACTTGGGTGTGACTACTCCTGCTTCGACGTAGTCTTGGGCGAGGGCTTCAGCTTCGTCGCTCAACTCGAGCAACTGGGCGGGATCGGTGAAGGTTTGGGCAAAGTGGCTCTGCACTTCGGGCGGTGCGCCCATGATTTCGGTGGCGGTAACGACGGAGGCGACGAGGTGATAAAGACCGAGATCGGCAAGGCGGAACATTTCCTGCGTGGATTCCTTCCATTCGTCATCGAAGTAGCCGCCGACAACGGAGGTGTCGAGATAGAGAATGGGGATGTGCATGGGATGCAAGGTGGCGTGTTTCGGCGGGTTTTACGAGGTTTCTTCTGCTTCATGGGCCTCCAGCGGGCGAACGTGAACGGTCGAAAAAGATGCCTTGCATCTTAGAGGCATTTTCGGCTCTTCGAACGTTATCCTCGTCAGTTCGAGAAATGCACGATGCCGGCCATGGTGGGTGCGGGCTTTTACTTCAACAATCAGCAATGGGAGTTCATCAATCGGCGGTTGGAGGCTTTTGCGAGGATCGGGAATGACGATTGCTGAATGTCGATTTTTGATTGTTGAAGTTCTTTTCAAGCCGCCGTGCGGGTGGCGAGGGTCCAGGAGGTGTCGCCGCACCAGGCGCGGGCTTTTTCGGCGAGTTCGGCGGCTTGGCCGTCGGTATCGGTGATGGCGAACATCGTGGAGCCGGAGCCGGACATGAGGGCGGCACGCACTTCGCCGTGCTCGAGGAGCCAGTTTTTGAGGGCGGGCAGCAGGAGGTACTTCTGAAAGACGGGGCGTTCGAGGCCATTGACCATGGCGCCCCATTCGCAGAGCTGCGGGGCGTAGAGCACGCCGGGGATTTCTTTGGAGCCGGCCCATTGTTTGTAGGCCCAGGGGGTGGGAATGGGGAAGGGGGGCTTGATGAGGACG
>CALSBJ010000105.1:0-17344 GCA_943373155.1 Akkermansia muciniphila | reverse complement strand
GTCTCGCTACGCTCGACGAGACCTGCGCTGCGCCTTCACAGAGCATCTGCGCGGGGTGGATGTTTGCCTGATCTTGGATCAGTTCGGAGAGCTTATCACCTGTCCAATCCAGGAGGGGGACGGAGCAAAAATTCGTGTCCGGCCCATCTGGGCCGTCTGGATGAGCAGGGTTGCCGTAGCGGGATACGAGGTAGATATGCATCTGAGATTACCAGAGTGACTTCAGGGACAGCATGAAGTCACCAAAATCGTCGCACATCCAATTCATGGAAGACCAGTCTTTTGGATCTTCGGCTAGCTCATGATCCTGCCAGTAAACTTTGCCGTAGTTCTCCCCGGCGATCCCGAGTGCCATTGTATCCCCGCAGATCGAACTGCCGATCCGCAGCAGCCCGCTCGGCAGCTCAGTTCCGTGAATGTTCATGTTTCTAAGCTCGTAGGGCTCTTCGCCCCCAAGCGGATACAGGCGTTGAAGCACAAACGACGGCAATCCGGGTTCTTCAAAAGACTCGTTGGCAGGATAGCCCCCATTCGTCGTGAGCATGAAAGAGCGGAAACTTTCAGGCAGCTTGCAGCCGAGTTCTTGCTCAAACGCATTCAGGTCTTCCATCGAGATGGGTGGGCCGACGTTTCGAAAAGAGTAAGGCAGGTTCATTTTAATGATTAAATACGAACTCCGCCGAGTTCAGCAGGCTCCACAGCACGTCCTCGACCGCCGTTTGGCGTGTCGCGTCTTTGGCGGTGAAGGCGCTGGTGGCGATTTTCATCTCCTCGGCATCGGGGAGGCGTGAGAAGCAGGCGAGGTAGAGTTCTTCGACGATCTGCTCGGGCTTCGCGTCGCTTTTGGCGAGGCGGGCGGCGCGGCCTTGGGCGTTAACAAGCATGTCCTGCAGCTTCGTGGAGTTCATGAGGTGCAGCGCCTGCACGACGCTGGGTTTGGCATCGCGTTCGCAGGGGCATTCAGAGCTCGCGTTCGGGCGGCCGAAGGCATCCATGAACTGGCTTTCGAGCTTGTGATTCCAGGTTTGCTTGGCCAGGGCATCGGGCGGCAGGCCGGTGAAGGTCTCTTTGACCTCGGTGACGGCGCAGACGGCATCGAGCAGCGTTTCGGCGGGCAGACGGCGGCGGTAGCTGCGGCTATAGTTCTTCAAATCGGACGCGTTGGTCTCGTTCGGCAGGCTGCTGAGGCGGTAAATCTGCGAGCGCATGATGGTGCGCATGAGATGCTTCAAATCGTAGCCGTGCTGCACGAAGTCGGCGGCCAACCAGTCGAGCAACGCGGGATTGGTGGGTGGATTCGACGCTCGGAAGTCGTCCACGGGATCAACGACGCCGCGGCCCATGAAACTGGACCAAACGCGGTTCACCACGGCCTGCGCAAAATATGGATTCTTCGGATTCGTCATCCAATCGGCCAACACGGCCCGCGGGTCCTGCGATTCGGCGATGGGGATTTCCTTGTCCGCCGGCGGACGCGGCTTCAGCGACACTTTGGTGACGGGATGCTCGATGCTGGCCGTGCCGGGCGCGAACCACCACTGTTCCGGCTCGCCGCTGATCGGCGCGGAGATGCCCTGCCCCTTGCGTTTCATCTGCGTGAAGAACGCGGCCATCTGGTAGTAGTCGGTCTGGTCCCACTTCTCCGTCGGATGGTGGTGGCACTTCGCGCACTCCAAACGCACCCCGAGGAAGATTTGGCCGATAAAGGTCGCGGCATCAATCGGCTCGCGTTTGTCACGCCAGATGGCCACGGGGCCGTTCTTGTGCGTGTTACCTTCAGCAGTGAGGAGTTCGGTCACGAAGCGATTCCACGGCTTGTTTTCTCGAAAACTCTGCCGGATCCACTGATCGAGCAAATAGACCGGCTTCACGCCGACTCGCGATGGATTCGGACGAATGAGATCGCCCCATTTGATCGCCCAGTGATCGGCCCACTCGGCGCGTTCGAGCAATTGATCGATCCACTGCTCATACTTCGACGGATTCTTGTCCGCGACGAAGGCGCGAGCTTCCTCCACGCTCGGCAGCATGCCGATGGCATCGAGCGAGGTGCGACGGAGGAACTCCGCGTCGCTGCACGTGTCACTCGGCAAAAAACCGACCTTTTGCAGGCGGGCATACACGAGCTTGTCGATCTCGTTGCGCACCGGCAGCTTCGCATAGCGCTCGGCAGGCAGCAGTTTTTCCGCCGGCACATCCACGCGCGAGATCGCCACCTGGCCCATGTAACGCGCCACGATGACCGTCTCGCCGCTTTCGGTCGAAGCTTTGACTTTGCCGACCTCGTCCACGCTCGCAATGGCCTTTTCAGAGGAAATGTAGTCCGCCAACGCCGTCACATCGCGAGTGGAGCCGTCGCTGTATTTCGCGGTGACCTTCAGCGCGAGCTCCTCGCCCTTGCGATACGTTTTTTCGCCCGGCGTGATGGCGATCTCATTGAGCGTCGGCTGATTCGCCAATTCATACGGCATGCCTTGGCGAATCCACTCCGCCACGGTCTTCGCCCATTCGGAATCCGGCTCAAATCGCTGCCCGCCTTCATGCTGCACACGCACGGTGGCCTTTTGAAGAATGAGACTGTCCTCCGGACGCGCCGGAAACACGCGACGACCGCGCGAGTCGTTCACAAACTCCATGAAGTCGCTCTTCGTGTCGAAAGCGAAGATGGAAAGCCGGAAGCCAGCCTGTCCGCTCGATTTCGCATGGCAGGAGCCGAGGTTGCAGCCTGCCTTCGTCAAGATGGGGAGGATGTCACGGGTGTATGAAAGCGTGGGAGAGTGAGAAGTGAGAGGTGAGATGTCAGAAGTGAGCTTTGTGACGTTCGCCTTCTCATCGAGTTGCACGACCTTGCCGCTATCGAGTGCCCCGATGGTCGTTTTGCCATCTGATACCGCCGCATACGGCACGCCTTCGAGTGCGACGAGCTTCTTCGATTTGCCGCTGGTGAAGGCGAGGCGGACGCCGTCGTGGCTTTTGAGCTCGGTGATGTGGAAGACGTTCCCGCTGTCGGTGAGGTAAGTGAGCGCACTGGAATCAGCGGACCACATCAGCGCATTCACGGGCGCGGATTTGTCACCGAGAAGCATTAGCATCTCCTTCGTGGCGATGTCCCACACCTTGAGTTCCTTGTCCGCGCTGCCGGTGGCGAGCCATTTGCCGTCGTGATTGAACGCAAGCGCCGTGATATGGCCGACGTGACCTTCGATCTTCGCGATTTCCTTCAGCGTGGCCGCATCCCACACCTTCGCTAGGTTGTCCGCGCCGCCGGTGGCGATCTGTTTGCCGTCTTTGCTCAAAGTGAGGCTTAAAATGTTGTCCGCATGCGCGTCGATGGTTTGCGCTGGCTTCGGTTCACCGAGCTTCCAGCGATGCAAAACGCCCTTCACGCCTGTGGGGCCGTCCGCGAGGATCAGCGTCGCTTTGTCGGCGAGGAAGGTGAGGCCTGTCACGCGGCCTTCGAGCGGCGCGGCGAGCGTGTTCGCGATCTTCCAATCGGCCGAATTCCACACCAGCACGCTGCGATAGCCTCCCGCGGCCAATCGCGTGCCATCGCTGTTCCAGGCGAGCGATTGAATGACGTCCTTGTGCCCTTCCAGCGTCGCGATGACCGGCAGGTCCTTCGTTTTCGCATCCCGCACGACCACGCGATTGCCAATGCCCGCCGCGAGCCATTTTCCATCGGCGCTCAGCGCCAACGTCGTCGCCGGAGCATGTCCAGGCGGCAACGCGGCCAATTTGTCCGCCGGAGTCAGCTCGCCGAATTTCTTCAACGCCGCCACATCCCACGCCGCACCAGCCTGAACCCAAGATTTGAGCAGATTGATCTGCTTTTCCGGCAACTGCTTCTTCGGCGGCATGTGCTCGTCCCCCGTCGCTGTGAGCGAAGAGATGATTTTGCCCGATTTGATCACTTCGAGAGCCGATTCACGCGTTTCGAGCGAGAGATCGCCCTTTTTCTTCTCCGCGTTGTGGCAGCCCATGCACTGCGTTTTCAGCAAACCCATCGCCTGGGCCGTGGGCACACGTTTTTCCTCCGCAGCGAGCGAGGTCAAAAGAAGCAAAGGCAAGAGTCGGCGGATCATGAGCGTCGCAGACTACGGGCATAGGTTTGAGCCTCTTGCCGAGCTGGGCACCTCCATCAGATCAAAAAAGATGCCGCCGTGCTTGTGTTCCGCATCTCGGCGGGCGTATGCTTCGGGCTTCGCGCCATCTTCTGCATGAAAAACCGACTTTGCCTCCTCCTGCTGTCCGCTTTTGCCATCGCCGCCCTGCCTGGGCATGTCCGGGCGGATGCCACCACACCGCCGGAATGGGCCGGCATCGTCAATATCGAGGTCTCCGTGCTCTTTCCTGATTACCGCGAGCCTTGGAACGCCGGCCAGCCTTCCGGCGGTAGCGGCACGGGCTTTCTCATCGGTAAAAACCGCTTTCTCACCAACGCGCATGTCGTGAGCAATGCCACGCGCATCCTCATCCGCACCACGGATGACCCGAAGCCGCACCCGGCCAAGATCGTCCACATCGCCCACGACTGCGACCTCGCCATCATCGAGGCGGAAAACCCCGAGACCTTCGCGAAGATGACGACGCTCGACTTTGGCAGCATCCCGCGCCTGAACACGGAGGTCATCGCCATCGGCTATCCGATTGGCGGAGACCGCATGTCCGTCACACGTGGCGTCGTTTCCCGCATCGACTTCCGTCCTTACAGCCACACAAGCGTCGATTCGCATCTCTGCGTGCAGGTGGATGCGGCGATCAATCCGGGGAACTCCGGCGGTCCTGTCATGCAGGATGGCAAAGTCGTCGGCGTGGCCTTCCAGGGCTTCTCCGGCCGCGTGGCGCAAAACGTCGGCTACATGATCCCGGTGCCTGTCATCAAGCGCTTCCTCACCGACATCGAAGACGGTCGCTACGATCACTATGTGGACCTCGCGGTGAGTGATTTCCCCGTCGAAAACCCCGCGCAGCGCCAGGCTCTCGGCCTTCAAGATGATGGCGTGGGCGTGATGATCGGCGATGTGGAGCCTGCCGGCACGGTGGGTGAGCTTTTAAAGCCCGGTGACGTCATCCTCGCCATCGACGGCAATCCCGTGCTCAACAATGGCCTCGTCCGCATTGAGGGCGACCTCGTGAACATGAACGAAATCGTCGAGCGCAAGTTCGCGGGCGATACCATCCAGCTCAGCTACCTGCGTGGCGGGAAGAAGGAAGACGCAAGCCTCAAGCTGAAACGCTTCTCGCCTTACGTGCGCCTCGGTTCGCAATACAACCAGCGCCCGCGCTACCTCGTCTATGCCGGCCTCGTATTTCAGCCGCTCGACCGCAACCTCGTCGATGCCCATCAGATCCGCGATGCCACGGTGAACTACGTCTTCGAACGCTATCTGACCGATAAACTTTATGTCGAGCGTCCTGAGCCCGTTGTGCTTACCAGCATCCTGCCGGACCAGGTGAACACCTGGCTCACCCCGTATGCGCAAAGCCTCGTCGATGAGATCAACGGCGTGACCATCAAGACCCTCGACGATGTCAAAACCGCCCTCGCGAAGAACGACAAGCCCTTCATCGAAATCCGCCTTCACGAGAAAAACCGTCCGCTCATCCTGAAGCGCGACCTCGCCGATGCGGCGCATCCACGCATCATGCAGACCTACAGCATCCAGGAGGACAGCTACCTCGGCCAAGAGTGATGTTTGATTCTAAATTCCTGAATCCTGATTTTTGATTTCGCCATGCAACGCCTTCTTTTTCTCCTCCTCTGCGGTTTCTGCCTGCCTGTCGCCGCGCAAAACGCCTCCAAGTCCGGCACGAAGAATCGGGTCATCACTCCTTCTGGAGCACCGGCCCAAGCCACCGTTCAATCCACCTCGCTGCTGAAGGTGAATGTCACGGCGCAGCCGTATGACCTGCATCTGCCCTGGCAGAAGCAATCGCCCTTGAACAGCCGAGGCCTCGGCGTGGTAGTGGCAGGCAACCGCGTGCTCGTGACTGCCCAGCTCGTAGCGGATGCGAATTACATCGAGATCGAGCTGCCAGATGGCGGGCAAAAACTCGCCGCGAAGGTCATTGCGGTCGATTACGAGGCAAACCTCGCCCTGCTGGAATCTGCCATCAACGCCGAGAAGGAAAAAGCCTTCTTCGCCGGGCTGAAACCGATGGAGGTGGATGCCAGCGCCCGTATTGGCGATTCGCTCAATGTCTGGCAGACCGGTCGCGTGGGTGATCTCATCGAGTCCCCGCTCACGATCAGCAAGATCCTCGTGCGCCGTTATGTCGTCGAAGGCTCCGGCTTCCTCGTTTATGAAACCACCGGCATCATCCGCAGTGAGGCGAATAGCTTCACCCTGCCCGTCATCAAAGGCGGCAAGCTCGCAGGCATGCTGCTCAGTTACGATTCGAAGAACCAAGTCGCCACCATCCTTCCTGGCCCCATCGTTGAGCATTTCCTCAAAGACTTCGCCGATGGTGCTTATGAGGGCTTCCCCGGCCTCGGCATGGAATTCCAAGTGACGCTCGATGGGCAGCTCCGCGAGTATCTCGGCCTCAAACCAGAGTCTCCCGGCGTGCTCGTCACCGCCGTCATCAAAGGTGCCTCCGCTGAAAAAGCAGGTTTGAAGAAGGGAGACATCCTTCTCGCCATCAACGGTCAGACCATTGATGCGCGTGGCGACTACAAAGACCCGCGCTACGGCGCTCTCAGCAGCAGCCACATCGTGCGCGGCAATGCTTATGTGGGCGATGACTTCGAGTTGAAAGTCATCCGCGAGGGCAAAGAAGAGACGCTCAAGGGCAAACTCACGCGGAAGAACCCGGATGACTATCTCGTCACGCCGTATCGCTTCGACAAAGGCCCGCGCTACATCCTCAATGGCGGCCTGCTCTTCCAGGAACTCTCCCGCCCTTACCTCGACTCCTTCGGCGAGCAGCAGACCGAGAATTCCGCGCTCCTGCGCCTCAGCCACATCGCTCGTCATCCCGATGAACTCGAGGAAGCAGGCCGGAAGAAGCTCGTCTTTCTCTCCACCGTGCTGCCCACGCCCAGCGCCCAGGGTTATGACCAACTCGGCGGGATCGTCGTCAACAAAGTGAACGGCCAAACGGTGGGCGATCTGAAGGATCTCGACGCCGCGTTCAAAGCCATCAAAGGCTCCACGCACATCATCGAACTGGATGACTTCCCGCACGTGCTGCACCTCGATGCCGTCGCGGCAGAGCAGGACAACCTGCGTCTGCAAGGTGGAGCCTACCGCATTTCCAGCCTGAAACGGCTGGAGTGATCGTGATGCCGCTGCATCGGTGAAGCCGAAACGTGTCCGCCCCCCGTTCCAGTCCCAGCCCCGTCATCGCCATCACCGGCGCTGAAGCTGCCTGCTGCCTCGGAGACGATTTGGAGGCCATCATGCGCCGCGTACATGGCGCAGAAGGCGGCCTCGCCATGCTCAGCGACTTCGGTTTGCCGAAAAAACGCGGTGGCTGGATCGCCGATCGCAAACGCATGCTGCATCAGCGTTACGGTCCGGCCAGTGCGCTGGCCGTTGATGTGGCCAAACGTGCCGTCGCCGCACGCGGATGGAGCCGCGAAGAGTTGGTAGAGGCTTGTGTCTTCGCTGGCAGCAGCCGTGGCAATGCCGCCGGATGGCTCGATGCCTGGCCGGGGCGCAAACGCCGTAAAATCTACGCCGCCAGCAACAACCTCCACAGCGAAATCGCCGCCGCTGTGAGCATCGAACTGGGCATTCGCGGGGCCACGCATCTGCTCTCGAATGGCTGCGCCTCCGGCCTCGATGCGCTCGGCATGGCCTTGCTGCATTTGCGCCATGGTTTGGCGAAACGCGCCGTCGTCGTCTCCGTCGATCTGCCGCTCTCACCGGCTCTATTGGCCTCGTTTGCCGAATCCGGCCTGTTGAGTGCGAATGACCTTAACGATCCCTATTCGCCCAAAACGAGCGGCTTTTTCCCCGCCGAGGCTGGCGTGGCACTTTTGCTCGAAACAAGCTTCAAACGCCCCGCCGATGCCTGGTGCGAGCTCGCCGGCTACTGGACCACCTCCGATGCCTACGACCCCATCGGGGCCGAACCAACGGGCGAAGGCATCACGCGATGCCTGAATGCCGCCGTGAAGTCTTTTCCCAAGCGCCGCATCGCCGCCATCTGCCCGCATGGCAATGGCACCCCCGCTCAAGCCGCCGCGGAAACGGCGGCGTTGAAGGCTGTCTTTGGCGATGCGCCCCAAAAGCCTTCACTGCATCTGCTGAAACCCTTCACGGGTCACTCGCTCGGTGCCAGCGGCGCTCTCGAAACCGCCATCTTCGCTCAAAGCATGCGCGAAGGCCTTCTGCCACCCAATCTCCCGAACCTCACCGAGCCAGCGAAAGGCTTCATGGTGCCCGCCTTGGCTCAAAAACTCCGCCAAGACGATGTCGTGCTGAATTTGAGCGTCGCGATGGGCGGGCATAATGCGCTCATCGCGCTCACTCGATGAGGAATGAGGCTGGATTTTTCCAGTGCCGCCGTTCATGCTCGCGGCTCGTGTTTAAAAAACTCCTCCAGCATCCTTTTTGGCAGGCCACCCTCGCGTGGCTGCGGGCGCATCCTCGTGAGGGCGGTGTGCTGGCGGCCATCCTGGCGGTGCTCATCGGCCCCTTTTTGCTGAAACCCACGGATACCACGACGCCGCGTCATTGGGACCGGCGACTGGTGATCGTGACGCCGCATCCAGGGCTGATCCGCGATGAATTCGGTCACGCCTTCGCAGCGCATTGGAAGGCGAAAACGGGCGAGACGCTCTACATCGACTGGCGGGTGCCTGGCGGCACCTCGGAGATCGCGATGCTGGTGAAATCAGAATTCTCCGCTGCCTTTGAGCAGCACTGGAAAGAGGAGCTGAAGCGCGAGTGGACGCCGGAGATCGCCCAGACGTTTTTGAGCGAGAAATCCGAGAGCGAAGCTTGCAAGACTTTCCTGGCCTCGGACATCGGCATCGGTGTGGATGTGATGTTTGGCGGCGGCGCTTACGATTTCGAGTCGCAGGCCAAATCGGGGACGCTGGTGGCGGGTGATGGCGTGAAGACAGGCCTGAGCGCGGTGATGAAGACGCACCCGGAATGGTTTGGTGAGGCGGCGATCCCCGAAAAGCTCAGCGGCGAGCCGTTTCGCGATCCAGCAGGCCGCTGGTGTGGGGCGTGCATCTCCAGCAGCGGCATCGTTTACAACAAAGATGTGCTGAAGCGTCTCGGCATCGAGAAAGAGCCGCAAAGCTGGGCTGATCTGGCTGATCCGCGATACTTTGGACAAATCGCCTGTACGGATCCGGCGAAAAGCGGCTCGGTGACGAAGGTCTTCGAGATGCTCATCCAGCAGCAGATGCACCTCGCTGTCGAGGCGGAGAAGGCAAAGCCCACGTTTGGCAAAGAGAATCCCGAATTGGAACTCCAAACCGGCGTCGAGGCTGGCTGGATCGCCGGGCTGCAATTGATCCAAAAGATCGCCGGAAACGCCCGCTACTTCTCGGATACCTCCACGAAGATCCCGCTCGATGTGGTGCGTGGTGAGGCCGCTGCCGGGATGTGCATCGACTTTTATGGTCGCACGGCTCAGGATGACGCGAGGAAGGCGGATGGCAGCTCACGGATCGGTTTTGTGGCTCCGCTCGGCGGCACCAGCGTGAGCGTGGACCCGATCGGCCTGTTTCGCGGTGCTCCAAATGCGGAAGTGGCCACGGCTTTCATCGAATTCGTGCTCAGCGAGGCCGGGCAAAAGCTGTGGAGCTTCCGGCCCGGCACCCCGGGCGGCCCGAGGGAGCAGGCGCTGCGCCGCCTGCCCGTGCGGCGGGACTTTTACACCTCGGCCAACCTCCCCCACATGCCCGACGCCGCCGAGATGCCTTTCGAGAAAGCCAGCGCCTTCGTCTATGAGGCTGAGCGCACTGGCCCAGCCTTCAATTCCATCCGCTTCCTCGTCCGCGTACTCTGTGTGGACTCCCACGAGGAACTGAAAACAGCCTGGCGGGAAATCCTCGAGGCCAGCATGAATGAGCGTGCCCTCACCGTCCTGCTCGATCTGAACCGCGTGAAATACGATACGGCCACCGGCCCCATCCGCAAAACCCTCTCTTCCCGCGATAAAATCCAAGAGACCCTGCTCGCTCGACAGCTCGGCGATACCTTCCGATCTCAGTATTCGCGGGCCTTTGAAATCGCCCACCGCCGCCAGTGAGGTGGGGTAAGGCATTTAACGCGAATCCAAGCCGAATGGGCCGCGAATGACCACGAATAGGGTGTATTGGCGAATTTGCGGTCATTCGCGGAACATCCGTTTTCATTCGCGTTGAAATAATGAGGCTCAGCTCACATGAAACCTTCATCGAGAACCAGCGAAGGAGCTGACCGCATGAACAGTCATTTATGGCCATTGTATCGAAACTATGATTGCTTTCAGAGGGCCGATGCCGCACTATCACCGCGCATTCAGGATAATTCACCGAACGAAAACCCATCCCCGTTCCACATGCTCCGCCTCCTCGCTCTGCTGCTCTGCCTTTCCTCTGCCGGACTCGTGTCCTGCGCCAGCTCCACGGTCGCCACCAAGAAGGGTGCCCGTATTTCCTCCGTCCGCACCACAGCCTACACGCACTCCGAATCCGACCACATCGTGTATGGCAAAGCCACCGCCATCGGCAGTGATTTGAAGTTTGGCAACGTCCGCAGCGCCGCGGCTGACTGGTCCGTGTATCCCGTGGGCACCATTTTCCAGATCGAGGGCACCCCTTACATCTACCAGGTGGACGATTACGGCTCCGCCCTCGTCGGCACGAACACTATCGACCTCTACAAACCTTCCAAGACGGAGATGAACCAATGGGGCGTGCGCAATGTGAACATTCGCATCCTTCGCTGGGGTTCCTTCAGCAAGAGCCTCTCCATCCTGAAACCCCGCACACACTGGGGTCATGTGGATAAAATGGCAGATCGCATCGAGAAGCAGAAGCGCATGTAATCACCCCGGCTTCCGGTCGTGACCAAAACTGAGCGTGCCGCCTACATCCAGCATCGTCTGGCGGAGCTTTATCCTGATCCGCCTGTGCCGCTGGATCACTCGGATGCCTTCACCCTCCTTGTGGCGGTGCTTCTTTCCGCCCAATGCACGGATGTGCGGGTGAATCAGATCACCCCCGCCCTATTCGCCCTCGGTCGCACGCCTCAGAAGCTCTCGAAAACGCCCGTGGAGCAGATCGAGGCCATCGTGCGCCCCTGTGGCCTTGGCCCACAAAAGGCCCGCGCCATTCGCCAACTCAGCGAAATCCTCGTCCGCGAGCATGGCGGCAACGTCCCCGCCGATCTCGCCGAACTTGAAAAGCTCCCCGGTGTCGGTCACAAGACCGCCCAAGTCGTCATGGCCCAGGCCTTCGGCGTGCCGAGCTTCCCCGTCGATACCCACATCCACCGCCTCGCCCAGCGCTGGCAGCTCACCACGGGCAAAAACGTCACCCAGACCGAAAAAGACCTCAAACGCCTCTTCCCAGAGTCCGCTTGGAACAAGCTCCACCTCCAGATCATCTTCTACGGCCGCGAACACTGCTCCGCGCGTGGCTGCGATGGTACCGTGTGCGAAATCTGCACGACCTGCTTTCCCGAGCGAAAACGGTCGGTGAAGACGAAGAAGGCGTGAGGGCGTTCAGGGAACGATCCGACGGGCAAAACGAAGGCCCAGCGTGCCGGTTAGTCTGGCCTGCATCACCATCAGGCAAATCGTCAGCAGCCAGCCCAGCAGGATGCCAGCCAGCGGAATGATGCGCACAACCTCGTGCAGGGCATTCGTGAGCACGCTGATGAGAGTCAGTCCGCCCATACCGATGAGATAGCCAGGCATACAGCGGAAGATGGCCGGTATCACCCGGTGCGGCATGGCCCCACCAGCATGACCGTGAAAAACAAGGCCAAGAACAGCCATCGGGACGTAGGCACCAAAAACCACCTCGGCGATTCCGCGTAGCGTTTTCAACGCCGCCTCATCATCGGCAAAGGTGACGACCGAGGTGATCAACCAGACGGCAGCCGCGAAAACCAAGCTGCTCATCACAAAAACCACCGCCATCTGCAAACCTGGGCGGATCAAATCATCGTAGAAATCACTGAACGAAGGCCAGTCCGGCACGCGATGCTGCCCGGCGATGGTCGTTTCCACGATCTGGAGGTAAAACGCCGCGAAGTAGCAGGCCCCGATGCCCATCGAGGCCAGCCCCACCACTGGTGCATAGGCGCTGATGGAGAAAGCCAGCGCCAGAAAGGCACCTGGAACGAGGATGAAAGCTCCGCCACGACGCCAAGGGTAGGTAAGAGCATCCAGCAGGAGTTGCGGGTAGGTTTCGAGCATCGGCTCGACAACTTCTGACAGCCGTGTTTTGGGCTTCGGCATGCTTTCCGCAGCCATTTCAGGCTTTGGCGCACGAACGGGCGCGGGAGCATTCGAGGAAGGAAGGTCTGGCGGTGGGAGAGACATCGTGGGCGGATTTCAGCGTATGCTGCTTCACCCTGCCAGCCCGAAGTCACCGGCTCAAAACAAAGGCACTCAGTGGAATCACGCCTTCAAATCGGCCTCAAACGCGTTCGCTCGTTTGGCGTGTTGCAGACGGGGCAGATGGTGACCGCGTTTTTGTCCTTCGGATCCCGCAAGTAGGCGGTGGAGCAGATGCGGCACTGCACGGCCACATGGCGACGGTGCGTCTCGCGGCGGCGCTCGCGGATGAAGGTCCAAAACCACAGGGCACAGACCACGGTGATCCCGAGGGCCAGGAAAATGAAGATGAGCGTGCTGAGCGGGACGGGGATCATGGGGCGGACTGCCAGTGAAAGCCGAGCGTGCCCCACTGGCGGGGCGTTTTGGCATCCGGCTGAAAGCGCAGGGCCGTCACACGCTCCCGCAGGACCTTCGCCATGGCCGGATCATCGGAGGTAAAGAGAGGCAGCACCTCCGTGACGCGGCCGGTGGCATCAATCGAGATGCTGAAGCGAGCATTTTCAGGGTCGCTCAGAGAGACATCTTGGATCTCAAGGGCCACCGGAGCACGACGGGCGATCTCAGGCCCAGGCACCGCCTTCAGGATGCTAGGCTTGGGATCGGCGGTGAGGGCTACGGCGCGTGGTGTGACCTCTGGCAGCACGGGTGTGGAGGCGGAAAAGACCTGCGACTGACGCGGGGTAGCCGGCGGAGGTACCATGGTGCGGAGTTTGAGCTGAAAGCCATCATACGAGGGAGTGAAGGACGGGAAGTGAGCCTTGGCAGCGAGATCCACCGGCTCAGCGGGCACAAGGCCAAAGCTTTTGTCCTGTGCCCGGTGGATCAGTGCGAGAGCCTCCGGATCGGATGGGTCAAGGACGAGCACACGCTGAGGCACCGCATCAGCCGTCTGCACGCTCGGGTAGGTGATACGGAAGACGATGAAGAACAAGCCCATCAGCGCCGCAAGCAGGAGCGTGAGCAGCGTGACGTAGATCGTCGTGCGTTCCCGTATCTTCCAAGCAAAGGAGAGCATGCGCGGCGTGAGTTTTTACTGCTGAGGAGACACCGTGGCGAGCGCGACGGCGTAGCCGTTTTGGTGAGCGATGCTGGTGACCTCTAAAAGACGGCCGCCAGGTGCCATGCGGTCGTGATGAATGATGGCGCGGCGCTCACCATCGCGGTTCTTTTTGAGCACTTCCGGCAGCGTGTCGAGGGTGACCGGCTGACCGTCAAAGTAGATCGCGGCATCCGATCCAGCCGGGATGGTGATGATGTGCGCCCGATCAAAGCCCGTGAGCCGGGAGGTCGATTCCGGGAGGTCGATGTGAATGCCTGATTTCGCCACGAAGCCACTGCTGAACAGGAAGCAAATCATGAGCAGGATGACCGCGTTCATGAAGGGCGCGGCAAACATCCAGGGACTCTGGCGCGGCAGGTTGGAGTGAAGCTTCATGCAGGTGAGACTGAAACCGGAAAACGGAGGCGCGGCAAGAGGGGATTCAAGGGGGATGGTGGGCGGTGGGCGGTGGATGGTGAACGGTGGATGGTGAGCGACTCGACGTGATGGGTGCACACCGGCAATTGCCGGCTGCCAACCGTCCACTGCCCACTATTCTTCACCGAATTCCCGCCTCGGCGAGGCGTTCCTGCAAATCGGCGGACAGCAACGCCTGCTGCATGGGCTCGATCTTACCCTGCACAAACTGGTCGAGGTTGTAGAGCGTCATCTCGATGCGGTGATCGGTGACGCGGTTCTGCGGGTAATTGTAGGTGCGGACCTTCTCCTCACGGCCACCGCTGCCGATGAGGCTGCGGCGGTTGGCGGAGTATTTCGCGGCTTCTTCCTGCTGCTTTTTCTCCAAAAGGCGAGCCCGCAGGATGCTGAGGGCTTTTTCCTTGTTCTTAATCTGGCTCCGACCGTCCTGACAGCGGACGATGGTGCCCGTGGGGATGTGGAGGACCTGCACAGCGGAGTCGGTGGTATTCACCCCCTGCCCTCCGGCACCGGAGGAGCGGCAGACTTCGATGCGCACATCGTCGGTCCGCAGTTCGATGTCCACTTCCTCGGCCTCCGGCAGCACGGCCACGGTGGCTGCGGAGGTGTGGATGCGGCCCTGCGCCTCAGTGGCGGGCACGCGCTGCACGCGATGCACGCCGCTTTCATACTTCAGCACACGATACACGTCTTCGCCGCTGATCTTGACGCTGGCTTCTTTAACGCCACCCATGTCCGAAGGGCTTGTTTCGAGCGTCTCGACCTTCCACCCGCGGTTTTCGGCAAAGCGAGTGTACATGCGCAAAAGGTCTCCGGCAAAGATGGCGGCCTCATCACCCCCGGTGCCCGCACGGAACTCCATGATGACATCACGGCCTTCGAGCGGGTCAGGAGGCAAAATGGACTCTTGGATGGCCTTTTCGAGATCCACCAGGCGCTGCTCCAGCACGGGAATCTCCGCCGCCGCCATCTCGGCTAGGTCACGATCGTCGAGAGACTTGGCCATCTCGCGATTTTCGACCAGTTCGACCTGCGCCTTCTGAAACTGATCCCAGTATTCGAGGAGCTTTTGCAGCCCACGATGCTCCCGGAGCAACTCGCCGGCTTTCTTCGCATCATCGAAGAAATTCGGGCGGCCAATGATGTCCTCGAGATCGGCGAACCGGGTGCGTTTGGCCTCAATGATCGGCGCGTAGTCCATGAACTTGGGAAAGGCGGGTGGGTGGCAGATAAAACAAAACGGTGCCCGGCACAAGGCGCGGGCACCGTTTGGCTAAAAGGAGAGGGTGGAAAACTAAGCGCTGACTTCGGCAGGAGCCTCGGCACTGAGTTTCGGAGCGGTGCGGCGGGCACGGGTGCTGCCGTAGCGCTGGGCAAACTTGTCCACACGTCCGGCAGTATCGATGAAGCGCTGCTCACCGGTGAAGAAGGGATGGCAAGCGGAGCAGATGCCCACGCGGAGGTTTTGCACGGTCGAGATCGTGTTGTAAACCGCACCACAGGTGCAGGTGATCGTCGTCTCGAAGGTCTTGGGATGGATTTCGGCTTTCATGGGATGATTTTGGAGGTCCACGTTAAGCCGACGAGGTGGGAAAGGTGTTCTTTCGCCGGAGCGTGGGGCGCGGATGGTAGAGGCGAATGCCCGCCCGTCAAGCCCGCATCCAGCGGACAGCCCCCTCCCTCACCAGCAGGGCCCACAGTCCCGGCAGCCGCTGACTTCCCGAAGATACAGATAGCCCTCGGCCGTCTCGCCGCCCTCCAGCTCCATCGCCACGCGTTCGTATTCACCGCCCGCCACATCCTCCAAAACGTCCAGTTTTGCCAAACCGGCGGCATCCACCTCCCACAGCTCGCCTTCGATGCTCAGGCCCTGGACATCCCGCACCATCCCTGGATACCCTCCCAGGTCGAACATCCGGTAAACGGGCCGCGTCTTCGCCAGACCCACAAAGCGCTGGCCCTCGATCCAAGAGTGGTTCTCCTGACCGCGCTTCAGCGTGCCATAGACAAAGACCCGCGTCATCCCAGCTCGTCCTCCCTTTCTTGCAGCCACGAAGGCACATCGTAGCGCTTCGTTTTCAGTTCCTCGGCCCGATCACGCATTTTCGCGGGCATCTCAGGTTCAATGAGCACCGTCGAGGCCAATTGAGCAGCCCAGCGCGGCCAGAAATCCTCTGCCAGCACCACGTTCTGCACGCTGCCCTGATGCAGCAGTCCCAGTTTCCCGCGACGCTGCCCTGCCCCGGCGATTTTGACCTTCCCGCGCACCACGTCGTGCAAAGCGGGAGCGACGAAGCAGAAAGGGTTCTCGATCAAATCCTCCGGCCCCGCCAATCGGCAGCCGCTGAAGCCCGCGCTCACCAGCGCCTTCACCAGCGAATCATGAATGATCTGATAGCTATCGAGCGGCCGCGTTTCCGCCCAGGGATGCCCAGCCGGCACGATGACCGAGTAGGTGAAATCATTTTCATGCAGCACCACGCCGCCGCCCGTCCAGCGACGCACCACGGGCCAGCCCGGCAGTGCCTCGGCGAGCTTGGGAAGGCTCTGCGCATAGCCGATCGTCACTGTCGGCCGATCCCAGCGATACACCCGCAGCACCGCCTCCGTGCTCTGCTCCAGCCAAGCCTGATCGGCGGCCATGTTCCAGCCACCCGCGTGCGGCAGCGGATCAAAATGAAGGATGAGACGGTCAAACATGCGCCCCGCCTCATGCCATCCACCACCGGGAAAAACAAGCGCCGCCTTCCACCGCCGCAGCCGCCGGTTGCCACGTTTCAAACACCGTTTAGATCTAACAGGATGCTCATCGCCTTCTACAAGCCCTACGATGTGCTCTCTCAGTTCACCCAGGAGCATCCCTCGCACCGCACTCTGGCGGAGTTTGGCTTTCCGCCGCATGTATATCCCATCGGGCGACTGGATCGCGATTCGGAAGGCCTCATTCTACTCAGCGATGAGGCCCGCTGGACAGATCGCCTCCTCAATCCCCGCCAAGGCCATCCCCGCGCCTACCACGCCCAGGTCGAGGGAGAGGTCACCGAGGAGGCTCTCCGTCTTTTGAAGCGCGGCGGCCTAGATTTGAAGGACTTTCGCACGCTCGCATGCCTCGCCAAGCGACTCGATGCCGAACCCGCGCATCCGCCGCGTGATCCGCCCGTCCGTTTCCGCAAGACGGTGCCCACCTCCTGGATCGAACTCACCCTCACCGAAGGCAAAAACCGCCAGGTCCGCCGCATGACCGCCGCTGTCGGCTTTCCCACCCTGCGCCTCCTCCGCGTTCGCATCGGGGGTCTCACGCTCGCGAATTTGCAGCTCCAGCCCGGTCAGTGGCGCGAGCTGAAAAGC
>CALSBJ010000104.1:0-17609 GCA_943373155.1 Akkermansia muciniphila | reverse complement strand
ATGAGATGCCCAACGCTCAAGAACTGCGCCGTGTGAAACTGCCCACCGCTGAGGAAGGGCAGGCGCAGAATGCCGAATCGCCTGCGGAGCAGCTCGCTCTGGCCCCGGTGGCCTCCCAAGAAGCCCCCGATGCAGCGGAAGAAACCCCCGATGGCGAATAACCCACCCGGAGACTCTGCGGAAGCCATGTCACTTGATGAAGTCCGCTCGAAGATTGATCGCATCGACCGCGAGTTGCTGCGGCTGCTCAATGAGCGTGCCGAGTTGGTGCATGAGGTGGGTGAGATCAAACGCAAGGACGACCTCGATATCTACGTGCCCGGCCGCGAGGACCAGCTCCTGCGCAAGCTGGCCGCTTTAAATGCGGAGCAAAAGGGCCGTCTCACCGAGCGGGCCATTCGTGCGATTTTCCGCGAAATCATGAGCGCCGCGCTGGCCCTTGAGGACAGCCTGAAAATCGCCTTTCTCGGCCCGGCTGGCTCGTGGACCCATCAGGTGGCGGTGAACAAATTCGGCCACTGCGTGGAGTATGTGGCGGAGGCGAGCACGGAGGCTGTATTCAACCGCGTGGCGGCGCATGAGGTCGATTATGGAGTGCTGCCCATCGAGCATTCCAGCGAGGGCGCGGTGCATCACACGCTCGACCATCTGGCTGGCAGCGAGCTGCGCATCTACGCGGAGATTTTGTGGAAGGCGGATGCGGCTGTCATGCTTCGAGATCCCTCGAAACCGGTCACCGCCATTCATGGTCATCCTCAAATGATCGCCCACTGCCGCCCGTGGCTGGTGGAACAGTTCCCCGGTGCCCGTTTGATCGAATGCTCCAGTTCCAGTCTGGCTGCGGAAGAAGCTGCCCGCGAGGACGGCATCGCCGCGCTGGGCACGCCGCTCGGTGCAGAGCTTCACGGCCTGCGTGTGCTGGCCTCCTCACCGAAGGCCTACGCCACGCAAACTCGCTTCATCATCCTCGGTCGCCGCAGTGGCCCGCCCTCCGGTAATGACAACACGATGCTCATGGTCGATGCGAGCGACCGAGTGGGCTCGCTGATGGAGATTTTGCAGGCCTTTGCCTCTCGGAATGTGAACGTGCGCCAGATTGAAAACCGCCCCATGCCAACCGGCGATGGCCGTCAGGCCCGCTTCTTCCTCGAAGTAAGCGGTCATTTCGAAGATAGCGGCATTCAAGATGCCATCAGCGGCCTCGGCAGCGCCTCGGCGAGTGCCAAGATCCTCGGCAGCTACCCGGCTCCAAGCTGGGTGGAGGAGCGCTGATCCGATTCATTCACGCCTTCTCTTCCGCCCGATAGGCCTGCGCCAGTAGCGTGACCGGCTGCGTGACCGTCTGGCCGGAGGCCCGAAGGCCGTTGGCGAGTTGCAGATGGCATCCAGGATTGCTGGTGGCGACGACGGCGACGTGAGTGGACTTCACGCAGGCGACTTTGCGGTCGAGGAGCTTCCGGCTCTGCTCGGGCTGGGTGATGTTGTAGATCCCGGCGCTGCCGCAGCACCAGCTGGACTCCGGCAGTTCCTTCAAGACAAGGCCGGGAATGCTTTGCAGGACCTGTCTTGGTTGGGAGACCACCTTCTGACCATGGCAGAGATGGCAGCTCTCGTGGTAGGTGACTTCCGCGACTCCTGCGCCGTGCTGCGGCTTGCGAAGACCGATCTGCACGAGCCATTCGTGGATGTCCTTCACCTTTTTGTCCCACTGCGCTGCTTTGGCCGCGTAGAGCGGATCGTCATGCAGAAGATGGCCGTAGGTCTTCAAATGCGACCCGCAGCCTCCGGCATTGGTGATGATGGCATCGAGTGAATCGAGATCGAAAGCGTCGATCTGACGGCGGGCGAGTTCACGGGCGAGTTCTAGCTCGCCATTGTGGGCATGCAGCGAGCCGCAGCAGCTCTGTGAACGCGGCGTGACGACCTCGCAGCCATTGGCGAGCAGCACATCGACGGTGTCGCGGTTGATGTCCGAGAAGGCGAGATCCTGCACACAGCCGGTGAGCATGCCGACGCGATGCTTTTTCCCGCTTTTCGGCGTCTCGACGGGGTCAATCAGCTCATCGGAGAAGCTGGCGGCGATTTTCGGCGTCTGCGGCTCCAAAGCCGCCAACGAGGCTGGCATGAGGCCAAAGAACTTCACCCGACGCATGAACCGATCGAGGCCGGTAGATTGATAAATTCTCAAAACATGCCCCACGAGCCGCAGCAGCCAGGGACGCATGAAAATCGTGTTCAGCGTCAGCCAGCGCCAAAAATCCCGCTGGGTGGATTTGGCCACTCCAGCCTGCTCGACCTCGGCACGGGCGGTTTCGAAGAGTTCGGCATAATTGACACCCGCTGGACAAGCCGTCTGGCAGGCCAGGCAGCCGAGGCAGTAATACATCTCATCCGACAGTGCCTTGGTGACCTCCAACTCCCCATCCGCCACCGCCCGCAACAGTGAGATGCGGCCGCGAGGGCTATTCCGCTCCATCTTGGTCTCGACGTAAGTGGGGCACGTCGGCAGGCACATGCCGCAATGCATGCATTGCTGTAGGACGGAGTAATCGAGGTCTTTGAGAAGAGAAACGGTGCTCACGAGAGTGTGGATAGTGCCATAACTCGCCAGGAGGCCGTTTTCATCAGGCATTTCTCAACGCCTAGACTGCTTTGGCAGCCATTCACGAAATTCTGGCTCGGCGACGATCTGGTAGGTGCTTACATGGTCTTTGCAGCCGGGCCCACACAATTGGACGCAGCTCAATCGACCCATTTCAGGAGCTTCCGAAGTCTCGAAAAATTGTCGTGCAGTGACTCCCGGTGTGGCGTCCATCTCTTTAGCGCCAGGAAGGCCGCCCAAAGAATGAATGACATCGAGGGAGGTCGTGATGAGTTCGATAGCCCGCTGGCACGGAAGCACGAGCTCGCTGCTCACTTTGTCGTCACGCCCCCGTGGATCGTCTGGATTCAGGCCCGCCGGGTTGTCTGCTGTGGCAAAGGAAGGTGCCACCTCGGCCAGTTCACCGTCCTCGCCAGCATACTGAAAGTGCCAGATGTATTTTTTAGCCACACAACGCACTTTCAGGGTGCCATGGGGT
The DNA here is from genome assembly GCA_943373155.1 of Akkermansia muciniphila. Taxonomy (GTDB): domain Bacteria; phylum Verrucomicrobiota; class Verrucomicrobiia; order Verrucomicrobiales; family Verrucomicrobiaceae; genus Prosthecobacter. The sequence continues at coordinate 14,529 of CALSBJ010000104.1, read as the reverse complement.
GATACGACCTCGTCCATCACATCCAGGATGTGTCTGCTCATTCTGAACCATGAGGTGAGGTGTCCCACAATGAGCCCAGCCGCGAAGCTGACCACGGCGATCAAAACGTGACTGGGTCTCATGAACGAGCAGCCAAGGCCGCTGATTAATGCTGTGAGCAGAATTCTTCGAAGCGGTCCATGCCGGCATTGATGATCTCAAGGCTGGTGGCGTAGCTGAAGCGGATGGTGTGCTCAGAGCCGAAGGCGACGCCGGGGACGGCGGCCACGCGCTGCTTGCTGAGGAGCTTCTCGCAGAAGTTCACGCTCTTGATACCGGTCTGCTCAATGTCCACGAGGAAGTAGAAGGCACCCTTTGGCTCGACGACGCGGACGTTTTTGAAGCCGGTGAGGCGGCTCATCATGTATTGGCGGCGGACGTCGAACTCGTCACGCATGTCGGCGACGATTTGCTGATCACCCTGGAGGGCGGCGAGAGCGCCGTATTGGGCAAAGGTGGTCGGATTGCTGGTGGTGTGACTCTGGATGGTGTCGATGGCATCGGCGATCTTCTTCGGAGCGGCGGTGTAGCCGAGGCGCCAGCCGGTCATCGCATAGGCTTTGGAGAAGCCGTTGATGGTGATGGTGTGATCGAAGATTTCCTTGCTGATGCTGGCGATGGAGACGTGCTTCTCGCCGGAATAGACGAGCTTTTCGTAGATCTCATCGCTGAGGATGAGGATGTCTTCGCCAGCGGCGATCTCACCGATGGCGGCGAGTTCTTCTTTGGAATAAACACTGCCGGTGGGGTTGCCGGGGCTGTTGATGATGATCATCTTGGTCATCGGGGACATGGCGTCCTCGAATTCTTCGGGCGTGATTTTCCAGTCGTTCTCGCGCTTCGTTTCCACGATCACCGGGATACCACCCACCAAGCGAACCATTTCCGGATAGCTGGTCCAGTAGGGGGCGGGGATGATGACTTCGTCACCGGGATTCACGACGGCGAGGATGGCGTTGTAGCAGGAATGCTTCGCGCCGCAGTTCACGCTGATCTGGGAAGGCTCATACTGGAGCTGATTGTCCACGAGGAACTTGGCGGCAATGGCCTCACGCAGTTCGAGGATGCCTGCGGCTTCGGTGTAGCGAGTCTTGCCGCCCTGAAGGGCTTCGATGGCCGCAGCGGTGATGTGGGCGGGGGTGTCAAAGTCCGGCTCGCCGGCCCCAAAGTTCAGCACATCGACCCCCTGCTTCTTGAGCGCCTTCGCCTGGGCGGTGATGGAAAGGGTCATGGAGGGGGCGACTTCGGCGATGTTTTTGGCGATGAAATCCGACATAGGTGCAGGGTGGTGTGGCTGGTAAAACGAGGGCTGCTACAAAGGCGGGGAAGCGTGAATGGTCAAGGCTCGCTTCGTTTCTCTTCGAGCGGCTGAGGACTTTGCCTTTGGATGCTTGTTGCTCAGGCTTGGCGGCGGATGTGAAGAAAGAGGTTCACACCGGTCGGCTCCCATTGCACGGAGATGGCTCCTGGAGCCGCACCGGCTTCGCGAGCGAGCTCGATGAGCTGCTTTTCGACTCGATGCGTGAGTACCCAGTCTCCAAGCAGCTCCATGTAATCGCGGCTGGGATTGAAGGGGGAAAAATTTCCCACCACCACCTCACCACCGGGCCTTGTGACGGCGAGGAGGGATTTTAGCAGGAAGACGAAGCTGCGATCCATGAGGTAATCGAAGAGGCCTGCCGACCAGACGAGGTCGTAACCACGGCTGGGGAGGAAGCGCATGGCATTGCGATGATGAAATTCGATTTGATGGAGGAAAGGGACGCACAGATGGCGGGCATGCTCAATGGCATGCACGTCGGCATCCACGCAGTCAAAGCGCACATCGGCGGCAGGATGATCGAGCAGCCATTCCCGCAGATCGCGGGCGGGGCCGCTGGCGACATCGAGCACATGCATGGGACCTTTCCGGGGCATGGCGTGATGCTGATTGAGCAGGCGGAGGAAGTAGGATTTGCGATTGCGCACGGCGATGGGGGCCGCCTGAGCATGAAAATAGAGATCCCAGAGCCTCAAGTCTGGCTTGTGGGTGATCTGCTGCTGGTAAATGGCGTCAATGATCTCAAAATCACCGCTGTAGCCGTATTTGCGCTCCAGGGCCTGGGCTTGGAGCGTGCCTTGGAAATGACGTGCGGTGAGATCGCGAGCGTAGGCGAGGATTTCCTGCCGTTGGAGCAGCCCCGCTCGAACGGCATCGCCGAGAAACCGGAGCTTCTGATTGAGCTGCGCATAATCCGTGGGCGTGGGGCCACCAGAAGCAATCAGTTCATGAAGAAGAGTATCAATGTCCATCAGCGGACTTGGAGGGGGGCCTTTAGAGCGAGAAGGGGTGCGCTCAAGAGGGCGTTCAAGAAGGGCGACAGGCGGCATTTCCCTGATAATAAGCATATCCAGACTAATCGGGAAACCAAAAAGTCAGTCTGCACCCGATTCCGAAACCGGCATTTGCTGGATGGGTTTCTTCAGACTCGTCCTGGGACCGCGAGGAACGGCTGTGAAGAGGCTTCTTGCCCCCCGTTGATGGAGAGATGGAAACCTAAATTTAAATAATTATTGAAATTATCATATTTTATACTTAATTAACCCTAACTTTCTATGTCTCCCCCCTGTTTCCGCACCTCAATCAGGCTCTTGTTCCCCCTCGCTTTGCTTCTGCCGCAAAGCGCGATGGCCTATTTGGGTGGTTTTGAAGAGGAAGATGGCTACCGCATCCCTCAAAATGGCGTGATCAGCTCCCTCGGTTTCGGTGGCGATGCCATGTTTTATCTCAATAACAACGCAGTCAACGGCTTCACTGGCATCGTCCCGGCGAGCACCTTTCCCAATACCTTGGGAGATGCCACCCATGGGGCAGACCTTTCCCGCTACAATGCTGGGGCTTACGGCATTAATGGTGGTGGCCCAGGGGGCACGGCCACAGATATTGCAGATAACTCGGGTGCCTGGAAGGCGCTGGTCGGCGGTCGGCTCAATGAAGACCTCGGGGGAACATTCGCGAATGGCTATCAGTATCTTGGTAACACGGGAGGCCTCGTTTTTGCCCAAAATCGGGACTACGTGCATGCTTACCGCTACACGGGAGCCCATGGCGGAAGCCAAGTGCTGAACTTTTTGGCTCAAGATACCAGCCTTCAATACGATTACGCTCTCGATAGCCGGGACCTTGGCGGCACGAATCCATCGGCCACCCTGGCCAGCATCATTGCGATGACCTTCTGGTTCTGCCCGGCTGACACGGACGACCTGGACGCTGGCAATTTGTTTGGCCTGACGCTTCGTGACGCCCTCGGCCAGTCCGTTTTCAGTGTGGGTTACACGGGTGAAAATGTCGTCCAGTATCGCATGACTGGCACCGGAGGCTCCTGGATCAGCTCTGCCAGTCAAGTGGGCACGCAGGGCTGGTCGGAAATGTCTGTGGTGCTCAATACGCAGTCCGATACCGTGAACGTGAGCGTGCGTGCCTACGATGACCTCACGGCCACCCTGGGCTCGTCCGTTTCCATCCTCACAGGACAAAACCTGGGAGTGAACGCCGATGCCCTTACGGATCTCCGCTGGGATCTCCGCGGTGGCACCTTGGATAACGGTGCCGTGAGCTACAAAAACTACTTCGACGATTTCAGCTTCAACGTGGCCCCCGTGCCGGAGCCCGGGAGTGCCCTCGGGGTGGTGCTCGGCACTTTAATGCTGATCCGGCGTCGTCGCACTGCCGTTTAGGGTTCAGAGTGACCACATGCTTTTATGAAGCTCTGAGCGGATCGAAACTCGAGACTACTTCTTGAAGAGAACCAGTTCGTGAAATCCCCAACTGTTCCCGGCAGTGCCCGTTTGGGTGATTTTGATGAATTTGGCCCGCTGGGGAGATGAAAACACCACCTCAATGACAGGTGATTTTCCATCCTGAGTGACCACCGGTGGTTCCCACGAGTTTCCGTCCTTGGAGAGTTCCACTTTGAATTGGCGTGGGTAGTCCTGTGAGTTGGCTTGGCTGTCCATCGCCAGACCCGCGATGTCCATTTCAGAGGGCAGTTCGATCTGGAACCATTCCCCACCCTTCATTGGTTCACCAGAGGCCCAGCGGGTGCCTTGATTGCTGTCCACGGCCCTGGCCGCATCCCCTACTTTGTGGCTGGAGGTGAGCTTCCAAGCATTGCGAGGCTCCACCCACGGCAGCTTTGTCTTCAGTCGATCCTTCACCGGCGAGGCACCGCCTTGGATATAATAGTCACGCAGGCGGCTTTCCGCGAGCTGCAACTGATCGAGTTTTAAGGCGCTGGCATAGACGAGCAACTCGGCAAGGAAGCCGATGAACTGGTCCGGCTCTGCAGCGTTCGCCTTGCCATCCGCCGTCGTTACCCGGCCTACCGAGCAGCGAATCAGTGGTCCTTGGGGGGCAGCCACTTTGGCGGTGGCTGAGAATGCCCGTCCGTCCGCGTCCTTGGCGCGGAACTCGACCGAACCATTCACATTCCAAACCAGGGCCCACACGCAGGCCGAGGTGGCATTCACATCTCGCGAAACGATTTTGGCGCTGGACGATCCGTGCTTGATTTCGGCCACGAGGTTTTTTTTGTCATCCACACGCACTACCACCCCTGCGCCTTGGTCATTACCGACTCCTAAAATGCGCATTGGCAGCTTGCTCACCTCTGCCTGAGTGACAGCCAGGATACTCAAGCCGGCCTCACCGAGCACGGAGTCCTTTCCAAACGGGAAAGCCGTCTCCTGCTCCTTCGGGGTCACCAGTTCGAGACCCGATGGCTTGCCATCGCGAACGCGAAAATCGAGCACCCTGCGCCCACCCTTGGGACCCGAGCCACTTTTGGCTACCGGCCAGTCCACCAGCTTGGGTGCGTAGCTGGTATCGTTTTTTGCCGCACGCAGGATGTTGTCATGGCCGCGCTCTGAAAGGTCCCGCCATTCGAGGATAGCCTCGCTGGTGTTTGCCTTGGCCAGATTGCCGTCGCCACCTTTGCGGGAGCTCAGCGTGCCGGTATTGCCCACATAAAAAAGCGTGATGTTTCGGTCCGAAGGCGGATAAATGCGATCCTGTGGCAATTGGAAGGTCACTTTAGGCGGCTTGGAGTCCACGATGGTTGAGATCATTCCCCCGCCAGAGTCGCCTGAAGAGCTGCCGCTGAGCCAAAAGTAACCCATGAGGACTACGGCTAGCACGCCGCCCCCGATCATGACCAGCTTCTTTTTGTCTAGGCTGGTTGTCGTTTTGGCTGGAGGTGCCGTTTTGCGGCTGGGAGTCACACGCTGGGAATGCGCCAGCGGAGCCGCTGCGGTGCGTGGAGATGGCCGTGAAGGCGCGGCAGACAGCGGGGTGGTGATCGCCGCCACTTCTTGCACGGGCTGCGCTTCCAGAACCGGCTCCGCGTAGATCATGGGCTGGGACTCCATCACGGGAAAATACCCCGTGCCCACGGGCACCGCACCCGTGCCAGGATACATCATGGGCTGCTGCATTGGCTGCCCATAGCCCGGATACATGCCCATGTAGGGCATGTAAGGCACCATCTGCGGCATCTTTTCCCAGGCACGAAACTCCTCAATGGCCTGCTGAGCACTCGCAGGCCTGTCTTCCGGCTTTTGCGCCATTAGGCGCATGCACCAGGCACCCAACCACTGGGGGACATGCGGGGCGATGATGTGCAGCGGAATGAGATCGTGGTTGATGTGCTTGTCGATGACTTGCGCCATTGTCTCGCCATCGAAGGCTTTTTTACCGCTAAGCGCTTCGTAGCAGACGCAACCGAGAGAGTACAAATCCGTGCGTTCGTCCACCGGCTGCCGGGTGAGCTGCTCCGGCGCCATGTAAAAGATGGAACCCATCACGGAACCCTCTTGATCCTCCGTCTGCTTGCGGGCGCGGAGTCCCGCACGGGCCAGACCGAAGTCGATGATCTTTGCCTGCAATCGGCCGCCGGGCAGGCGCTCCACCTTGATGTTCTCCGGCTTGATGTCGCGGTGCAGGATGTGGTGCTGGTGGGCCGAGAGCAGGCCTTCGAGAGTCTGCGAGGCCAGTTCCTTGAAGTCATCGTAAGGCAGCGGACCACGGGCCACCACATCGGCCAAGTCTTCACCCTGCAACAGTTCCATCACCATGAAGAGCCCCTCGGCATCGCTCGCCACGTCAAAGATCGTCACCACATTCGGATTGCGCAGCGACGCCAGCGTATCGGCTTCCCGGCGTAGTTCTGCCGCGATGGTTTTATCTTCTGCTGCTTCGTTTGCTGAAAGCAGTCTTTTCACCGCCACCCATCTTTTTAACTGGCTGTCATAGGCACGAAAGACCGCTCCAACGCCGCCAGCGCCGAGTTTCTCATATATTTTGTAGCGATCCGCCATCCGTCCTCGGAGTGTGAAAAAAGTGTGTGAAAAACCAGCAAAGCCCATTCGCCGCCCCTTTGGCAAGCAGGATGTTCCGTTCAGCGCGAATTTCCCGCTCTCTGGGCGCTCTGCCAGCCATGGCATTTTTTGGTTGTCGGAATCACATCAAGTATGATTGAATACCACCCCTCATGAAACGAGTCTTTACCACCCTCCTCACGGCGGCCCTCTTTACTGGCTACGCCAATGCCGGTTCTCCACCTCCCAGCCTCGCCGCCGCTGCTGACCAGCCTGCCGTTGACGGCGTCAATGGCAAGCTCGACGCCTTTTACGGTGCCGTGAACAACAGCTACATCCGTGGTACAAACGCCGCCATCTCCATCCCCGTCGGTCAGCATTACGGCCTCCAGCTCGATGGCTTGTATGCTCGTGGCTTTGAGACGGACATCCTCGGCTACGGAGCTCACTTCTTCCGTCGTGATCCCTCGAAGTATCTCCTCGGTCTGGCCGCAGGAGCCCTTCACAGCACGGACTTCAACGACATCCTCGCCGGGGTCGAAGGTGAACTCTACTTCGACAAATTCACCCTTGGCGGCTTCGTCGGTTACAACAACTTCGACACCCGCGTCCTGTCCACCTTCGCACCGCGTGTGAATACCGAGCGTGACTTCATCGCCGCTCGTATTTTCGCCGCCGTGTATCCGATTGATAACCTCATGATCTCCGCTGAATGGCAGAACCGCTTCGGTAAAAACTTCGCCGTGGTAGGGCTTGAGTATCAGACCCCAGTTCGCGGTCTCGCTCTCTTCGTGGATGGCGGCCTCGGCGACAGTGACTTTCGCCAGCTCACTGGTGGCGTCCGCTACTACTTCGGTGGCGATAAGACCCTCAAAGCCCGCCATCGTCAGGATGACCCCGAAAACATCACCAGCGTCTTCGGAGGCACGGCTGGTGCCGGTGTCGCTAGCCCTGGTTCATCCCTGCCTGCAGGGCCGCCAGTGAAACCAGTGAACAACTGAGATTGGATTGAGCTTGATTCTTTAATCCTTCCGAAAGGCCTCATGTCCATCATGGGGCCTTTTTTGTGACAAGGCGGATTCTAGGAACAGCACTCTCGCCGGTGGGTAAACGGATGGCGAATGGCGGGGGAAACTTTTTCGCCAGATCAATCGCTGGCCTTCTTCTTGCCTTTGCCCTTCTTCTTTTTGGAGGGGGCTGCGGATGGGGTGTTCTTGGCTGGCATGGGAGCGTGGATGGCTTCGCGCCAGGCTTGGAGATTGCGGTGGAGTTCCTTCGCTTTATTTGGGTTAGCGGCAGCGAGGTTCTTGGACTCTCCGAGGTCGTCGTGAAGGTTGTAGAGTTCCAGGTGACCGTCTTCGAGGTATTCCATGAGCTTCCAATCACCCACCTCGACGAGGCTCACGGGCGTGGTGCGCCAGGTGTTTTCGCCCGCACCGAGGTAACCTGGGAAGTGCTGGTAGATGGCCTCGCGCTTCAAAGTCGCGCCTGCATCACGGAAAAGCGGCGCGAGGCTTTCGCCATCGAGCGGCTGGCCTTGCGGCGGGGCGGCATGGGCGATCTCGGCGAGGGTGGGCAGTAGATCGACATGGATGGTGGGCACGTCACAGCTCGTTCCGGCTTTCGTGACGCCGGGCCAGCGGACGATGAATGGCACACGGGTGCCGCCTTCATACAGGCTGCCCTTGCCACTGCGCAGAGGAGCATTGTCCGTGATGTCGCCGGAGCCTTTCGTGATGCCTTCGCGGGCGTAGCCGCCGACGCCGCCGTTGTCGCTGGTGAAGATCAGCACGGTGCTGTCTGCGAGCTTGAGTTCGTCGAGCGTCTGCATGACGCGGCCGACGCTTTCATCGACGCTGGCGATCATCGCGGCATAGACGGGGTTCTTGTGACCGCCAACGCTGGGCTTCGCCTGGAACTTCTCGATGAGCTCCTTCTTCGCTTGATAAGGTGAGTGGACGCCAAAGTGCGGCAAGTAGAGGAAGAAGGGCGCATCCTTGTGCCGGTTGATGAAATCGACGGCTTTGTCCGTGAGGAAGTCGGCGAGGTATTGGCCCTCAGGCACCTCGGTCTTTGGGTTGGTGGCAAAGTCGAAGTGCTTGCCCATGCTCACGATGGCCTCGTCAAAGCCGCGCTTGCCAGGATGGTGGTCACCTTTTTCACCGAGATGCCATTTGCCAAACATGCCGGTGGCATACCCCGCCTTCTTCAGCACCTGAGCGACGATGGTTTTTTCCAGTGGCAGCTCGGTGACGTTGTCGGCGGGGCGCAGCGGACGGGTGGACCAGTCAAAGCGGTCAATGCCACCGACGGTATAGACGCCGGTGCGGGCGGCATACTGGCCGGTCATCAGCGCAGCGCGGGTGGGCTGGCAGTTTTGGCAGTGGTGATGCCGCGTGAGCTTCATGCCCTGTGTGGCGAGCTTGTCGATGTTCGGCGTCTCGTAGTATTTGGAGCCAAAGCAGGTCACATCCGTCCAGCCGAGGTCATCGGCCATGATGAAGATGATGTTCGGCTGCTTGTCCGCGGCGAAAACGGCGAGCGGCAGGAGAAAGAGAAAGGCGAGAAGCTTCATGCGGCCCGCTGGAACGAGCCGCATGAAGGTAACTTGCGCTGAAAACTAGACGTCGTCGTCCCCGTCTCCGTCGCCAGCCTTCCGGCCGCGGAGCTTGGCTTCCATGAACGGGTCAAGGTCGCCGTTCATGACGTCGTCGATGTTGCTGGTCTTTTCGCCAGTGCGGTGGTCTTTGACCATCTGATAAGGCTGGAAGACGTAGCTGCGGATCTGGCTGCCCCAGCCGATGTCGGACTTTTCACCGTATTGCTTGTTCAGCTCGGCGGCGCGTTTGTCCTCCTCGATCTGGTAAAGCTTGGCCTTGAGCATGGACATGGCCTTGGCGCGGTTCTTCGGCTGTGAACGCTCGATCTGGCAGGCCACGATGACACCGCTGGGGATGTGAGTGAGGCGCACGGCGGTCTCCACCTTGTTCACGTTCTGGCCGCCCTTGCCGCCGGCTCGGTAGGTATCCACGCGGAGATCCTCATCGCGGATGACGATGTCGATTTCTTCTTCGGAGTCCGGCGTGACGTCGATGGAGGCAAAGGAGGTGTGGCGCTTCTTCGCGGCATCGAAGGGGCTGATGCGCACGAGGCGATGCACGCCGCGCTCACATTGCAGGAAGCCAAAGGCGTTTTCACCCATGATTTCGAGCGTGACGCTACGCACGCCGACTTCGTCACCGGCCTGGAAGTCAATCATCTCGACTTTATAGCCTCGTCGGTCACACCATCGCTGGAACATGCGCAGGAGCATGTCCGCCCAGTCACAGGCCTCCGTGCCGCCCGCACCGCTGTGAATGGTGAGGAAGGCGTTTCCACGATCAAATGGGCCGCTGAGGAGCTGCTGAAGCTCGAAATCGCCCACTTCTTTGACGAGGCGCGTGTGTTCGTCCTGAACTTCACGCCAGGTTTCCATATCGCCCGCATCCTTGGCGAGCTCAATGAGGCCATCGAATTCATTCGCCCGGCCTTCGAGCTGCTCGAGCGGGATGATTTTCTTTTTGATGACATTGGAGCGGTCGATGGACTTCTTCGCCGCGTTCGGATCATCCCAGAAAGAGGGGGCTCCCATGCGGTCTTCGAGCATCGCCAGCTCATCGCGTAGTCTCGGGACGTCAAAGATACCTCCGGAGCTCGCCCAGGCGCGCTTTCAGCGAAGCCGTGTCGAGTGACTGGAGGTCTGTCAGGATGGATTTGGTGTTCTTTTCCATGAAGGGATCTGTCCATAACGCGAGCCGGAGAGGGCGCAATGCTTTCTTCGTGAGATAAAGCCGGCGCATCGTGGGCGTAGGTTTGTCATCCTCATGTCCTCCATCATTCAGCCTCCTTCTCTCGTTCGCTGCGCCGGTCCGCTTTCGCGTCGAGGCTTCATGCAATTCGGTTTGGCTGGCATGGCGACGCTGAGCTGGCCTTCACTGCTCAAACTGCGTGCCGAGAACGCCGCGAAGCCAAAGTCCGAGCGCAAGTCCATCATCATGGTTTGGCTGCCGGGAGGTCAATCCCACATCGACACCTACGATCCGAAGCCGGACTCCGGCAGCGAGTATCGCGGCCCCTTCAAAACGATCAGCACGAAAGTGCCGGGCACGCTCTTCACTGAGCTGCTCCCGATGAACGCGAAGATCGCGGACAAGTTCACCATCGTCCGTTCCATGAATCAATCCGCTGGCGGTCACCCCGCCGGCACGATGCAGATGTTCTCCGGCGACAAAGACACGCGTGACAAGCCCAAGCCGCGTCTGCCGGACTGGATGTCCGTGGCGCACTACCTCCGTGCTAAAGAAGGAGGTCGCTCCAATCCGCTGCCGAACTACATCGGTGTGCCAGCCGCCTCGCCAGAGTATTCCAGCCCGGCTTATTTGGGGGATGCCTATGCGCCTTTTGCGGTCAGTGATGATCCCAACCGCCCGAGCTTTCAGGTGCCCAATATCGGCCTTGCGGATGATGCCGAGACACGCCGCCTGAGCGACCGAGTGGCGCTGCGCCGCAGTCTTGACAAAATGGAGCGTGCGTTTGATCGCGAAGGCGAACTGGGGGCTCTTGATGAGTTTGAAGCCCAGGCCGCCACGCTGCTCACCAATCCGCAAACGCGTGACGCCTTTGATTTAAACAAGGAAGATGCCGCCACGCGGGATCGCTACGGCCGCAACCGCTGGGGACAGCAGCTCTTGCTTGCCCGTCGCCTCGTCGAAGCGGGCGTGGAGATCATCACCAGCAGCCTCAGCGGCCCGCTGTGCGGTCGCGTGAACAACTGGGACGACCACGCGGTAAACCAGCATCAGTTTGAAGCGCTGCGTTTCCGCATGCCGACCTATGACCGCGCCGTCTCCGCCCTTATCGAGGACATTTACGCCCGTGGCTTGGATAAACGCGTGCTGGTCGTCGTCACCGGCGAGTTTGGCCGCACGCCGAAGATCAGCTTTGATCGCAGCACCGGGGCAGGGGATGCCAGCGCACCTGCAGGGACACTGCAACCCGGCCGCGATCACTGGCCGCGTGCTTTCACCAATGTGTGGGCCGGTGGCGGCATCCAGACCGGTGGCGTCATCGGAGCCTCGGACAAACGCGGCGAAGACGTCGTCGAACGTCCCTGCAATGCCAGCGACTTCCTCGCCACCGTTTACCATCATCTCGGCATCGATTACACCAAAGTCACCCTCGACGACCTCAACGGCCGCCCCGTCCACATCGTCGAGAATGGCAGAGCAATCCCCGAGCTGATTTCGTGAGGTTGCCTGATGTAGGCGCATTCGCCAGAATGCGAAACGAACGTCTCCTGGCTTGTGAAGGCTCTCCCAGCCCTCGTTCTCGCGAACGACCCTACAGAGCTTCGCGCGACTTCTTCAAGCGCCAGTAGCGCATCCAAAAGTCGGGCTGCCAGAGCTTCAGCTCGGGGTAGCCGGGAATGATGGCTCCGGTGTGCGGCCAGTCTTGGGCCTGCTTCACAAGACCCGCCCGCACGGGGTTCTGCGCGATGTAATGCACCAGCGCCTCGAAGGTGTGGCGGTCGCTTTCCTGCGGGCGGAGCACATGGTCGTGCGCTTGTGGCTGCCAGTGGTGCCCGCTTTCCTTCAACAAGGCGCTCGATTGACGGCGCAGGAAGCGGATGAAACCTCGCTGATCGCCCTGCTGGCTCCAGCCGTGGAGTAGGATGTGAACGTGGTCCGGCATGAGGCAATGCACCGGGCAGGCCACCTCGTAACGACCGCAGCCATGCAGCATGAGCCATCGAAAGCGCGTGGTGAACCGGGCATCGAGCCAGCCCGTGCCCCGGTCCCGCACGGTGAAGGTCCAATGCACGATGGCTTTGCCTTGGTAGGCGCTCTCCGCTAGACGCGGGAGATGGCCGGGAAGGTTATCCTCGTAGTGTGATTTTGGGGCCTTCGACATGTGAAAGTGAACGTGGCGCGAGCCCTCGTTCTGGCGAACGAGCCTACGACAGTGCCTGTAGGCGCATTCGTCAGAATGCGGCAGTCGGGCGTCTCTTGGCTCTCGAAAGCTTCCCAAGCGCTTGTTCTGGCGAACGAGCCTACGACGGTGCCTGTAGGCGCATTCGCCAGAATGCGGCAGTCGGGCGTCTCTTGGCTCTCGAAGGTTTCCCAAGCCCTCGTTCTGGCGAACGAGCCTACGGGAGTCACTTCACGATCTTCAGCACGCGGTTGTTGTAGCTGTCGGTGATGTAAAGCTCGCCGGTGATCGGGTGAATGGTCACGCCGTGCGGGCGGGCAAGGGCGCAGGCCTTGGGATCGCCGCCGGGAGCGCCTTTGGCGTGTTTGCCAGTGCCTGCGAGACGTTCGATCTTGCTGGTGGCGGGGATATAGCGGCGGACGAGATGGCTTTCGGCATCGGCGATGATCACCGTGTCATCCTTGTCCACGCAAAGATGTTTGGGGCCATCCATCGTGGCATCCAAAGCGGGGCCTCCATCGCCATCGCCGCCTTTTTTGCCGCTGGCATTCACCACGGTGCGGATCTTGCCATCAGTGCCGACGACGCGCAGCGCATTACCACCGCGTTCGAGGATGTAGATCTGGCCTTGGCGATCAACCGCCACCGCACGCGGATCAACGAGTGGGGCTTCGGTGGCGATGGCTCCATCCTCTGGACGGCCTTTCTTGCCGTTGCCAGCCACCACGGAGCAGGTGCCGCTGGCGAGATCGACGACATGCACCTGCTGCAGATTGGCGATGTAGAGCTTCGTGCCGGTGAAATCGAGGGTGATGCAGTAGGGGCCGGTGCCTTTGATGTTTTTACCCGTGGCTTTAAAGCCTGGCAGCGTGCTCACGGTGTTTGTTTGGAGATCCACCTCCCGCACGACGCCGTTCCAGGTGTCGCCGATCAAGACGTTTCCATCCGGCAACACAGCGAGGTTATGCGGACCATTGAACTGCGCATCGAGAGCAGGACCGCCATCGCCGCTGTAACCTGCTTTTTCCTGTCCGGCGAGGTGAATGAGCTTTCCGCCGTCATCGACGCGGAAGAGTCGGTTTCCGCTCACCATCTCCACGACGTACATCGTGCCCTTCGAATCGAATTCAGTTCCAAAAGGCTCCTTCAAACCTTCGCCGACGACTTCGACGATCTTTTCAGCGTGCAGCAAGGTGGCGAGGGCGAGGATGGTGAGCAGGGAAAGAAGCGGCTTCATGGCAGGTGCCCTCATACGAGCATGCGCGGCGCATCCGTTCAACCTTCCGCGTCAGTTTCCAAACAGCGAGCGGCGCTTCTTGGGGGGCTCCTGCGGCGTGGCGGGAGGTGGTGATGCCTCATTGCTGCCGCCGCCCCTTCCTCCACCGAGGAGTTTCGGGGACCATTTGGTATTCGACACGGTTCCGGTGCCGTGATAGGCGAGCAGCTCGCTGAGCAGGAAAGTGGGAATAGCCAAAAGGCCGCGGATGCGCACCTCCGCATCGAAATCGAGATCATCGCGGATGAAATCCACACTGCCACGCGAGGTGACGCGGAAGCTGCTGGTGAGCGCCACGAGATCTTTCGTGGTGAGATGACCATCGGCGATGGTGAAATTGCACGAGGCTTCTTTGGCGATGTTGTAACCAGCGATGGGCCGTGGCAGCAAGGCGCCGATGATGGGCGTGAGCGGGCCGAGAATGGGCACGGAGAGCAGATTGCCATTCACGATGATGAGCACGCCGCTTCCTTGGAGAGCCTGCCAGTCATCCACGCGGCCGGTGAAATTCAAATGGCCGGTGAGATCCCCTTCGCTGGTGTCATCATTTTTTGAGTAGGTCTGCGCAAACTGGCGGAAGCTGACGGCATCCAGGCGGATCTCGCCTTTGTAAGGGTTTGGCGAACTGGAGGTATCAAACGAGCCTTTCATCGTTACGCCTCCGCCGAGCACCTTGGCTTTGACATCAAAGGCCACATCATCGCCCCGAGCCTTGATATCCGCGTTCAAAGCGGTGAATCCGAGTTGCTTGCCAAAAACCTCATACGGAAAGAGACCGGCACTCACATCCACATTGTAGGCGATGAGTCCGGGGGTGAGGTCCGTCTGGCCCACGGCGCGGAAGGGACGCTCGAAGAGCCTGCCCTTCACATCGAAGGAGAGGATGCTGTCTT
>CALSBJ010000103.1:0-18395 GCA_943373155.1 Akkermansia muciniphila | reverse complement strand
CGGGTGAAGGGCACAGCGTGGCGCTGAAAAACGACGGCACCGTCGTGGCCTGGGGGTGGAACGCCGATGGCCAGACCACGATCCCGGCCGGGCTCTCCGGCGTCACCGCCATCGCCGCGGGTTATGCCCATACGGTGGCGCTGAAAAGTGATGGCACTGTCGTGTGCTGGGGGCTCAACAACGCCGGGCAAACCAGCGTGCCCGCTGGACTCGCTGGCGTGACCGCCATCGCGGCCGGGGAAGGCAACACCCTCGCCCTGAAGGCCGATGGCACCGTCGTGGCCTGGGGGTGGGGCAGCCATGGCCAATCCACCGTGCCAGCCGGGCTTGCTGGTGTCGTGGAGATCAGCAGCGGCTATCAGCATGCCCTTGCACTGAAAAACGACGGCAGCCTCGTCATCTGGGGGCGCAACACCGAAGGCCAGCAAACCCTTCCCGTCGGCCTGAGCTGGGCCCTGGCCCTCGGACGGGGGCCGGGAGCCAATCACCTCGCCGTGGTGAATGCCACCCGGCTTGAACTCGCCCCCCAAGCTCTCGGCGCCGCCAGTCCGGCGGTCCCCTTCGTCCTTCGAAACACCGGCGAGGCCTCCCTCAGCATCTCCAGCGTGACCTTGAGTGGCCCTCACGCCGCCGAATTCGCCCTCGATACCTCCGGCATGGCCGCCAGCCTCGCCGGGGCAGCCAGCACCGGTTTCAACCTCACCTTCACTCCGGCCGCCGCTGGTCCGCGCACCGCCCTGCTGCGGATCGTGAGCAGCGCCGGAACCCAGGAGTTCGTGCTCCAGGCAAACGGCGTGGGAGCGGAAATCGCCGTTTTCAAGGGTAGCGGCACCAGCGAGGCGGACGAACTCGCCGACGCTACCCCCGCTCGGCAGATCGTTCGTGCCAGCAGCGGCGAAAGCGCCACCCGCACCTTCACGATCCAAAACAAAAATAGCCCCATCCTCTCGGGCCTTGCCATCTCTCTGACCGGCACCGGGGCGGCTCACTTCAGCGTCACTCAGCCAGCGACTACCTCGCTGGAGCTCAACGAAACTGCCACCTTCACCGTCACCTTCGCCCCCACGGCTACAGGGACGCATCAGGCCGCCGTGCTGATCGCCAGCAATGATTCAGACGAAAATCCCTTCGACATCCTCCTGGAAGGTCGGCCCTCCGCCGCCATCCTTGTCGTTGAGCAGCCATCCGGCAATGCCTTGAACACCTCCGGTGTGTTGGCTTGGGGTGATAATGCCTTGGGGCAGACGACCGTCCCGGCAGGCCTGAGCGGGGTCAAAGCTCTCGCCTTGGGAAATCATACGGTCGCCCTGCTGAATGACGGCACCTTGCAGGCCTGGGGCAACAACTCCGAAGGGCAGACGACCATTCCCGCCGGTCTGAGCGGCGTCACCGCCATCGCCGCCGGTCGCTGGCATACGCTTGCTTTGAAAAATGATGGCACCGTCACAGCCTGGGGCCGCAATACGAACAACCAGCTCAACGTGCCCGCTGGGCTCACGGATGTCATCGCCGTGGCTGCGGGTGAAGGGCACAGCGTGGCGCTGAAAAACGACGGCACCGTCGTGGCCTGGGGGTGGAACGCCGATGGCCAGACCACGATCCCGGCCGGGCTCTCCGGCGTCACCGCCATCGCCGCGGGTTATGCCCATACCGTGGCGCTGAAAAGTGATGGCACTGTCGTGTGCTGGGGGCTCAACAACGCCGGGCAAACCAGCGTGCCAGCAGGTCTCTCCGGCATCACCGCCATCGCGGCCGGGGAAGGCCACACCCTCGCCCTGAAGGCGAGCGGGCTTTTGGTGGCCTGGGGCTGGAGCAGTCATGGCCAATCCACTGTGCCCGCCGGCCTTTCCGAGGTGGTGGAGATCAGTGCGGGCTACCAGCACAGCGCAGCCGTGAAAAAAGGTGGCAGCCTCGTCATCTGGGGCCGCAGTAGCGAAGGCCAACTCACCTTGCCTGCGGCCCTGCAAAAGGTCACCGTGCTCGGGAAAGGTCCCGGAGCCAATCATCTGAGCGTCCAAAGCGTGCCTGGCCTGTCCTTTGCGGCTCAGTCACCTGGCACCACCAGCCCGGCCCTGACCGTGACCCTTCGCAACAGCGGTAACCTGCCTTTGGATCTCACGAGCCTCACACTCAGCGGGGAAAACGCGGGAGATTTCAGCCTCAACACCTCGGGGATGGCGGCCAGCATCGCGGGAGAGGGTAGCACCACGTTCGGTCTTGCTTTCACCCCCTCCGCCCAAGCCACCCGCCGGGCCTTGCTGACGCTTGGGACCAGTGTCGGCTCGATGGAGTTCGTCATCTCGGGCATGGGGGCCACACCGGAAATCACCATCCTCGGCCCGAACGCCGATGCGCTCAGCAGCGGGACCGTCCGTACCTTTATCGGCAACCCGGTTGCTCCTCGGTCCGAGACCCTTACGCTCCGCAATGACGGCAGTTCCCCCCTCAGCGGACTGGTGTTCTCCCTCGATGGTCCCGACGCGGCTTTCTTCACAGTGACCCCTCCTGCCAGCACCAGTCTGGGGCTGGGTGAAAGCGCCACCTTCACCCTCAACTATGCTCCCGACTTGGCTGGCAACCATACCGCCACCCTGCTCATCGCCAGCAACGATCTGGACGAGAATCCTTTCGCTTTCACGCTCAGCGGCAGCGGTACGGGGAGCTCAATTCTGACCTTCGACGGCGCTTCCAACCTCTCCACCTATGGTGATCGTCTTGCGGGTACACCGGCGGTGACGGTGGATTTTGTGTCAGACTACTCCACCTACCTTGACGGCGTTACCCAATTGGGATACCACGCCAATGTCTATGCCGGTTATTACCCTTGGGAAATCCGCGTCACTGCTGATCCCGGCAACGAAGTGAGGCTGGAGTCCTTTCTCATGGCCTGTTGGGACGGCTTTGGTCCAGGAGGTGTCGGCATCCTCGCCCTGCAGGTGCTGGACGGGACCACACGCCAGGTGTTGTATCAGCAAACACCTGAGCAGGTTTACCCCGAAGGGTCCACATACCGCTTCAGTGGAATGCCCGCACGCCGCTCGCTCATCATCCGGGTGGATCCCGGAGGAGCAAGCAACTACGTTGGAATAGATAACATCGCCTTCACCCAGGTCGCAGCCACGCTGCCACAACTCACCGTGAGCCAACCGGAGGCCACACTCATTGCCGCTGGCAGCACGCGAGATTTCGGCGAGGTCCCCCTTGGTTCCGCGGCCGACCTGCTTTTCACGCTGCGAAACACGGGGGCGGCCACATTGGGCAGTCTCAGCCTCGGCAAACTCGGGAGCCACGCCGGTCAGTTCCTCGTGACCAGTGTCCCCGGAAGCATCACCAGCGGCGGCGAGGAAACCTTCCTCGTGCAATTCCGGCCCACCAGCGCCGGCGTGAAGACAGCCACAATTCGCATCACCAGCGATGATCCCTTCGCCAGCCCCTACGACCTCACCCTCACCGGCACAGGCATGGCTCCGGCGACACCGCAGCAAAGCTGGCGTGAACTTTACTTCGGCACCACGCTCAACACAGGTAATGCCGCTGACAGTGCCGACGCCGATGGCGATGGCCTCGCGAACCTCCTCGAATTCGCGTTTGGCACCCACCCCGGCGGTGGTGGTACCGGGCCGCTCGATTTCAATGGCACGCTCAACCGCACTGGAAAGCCCGTTCTCTCCAACGAGGCAGGTGGCCCTTACGCCGTCTTCATCCGCCGCAGTGATCACGCCGCCGCAGGCCTCCTTTACACTGTCGAGTTCAGCCCTGACCTATCCCAATGGCAGCCAGGCACCGCGACGCCGGAAGTTCTCGCCAATGACGGTACCCATCAAGTCGTCCGCGTGGCCTTCCCAGCCCTCGTCGGCGGTCAAACACCCCGTTTCTTCCGGGTGAAGGTGGCGGGTATGCCTTGATCGTTTTCAGAATCATCGGAGATGAGCAGACTTCTCATAAACCTTTCCGAACTGCGTCAAAGACTCCGCGAAGCCGCGACTCCTTCCCAGGCGGCGATCGCCCGGCGTTTTTTCAAAACAGGGCCCGGTGAGTATGGTGAGGGCGATTGCTTTCTCGGGCTCAAAGTGCCGCAAATCCGTGCGGAGCTGCCCCGCACCGATGCGCTGAGTGAGGCGGATGTTTTGGAGCTGCTGCACTCCGAATGGCATGAGGAGCGGCTGATGGCGCTGCTGGTGCTCGGGCGTCGATTCGGCCGAGCGAAGAAGGAGGCGGCGGCTCAGCAGCGGATCGTCAGCCTCTACCTTGCCAACACGAAATGGATCAACAACTGGGACCTCGTCGATAGCAGTGCTCCGCAGATCCTCGGTGCTTGGTTGCTCCATCGCGACCGCGCTGTGCTCGATACCCTCGCCGCCTCCACCCGCCTCTGGGAGCAGCGCATCGCTGTCCTCGCCACCCAGGCCTTCATCCGTGCCGGCGACTTCGCCGACACCCTCCGCCTCAGCGCGCTCTTTTTGTCCCATCCCCACGATCTCATGCACAAAGCCTGCGGCTGGATGCTCCGTGAAGTCGGCAAACGCGACGCAAAATCCCTGCTGAGCTTCCTCGATCAACACGCCGCCCGGATGCCACGCACCATGCTGCGCTACGCGATCGAAAAGCTGTCCCCAAAAGCCCGCCAGACCTATCTGGCGATGAGAAGCTGCTAGAGAGCCACCACTTCTGCCGTCGCCACCCCGCGCATGGCGAGGATGATGAAACCGGCCAGCGCCTGAAGCCCTCCAGCATCAGCGATACTGTAGCGCCCGACGCCACCGCTGATGGGCTGCGAGGAACTAGCCGAGCAGGGCTTACCCAAAGGCGATGCTTCCTCCAGCTCCCAACCGCCGGGAGGACTCGGAACGCCCACGCCTTCCTCCCAAGCTCAAAGCCCCCCATCCCGCCCTGCATGCTCCGACCAGCCCGCCTTTCCCGCCCCGCTCCCGCCAAATACAAAGCCTACACCCGTGACGACATCGAAAGCCTCCCGCAGCTCCGCCATTTGTCGGCCGAGACGAGGCTGGACATGCGGGCCGTAGCCTCTGTGCTGCCCTTTCGCGTCAATGACTACGTCCTGGAGCACCTCATCGACTGGGACCGCGCGCCGGAGGACTCGATGTTTCAGCTCACCTTTCCCCAGCCCGGCATGCTGCCCGAGGCGGACATGGCTGCGTTGCGCGACCTCTTGATCAAAGACGCCGCGCAGCCAGAGATCACCGCCCTCGCCCGGCAGATCCAGCAGCGGCTCAATCCCCACCCCGCCGGGCAGATGGAAATGAACGTCCCCTACTTGGACGGCCGCCCGCTGCCGGGCATGCAGCACAAATACCGCGACACCGTGCTCTTCTTCCCCTCTCCCGGGCAGACCTGCCACACCTACTGCTCCTACTGCTTCCGCTGGCCACAGTTCGTCGGTTTGGATGACCTCAAATTCGCTTCCCGCCAGGCGGAGTCCCTCACCGCCTACCTCCGCGCCCACCCGGAGGTCAGCAATGTCCTCCTCACTGGCGGTGATCCCCTCATCATGCGCACCAGCGTGCTGCGCCGTTACATCGAGCCCTTACTCTCCCCGGAGCTGGAGCACATCAGCGTCATCCGCATCGGCACCAAGTCCACCGCGTGGTGGCCTTGGCGCTTCCTCACCGACCCCGACGCGGACGATCTGCTGCGCCTCTTTGAGGAAGTCCGTGCCGCAGGCCGTCACCTCGCGCTCATGGCCCATTCCTCCCATCCGGTGGAGCTCTCCACCGCCCCCGCGCAGAGCGCCCTGCGCCGCATCCAGAGCACCGGAGCCGTCGTGCGCTGCCAGGCCCCGCTCATCCGCCACGTCAATGACGACGCCGACACCTGGGCCGACCTCTGGCGGGCGCAGGTGCGGCTCGGCGCGGTGCCCTACTACATGTTCGTCGAGCGTGACACCGGGCCCAAAGGCTACTTCGAGGTGCCGCTCGTGCGCTGCTTTGACATCTTCCAGACCGCCTACCGCCGCGTCTCCGGCTTGGAACGCACCGTGCGCGGCCCCAGCATGTCCGCCACACCGGGAAAAGTCATCATGGACGGCATCAGCGAAGTCGCCGGGGAAAAAGTGATCAACCTGCGCTTCATTCAGGCCCGCGAGCCCACCTGGGTGCGGCGGCCCTTCTATGCCCGTTACGACGAAAACGCCACCTGGCTCGATCAGCTCCGCCCCGCCTTTGGCGAAGCCGAATTCTTCTTCGAACCGATGCTTCGCGAAATGAAAGAGGCCCACCTGGAGCCCGCCTACGGCCACCGAAATGTTCCCCGGCGAAAAATGGCCATCTTCGGCCATGTGGAGTGGGAGTGAGCTCGCCCCCCCCCTCCTGCCATCAGGAAATCGGCAGGCAGGAGTGCCCGCATCACGTCGGCCTCAGGCAATCGCGGCCGCTTCCACCACCGCCAGCTTCCTCACACTCACCTTGTCGATCCGCTGGCGGTCCATGTCGATGATCTCGATCTCAAAGCCGCGCACGGTGAATGTTTCACCCTCACGCGGCAGACGCTCCAGATGCTGCATGATAAAGCCCGCCAGCGTCTGAAACGCATCGTCCTCCGCATTCGCCACCGCTTCAAAGCCGGGGATCACCGCATTCACCACGTCGATCTCCGTCATGCCATCGGCCAGCCAGGCATCAGGAGCCATTTCACGCACCTGCGGTGAACTCAAGGCATCCGGGCGATTCGTCTTCAGATCGCCCACCACCTCCTCCGCCAGATCCTCGATCGTCACCATGCCGCGCACGATGCCGAATTCGTCCGTCACCATCGCCGCGTGGTGGGAGGCGTTACGCAGCTCCTCCAGCAGCGTCAGCGCCGGTTGATTGTCGGAAACGAAAACGGGCTCGCGCATCAGCTCGCTCACCGTTTGCGTCTTCCCGGCCGCCACGGAGAGAAACAAGGCCCGCAGCGACACCATGCCCTCCACATGATCACGCGTCTCACCATAGACCGGAAACACCACCTGCCGCACGCCCTCGCCCAGTTCCTCCGCCGCACTCGCCGCCGTCTCGTTCACATGCAGAAAGACCAGCTTCGGCTTCGGGCGCATGATTTCCTCCGCCTTCAGCTCCCGCAGGTCAAACACGCCCTCCACCAGCTCGCTCTCCTCATGGCGCACATTGCCCGTGATGAGTCCTTCACGGAGCAGCACCTCCACCTCCGCCGTCGTCGGCCCGCTCGGCGCTTCGGATTTGCCAAAGAAACGCATCAGCGCCCGCGTGCTCAGCTCCAGCACCCACACCAGCGGACGCCCCACCCGGGACAGCCAGTCCATCGGCCCCGCCATCACACAGGCGATCCCCTCCGCGTTTCGCAGCGCCAGACTCTTCGGCACCAGCTCGCCAATGATCAGCGACAGGTAGGTGATGAACGCCACCACCAAGCCAAAAGCCACCTCCTCCTCATGCCCCGCCAGGAAAGGCATCTCCTTCAGCCACGGCGTCACATAGCCCGCCAGACTTGCCCCACCAAACGCCCCCGCCAGCACGCCCACCAGCGTGATGCCAATTTGCACCGTGCTCAGGAAGCGCTCCGGGTTCTCCGCTAGCTTTAGCGCCAGCTTCGCGCCGCGGCTGCCCTTTTCCGCCCGCTCCATCATCCGCGCCTTCTTCGCCGACACGATGGCGATCTCCGCCATGGCAAAAAGGCCGTTGAAGACGAGCAGCAGGAGGATGAGGAGAAGTTCAGTCATGGGGCAGGGGATCCCTCCCAGCCTGCCCCACGTTTGCCGCTGAAACAACCCTCGTTCGCCTCATGAACGCCCGGCACTTCCCAGGAAGGCGGCATGGCATGGCCGCCGTGTTCTTGGTTCTTGGTTCTTGGTTCGTCGTTCGGAGGTCGGCATGGCATGGCCGCCGTGTTCTTGGTTCATGGTTCTTGGTTCTGGCCCAAGCAGGACCACCTTCCCACCAGCCTTCGAGGGCCCGTTTTCCGCCCCCAGACCACCCGATACCCTAGCTTGGATGCCGCTACATCCTCACCCGGATCACCCGCCCCCCTGGCTCGGAATCACCCCATCCGCCCCCGGAATCGCCTCAACCGACCCTGGAAACGCCCGGCCCGACTTTGGATGCCCCGCCCTCCGCTCCCGGAATCGTGAATTCCACCCCCGGAATCGCCGCATCCGCCCCCGGAACCGCCGAAACCGTCCTTGGATCAACCGTCATCCGACTTGGGATCACCCGATGCCCCGGCTAGGAAAGCCCGTTTTCCGCCCAAGGATGCCCCGATGCCCTAGCTTGGATACCCCGGCATCCGACCCCGGAAACGCCACATCCGACCCCGGAATCGTGCATTCCGACCTCGGAAAGGCCCTTTCCTACCCCTGGAACCCCGCAAAACGGCCCACACCCGGCAAAATCTCCATGTCTTGCCTTTCAGGTCGTCCCCTGCTTGGATAGGAAATCTCCCGCATGGATCATTCTGCCCACAACAAGCTCGTCTCCTTCATTTGGTCCATTGCTGACGACTGCCTGCGGGATGTCTTCGTTCGGGGGAAATACCGGGATGTCATCCTGCCGATGTTCGTCCTGCGGCGCATCGACTGCCTGCTGGAGGACACGAAGGCCGCCGTGCTGGAGGAGGTGCGCTTTCAGAAGGAGGAGGCCAAGCTCCCGCTGCTCGATCCCGATGGCCTGCGCCATGCCTCCGGGCAGGTGTTTTACAACACCTCCAAGTTCACCCTGAAGACCTTGCTCGGGAATCCCTCCCAGCTCGTTGCCAACCTCACCCACTACCTCGACGGCTTCAGCGACAACGTCCGCGAGATCATCGAGAAGTTCGACCTCGCCAATCAGATTCGGAAGATGGCCGAGGCAAATGCCCTCTTCGGCGTCATCGAAAAGTTCGTCTCCCCGGAGATCAATCTCAGCCCGAACGACACCACCGCGCCGGATGGGAAGAAGCTGCCCGGCCTCAGCAATCTCGGCATGGGCTACGTCTTCGAGGAACTCATCCGCAAGTTCAACGAAGAGAACAACGAGGAAGCCGGGGAGCACTTCACCCCGCGTGAGGTCATCCAGCTCATGGTCCACCTGCTCATCGAGCCCGTGAAGGACCAGCTCCCTCCCGTCATCACCATCTACGATCCCGCCTGCGGTTCCGGCGGCATGTTGACGGAGGCACAGGACTACATCCTCGACCCCGAGGGCCTCATCCGCTCCAGCGCCGCCGTGTATCTCTACGGCAAGGAGGTCAACCCCGAGACCTACGCCATCTGCAAGTCAGACATGATGATCAAGGGGAACAACCCGGAGAACATCCGCTACGGCTCCACCCTCGCCACGGACGAGTTCAGCACCCTGCGCTTCGACTTCATGCTCTCCAATCCCCCGTATGGGAAGAGCTGGAAGACCGATCAGGGCCAGATTCTAGAAAAACAGGGCAGCCAGACCGTCATCATCGACGGCCGCTTCGAGGTCACGCTGACGAATGTGAAGGGAGACAAAGAAACTGTCTCCGCCGCGCCGGCCGTGGATGACGGCCAGCTCCTCTTCCTCATGGAGATGGTCAGCAAGATGAAGCGCCTCAGCGATAGCCCGCTCGGCACCCGCATCGCCACCGTTCACAACGGCTCCGCCCTTTTTACCGGCAATGCCGGCGGCGGTGCCAGCAACATCCGCCGCTACCTCATCGAGAACGACTACCTGGAGGCCATCATCCAGCTTCCAAACAACATCTTCTACAACACCGGCATCACCACCTACATCTGGGTGCTGTCCAATCACAAGGCCAAGGAACGTCAGGGCATGGTGCAGCTCATCGACGCCTCCCAGCTCTACGAAAAGCTGCGCAAGAACCTAGGCGAAAAGAACTGCGCCTTCACCCAGGCCCACATCGAGCAGATCACTCAGGCCTACTTGGAGATGGCCGACACTGGCAAGGGTTCTGTAGTCCCGGCTTCAGCCGGTTCTTCGACGGCAGGCCTGAAAGCCCAAGTCTTCCCCAACCACGAGTTCGGCTACTGGAAGATCACCGTCGAGCGCCCGCTGCGGAAGTCCGCCCAATACACCGCCGACCGCATCGCCACCCTGCGTTTCATCCCCGCGCTCAGCACCGAGATGGAATGGATCTGGCAGCAGTGGGGCGAGAAAGTGTATGAGAAAGGCTTCCTCACCACGCAAAAGGAAGCCATCGAGCACTGGCTGGAAAAGGAGCAGATCGAGATCACCCCAGCGAACAAGAAGAAGCTCCTCGACACCGCCACCTGGACCACCCGTCGCGACCTGCTCGCCGCTGCGGAGAAGCTGCACCAGCATCTCGGCGAGGCCACCAGCCACGACTTCAACGTCTTCGCGGAAGACACCCGCAAGGCGGTGAAGAAGCTCAAGCTCGAACTCAAGCCCGCCGACGTGAAGGCCATCCTCGACGCCGTCTCCTGGCGCGATCCCGAGGCGAAGCCCATCTACAATCTCATCAGTCAGATCGACATCGGTCCGGAATTCGATTTCGATGCCGCCCGCGTCTTCGTCCCCGAGATCGACGGCGGCACCATCTACCACTACGAACCGGACAGCGAGCTGCGGGACACCGAGAACGTCCCCATGACCTACCTCGCCGGACCGGACGGCCCGCTGCCGCCAGAGAAGGCCATCGTCGCCTACTTCCAGAAGGAAGTCCTTCCGCACGTGCCGGACGCTTGGGTGGACGAGGGCAAGACCGTCATTGGCTGCGAGATCAGCTTCAACAAATACTTCTACCAGCACCAGCCCCTCCGCCCGCTGGAGGACGTGGTGGCGGAGATTCGCCAGCTCGAAACCGAGACCGAAGGCCTCCTGGAGCAGATCCTCCGCTTCGCCCAGCCCTGAGCCATGACCGCCTTCCCGAAATACCCCGCTTACAAGGAGTCCGGCGTCGCATGGCTCGGCGAGGTGCCGGAGCATTGGGGCATCTATCCGAACCGCCGGTTGTTCGAAGAAAGGAAGGTTCCGGTGGGGAAAAGAGCCCACGAATACAAATTGCTCTCCCTGACACTGAATGGTGTGATCCCTCGTGACATGGAGAATCCGAAAGGAAAGTTTCCGGCTGAGTTCAACACCTACAGTGAAGTGGAACCGAACGACTTGGTCTTCTGTTTGTTCGATTTGGATGAGACGCCAAGGACTGTCGGCATTTCGCCGTGTCCAGGAATGATCACAGGTGCCTACACCATCTTCAAACCGAAGCTGGAAGTTAATCCGAAATACCAATTCTATTACTACCTCTCCCTTGATGAACAAAAGGCGCTGAAGCCTCTTTACACAGGGTTACGCAAAACGATTTCCCGAAGCACATTTGCCAGCGCGAAGTCGCCGTGCCCACCCCGCGCCGAACAAGACCGCATCGTCGCCTTTCTGGATGAGAAGACGGCGCAGATCGACGCCTTGATCGCGAAGAAGCAGCGGCAGATCGAGCTGCTGGACGAGCAAAAGGCCATCCTCATCAACCGCGCCGTCACCCGCGGCCTCCATCCGAACCCCGACCTCCAAGACTCCGGCATCCCCTGGATCGGCCCGATTCCGAAGCATTGGAAGCTTGTGCAACTCAAACGATGCATTCGTGAACAAGAATACGGTCTTTCCGATCCCGCGACCGATCAGGGAAACTATACTTATTTGGGAATGGGGCAGATCCAGAATATGGAGGTCATCCCTGATAGGGCGAATCGCCTCGATAAATGCCCTTCGCACCTGCTCCTACGAGACAAGGACATTCTCTTCAATAGAACCAATAGTTTTGACCTCGTCGGAAAAGCCGGGATCTACCGGGCTGAGAACTTTGCGTGCTCCAACCCCGTTACGTTTGCCTCATACTTAGTTCGCTTGAGAACCTCTGGAATCGCAGACCCAGAATGGCTGAATCTGTTGATGGGGGATGCGCTATTTCTGATCGAAGCACGGTCGCTAGCCCTGCGAAGCTTGAACCAAGCTAACCTGACGTTTTCGCGTCTGGGTCAAACATACGTCCCTCTTCCACCCATGAATGAGCAGCTGGAAATCGTTAATTGGACAACTTTATGTTTCGAAAAAATGGCGACTGCTGCAGCAGCAGTCAGCAGGCAAATCCAAACCCTGCAAACCCTCCGCAGCACCCTCATCGCCCACGCGGTGACGGGGAAGATCCAAGTATCTTGAGCCATGATCAAACGCATCAATATCGCAAACTTCGGAAGCTATAAGGACTTCGTGTGGGCTGCGGAGATGCGGGATGCTCACGGCAATGTCACGGAGTTTAAGCGTCTCAACATAATCTACGGCAGGAACTACTCTGGCAAAACGACACTTTCCCGGTTGGTGCGGTCGATGGAAACTGCTGTTCTACCGGTTCGTTACGACGCGCCAAGGTTCGAGATAGTCACCAGTTCGGGTAGTCTTGATCAAGCTCAAATTGGGGCTCACGGTTATCACGTTCGGGTCTTCAATAAAGACTTCGTTGACGCTAATCTGAGCTTTCTGCGCGACGATGGAGGTCATATCACCCCTTTTGCCATCGTTGGCCTGGAGAATAACGACGTTCAGACCCAGATTGATGACCGTCAGCAGCGCCTGGGGACACCTGACTCAAATGGACTGCGTCATAATCACGCACAGAAGGTTTTGGTGAGGCAGCAAAAGTCCAATGATCTAGCGCAGGCATCTTCAGACAAAAATGCCCAACTGACTCGAAAAGCGAATCAGGACATCAAGCGGAATCGCTTATACGGTCATGCCACCTACAATGTGAATCGCATTTGCGAAGATATTGATTGGATTCGGACACACCAGTTTCAAGTGTTCGATGACACAGAGGTGTTGCGGCACACCAATATCCTCCAGCTAAATGCGCTGGCACCTTTGAATTCAGTGGAGGATCTAGTCTGTGGTTTTCAAACAATCGCCGAAGAGGCAAATCAGGTTCTGACAAGAATCATTCGGCCAACAGAACCGATTCAAGAACTTCTAAATGACGCACTACTGCAAAGTTGGGTCAAAAGCGGCATCTCGCATCACCGCGATAAACGGACCTCGTGTGGCTTTTGCGGAGCTGACATACCCGCTGATCTGTGGCGTCGAATTGATGCTCATTTCAGTCAAGAATCCGAAGAATTGGACAGTGATATTGATAGTTGTCTCTCAGAGATCAAGAGTGCCAGTGAAGCTGCAAATCAGGTTCCTGTGCCCGTCGTTTCAGGCTTTTATCCCGATTTGAAGCCTGAAGCTGAGCGTCTGACTAAGCAGCTATCAGATTCAATCAATGCGCTAAAAGTTGAACTGGATGGAGTCGCCGCTGCGCTCCAAGCCAGAAAAGAAAATGTGTTTACGGCAATTTCAGCGATTGAAGTGAGTGACTGCGAAGCCCAAGTAAATCTGTCAATCTCACGCATCAACGAGCTGATTTACCGGCATAATCAACAAGTTGAAAATTTGGGAGCTGATAAAGACGCCTCCATGCTCGCGCTGCGGCGAAACGCCGTCGCAAGATTCATTGCTGACATTGATCTCGCAGGAATGGAGGCGAGAATTGAAGCGTTGCAAGCAGAGGAACAGACTCTGCGAGTGGAAGAAGAGAGTTTGTTCGAGCAAGTCCAGACCGTCGAAAGTGAGCTTGCGGCCCTGCAGCTACAGTTGCGGGATGAACGGAAGGGCGCGGAAAAAGTTAATGAATATCTCAGTCATCATTTCGGGCATTCCAGCCTTCGATTGGTGGCGGTTGACGGAGATGCGGGTGTCCGCTTTGAGATTCAACGCGGCGGTGTTGCTGCCCACAATCTAAGCGACGGGGAATGCAGCTTGATTGCGTTCTGTTATTTTGTGGCCCGTCTTCAAGACGATAATAGTGACGGTAAAGACCTGATTGTTTATATCGACGATCCGATTTCGAGTCTCGACGGGAATCACATTTTTTTTGTGTATGGCCTGATTGAAGGTGTGCTTGCGAAGCCCGTCGTGGACGACGCAAATCAGAAGCAGTATCGATACAAGCAGCTCTTTATCTCGACACACAATCTCGACTTTCTGAAGTTCTTGAAGAGGTTGTCTAAGCCAAAGAATGATCACGATCAGTTCATGGTCGTGATGAAGGCGAACGGAAGCTTCATCCAGTCAATGCCCGACTATCTGCGGAACTATGTCACAGAGTTCCATTTCCTTTTTGATCAACTGTGTATTTGCTGTGACACGACGAACGCTACGAGTTCACATCATTCCTTTTACAATTTTGGGAACAACCTGAGAAAATTCTTGGAGGTCTATCTGTTTTTCCGATTCCCGTTCTCATTCAATGATGGGGATGGAAACAGACGTATGGAGATGTTTTTCGATGATGATCCTGCGGTTGAGCCGTTGGTTGATCGCCTGGTCAACGAGTTGTCACATTTGGGCGGTGCAATTGACCGAGGAATGCAACCGATCGACTACGAAGAGATCACCCGAATGTCTCGCTATGTCCTCAAGAAAATGAAATCCCGAGATGCAGTCCAGTTCAATGAGTTGCTGAGAGCTGTTGGTAAATCCGATCCAATTCCCACTCTTTAAAGCCATGCCCTCCCAAACCACCGAAGCCGCTCTGGAAGCCTGCATTGAACGCGCCCTGACGGGCGGCGCGACGGTGGCGGCGAAGGACGGCGCGGTGAATGAACCGACGCCTGACTACGGCGGCAATGGCTGGAAGCGCGGGAAGCCCGGCGACTTCAACGCGGAGTTCGCGATTGATGAGGTGATGCTCTGGCAATTCCTGGAAAGCACGCAGGCGAAGGAACTGGCGAAGTTGCATCACAAGCCGGACTGGAAGCGGCAGGTGCTGGAGCGGCTGCACCGCAAGCTGAAGAAGGATGGCATCCTCACCGTGCTGAAGAAGGGGCTGGAGGTGGACAATGCGCACCTCGACCTGCTTTACCGTCTGCCCTACAACGACCTGAACCCGGACGTGAAGGCGGCGTTTGAGAGCAACCGCTTCTCCGTGACCCGGCAGGTGCATTTCTCCGTGGCCGATCCGCTGAAGTCAGTGGACATGGTGCTCTTCATCAACGGATTGTCTTTGGCGACGCTGGAACTCAAGAACCCGTGGACGGGCCAGAATGTGAATCACGCGAAGAAGCAGTATCGCGAGGACCGCGACCCGAACGAGACGCTCTTCCACTTCCGCCGCTGCCTCGTCCACTTTGCCGTCGATCCCGATGAGGTTTGGATGACCACGAAGGTGGATGGCGCAGGCACTTACTTTCTGCCCTTCAACCAAGGCCAGCCGAACGGAGCCGGCAAAGGCAACCCGCCGAACCCCGACGGTCCGAAGTCGGCCTACCTCTGGACAGATGTCCTCACCCGGCAGAGCCTGTGCAACATCATCGAGCACTTCGCCAAGGTGGTCGAAGAAGTGGACAAGGAGACGAAGAAGACCAGCACCATCCTCTACTTCCCCCGCTACCATCAGCTCCAGGTGGTGCGGAAACTCCTGCGTCTGGTGCAAAAGGAAGGCGTGGGTGGTCGCTACCTCATCCAGCACAGCGCGGGCTCCGGCAAAAGCCACAGCATCACCTGGCTGGCCTACCAGCTCATCGAGCTCTACGAAAGCACCGGGCAGGCGAACCTCTTCGACTCCGTGATCGTGGTGACCGATCGCCGCGTGCTGGACAAGCAGATCGACGGCAACATCAAGCAGTTCTCCGAGGTGAAGAACCTCATCGCCCACGCCGACAGCGCCGCCGACCTGCGCAGCCACTTGGAGAAGGGCAAGAAGCTCATCACCACGACGATCCAGAAGTTTCCCTTCATCGTCGATGGCATCGCCAACATGAGCGACAAGCGCTTTGCCGTGATCATCGACGAGGCACACAGCAGCCAGGGCGGCGTGGCCGCTGACAAGCTGAATCAAGCCATCGGTGCCACCGAGGACGCGGAAGAACCCGAAGACTGGCAGGACCTCATGCTGCAAGCCATGGGCAAACGGAAGATGGGCAAGAACGCCAGCTTCTTCGCCTTCACCGCCACGCCGAAACCCGCGACGCTGGAGAAGTTCGGCAAGCCAAAAGTCCCAGGCCCCGGCTTTGATCCGCATGACCTGTATTCCATGAAGCAGGCCATCGAGGAGGACTTCATCCTCGACGTGCTGGCGAACTACACGACCTACAAGAGCTACTACGAGGTGCAGAAGTCCATCGAGGACAACCCACGCTTCGAGAGCGCCAAAGCGCAGAAGAAGCTCCGCGCCTATGTGGAAGCCCACAAGCAGACCATCGGCACCAAGGCCGCGCTGATGGTGAACCACTTCATGGATCATGTGGTGAAGCCGAAGCTGCTCAAAGGTCAGGCACGCGGCATGGTGGTGACGCGCAACATCGAGTGCGCCATCCGCTACTTCCAAGCCATCCGCAAAGAGCTAGAGAAAGCCAACGCCGACTTCCAGCCCATCATCGCCTTCTCCGGTAAGAAGGTGGTGGATGGCATCGAGCACACGGAGGACAGCCTGAACGGCTTCCCCGAGAAGGACATCCGCACGAACCTCAAGAAGCCCGGCTATCGCCTGCTCGTGGTGGCGAACAAGTTCCTCACCGGCTTCGACGAGCCGCTGCTGCACACGATGTATGTGGACAAGAAACTGCAAGGCGTGCTGGCCGTGCAGACGCTCTCCCGCCTAAACCGGTGCAACTTCAAACTGGATAAGCGGTGGGTTTTCATCCTCGACTTCTACAACACCGCTGCCGAGATCAAGGACGCCTTCGATCCCTTCTACACCGCCACCAGCCTGAGCGAACCGACCGACATCAACGTCCTGCATGATGCCAAGGAAGAACTCGACGAGGCCGAGGTCTATAACCAAGAGGACGTGGACCGCTTCAACGAAGCCTTCTTCAAGAAAGCCCCTCCCGAACAACTCCACCCGATCATCGACCATTGCGTAGCCCGCTTTGATCTCATCGAAGACGAGGAGGACAAGATCGACTTCAAGATCAAGGCCAAGCAGTTCGTGAAGATCTACGGCCAGCTCGCCTGCATCATCCCCTTTGAAAACCTGAACTGGGAGAAGCTGCATTGGTTCCTGAAGTTCCTCATTCCCAAGCTGAAGGTGAAGGACAAAGACAAGGAGGTGGATGCCCTGCTGGAAAGCGTGGACCTGAGCACCTACGCCCTCGAACGCGTCCGTCTGAACGAGCACATCGGCCTGGATGCCTCGCCCACGGCCCTTGAACCGCAGAACCCCAACGTGCGCGGCCATCACGGCGGCGAAGAAGAACGCGAACCGCTCGACGACATCATCGCCGCCTTCAACGAACGCTGGTTCAGTGCGTGGAGCGCCACGCCTGAAGAGCAGCGCGTAAAGCTGGTGAACATCGTCGAACGCGTCCGCAACCATGCCCGCTATGCCGAAGTGGTGAAGGCCGATCCCCAGAACCGCGAGATCGCCCTCGCCGATCTCATCAACCAAGCCGTGCTCGCCCAACGCAAGACCGACATGGAACTCTACCAACTCCGCCAAGACGACGCCTTCAAGCAAGCCTTCAATGAGGCCGTACTGCGTATCCTTGCCGTGCAGGAAGCGAAGAAGGCGGCGTAAAGTGGTCAGGAGTGCCCGGGCTCCTTTCAACCAGTGGGCTGTCGCGTAGCCGGGTAGCGAAAGCCCGAACCAAGAATAGGTTAAAAACCTGTTCCACTTTCCTCTGCGTCCTTCCAAGCTCTGCGGTGGACTTCTGACGCCTTGTTTCAACGCGAATGGAAACCGGAATGAAGACGAATGAGCGCGAATGAAGGCTTTTGCGAACTTTTGCGGCTCATCTATTGAGACGGCAGAATGCTTTCCGTGTCTTCCGGGGATTCCGTAGGCCATCAGGATCGAGGACGAGTTCGAGTAGGAGGACGAGGACGAATCGATCGCTGACCACTGCCCTCTGCCTACTGCCTACTGCCTACTGCCCTCTGCCCTCTGCCTACTGCCCTCTGCCTACTGCCTACTGCCTACTGCCTACTGCCTACTGCCCTCTCATCGTCTTCCCAGTTGCCGTTCCGGCAAGGGTGGTCCACCTCAGGAACCATGACGAATCAGGTTCAAAGCGTTTTCAAAGGCTGGGCGAAGCCGGGCCCGGTGCCCCCAGCGGTGCCGGTGGCGGGCGAGGGGGAATCGTGTGCGGCGCTGTGTGGCCATTTTTGGGTCTTGCAGTTGGAGAACGGCCATCGCTTCTCCACCGATGATGCGCTGACGGCGTGGTATGGGACGTCGTGGGCACCGACGGTGAAAACGGGCTTGGATCTGGGGAGCGGCATTGGGACGGTGGGCATGATCTGTGCGTGGCGTTGTCCGGGCGCCCGGTTTGTGACCGTGGAGGCCCAGGCGGAGAGCGTGGCCCTGGCCCGCCGCTCGGCGTTGGCCAATGGATTGGTGGATCGGTATGAGATCCGCCAGGGGGACTTTCGTGAGCCGGGGGTGATCCGGGAGGAGGAGAGGTT
>CALSBJ010000102.1:0-18441 GCA_943373155.1 Akkermansia muciniphila | reverse complement strand
GTCTCGCCGCCCTGTGGACCTCCAAACGAGCGATGAAACCGCTCGAACGCGTCGTCACCACCGCCCAGCGTCTCACCGCCAGCGATCTCGCCGAGCGCATCCCTTTGAGCCGCGATGACGACCGCGAGTTCGCGCAGCTCATCGGCGTGCTCAATGAGATGATGCAACGCCTCGAAGGCAGTTTCCAGCAGGCCGTGCGCTTCACCGCTGATGCCTCGCACGAGCTGAAAACGCCTCTCGCCATCATGCTCGCCAGCCTGGATGACGCCCTGCGCCACACCCCGCCTGGAAGCGCCGAGCACGAGCGCTTTGCCAGCCTCTTCGAGGAAGCGACGAGGCTCAAAACCATCACCCAGAGCCTTCTCCTCCTTTCCCAGGCCGATGCCGGTCGCCTCCCGACGCATCCCGAAACCTACGACCTCAGCGCCGATCTCTCCCGCCTCCTCGAAGATGGCGAAATCCTCTGCGAAGCCGCCGAGCTCACCCTGCATCACGAGATCGAACCGGCCGTTACCGTGCATGCCGACCGCGCCCTCCTACGCCAGGTCTTCCAAAACCTCCTCAGCAACGCGATCAAATACAACCGCCCTTCCGGCAGCGTGCGTCTGCGCCTTGCCCGCGAGGCAGGCGAGGCCGTCTTCACCCTCACCAACACCGGCGCCGCCATTCCCCCCGAGATCCAGCCTCGCCTCTTCGAACGCTTCTTCCGTGGTGACAAAGCCCACAACCGCCAGACCGACGGCTTCGGCCTCGGCCTCAACATCGCCGCCGAATTCGCCCGCGCCAATCACGCCTCGTTGAAGCTCCTGAGCTCCGGCGATGACCAAACGATCTTTGAAGTGCGACTCGCGGCGGTATGAAAAGCGAGTCCTCCTCATGTGGTTGACCGTGGACTTGAATTTGCCCAAACTTCGAAAGCAGAAGACAAAGCATCAAAACGGCCCACATGAGCCATCATTATGAAAACGTATGGTTACATTCGCAAAGCAGCGAACTCGCAAGGTCTCAAAGAAATGAGCGAGGTCACATTCACTGGCACAGCGTCTACCATCAGAAAAATCGCCCACTTTCTTCTCAAGGCAGCAGATGAGATGGACCCGCATGGCGATCAGTTCGGTCACGAACACATCAGCGACTCTGAATCAGGCTGGCAGGGGCAATGGCCGGACATTATCGTTTCTCACGAAGGTAAGCATCGATGATTGAGCAGACGCCACAGCACCCATACGACACCATCCCCGAGATCATCGAGCATCCCATCGGCCCCGAGCTCGATTTGCACACGTTTCGCCCGAGCGAGATCGGCAGCCTCATCCCCGAGTATCTCGCCGAATGCCGTCAGCGCGGCATCATCCGCGTGCGAATCATCCACGGCAAAGGCACCGGCACCCTGCGCACCAGTGTTCATGCCATCCTCGCCAAACTTCCCGAGGTCCAGCAAGTCATCCACCCCGCCGATGAAGCCAGCGGCTCCTGGGGAGCCACATGGGTGATCCTGACCAAGAGCGAGAGTGAATTCCGCAAGAAGTCGGAGTTTTGATCCAATCCGTTATAGTCCGCCCTACTTCTCCTCCTCCCACCACTCCAGCAGCATCTGGCGGGCGCGGTGGACGCGGCCTTCGACGCCGCGGATGGAGCAGCCGAGCACGTCGGCGCATTCCTTTTGGCTCAGGCCCTCCATGGTCACGAGGATGAGAGCGGCGCGGAGCTTCTCCGGCAGCAGGGCGAGGCCGCGCTGGAGCTTGTCGAGCTCGCCACGCCATTCGGCACCGGCATCGGGGGAGGGTTTCGGGCAGGCGGGTGCCTCCGCCATCTCGTCGAGCGTCACGGTGCTGTCGCGTTGACGAGTCGTTTTGGCCTTGGCCCGATCCCGGCAGGCATTGAGGGCGATTTGATACAGCCACGTCGAAAACTTCGCACGGCTCTCAAACTCCGGCAGCGCCTGCCAGGCTCGCACAAACGCATCCTGACAGGCCTCGCGAGCATCTTCCTCGCAGCGCAGCCAGCGTCGGCAAAAACCGAGCAACCTCGCTTCTTGCTGCCTGACGAGCCATTCAAACGCGCTCGTATCCCCCGCCTGGGCGGCAAGGATCTTTTCCTGCTCGATGTCCGGCCCGGCGGAGGCTTCCGCGGCTGGGAGCAAAAGGTCAGTGCTCGCGGGCGAGGCTATCATGAGTCCATTCGACGAGTTTGCGTGCCTGCGCCGGGCGCAGGTGACGCTTCATGGCAAAGAAATGATCCAGGGTGAGCCGTTGCAGCTCTGCCTGGCCTTGATTCAGGCGATCCAACGCGGCCTTCATGTGTGCTTCATCGACTTTTGCTGCGCCGATGACCTGCGCCAGCTCCACCCCGGCGGAGCTGATTTGTGCTTTGAGCGTCACGCGACGCTCCTCGAACTCTTTTTCGATGGGGTCGAGCTTGTCATGTTGCTCGGGAGTGATGTCGAGATGCTCGTGCATCCAGGCGTGCAGATCTGTCTCCGCATGGTCATTGGCGTGGCTTTCGCCATGACGATGCAGCGTCCAGTCCGTGACTCGCCACGCGGTAAGGCCCGCGAGCACGCAGGAGATCAAAACCGACCCGAGCATCCATTTGGCTCGCGAGTGCATCACAGAGGTCCTCCTTTGAAAAGCGGCATGGCCGGCGGTTTGGCATGGATGGGATCTTGGACGGCCTTTAACCATCCGATGAAGGCAGCGGTCGTAATGCCCGCGAGCACCGCGAGCATCACCATGAGACCGGTGAGCATCCACCAGCGCCGGGCGCGGCCGGTGTCCGTGCGCACACGCTGCATGATGGAGCCTTCCAAGGCGGCGGGCAACTCGGCCGGGGTGGCGGAGGCCGCTTGCTGGAGGAGGAGGCTGAGTTCATCCTGAGTCATGACGCCATGGTGAGACATGGTGCGGATTTTTCCCCTGCTTTTTTGCTCTTCATGCCTGCCTGCCTACGTTGAACCTTCCTCCCATGGCCGCCAAACTCACTCGCCTCCTCCTCGCTGATGATCACAGCGTCGTGCGCAGTGGCTTTCGGGCGTTGCTGGCGGCTCAGTGGGACATGGAGGTGGTCGGCGAGGCGTCGAATGGGCGTGAGGCCGTCGAGATGGCGGAAAAACTCACGCCGGATGTCGTGGTGATGGATGTGACGATGCCGGAACTCAATGGCATCGAAGCTGCGCGGCAGATCACGAAGGCGCAGCCGAAGATCCGCATCCTCGCGCTGAGCATGCAAAAGGACGGCGTGTATGTCCGCGAGATGCTGCGGGCCGGCGCGAAGGGCTATTTGCTCAAGGATTGCGATGAAAAGGACTTCCTCGCCGCTGTGCGTGCCGTGGCCGTGGGCAAGGGCTGGCTGAGCCCGGAGGTGAGTGATGCGGTGCTCGAGGATTACCGAAAACACGTCACCAATCCCATCGACCTGCTTTCGCCGCGTGAGCGTGAGGTGCTGCAAATGATCGCCGAGAGCAAAACGAACAAGGAAATCGCCACCGCGCTGAATTTGAGCGTTTACACCGTCGAGGCGCATCGCGGTCGCATCATGGAAAAGCTCAATTTGCACTCCATCGGCGAGCTGGTGCGCTTTGCCATCCGCAACGGCCTCATCGACTGACCTTTCGTCATGCGCTTCTCCTTTCTCCGCATCACCGAAAGCAACGTGCTCCGCGTGCTGGCGCTCGGTTTCCTGCTCGTGATGACACTGCTCGGCGCGGCGGGGCTCATCGCCGTGCGGCAGAGCCAGCGTATCCGCAGCAGCGTGGCGCAGCTCGCGCGTGACCAACTGCTCATCGCCCGGCTCGTGCATGATGTGCAAATGGAGGAAAACGCGATGACGGAGGTGCTGCATCAGGTGGCGGAGTTTCATCCCACCGCGCCGGAACACGCGAAGCTGCTGCGTGATCTGGAACAGAGCGATGCTGCGCTCTCCCGCCTCGCCGATGAGGCCCGCGTGATCGCGGGGGATAAAGTGTGGCTGGATCTCGAATCGAGCGTGAAGGCCTTCACCGCTGAGGCTCGCAAGGTGCTCGGCACGAATGCTCCAGTGCCGCGAAGTGACCTGGAATCGCTTTTTCGGCATCACGACCATGTCGTGGGTCTCGTGAACGATCTCATCCAAAGCAGCTCCGATCGCCTTGCGGCCACGGAACGCGAGATCGAGGCCCAATCGCAGGAACTCGGCGATGACGCCGCGCTGCTGCTCGGCGCGAGTTTTCTGCTCGCCGCTGTCTGCGCCGCTTTGACGGTCTTTTTTGCCCGCAAAAGCATCCAGCGCATCCGCTGGCAGTCGGACGAGCTGAACCGCGTCTCCTGGCACATGCTGCAAACTCAGGAAGAGGCTGCGCGACGTTTCTCGCATGAGCTTCATGACGAACTCGGCCAGTCGCTCGCCGCCGTGCGCTCGAATCTGACCAAAGGAGCCACGCGTGACCTCGATTCGCTCCGCGCCGACTGCCTGGGCCTCGTCGATGAATCCATCGCCAACGTGCGCGAGCTCTCGCAACTCCTGCGCCCCGTCATTCTCGATGATTTCGGCCTCGAAGCTGGTCTGCGCTGGCTGGCGGAGAAATTTGCCCAACGCACGCGGATCAAAGTGGACTGCGATTCGACCTGCCCCGGCCGTTTTGCCGATGAAACCGAGACGCACCTCTTCCGCATCGCCCAGGAGGCGCTGACGAACATCGCCCGGCATGCCGAGGCCACGCGCGTCGTCATCCAGCTCGCCCTCGAAGACAAAAACATCCGCCTGAGCATCATCGACGACGGCAAAGGCCTCCCCGAGGGCGATCCCGAGTCCGAAACCTCCCCCAGCCTCGGCATGGTCGGCATGCGAGCGAGAGCACGCCAATGCGGCGGCGAATTGAACGTGTCTGCGGCGCAGCCCCACGGCGTGCGCATCGAGGCCGTGGTGCCGGTCCATTTGCCGGAGAAATGACGGCACTTTCATTTGCACCACAGGCCGTCCAGAATCGTCATGCCATATCATGCGCCTCCTGATCATCGAAGACGAACGCAAAACCGCCGCGCTGCTGGGCAGCACGCTGCGGCAAGAGGGCTTTGAGGTGGTTTACGCGCACGATGGCGCGGCGGGGCTGAACGTGGCGCTTGAGCAGAGCTTCGATGCGCTGCTCGTGGACATCATGCTGCCAAAGCTCGACGGCCTCAGCTTGGTTAAGCAACTGCGTGCAGAAGGGCACACCACTCCGGTCATCATGCTCTCAGCTCGTGGCGAGGTGGAGCAGCGCGTCGAGGGGTTGGATGCGGGGGCGGATGATTATCTGCCGAAGCCTTTCGCGATGTCGGAGTTGATGGCGCGGCTGCGCTCGCTGCTCCGAAGGAATAGCCAGCAGAAGCCGGCCGTGCTCACAGTAGCGGATCTCACGTTTGATCAGTCCTCGCGCGAGACGAGGCGAGGCGGCAAACGCATCGAACTTTCGGCACGCGAGAGTTTGCTGCTGGAGTGCTTGCTACGCGCCGAGGGGAGAGTGGTGAGCAGGCGCGACATCATCAGCGCGGTGTGGGAGTATGACTTCGATCCGGGGACGAATCTCGTGGACGTATATGTCCGCCGCTTGCGGGACAAGATCGACCGCGACTTCCCACAAGCCCTCATTCAAACCGTGCGCGGCCTTGGCTATGCGCTGCGACTCCCATCATGACTCTGCGCCGACGTATTCTCTTATATTACTCCATCACGCTCAGCCTTTCGCTGGTGATCGTGGGCTTCTGGAGCTGGTTTGAGTTCAATGAGCAGCGCGATGAAGCGCTGCATGGCGGCGCGGAGGCGGCTTTGAAGCATGATCCTTTGGAGGAGACATTGGAGATCATTCTTTATGGCGGTCTGCCAGCCATTCTGCTCGGGATCATCGGCGGTGGACTGCTCATGCGCCGCGCTTTGCGACCTATCGAAGAACTCACCGAAGCGCTGGAAAAGACAGACGTGTCCAATCTCTCCAACCCCGTTCCTCGTAGTGGCAATGGCGATGAGTTGGATCGCATGACTGCTGTTTTCAACCGCATGAAGGAGCGTCTCGGGCTTTCCTTTACCCAGGCGCGTGAGTTCACGCTCAATGCCTCCCATGAGCTGAAAACGCCGCTCACCGTCATCCATGGAACCTTGGAGCAGATGGCAACGAACGAGCAGGCTGCGGAGGTGGACCGGGAGCGGGCGGCGTCCTTGCTGGAGGAGGTGCAGCGGCTCTCCTCCATCGTCGGGCAGCTTTCCTTTCTGGCTCGTGCGGACGCCGGACTCCTGCCGAGCGCTCGTGAATCCGTGGCGCTGGATATACTCGTGCGCGATCTGGCCGAGGAAACGATGATCCTTGCCTCCGGTGCGGAGATTTCTGTCACGCTCGGCGAGTGCCAGTCCGTGTCCGTGTCTGGCGATAAAATGCGGCTTCGGCAGCTCTTGCTAAACCTTGCGGACAACGCGGTGAAATACAACGAACGCGGCGGATGCATCGAGATGTCGTTGGTTCGCCAAAACGACGATGCCGTGTTCACCATCACCAACACAGGCATGGCGCTGCCAGCGGAACTCCGCGCCCGTGTGTTCGAGCGCTTTTTCCGTGGCGACCTCGCGCACAACAGCGCCACCGAAGGCAGCGGCCTCGGCCTCAGCATCGCCAAATCCATCGTCGAGGCGCATCAGGGTGGCATTGGTTACGACGTATTGCTAGATGGTCGGACTCAGGTGGTCGTCACGCTCGTCGCCCTGCCGTCCCAAAGATGAAAAAGCTGTCATAATCCCTTCCGCTATTGGTTTGTTGGAGATGCTTCTCTTGAGTGGTCGTTTCACACACACTCCATGAGACTGTCTTTCCTGCTTCTGCCTCTCGTCACCCTGGCTCTTCCTGCCTGCGTGCAGTTCAAAGCGCGTCCGCTGGCCGCCGAAAGCACCAGCGCGGACTTTTCGGGGCGTTCGCTGAATGATGCAGGCTTAAAGACCTTTCTGGCTGAGAACAAAGCAGCAGGCGGCTCGTGGTCAGTGGATCGGCTCGCCCTCGCTGCTGCGTATTTTCATCCCGATGTGGCTCTGGCACGGGCGGAGGCCGATGAAGTGGCGGCGGGCATCAAGACGGCGCAGATGCGGCCCAATCCGGTTTTCACCTTCATGCCGCAATACGCGAGCTTCCGCGCTCCTGTGTTCACGCCGTGGTTCCTGGGGCCTAGCATGTCCGTGCCCATCGAAACGGCAGGCAAGCGATCGAAGCGCACGGAGCAGGCACTCGCTGCTGCCGAGGCGGCTCGGTGGCGTGTGTCCGCCCGCGCTTGGGCGGCACGTTCTCGCGTAAGGGCCGCGATGCTGGAACTGCACGGAGCACGCGAAAACATCCGCCTGCTGGAAACGGAGCAGACGCTGCATGACGAGGCCATCAAGAAACTCACCGCGCAGATGGAGGCGGGCGATGTGTCGCCGTTTGAACTCACGCAGGCTCGTCTCATGCTGAATCGCACGCGGCTGGCTTTGCAAGATGCGCGGCGCATCGCAGCCACCGGCGAGGCACGACTGGCAGCGGCGGTCGGCCTGCCTTTGAATGCGATCCAATCGGTGAAGCTGGATTTCTCGGCCTTTCATCGGCTCCCCGAGCCGGGAAACAGCCGCAGGCTCGCGCTCACCCGTCGGGCGGATTTGATGGCCTTGCTCTCCGACTATGCGGCGGCGGAAGCGGCGCTGAAACTGGAGCTGGCGCGGCAGTATCCCGACATCAATATCAGCCCCGGCTACGATTACAACTCCGGCCAGAACCGCTGGCAGCTCGGTTTGAACGTGGCGCTGCCTTTGAATCGAAATCGCGGCCCCATCGCGGAAGCCGAAGCCCGGCGCACCACGGCGGAGAAACGTTTCCTCGCGCAGCAGGCGGCCATCCAGGGTGAACTCGACATCGCGCTCGCAGCTTACCAAGCATCGCGTGCCAAGGCCAACACGGCCATGCAGCT
Organism: Akkermansia muciniphila; assembly: GCA_943373155.1. Lineage (GTDB taxonomy): Bacteria > Verrucomicrobiota > Verrucomicrobiia > Verrucomicrobiales > Verrucomicrobiaceae > Prosthecobacter. The sequence continues at coordinate 10,510 of CALSBJ010000102.1, read as the reverse complement.
CGCGCAAGAAGCAGACACCGCGTCTGACACCACGCAGAAGATGGTGGATGCGGGCAATGTTTCCGCGCTGGAACTCACCCGCCGTCAGATCGAGGCCAGTGCTGCGAAAGTCGCGCTCATGGCCGCCAACATCGAAGCCCAAACCGCCGCCGGTGCGCTGGAAGACGCCATGCAATCCCCTCTCCGCTGATTTATGAAACGACTTCTCCTCATCTCACTTCTCGCCACGCGCCTCCATGGCGCTGATGCGGGCGGCTCCGCGCCTGCCACGATAACAAAAGAAGGCGATCTCGTCATCCTCACGCTCAAGCCGGAGGCTGAGCAGGCGTTGCGCCTCAAAACCATCGCAGTCGAGAAGCGCACCGTGCCCGCCGTGCGGCTGTTTTCCGGCGAGGTCGTCACCCCGCTCGCGGCGGAGGGAAAACCCGTCGCGCCCGTGCTCGGCGGCACTTTGGATGAAGTGCTGCGTCTCGCTGACCTGCAAGCCGCCGCCGATGGTCGCATTTTGCAGGCGCAGGTGCAGATGGATGCCGCGAAGATCGCCGTGGAACGTGCGCAAAAGATGCTCAGCGCGGAAGCGGGCAGCGTGCGCGGTGTCGATGAAGCCAAAGCCACGCTTCAGCTCGCCGAAGCCGCGATGACCACCGCCAAAGCCCAGCGTGATCTGCTGGGATCGCCCGTCGGCCAGGGCGGAGCCAAACGCGCCTGGGTGCGGGTCGCCATCTACAGCGGCGAGGCCGCGCTGCTGGATGACAAAGCTCCCGCCAGCATCCGCTCTCTTGTTTCCACGTCCAAAGCGCAGAGCGCCAAGCCCGTCACTGGACCTCCCACGGCGAACGCGCTGACCAACACCATCGACTGGTATTACGATCTTCCCGCCGACACGCCGCTGCGTGCTGGTGAACGCGCCGCCGTCGAGATTCCCACCACCGACAGCAAACAGGAGGCGCTCGTCATTCCCTTCAACGCCGTGCTGCATGACATCCATGGCGGCCAGTGGGTCTATGCGAAAACCGGCGAGCACAGCTACACGCGCAAACGCATCCAGGTCGCGCGTCTCGCGGGTGCTGATGCCGTGCTCTCCAGCGGCCCACCCGCAGGCACGCAGATTGTCACCGATGGTTCCGCCGAACTGTTCGGCACGGAGTTCATGACGGGCAAGTAACCGCACCTTCACACTCCCATGCTGAACTCCATTGTCTCCTGGGCGCTGAACATGCGCGTGCTCGTCGTGGCTGCTGCGCTGGCGTTGCTCTTTGTCGGCATCAACGCCACGAAGAACGCGCCGCTGGATGTCTTCCCCGAGTTCGCACCGCCGCTGGTCGAGGTGCAGACGGAAGCGCCCGGCCTTTCCACGGAGGAGGTGGACTCCCTCGTCACGGTGCCGCTGGAAAACTCGCTCAACGGCCTGCCCTTTCTCAAAACCATCCGCTCGAAGTCCGTGCTCGGCCTCTCGTCCGTGGTGATGATCTTCAACACGGGCACTGACATCCTCAAAGCACGCCAGCTCGTGCAGGAGCGGCTGAACCTTGCGCAAAACCGCCTGCCCACCGTGGTGAAGCCGCCGGTGCTCATGGCACCGTATTCGTCGCTGAGTCGTGTTTTGAAAGTGGGCCTCAGATCGAAGACGCTCGATCAAATGGCGCTCAGCGAACTCGCGCTCTGGACCATGCGCCCGCGCCTCATGTCCGTGTCCGGCGTGGCCAACGTCGCCATCTGGGGCCAGCGGGATAAGCAGTTCCAAGTGCTCGTCGATCCGCAGAAGCTCCGCGCTGCCGGTGTCACGCTGGATGCCATCACGAAGGCCGCAGGCGATGCCGCTGTGATCAGCGCGGGTGGTTTTATCGACACACCGAATCTCCGTCTCAGCGTCACGCAGCTAGCACTTATCACTACGCCAGAAGATCTTGCGCGCACGGTCGTCGAGTTTCGCAATGGCGCGCCCATTCGTCTGGGCGATGTCGCGGAAGTGAAGGTCGGCCATCCGCCGCTCATCGGTGATGCAGTCATCAATGATGGCGATGGCATCCTGCTCATCGTCGAAAAGCAGCCCTGGGGGAACACGCTGGATGTCACCACCGGCGTCGAGAAAGTGCTGGAGGACATGCAGCCCGCGCTACCCGGCGTCACCATCGACAGCACCATCTTCCGCCCCGCCACCTTCATCCAGCTCTCGATTGATCACCTCACCGAGGCCCTGTGGCTCGGCTGCCTGCTCGTCGTTGTCGTGCTCGCGCTGTTCCTCGGCGACTGGCGCACCACCATCATCAGCATCACCGCCATCCCGCTCTCGCTCGCCATCGCCCTCCTGCTGCTGCGCTGGCGCGGTGAAACGATCAACACCATGATCCTCGCGGGCCTCATCATCGCCCTCGGCGAAGTCGTGGATGATGCCATCATTGATGTGGAGAACATTTTGCGCCGCATGAGGCAGAACGCGCTGGTCGCCAATCCGCTACCGAAGCTCAAAGTCGTGCTCGATGCCTCGCTCGAAGTCCGCAGTGCCGTCGTCTATGCCAGCGTCATCATCGTGCTCGTCTTTGTGCCCGTGTTTTTCCTGCCGGGACTCGCAGGCACCTTCTTCCAGCCGCTCGCACTTTCCTACATCCTCGCCATCACCGCCTCGCTCGCCGTGGCGCTCACGCTCACGCCCGCGCTGAGTTTGATGCTGCTCAAGGTGAAGCCCGGCACTCATCGGGACGCGCTACTCTCACGCGGCATGAAGGCCATCTATCGCGGCATTCTTCCCGTGTTCGCCCGCAGTCCTTGGATGGCACTTGTCATCCTCGTTCTCGCATTCACCGGCACCGGTTGGGTCTGGCACACGCAGCTCAAAGAAGAGTTTCTCCCCAGCTTCAAAGAGCGTGACTTCCTGATGCACTGGCTCGAAAAGCCAAACACGAGCGTCGAGGCCAGCAAGCGCATCACCATCGCCGCTGCCACCGATCTCATGAAAGTGCCTGGCGTGCGCAATCAAGGCGCGCACATCGGCCGTGCCGAGGTGGCGGATGAAGTCGTCGGCCCTGATTTCACTGAGCTGTGGATCAGCCTCGATCCCGCCGCGCCCTACGACGAGACGATTCACAAGGTTCAGGCCGTCGTCGATGGCTACCCCGGCCTCACTCGCGACCTGCTGACCTTCCTGCGCGAGCGCATCAAGGAAGTGCTCACCGGAGCCAGCGCCAGTGTCGTCGTGCGCATCTTCGGCCCGGAACTTGATCAACTCCGCGCCCATGCCGCCGAAGTCGGTGAAGCACTCAAGGACGTGCCCGGCGTCAGCGCCTTGAAAGTCGAGCCGCAGGTGCTCGTCCCGCAGATCACCGTCAAACTCCGGCCTGATAACGCCGCGTTGCACGGGCTCACCGCCGGGCAGGTCCGCCAGGCCGTTACCACGCTCGTCAGCGGGCGAAAAGTCGGCGAAGTGTATCAGGAACAGCGCGTCCACGATGTCACCGTCTGGAGCGAGCCCAGCGTGCGTGCGGACTACACCACACTGCGCGAGCTTTTGATCGAGACACCCGCTGGCGGCCATGTGCGCCTCGCTGATGTCGCCGACCTCGCCATCGTGCCCACGCCCAACGCCATCAAACGCGAAGGCGCCTCCCGCCGCATCGACGTCACTTGCAACGTCGCCGGTCGCGCCCTCGGCGATGTCGCCCGCGAGATCGAGCAGCGCATGGGCAAGCTCACCTTCGCACGCGGCTACCATCCCGAAATCCTCGGCGAATGGGCCGAGCGTCAGACCGCGCAGAGCCGCCTCCTGTGGCTCTCGCTCGCCAGCCTTGCAGGTATCCTTGCTCTGCTGCTCGCCGATTTCCAAAGCCTGCGCCTTACCCTGCTCATTGCGCTCACCTTGCCCTTTGCCCTCATCGGCGGCGTCATGGCCGCGTGGCTCGGCGGCGGCGTGCTCTCGCTTGGATCGCTTGTCGGCTTTGTCACCGTGCTCGGCATCGCCGCGCGCAACGGCATCCTTCTCGTCAGCCACTACCGCCATCTGCAAATCGAAGAAGCCCAGCCCTTCGGCCTCGCTCTTATCCTGCGCGGCAGCGAGGAGCGCCTCGTGCCCATCCTCATGACCGCCGCCACCGCCGCGCTCGCGCTGCTGCCGCTTGTGCTGAAAGGCGATGTCCCCGGCAATGAAATTGAGCGCCCGATGGCGCTGGTGATCCTCGGCGGCCTCGTGACCAGCACGCTGCTGAACTTGTTCCTGCTCCCGGCGCTGTATGCACGGTTTGGGAGGTTCAAAGCCGGAGCGGCCACTTCGACGTGAGCCAGACGGTGATGGTGTGATTGTTTTCCCACACGTTGCCACCGCGACGTTGGACGGTCTGCTCCATGAAGCCGATCTCAAGTCGTGTGGTGTCGTTCAACTGACGGCCGAGGCCGATGAAGGCGCGATTTTGGTCGAAGTAGTTCATGGAGACGTTCGAGCCGAAGTTGAAGAAGAGTTCGTCCCACAGCGCGAGATACCACTTCTTGTCATCGCTGAGCGGAATCGTGGTGCGCAGCATGTAGCGGATGCGGTTTTCGTACCGCCAGTTGATGACGTCGCCTGTGACGGCGTTGACTTCGCCAATGCGGCGCTGCTCCAGGCGGAAACGATGCGTCCAGTCGAGGCCGAGGGCCTTGTGCGAAACAACGGCCTGCTCCCACAAGCGATGCTCGGGGAAGTCCGCCGCCACGGGGATGTCACCATATGGATACGTTTCGACCCAGGCGTAACCGGCGCTGACGGTCAGCGTGGGGCTGATCGTGTAATTGACGCCGGGTCGCAGGAGGAGCTGCTGCCAGTTCTCACCGAAATCCGCCCTGCGAATTTGTGATTCGAGATGCAGACCCCACGGACTGTTGCCGAGCGGATGATCGCCGACGTAGTTGAGCCAGAGGTTGCTGTTGGACTCGGTGTGATCAGCGGCGGAGCTGCTGCCGACGAGGGCCAGGAGGATGAGCAGGGTTCTTTTCATGAAAATCAGCTCTGCATAACGCGCTGAAGCGCGTGTACCATACGCCTTGCCTCAGGGGATGCCGGTGGCGTCTCCCAGGTGCTCGTTGCGGAAGAGCCAGGATGCGGATTGGTAGAGGGACACGGTGTCATCCAGGCGTGACTGCAAGCGGCCCGTGACATCGGTGGTGAACGAACCCGTGGTGAGATTGACGGTGCCGAGGGAGAACTCCCGCTTTGGCTTGAGCATGGCCAGCGTGCCGCCGGCAATGCGGGCCACTTTTTGGTAGTTGGAGACATAGATGCGCTCGCGCTCCGGGGTGTAACCTGGTGAGAGCACGTCCTGGCCGAAGAACCGCGAGGTGTAGCTCCAGTTCAGCAGGCCGAAGAGCGTGGGGGCCACGTCAATCTGGCTGCAGAGGTGGTCAAACACACGCGGTTGGATGAGCTGTGGATTCCAAACGACGCAGGGGATGTGATACTTCGTCACGTCCAGTTCCATGCGCCCGGCACTGCCGTGGCAGTGGTCGGCGACGATGACAAACAAGGTGTTTGCGAACCATGGCTTCGTCCGTGCTTCGTCCAGGAAACTGCCGATGCACCAGTCGGTGTATTTGACAGCGGCTTCGCGTGAGCCCTGCGGGAGGTCGATGCGTCCGGCGGGAAAGGTGAAGGGGCGGTGATTGGAAACGGTCATCACATGCATGAAGAATGGCTTGCCCGAGGCATGCGTGGTGTCCGCCTCCTGCGTGGCCCAGCGGAAGAGATCCTCATCCGCCACTCCCCAGGCGTTTTGAAAGGTGATGTCACGGCTGGACTTTGTGCCACGATCCACCACGCGGTAGCCATTGGCGGAAAAGAAGGTGTTCATGTTGTCGAACATGGCGTCGCCCCCATAGACATAGCTGGTGTCGTAGCCATGCTCACGGCAGACGGAGCCGAGGCTGAAAAGATGGGCGTTTTTGGGCCGCCACACGATGGACTGGCCCGGCGTCGGCGGCACGCTGAGCGTGAGCGCCTCCAGGCCGCGCACGGTGCGTGTGCCAGTGGCGTAAAGATTGCTGAACAGCAGGCCCTCATTGGCGATGCGGTCCAGGCGGGGCATGAGCGCAGGCGTGGTGGTGACCTGCTGGCTGAACTGTTTCAAAAAAACCGCGCTGAGGCTTTCCACTGAGATGAGCACGATGTTGTGCCGTTTTTCCGGTCCGCTGTGCTGGATGAGGCGGCGCAGGTCATGCGGATCACGGCTCGCATCAGGTGTGTCGGCGAGGGTGAGCAAGGATTTGGCGTGTGCGAGTGCCACTTCGGTGTCTTGTTTGAGGTAGAAGCGTTCAAAGTCGATCTCGCTTTGCCAAAACGCGGCGCAGAAGGCATACGGGCCGTTCTTGGCCAGTTCCCGATTGAACTCGTCCGCAAAGCGCGGGAGCTGGGACTCAGAGCAGGTCGTGGAGACGCCGAACACAATAAGCGCGATGCCAAGCATGGGAGCGATGCGGTGCCGCCACGCGGCATCCCCCTGGCAGATCCAGCGCACGGCTCCCAACCGCCACAGCAGCGCCACAACACCCGCGCCCACCAACCCGAGGCCGGTGAAGATCAGCGGCATGGGGTAAGATTCCCGAATGTTGTCGATGACCTCCTGCGTGAAGACCAAGTAGTCCACCGCGATGAAATTGAAGCGCACCTGGAACTCGTCCCAGAAGAACCACTCTGACACGCCGATGAAGATCAGCGTCACGGCGTAAAGGCCAAGAAGCACCGCCACGACCCAGCGCGCTGCTTTGCCACGCCACAGCGCCGCCGGCAGCAGTAGCGTGAGCACAAACCACGGCACCAGCGCATAGCTGGCGGCCAGCAGATCGTAGCACAGGCCGAACCCAAACGAACCGATGAGCGAGGCATCCCACGCCACATCATGACGCGCCTGAAACAGCAGCGCCAGCCGTGTGAGCAAGGCAATGACGAGGAACAATGCGGCGATGATGGCCGCGCCTCGGGACAATGGGGAACGAAGCTGGAAGAAGCGGCGAAAAAAGGCGGGCGTCATGATGGCTGATGGATGCTTGGAGCCAGACTATCAGCAGTGGTCATGCGTTGATTATGAAGGATTGGTACTGTGGCTGAAAACGCTCTCATCAATGCGCAGCGCCTTCGAGCGAGCGCTTGTCGAGCGTTTTGAGCGCCTGCATCTGCTTGATGGTGCGCTCCATGCCTTCGTTGGAGCCGTCGAAGAACATGACGTTGCCTTTGCCGTGCTCGGCCACGTATTTCATGCCGTCGAGCCACATGGTGAAGAGCATGAAGCCGGGAGGCACGTCGCCAGCCTGCATGGTTTTGCCGGCGTTGGCGAGACCTTCAGCGACCTGCTCGCGGAAGCGGGCGTTACCGGCACCTTTGAGCTCGGAGGCTTCTTTCTCGGCTTCGGCTTTGACGCGGATGGCGCGGGCTTCGGCCTCGGCGGCGCGGGTTTTGATGAGGTATTGGGCCTGGGCTTCGTTTTCGGCGGCGGCCTTCATGTTGTTGCTGGAAACGACCTGCGACATGGAGCGCATGATGGCTTCGTCGAAGGAGATGTCGTTGATCTGGAGGTCGAGGAGGTGGAAGCCCCAGCTATTGAGCGCTTCTTCGAGGTGATCCTTCACGGCACCGATGATTTCGGAGCGGAGGACGAGGATTTCGGCCTGCTTTTTGTTCGCCACATAGGAGCGGATGCTGCCTTCGACGCTGCGGACGAGGGTCTGCATGAAGCTCTTTTCGTCGATGAAGCGGAAGGCGATCTTCTTGATGGTCTCCTCACCGGCGTCCTGCGCGGAGTACACGATGAGCGATTTGAAGTTCACATAGGCCTGGTCGAGCGAGATGGCTTCGAATTCGAGTTCGATGGACTGGTTCTGCGTGGAGATGCTTTTATAGACACCCTCCAGCAGTGGCAGCTTGAAGTTGAGACCCGGCAGCATGAGGCGCTGGTATTTGCCGAAGCGGGTGACGACTCCCACATGCCCCTGTTTGATAATGGAGGCGCTGAGGATGATGAGAACGATGAGGATGACGGCGGCGGGGATCATGGGACTTGGTTTTGTTGGATGTTTTTTGGAAAGGCGATGTGCGTTGGTGAAATCAGGCAGGGAATTCGGAGGAGTGGTGCTCGAGGATGAACCAGCCGGTCTTTTCCTTTTTGCAGACGAAGGAGTAGCGGGCGGGCACGCTGATGAGCTCCTTCTTGCGCTTGAAGGTGAAGACGTATTTGCCGGACTGTATGTAGATGTCCTTGTATTGGCGCACCTCGCCGCTCTCGAACTTCACATGCACGTCTTCCAGTTCGAAGAGGTGCTCGAAGTAGCCTTTGATCTTGTGGTGACCCTCACGCAGCTCCTTGGCGAAGGTGCCCCAGAGCAGGCCATTGATGTCGTAGCAGCCGACGACGGCGCTCATACTGTGGCTATTGATGCCAAAGGCCCAGTCGTTGATGAATTCGGTGAGATTTTTCTTCTCAGCAGCATTGTGGCTGATGGTGCTGTAGCGCAGGCCGCCGACCTCGTGGTCGCGATGCACGAGCATGGTGTCCGTACTGCGCGAATCGACGTCTTCGCCAAATTTGTGAGCAAACTTTTTCAGAATATCGAGCAGCGGGATGTGGTCGTGCCGGAAGATGACGAAGTTAATGAACAAGTGTAGCGCGAGCACAATGAGCAGGCCCTCCATGATGCCTTCGAAATAGGTCAGGAGGCCGCAGAACAAAGCTAGCAGCAGCGCGTAGGGACCATGGGACGCGACATGCACCAATCCGGCGATCATTCGCCAACCGGTGAAAACCATCAGGACCGCGAGTGCGAAATAGGGCAGGTGAGTCAGCCAGTGTGGTGCGACCAGGAAAATCGAAAGCACCAACGCGGTGAATAGGTTCGAGACCTTGGTGACGGCACCGGCCAGGGCATTCGTGGCGGAGGCCTGAAGTCCGTCGAGGTTCGTCATGCCGCCGAAGAAGCTGGAACCGAGATTGGCGAGCCAGATCGTGAAAAGGCTATTGTTGGAGTTTGCCGGGCGACCGAGCGGATCAAGTTTTTCAATCGCTGCATTGCTCATCACCTGCTCGATCACATCGATCAAGCAAAGCATGAACGCATAGGCGATGATCTCGACCAGCATCTTGGGAGGCAGAACATTGAAGTCTGGAATCGGCAGTGCCAGCTTGATGGGCAAAAGCTCAATGTGGAGCATCGGCACTTCCATGTAGATCCCACAGACGACGCCCAAGGTGATCACGGCGACATACGGAACGGCAGGGAATTTGGCCTTATACTTCCCGAAGAGATGCAGGAAGAGAATGAGTGTGGTGAGCGAGAGCCCGATCATTTTGATCCGTTCCATGCTCATCCAGTCGTGGGTCTCGCCCAGAATGCCGTAGGTGTATGGCAGGAACTTGAGCGCTGTCTTGAGCCCGATGCCCGCGAGCAGGCCCTCGACCAAATAGACCGGAATCGCCTTCATCACGAAGCGCTGAAGATTGTACTTCCATGCGACCGCCTGCATGATGGAGGTGCAGAAAATGAGGAAGGGCATGTTTTCCATGCCGAATTTGTGAACGCAAAACGCCAGCACGGGTGCCAGGCCCGCTGCGACACCCGGCGTGCCGACATAGTTGCCCGGCTTGAACAGGAAGGTGACGAAACCGATCACGCAGGCGAAAACCACGGTGAGCAAGCCAGTCTGAATCGGATACTCCGACATCAAACAGATGCCAACCGTGAGTGGCACCGCGACCAGACCGGTGACGGTACCGGCCAACGCATCGCGACGCAGATTTTCGAGCGTAAAGATCGCAGGCTTCTTCGCCTTTTCCGCAATGAGCAGATCACTCGCGAGCGGCTTCTTGCGCTTCGGCGGATGCGGGTGGTAATCGACCACCGAGGCTGTAGTCGGATGAACGAGGGCGGGTTCGGTGGCGTGCGACATTGAGTGGGGAAAGCGTGAGTGACTTGCCCTCAATAACCACCTTCACCCCGTCAAAACCCATCCCCTTGAGAGGGGATAATGCACCCCCGTCAGGGGGTATGGCTCACTTGGCCGTCACAGGCAGGGACTTGCCTTTTCGCGGCGTGCCAGCCTCGGCGGGCTTGTACCATTCTTCGTGTGTTTCGTCGATATCGACGTGGCCGCCGGTTTTTTCGTGGTTTTCACGCCAGCCGTGCAGCGCCTCAAAAGCTGCGTGATCGATGAAATCGACGGCGAGGTCGATGTCCACCGGATGCCCGGCGGGGATGGTGGAAAGCGCTGCATTCAGCCTAGGCACGGAAGCAAAGGTGAGGGTGCCGCCGATCTGCACATGCCATTTGCCTTCACGCTGCTCCATTTTCACATCGGTGTTCGAAAGTCGGCGCAGCAGGAAGAAAACGCTCAGTCCCAAGCCGATGCCGACCCCGGCCAGGAGGTTCACGCAGGTCACACCGAGCACGGTGGCCCAGTAAATGAGGATTTCGTTGTGCTTCGTGAGCTCTTTGATGTGATGCAGATTCACCAGATTGATGCCCACATGCACCAGCAGGCCCGCGAGCACGGCCAGCGGAATGC
>CALSBJ010000101.1:0-18501 GCA_943373155.1 Akkermansia muciniphila | reverse complement strand
TCTTTCAGAGCGCGGGCCGTGCTGGCGTATGTCCCAGGGTTTTCGTGGCTCCGCCACTTCAACCCTGGGCTGGAGTCCTTGAGGCTTTCAGCCTCCAGAAGGCAGCAGACCACTGCGATTGGTGACGGCTCATCCCAACTCGTGACAATCCGAAGGCGAAAAGATGAACTCAAACCGCGCCTTCATGGACAATTGTCGAGCATTCGATGGTTGATTGCAGAGGTGCTTCCCCTCGTAAATCAGCAATCCGTTGTTCATCAATCGTCAATCCTTCTGGCCCCGCGCTGACTTTTTTCGGTGACGACGGTCATGCTTCTTGCTGTTTTGCCTCGATCTCCTCAATCGCCCACGCCGCATGCTCGGCGATGAGCGGATGCGGATCAGCAGCGGCTTGTTGAAGGGCGGGAAGGTCTTCAGTGGTGCCGGTGTTGCCGAGGGCGATGCAGACGTTGCGGAGGAAGGCGTGGCGTTTGATGCGCTTGATGGGGGATTTGGCGAAGAGGGTGCGGAAGTCGTCTTCGCTGAGGGAGAGGAAATCGCGGAGGCGTTTTGAGAAGACGCTCTGGCGGGCCTGGAAGGCGGCTTCGTGACTGGTTTGGGCGAAGCGGTTCCACGGGCAGGCGTCGAGGCAGTCATCGCAGCCGTAGATGCGGTCGCCGATGGCTTGGCGGAACTCGAGAGGGATGCTGCCTTTGTGCTCGATGGTGAGATAGGACACGCATCGCCGGGCATCCATCGTGCGCGGGCCGGTGATGGCCTGCGTGGGGCAGGCGTCGATGCAACGCGTGCATTTGCCGCAGAGATCGCGGGCGGGCTCATCGGGCGGCAGCTCGTGCGTGGTGAGCACTTCGGCGAGGAAGAACCACGTCCCGAGCTGTCGGTGAATCTGCATGGTGCTTTTGCCACCCCAGCCGAGCCCAGCCTCGCTGGCGAAATCCCGCTCCAGCACCGGGCCGGTATCGACGTAGCGCCGCGTGGTGCCGCCGTGGACGGTGAGGAAGTCTTCGAGGGCTTTGAGGCGCTTCTCGATGAGGTCGTGGTAGTCGTCATTCCACGCGTAGCGGGCGATGCGGTAGTCGGTGACGGGCTTCGGGCCCTGGAAGTAGTTCGTGGCGAGCACGATGATGCTTTTTGCGCCTTCGAGCACGAGACGCGGATCGCCACGGCGCTCGATGTTTTTGGCCATCCAGGCCATTTCGCCATGTTTGCCCTCGGCGATCCATTTTTCGTAAAGCTCGCGATGCGCCGCCGGCGCCGCCACCGCCACCCGGCAGTCATCAAAGCCCAGCTCGCGTGCTTTCACACGGAGGGCGGCTTTGAGTTCGGAGGGCGTCATGAACTGCATCCTTCTTTTGCAGCGGAGGTTTCTCAATGCTCAATTTGCCGGGATCCAAGCCAGGAACACGAATCAAGCAGGAATGACACGCGAATGATCGCAAATGAGGAGGCTGAGCCATTCGTGGTGATTCGCGGCCCATTCGTTTTCATTCGCGTTGAAAAACGGGCTGGCTTGAATGCCTCCCCATGTCTCCCTGCCCGCATCTTCCGCCGCTCGACCGCGTGTACACGTCGGGGGACATCGCGGCGCTGGGGAAGGAGCGGGGGCGAACGTTTGTCGAGACCTGCCTGAAGTATGCGCAGTGCCTTTGGCTGGATGGTTTTCCGGCGAAGAGCATCCTGCTAGTGAATCGGGCGATGTCCGTGCCATGCGAGGAGGTGGAGCCGCCGTATCGGGCGATCGCGTGGATGCTGCAAAACCGTCCGGCGGGGCGCTTCATCGGCAATCCGCGACGTCACTGGCAGCATTACGCCACGCGGATGAATGAAGGGCACAAGGAACTGCGCATCTGGCGGGCCTGGGCGTGCTGGTTTCTCGCCTGCCGGATTTTGCCGGAGGCGGAGTTTCCGGGTGATCACGAGCAGATCCGCGAGGAGGGCATTGTGGAGCCTTCGCGGCTGGACATTGCCGCGCATCTGCCGCCGGCGGATCTCGCGGCGTGGAGCGACGTGCTCGGCGCGGAGCCGGTGAAGCCGCCGCCGATCCGCCTTCGACGCATTGAGGCGAACGAGCTGCCGGTGGTGAAGCGACTGGCGCATGAAATCTGGCATGCCTGCTATCCGGGCATCATTCCCGTCGGCCAGATCGATTACATGCTGAGCATCTGGTATGAGCTGGGGGCGATGGCACGGGAGATGGCGATGCGTGGGGTGTGGTTCGCTCTGATCGAAGCGGAGAATTTTGGCCCGGTGGGCTATGTGAGCTTTGAAAAGGTGCCGGAGGAGCCGGTGGTCTTCATCAACAAGCTCTACATCCAGCCCGCAATGCAGGGTCGCGGCCTCGGTGCAGCGGCGCTAAGCTGGATCGCGGATCGTGCTCGTGAGATGTACGCGACTCGGCTGCGGCTCCGAGTGAACAAACGCAATGCCGCCGCCATCCGCTCGTATCTGCGCGGCGGCTTCACGTTCCAAGAGGATGTCGTCACGGACATCGGCAGTGGTTATGTGATGGATGATTATGTGATGGAGAAGGAAATCGCGGAGCGGCCACGTCGCTGAAGTTCGATTTTTGCCGCCGAGGGGCAAAGAGGCCGAGGGCGCGGAGTTTTTGATCTTTCATTCTCTCTGCGCCCTTGGCTCCTCCGCCCCTTTGCGGTGAAACCGAGCCTCTGAACGGAGTCGAAATGCCCAAACAGCATTCTCCTTGTCAGGCGCCGTGCTGCTCGGCATTCTCGGGCCTCGTATGCCTCCTCCCGATGACAACTCCCTGCGAACTACCGGCGGCAATTGGCGCTGGGAGCCGCCCGCCCCCGCTGAGGTGCAGCGCATGCTTCCACAGTATGAGGTGGAGAAACTGGTGGGTCGCGGTGGCATGGGCGCGGTGTATCGCGGTATCCAGCTCAGTCTCGAGCGGCCGGTGGCGATCAAGCTGCTGCCGCCGGTCATTGAGAAGCAGGACCCGGCCTTCGCGGAGCGCTTCAAGAACGAAGCGAAGCTGATGGGCCGCCTGAACCATCCCGCCATCGTGAGCGTGTATGACTTCGGCCGCACAAACGAAGGCCAGCTCTATTTTGTGATGGAGTACATCGACGGCACGGACGTGCAGCAGATGATCGCCGCGCATGGAAAACTGCCCGCCGATCATGCGCTAGCCATCACGGCGCATGTTTGCGATGCGCTGGGCTATGCGCACAAACAGGGTGTCATTCATCGCGACATCAAACCCTCAAACATCCTCATCGACAGCGATGGCCGCGTGAAGGTGGCGGATTTCGGCCTGGCCAAAGTGGCGGGTGATGATGGTCACTCGCGTGGTCTGACGCAAACGGGCATGACGATGGGCACGCCGGACTATGTGGCCCCCGAATCACTCATCCTCGGCATCCAGGTGGATGGCCGGGCGGATCTGTATGCGGTGGGCGTGATGCTTTACCAGATGCTCACCGGCGACCTGCCGCGTGGGATGTTCAAGATGCCCTCGCAGAAGGTGCCGGGCGTGGACCCGCGCTTTGACCGCATCGTGCGGCGTGCGCTGGAGCAGGATCGCGAGGAGCGGTATCAAAGCAGCGGTGAAATCCGCCGTGATCTCGATGTGATCCTCACCACGCCGCTGGTGGAATCCGGTAAGCAATCCAGCTCCGCCATCCCGCGACAGGCCGCCCAGGAGGTGCCAGGCCGTGGGAAGGTGCCCGTGCATTTGCAGCGCCAGCCGAGAGCGCCGGTGCGTCACGACGAGGTATTCGAGGAACTGCCGAAGCGCTCGTCCTCGCTGCCGTATGTCATTGCCGTGGCGGTCATCGTGCTGGGCGGCGGCTGGGCCGTGCTTCATCAGCCTGCGAGGACTGAAACACCCGTCGAAGAGCCCAAAACGGTCGAAACGCCCGTGCCCGTGTTCAACCCTGAGCCACCCAAACCAACGCCTCCACCGGTCATCAAGCCGGTCGAGAAGCCCGTGGCCGTCGTCACCCCTCCGACAGCGCCACCGAGCATGCCGGTGACCACGCCGACGCCTGCTCCAAAACCAGCCCCGCTGATCCCCGTGCCAGCTCCGAGCACGCCGCCCGTGTCCACGCCCGTGCCAACGGGGATCATTGGTGCCGGACTACCCACCGTCCAAAGGCTCTCCCTGCTCGAAGAGACGTTTCAGGACACCTTCGATAGCAAGGTGAACGTGACTTACAGCACCAGCATCAAGGACCTGGGGGTGAAGTACCTCACCCGTCTGCAAACCGACTTCAACGCGGCCTTGCAAGCCCGCCGGGGCTCGGATGCTGCCGCCCTCGAAGAGGAGCGCAAACGCTTCTCCACGCATGAATTCATGCCCAGCATCGATCCGCCGGGCCTTGCGAAGATCGTCATCGAGCTGCGTGACATTTACCGCGATGCTGAAAAAGCCCTCACTCAGAAGCGGGATGCCGATTCCCTGCCGGAATACGACAACTACATCCGTGCTCTCAGCATCCTCGAAAACGAGGCCCTCGTGCAACGCCGCGCCGAAGACGCCGCGAGGATCCGCGTGAAGCGTGATGACGTGATGGCTCGGCGGAAACAGCGGGCCGCCCGCATTTCCTCACGTTGAGGTTTTCACCCCGGAAAGGTCCGCTGCATTGACAAGGCCCCTGCCCGCCTCTTGATTCCACGCCTCATGACCCCCACCAGCCACGATTTTCCCTCCATCA
This sequence comes from Akkermansia muciniphila, assembly GCA_943373155.1. Taxonomy (GTDB): domain Bacteria; phylum Verrucomicrobiota; class Verrucomicrobiia; order Verrucomicrobiales; family Verrucomicrobiaceae; genus Prosthecobacter. The sequence continues at coordinate 13,825 of CALSBJ010000101.1, read as the reverse complement.
TCGCTCCATCGAACGCCTACATGGTCCCCACCGTCATCGAGGCGGACGGCCGCGGCGAGCGTGCCTATGACATCTACTCCCGCCTGCTGAAGGACCGCATCATCTTCCTCGGCGGCGAGGTGAATGACACGATGGCCTCCATCATCATCGCCCAGCTCCTCTTCCTCCAGATGCAGGACCCGAAGAAGGACATCAACATCTACGTCAACAGCCCCGGCGGCAGCGTGACCGCCGGCCTGGCCATCTATGACACGATGCAGTTCCTCACCTGCGATGTGTGCACCTACAGCATCGGCCTCGTGGCCTCGATGGGTGCCGTTTTGCTCGCCGCCGGCACGAAGGGCAAGCGCTACGCCCTGCCCAATTCCGACATCATGATCCATCAGGTCTCCGGTGGTGCTCGCGGCACGGCCAGCGATGTGGAGCGCACGGTGGAATACATGTTTGGCCTCAAAAAGCGCCTCAACCGCATCCTCGCTCATCACACCGGCAAATCCGTCGAGCAGATCGAGCGTGACGCCGACCGTGACAACTACATGTCCGCCGCCCAAGCCGCCGAGTACGGCCTCGTGGACAAGGTCCTCGAATCCAAGCGCGACCTCACTGGCGTGAGCGGCGACGCGAAGTAAGCGCCTTTTCTGAGTTTGAAATGAAAACGCCCGGCCTGATCACAGGCCGGGCGTTTTGTATCTGGTCAGATCACTCCGCCTTCTTTTTGCCTTTGCCCTTCTTCTTCGGCTGCTCAGGCGGCTGAGGTTCGTTGTCGAAGGCCTTGTTGCCGTGCGTGAAACGCGGTGGGGGCATGGTTTCGCCGAATTGCTGCTGCAGGCGGATGATTTCGGCTTTCAGCTCCTTCACGGTGTCGGCGTATTCGGGGTCGTTGTAGAAGCTCTTGGTCTCCAGCGGGTCTTTCTGGCGGTCGAGGAGTTCCCAGTCGTCCACGTCGGGCTTGTAGTAATGGATGAGTTTGTAGCGGTCCGTGATGACGCCGTAGTGCGGTCGCACGCGATGCGGCACCGGATACTCGTAGTAGTGGTAGTAGTGCGATTTGCGCCAGTCGGCGGGCGTCTCGCCTTTCATGATGGGCACGAGGCTGCGGCCATGCAGGCCTTCCATGGGCGGAGCACCGGCCATGTCGGTGAAGGTGCTGGCGAGATCGACGAGGCTGGTGAGCTCTTTGTTGGTGCTGCCAGCTTTGATCACGCCGGGCCAGCGGGCGAGGAAGGGCGTGCGGACGGACTCTTCAAAGACCCAGCGTTTGTCGAACCAGCCGTGTTCGCCCAAATAGAAGCCCTGATCGCTGCTCAGCATGACAACGGTGTTCTTGGTGAGGTCGTTTTTGTCGAGGTAATCGAGCACGCGGCCCACGTTTTCGTCCACCGCCTTCACGCAGGCGAGGTAGTCGTGCATGTAGCGCTGGTAGCGCCATTTCACGAGGTCACGGCCTGTGGGAGCGGCGGCAACGTATTTGGCATTGCGAGGCTCGTAGTAGGCATTCCAGGCCTGCTTCTGTTCGGCGGTCAAATTGCCGGGCATGACGAGTTTGGCATCCCGCTCGGTGAAGGTGCGGTCAATGCCCATGTCGTGATCGCTTACGGCTTTGCTGCGGCCGCTGTAGGCGTCGAAAAGCGTCTCCGGCTCGTCATAGACGCGGTCGTTGTCAAAGCCGAGCAGGCGGAGCGGCGGTTCCCACTCGCGGTGTGGGGCCTTGTGCTGGCACATCATCATGAAGGGCTTCGTTTTATCACGGGAGTCCAGCCACTTCAGCGTAAGGTCGCCGATGATGTCGGTGGTGTAGCCTTCGTATTTCACCGGCTTGCCGTTTTCGATCATCGGCGGGTTGTAGTAAGCGCCCTGACCGGGGAGGACGTTCCAGTAGTCGTAGCCCACGGGATCGGTCATGAGGTGCCATTTGCCGATGACGGCCATCTGATAACCGCTTTTCTGCATCACCTTCGGGAAGGTGGGCTGGCTGCTGTCGAACTTGCTATTGCTGTTGTTGTAGAAGCCGTTGGCGTGCGAGTACTTGCCGGTCTGGATGACGGCACGCATGGGACCGCAGATGGAGTTCGTCACGAGGCAGCGGTCAAAGCGCATGCCTTCCTTGGCCAAACGGTCCATGTTCGGCGTATCGAGCAGCTTGCGCTTGTCGCCATAGCAGCTCATGGCCTGCAGAGCGAGGTCATCGCAGAAGATGAAGACGATGTTGGGCCGCTCGGCGGCACGAAGGGCGACGGCGAGAGTGAGGAAGGCGAGAAGGAGACGAATCATGGGCAATGAAGTGGGGCGTGTGAACGCCCGCCCATCAAGGCTTCTTCACGACAAAACTCCAAAAACGCCCTCAGGAGCCGTTCAGCGCATGATCGTCACGCGAGTGCCAACGGGAGCGTTTTGATAGATCGTCTGCGCCATGTCATAGGGCAGGCGAATGCAGCCGTGGGAGGCGGGGGAGCCAGGATTGGGGATGGCTCCGGCGTGCATGCCGATGCCGTAGCCGGTGAGGCGCATCCAATAGGGCATCTTGGCTCCCTGGAAGCGGCCTCCACGGGCGGAGTGGACGCCAGCGGTGGCGTTGCTGCGGAGAACGGCTCCGTTGGAGGCGACGATGCTGCCGTAGCGATTGGAGCGCTTATCGACCTGCTTTTCGAGGATGCGGAAGGTGCCGGTGGGCGTGTTGAAGCCGCTGCGGCCGGTGGCGACGTAGGTCCAGCCGAGGTTTTCGCCGCCTTTGTAGAGGTAGGCTTTCTGCTCGCTGAGGTCGATGGTGACGGTGCTCAGGCCTGGGCTGCCATTGCCATGCCAAACGTAAAGCGGCGAGCTGGAGGCCTGCACGGGCTGAACGATGAGCGGGCGACGGACGACCTCACGCTGGCTGGGGAAAAGGGACGTGAAGGATGCCCGAGTCGGCATCGTGCACTGGCTCAGGATGAGAGCGGCGGCGGTCGAGAGAAGAATACGTGCGGCTTTCATAGCGGGGCTGATGTTAGAAGCATAAGCCGCGCCACTGCAAGCGAGCAGCTACAACGAGTGAAGACAAAATCGTTTCACTGGTTCCGCTGATTCCAGTAAATCTTAACATTCTTGCTACGACGACCCGCGCCGATGATCTCGAGATCGCGGTCGCCATCGAGATCGGCGCACACGGCATCTTCACAGGCCATGCCGCCATCATCAATGAAGGCGTTTTGCCAGCCGTTGCCATCCTCTTTGGTGGTCCAGAAAAGCTTCACGGCCACCTTGCCGATCTTTTGCTGCGCCCGCCAACCGACGACAATCTGACGGTTGTTGAGGCCGAGCAAATCATGCGTGGCAATGGCATGGCCATCGACGAGATCACTCGAAAGCACACGACGCTGCCAGATGCCGTTTTTGGGTCCATCGGCAGGTGGTGTGTAAAGTACGAGCATGTCGCCATGCATCGGTTCAATGGTGACGACATAAGGCTGACCGCCGGCGAAGGCTCCGTAGCGCACTTCACCCGCGCCTTGGAGATCGGGATTGTCCTTCGGATGCTGGGCGATCCACTGTTCCTTCCAGCCGTTGTCGGTGGGGTCGAGGCGCACGACGCCTTCGCGTCCGCAGAGGAGCAGGCTTTCGGCCTCGGTGCCCATGGCGGGGATGATGTCGAGGTTGTGGGTCTTGTGCATGGTGCCCTGCACGAGGGTGGTGTTCCATGCTTGGCGCGGATCTTCGGGCATGTGGTAGGCCAGCACCTGCACGCCGGTTCCTTCGGCGTTTTTGTCGTTCCCACGACCATGGAGCGGCACGACGACGAGGTCGTAGCGTCCGGAGCGGTTGCGCACCCATTTCATGCGATGGGTCGTGGGTTCGTGAGAGAGCTGCACGGGCTCCCAGCGCTGGGTGCGATCAGCAGGAGGGATCAAATAGAACACGGCACCGCTGCCCACGGTGTCGCCGGGGTTCCAACCGGCGCCGACGGCGATCTCGCATTTGCCATCGCCATTGATGTCGCGTGCGGCGATGCAGACGTGGTCCTTCTCGGTGAGTTTTTCGGCGATGAGGTGCTTCTTCCAGGTGGGGTTTTCATACCAGACGATGACGTTGCTATCGGCGAGGAGGATGTCCGTGCGTTGATCGCCATTCACATCACCGACGGCGAGGCCGTAACCGATACCAACCTCGGCATCGATGAGCTGCTCTTTGAAATTCGGTGTCTGCGCCTGAGCGGCGGCAGCAAGGAGGGTGGCGAGAAGAAGCGCGTTTTTCATGCGAAGGCTCAGCGTAGGCGAAAAGGACCTGCGGAGGCAAGGACGCAATGAGCTGTGCGGGCAGGAGTGCCCGCATCACTGGTCCTACGACACCTTGCGACGCCAGCGCATGCCGAGGGCGACGCTCCATTGGTATTTGCGGGCGTGCTCGCGGATGAGGAAGGGCATGTCGCAGGTCTTGGAGAGGTCGAAGTGAGGTTCGAGAAGGGAGGTGAGCCATTCACGGGTGGAGCCTTGGGGCCAGTTTCCACGTGGGGTGAAGTCTTCGAGCCAAGTGCAGGGTGTGGTGAGCAAAAGCTGGCCGCCAGGGCGCACGAGGGATGGAAGGCGCTCGATGAGCTTGAGAGGATCGGTGAGGCGGCAAAGGAGATTGGCGGCGTGGACGATGTCGTAATCACCAAGATCGGCGCGAAGGTTCATGGCATCGCCTTGCTCGAAGATGACGCGGTCACGGCGGAGGTTGTCTGGCACACGAGCGATGAGAGCGGTTCTGGCGCTGCCTTCATCGACGCGGTCATAAGGCATGTTGCCGTCTCGTGCGAGCAAGGCGGCGGCATCGACGAAGCTTTGTGAGTAGTCGATACCGAGCACGCGAACGCCGAAATTGGCCAGTTCGAAGCTGGAACGTCCGACGGAGCAGCCGAGATCGAGGGCGACGGCTTCACAGGGCGTTCGCGGAAGGTCGATGAGGTCCATGACCGTGCGCACGGGGAAGTTCAGCGCCTCACGCGGACCGTTTTCCCATGGCAGCACCTCGGCAGGTGTGCCGTAATGAAACAGCAGGTATTCATCGAGCAGGCGGCGGGTTTCGTAGATGTTTTCGGCGGCGGACATGAAGGGGAAAAGAACAGGGCGTCTCGGTGAGAGACGCCCCGAAGGAGGTAAGACGTGAGAAGTAAGAAGTCAGATGCGGTTATTTGTCGAAGAAGGACTTCTCCTCGGTATCGGCGACCTTGAGGTAGCGGTAGTAAACTTCGAGCTGGAGCGTGCAGAGGCACTGACGGTAAATTTCATCGGCAGCATCACCCGCAGGATAGTTTGGGCGGCCACGCTTGAAGCTGCCATCGGGCTGCTGGGCGCTGAGGATCTGCGGAAGGAACTGCTGATTGTAGAACTTCCACTCTTCACCGCCGACCTGGAAGAAGGCCTGGGTGTAGTAGTACCAGCAGTAGAGGTTGCAGTTCTTGTTCCAATCGAGCGGTTCGGCAGCGAGGAACTCGTGCATGAACTTCACGGCCTTCTTCGTGGCGGCGGATTTGTTCTTGGCCATCGTTTCGAGGGCGAGAATGCCGACGCCGGTGAGGGACCACTGGTTGTAATGCTTGTCGCGATCTGCGCCGCCGAAGCCGCCGTCCTTCGTCTGCATGCCTTCCATGTATTCGATCATCTTTTTGATGCAGGACTCGAGCCCGTCGATCTTGAGTTTAGTGTTCTTGGCGGCTTTGACGGCCTGGAACTGCCATCCGACGACGGAGAGATCGTTCGCTGCCTTGTTGTAAACGATTTCCTTGCCGCCGTAGCCCCAGCCGCCTTTGGGGGACTGGTTGTCGATGATGACCTTCACGCCCTTCTCGAAGGCTTCACGCATGCCAGGGAGGGATTTGGAGCCAAGACGGGCCAGCGTGTACATTTCACCGAGGGCGTAGGTGGCGATGCCGTGCTCGTAAGTGCCTGCACCGCCCTTTTCACCCATCCAGGTCTCGGAGATGATGCCGTGGGGGTTCTTCTTGCTGAGTTCGATGAGGTAGGTGATGCCGTTCGTGACGTTTTCGCCGTAGAAGGGCGAATCGGGTGTTTCGCAGCGGCCAAGGAAGCACAACAGAGCGAGACCGGTATAGGCGGCCTTGTTCGCACGGCCCCAGGAGCCATCGGGGTTTTGTTTGCCTTTGAGCCATTCGAGCGAGGCACTCACGGCCTGCTCGCACTCGGGGCTACCACCGTTTTGACGGAGCTTTTCCAGACGCTCCTGCGTGCTGCATCGGCTGCGCATCGAAGGGGGCAGGCTCACAAAGCCATTCGCACCGCCCATGCCGATGCCTTTGCCAAAGCCGCCACCGGCTCCTGCTCCGCCGAAACCGCCGCTGCCCATCGAGCCGCCGCCGAGCATGCTGGTGGCATCGGGAATATCGAGCGCATCGGGGGGGGCTTCCGGCAGAGAGATGTCCGCGTTCACGCTGTTGGTGACGATCTTCTTCATCGGGGTCGTCTTCGAGATGCTGCTGCGCTTTTTCTGCTGCACCTTGTGCTGAAGATCCTGGCTGGCCGCCGCGCCCTGCTGGGTGCCGCCGCCGGGGAGGAAATCGACCTGCTTTTCCTGCATCTTTTGTGCCACGACGATGAGGCCCATGGCGATGAGAATGCCAGCGTGGACAAAGATCGAAAGGGTGAGCGAACCACCGCCGACCTTCTTCCACATCTTCACGAAGGCGTTTTGCGGCTTCGCGGGCTCGATGTGATGAACGGCTTCGGGATGGAAGACCTCCGCAGGGCCAAATTCACCGTGGTGATGCGCGGCATCATCCGGAATAGCCGTCGCTATGGCGACAGCAGAATCGGTGGGAACCGCCGCCGCAACGACCGGGGCCGCTGGAGTAGGCTGTGCTGGAGCCGCTGGCTTTGGAGCAGCGGGTTTCGGGGCCGCAGCAGCAGGGGCAGGCTGGGCCGGAGCGAGTGGGGCGGTGGTGCCTGGAGCAGGCGGTGGGGCCACCGCCGGCATTGGCATCGTGGGCGGCGGCATCATGCCGGGCATCTGCGGATAGCCTTGCGGCATCTGCGGGTAGCCGGGAGGCATTTGCGGATAGCCCTGCGGCATCTGCGGGTATCCCTGAGGCATCTGGGGATAACCTTGGGGCATTTGAGGGTAGCCGGGGGGCATCTGCGGGTAGCCCTGCGGCATGGGGTAGCCGGGCGGATAGCCCATCGTCATCGGGCCAGTCATGTGCGGCGGATAGCCGGGAGGCATCTGAGGATAACCCTGCGGCGGCATCTGTGGGTAGCCCTGAGGCATCGGCTGGGTGGCACCGGGATGCGGATAGGGAGCGGCTCCGGGCTGCGCGGGTGGCTGCTGGTTGGGATCAGGGTTCATGACGGATTTCTGATTGAGGATTCAAGCGTTCAGATTCCATGCTCACGCATGGGGCAGCGGGCATCTTGGGGTGCGATGAGAAATTTCCTGCCCGGAGCAAAAAGGATCAGAAGCCCGTATCGCTACCGACGGAGAAGGTCACGTTGGAGACGCGGGCGATGGCGAGGGAGTTCAGCACGTCGATGACACGCTCGTACTTGGCCTGCTCCTCGGCCTCGATGGTGACGATGACTTTGGCGCTGCGGTTATCCGCCTCCTGTTTGAGGCGTTTCAGCGTCGCGGTCATGTTGGGGAGCTTGTCGAGATCGGGAGCCGCCGGCTTGGCGGGGCCGGGATTGTCGAATTCTTCCTCGTTGAGGAGTACGATGCCGGATTCCTCGATCTTAATGATGATCTCGTCCGGCATTTCCTGGGGAGCATCGGCGCTGGCGGGGGCTACACCGGGGAGCTGGCTCTTGAGCTCCATCTCTTTTTTCTGGGAGCCGGCCATCACCATGAAGAAAAGCATGATGACGAACACAACATCGATCATCGGGGCGATCTGGAAGCCCAAGGCGGTTCCGTCATGCTCGATTTCGTTCTTCTTCTTTCCGTGGGCGGACATGGCAGCGGGAGTTTACTGGTTAAGGGCGGAGAAGGAGATGTCGTCGATGCCGGACTGGGCGATGACGGCCATGACTTTCTGGACTTCGACGGCCGGGAGAGCCTTGTCACCGCGGATGATGACGCGATAGGAGGCGTTTTTGGCCTTCAAATCGGTGAGTAGCTCCACGAGGGCATCCGTCTGCGGATACTCACGATCCTGGAGCACGAGGGTGGATTGCTGGCGGGTGTTGTTCCAGCGCACGTTGATGATGCCCTCGTTGGCGAGGTTTTTCTCCTTCTTCTTGGCCGCACCGGCCACAGGAGGAGTGATCTCCTTATCGATCTTCGCCACCTGCGAGGAGGTGATGCTCATGAAGAAGATGAGGAGAACGAGTAGGACGTCGATCATCGGAGCGATTTGAAACTCCGGTTCGCCCCCTTCCATATTGCCGCCGCCGCCGCCCATAGTGGTATGAAGTTAAAGGTGAGATGTAAAAAGTGAGATTTCTGACCAGGAGGGAGACGCGGGAACACCGCGTCTCCTTGGGATCAGATAGAAACTAAGCAGCCACGGCAGCCGGAGCAGCCTCGCCACCCGCGACCCAGTTTGGCACGGCGGCATAGAATTCTTCTTCGCCGACGTGGGCACCTTTGAGGTGCTCGTAAGGCATCTTGCGGAAGAGAGCCTGCAGGCACTCTTGAAGACCGCCCATACCGCCCTGGAGGCGATTACGGAGGAAGTAGAACACGAGGAAGGCCGGCACGGCGATCACGAGACCGGTGGCGGTAGCGACGAGCACCTCACCGATGTGGCCGGAGAGAGCACCCACGTCCGAAGCGCCGGATTTGCCCAGCTCGGCGAAAGCGCCTTTCATACCAGCCACCGTGCCGATCAGACCGATCATCGGCGTACACACACCGATCACGGAGAGGTAATTGATGCGGGTCTGGATGGCGGCGTTCACCTTGTTGATTTCGGCAAACATGGCGGTTTCCACGGCTTCTTCACCGTCACCGGCAAAGCTGAGGCAGACGCGGCTGACATCGCAGAAGGAGGAATTGTTGTTCTTCGCAAACTGGTAGGCGCCGACGTAGTCACCGCTGCGGAAGAGGTCCTGCATTTGAGCCACATGGGCTGGAGGAGCGAGCTTCTTCACGCCCGTGCGGCCCCAAGTATCGACCGTGAGCCAGACCATCGCGATGGAGCAAACAAGGAGGGGATACATCACCCAGCCGCCCTGGATGAAGAGCGTGATGAGGGAATCACCCTGCGGATGAGCATGGGCATCAGCGGCCGCAGCGGCTTCCTGAGCGGAAGCGAAGCCAGTGAGAACACCCAGCGCCAATACGAGCAACGGAGCGGCAGGGACGAGACGGGAACGGAGGAGGCGTGTCATGTTTGAGGAACGAGGTGGAGGGTTATGATGGGGGGTGTGAGAGAAAATGTGGAGTTATTTTTTTGGCTCTTCGGGAGTTTTTGCAGGCTCGGTGCCCTCTTTGGGCTTCTCGCCGCCTTCGGCGGGCTTTTCATCCTTCTTGCCGTCCTTGCTTTCATCCTTCGTCTGCTTCGAGGGATCTTCGTTCTTCATGCCGGCGATGGAGGCTTTTTCCTTCGTGGCACGCTCGGCGATAAGAGAACCGGGGTAAGAAGCGATGAGACGGGTGAAAAAGGACGCGGCATCTTCAAAGCGGCCCATCTTCACGAGCATGAGGGCGGCCTGTAGCTCGGCCTCCGGCACACGCTGCATCTGCGTGCCGTAGAAGACAGGGATGCGCAGGTAGGCGAGAAGAGCTTTTTCCCATTCCTTCTTCTTCACATGAACATCAGCGATGATGTTCCAAAGGGCGGCACCGACGGCGGAATCATCCGTCTCCTTCAAAATGCTCTCCGCTTCGGCTACGATGGTCAGGTAATCGGAAGAGGTCTGGCGGTCGATATCGAGCTGGATGATGCGCAGGCGCATCTTCTGGGCATCGGTAAGCTTCAGATTGCGGGCCGAAGGCATGAGCTTAATCACGTCATCAAACTTCCCGCCAGCGTTCAGGGCCTCGATGTAAGCGAAGTTGATGTCCACATACCAGTTCCCCTCCACGTCCTTAAACTTCTCGAAGAAGTCCTTCCCCTTCTTCAGCACGTTGATGGCATCTTCGGTTTTCCCTTTGGCGAGAAGGTCCTGCGAGTCCGTGAGCTCAGCGGGGTAAGGCCATTCGAGGGAGTCGATGTTCTGCCGCAGGATCTCGCTCTTGGCGGTGGCCTCGCCGATCTTGATGGTGCGGATGATTTTCTCTCCTTCGAGGGAGAATTCGTTCGAGAAGACCTTGCTGCCGTCTTTCATGACGATGGCCTGGGCACGGGCGAAACCGGCGGAGGCGAGCAGAAGGCCGCAAACAGCGAAAAACAGGGAAACGGAGCGCATGACGGTCAAAAGTAAGGCTTCAGTGGCGGTTTAGAGCGTGGCGATGAGGCGCTGGGCCTCTTTGGTCTCTGGCTTCTCCTTGAGGTCAGCCCGGTTGATCATCTCCTGGAGCGTGTTGCGAGCCTCTTCCTTCTTGCCGAGGGCGATGAAGGACTTCGCGGAGCCGAGGTAGGCCTTCGCCATCTCGTCCTTCCAGCGCTGGTGGGCGATGAAGACACGCTGGTAATAGGCGATGGCAGCCTCGTGCTTGTTCTGAGCGGCCTCAATGTCACCGAGCATACGGAGGGCGTTCGCGGTGGGCTCTCCGCGCCATTCTTTCGTCTGGGCGATTTGCTCGTAGAGCTTCTTGGCATCGTCCCATTTCTTCAACTTCGCGGAGGCCTTGGCGATGCCCTGGGTGGATTGGAGAATGTAGGCACTGCCTTGGTATTCGCTGGCGGCTTTGAAGAGCTCCAGCGCCTTGTCGTAGTTGTTCTTCTCGAACTCGATCTCGGCGAGGCCCACGGGAGCGCCGTCGGAGTATTCGGTATTCTTGAAGACGTCACGCAGGCGGACGTAGCAGGTGGTCGCCTTGTCGAGATCACCCTTGGTGCGGGCGTTGTCGCCCACGATGGCGAGGAGCATGGGGCTGAGGTCCTCGGCCTTCGCCACCTCGACGAGAATGTTGAAGAACTTGCTCGTCTTATCTGGCAGCTTCATGGCCTTCGCCAGCCAGGTCTTGGCAAACAGGATGCGCATGGCGGCGGTGCCGTTGTTCAGCTCCTGGGGAGGCGTGAGCAGCTCTTCAAGCTTCTTCTCCACCTCTTCAAAGGTCTGCTCATACTCAGGCACCTTCGGCGTGGTGGGGGCAGGAGCGGCGGCGGTTTCGGCGGGCTTCGCATTTGGGTCAGGAGCCGGGGCGGGCGCGGCGCGACGGCGTTTCGGTGTCACGACGTTCACGAGCTGCTGAATCAGGCCTTCGACCTGCTGGTTGGAGGCATTGGAGATGCGCTGTTTGATGTGCTCGGAGAGGAGCTTTTGGGCTTCTTCAGGCTTCTGATCCTTGATGTGCGAGCGGCTGATCCAAAGGATGGCTTTGAGGGAAAGTTCCTCGTTGTCCTTTTTCGTGTTGTAGTAACGCTGCCACATGCCAGCGAGCTTCTTCCACTCGTTTTGGCCCACATAGAGGTCTGTGAGCTGGTCCATGACGTAGTTTTGCACGTCGTCGGTCTTCGCCTTGTCCACGGCGAACTCGAACTGCTTCGTGGCGTTCTCGTAATCGGCCTTCTGGTTGTAAATATCGCCGAGGAGGGCATGCACCTGGCCCACGTTTTGATCGTTCGGATGCTCCTCGGTGATTTTGAGGAGCATTTCCTGCGCCTTGTCCTTTTTGCCCTCCTGGAAGGTGATGAAGGCGAGGCGGTATTTGGCATCGCAGAGGTAGTTCCCCTTGGGGTTTTCCTTGATGTAGGTTTCCAAGGCCTTGATGACGTTTTTGTAGTCGTTCTGGTAGAAGTAACTCAAAGCGATGCGGTAGAGGCACTCGTCCTTGTAAACGCTGTCCTTGTTGGCGGCCATGAGAGCGTCAAAAGTGGCTCGGCCCTGCTCGAAACGCTGCAATTCAAACAACACGATGCCGCTCAAATACATCAGACGCTCCTTGTCTGCCTTGGGGAAGCCCTTGGCACGGTCAAACGAGTCCGCTGCAGCCTGAAGATCGCCGTTTTGATAGGCCAGCATGCCGTACATCTCGGAAATCTGGCCCAGTTCACTGCTGTCCGGGAAGTTCTCGATGAATTTCTCGCAAAGCGCCCGGGCCTCCGGGATGCGCTTGAGGGCAGCGTTCACCATGATGAGGCCGTACATGCAGCGGTCACGCTGGGGGAAATCTTTGAACTCATCCACGATCGTCGTGAAGGCCAGAATGGACTGCCACATGCGGCTGGCGTCTCCGGCGGCACCTTCAGCGGGTGGCTGGCCCATTTCGAAGTAACAGCGGCCGAGGCGGTAATAGAGCGAGGCGTCGTAATCCGTGCGCTTTTCGATCTCCGCGAGGATTTCCTGCCCGGCCTTCAGCTTCGCTTCGAGTTCGGTTTTTTGATCCCCTTTGGAGACTTTGAGCCGCGCTTCGATCTTGGCGATCTGTTCCTTCTGGATGCGGGAGATCTCGCTCTTGCGGCGGACGAGCTGGTAGGCGTTCAGAGCGTCCTGGAAGGCCTTTTTCTCCATCATCGAGTCGCCCAGTTGGAGGTAGATGTTGTTCATCTGGGCGATGTTGTCGCCACCGGAGGCAAAGTTCCGCACCTTGTCCATGAGGGCGCCGGCTTCATCGAGCTTGCCGCCTGCCACGTAGAGCTGGGAGGCCATCATGGCCGCCTGGATGGATTCTGGGCTGCGCACGCCATCGGCAAGAACGGCAGAGAGGATCTGGAGGGCCTCTTCCGTCTTATTTTCCGCCTTGTAATGATCCGCGATGATCAGGCCGGCCTCGGCTTTCTTCTCGGGAGACTTGCTCACGACCTCTTTTAGCACGGCCACACCTTTTTCTCCCTCTTTGGACTTCAAATACGCACGACCCAAGGCCATGCGCACATCGGTGATGCTGCCGCCTTCTGGAAACTCCTTCACATAGAGTTCGAGGGATTCGATGGCCTTCGGGAAGTCCTCCAAGTTGAAGAAGCACGCGCCCTTGGCGTAGAGAATGCCTTCGAAGGGCTTGTTGTTCAGATTCTTCTCCGCCTGCGCGATCTTGGCGAGAGCCTCCTGATACTTGGCCTCGGTGAAGAGCTTCACCGCCTCATTCATGAGCGCTTCCGTTTCCTGGGCGATGTTCAGAGCTCCGCCCGCAGCAGGGGCTGCTGGAGGTGCTCCGGGCGCGGCGGGAGGAGCACCGGGGGCAGCAGGAGGGGTCGTGGGGGCCTGTCCCATGACGGAGACACAGGCGGCGAGGGAGGCGAGCGTGACGCGAAGGGGGAGCTTCATGCGATTCAGACGATTACCGGTGCGGAAAAACTAATGGAAGGGAAGGACGTGACGGTTTTTTTGAAAAACGGGACGGCGAGACTAGCAGCGGCCCCTCTTTTGTCACGAATTAATGCGGGAAGCTAAAACGCCCGCAGTTCGAACTGCGGGCGTTGATTTCAAAATTCGCTGATTCGAGGCCAAACCAGGCTCACTTCGCCGGAGCGGCGGGCTTCGTGATCATCGGGAAGTCATCCGTGCGGAAGGGCGTGACGGGCAGGCCCTCTTTGCTGAAAAGATTGCACACCGGATTGTCACTCCAAGCGTAGCGCACGGCGACGGGCTTGGCGATGCCCGGGGCGGTGACTTCGATCTTGTCGGCTCCGAGGAGCTTGCCGGTGGCCCAGACCCATTTTTTGTCCTCCCCGCAGACAGCGAGGCCTTTCACTTCCTGCACGTCGAAGGTGTAAAGCATGCTGCCAAAGGTATCGAGGGTGACGATGGCTTTGTTGCCCTGGATTTCGACACTCTTGTACTCGGGGCTGCGGAAGGGAATTTTGACGCCGTAG
>CALSBJ010000100.1:0-18783 GCA_943373155.1 Akkermansia muciniphila | reverse complement strand
GCCATGGCGGCGTAGGTATCAGCGCTGACTTCGACGGGGCCGGGGATGTACAATTTGACGTGCTTGCTCATGCGGGTGTTTTTGGGGGAAGGAGGCGCGATAGTAGGAGGCACCGGGCGGGGTGCAAGGCGCAATCCGGGCGGGTTTCGGGCAGGGGCGCAGAGTCGGCAAAAGAATCGCAAACTCTGCCGTTGGTGCCTCATTGAGGCTTACTCGAAGGCCGAGCGGATCACATCGGACGAATCCACACATTGCGCAGGCGCACGGGGGGCTCGTTTTTGTGGTCCTGGATGCGGATGGGAGCCTTCTCGGGGAACTCGCCGGAGTAATCGGTGATGTTCTTGTGCTTCGTGGGGCCCATGATCTTCGTGTGGTTCTGCACGCAGATACCGTTCACGAAGGTGGTGATGTAGGCGGGCTCGACGACCTTGCCATTTTCGAGCTTCGGAGCGGTGAAGATGATGTCATAGACCTGCCATTGGCCGGCGGGACGCACGGCATTCACGAGCGGAGGTGTCTGGCCGTAAATGCCGCCGGTCATGCCGTCGGCGTAGGTGGGGTTGTTGTCACAGTCGAGCATCTGGGACTCGTAGCGATCCATGAAGAACACACCGGCATTGCCTTTCTTCTGCGAATTGCCCTTCGTGTGCGGCTCGCTCATCCATTCGAGGTGGAGCTGGCAGCTTCCGAATTCCTGCTTCGTCCAGCAATCGCCGCCAGCGATCATGAGCACGCCGCTGTCGATCTTCCAGGGGCAGGGGATGATCTTGCCGGTTTCCTTGCCCTTGGCGTCTTTTTCCTTCGCTTGGAGAGCATCGGAGTTGGTGCCGTCAAAGATCACGATGGCGTCGGAGGGCGGCAAGGCATTCTCTTTGCCCGGAGCCACAGCCGCGGGACGCGGACGATCAATGTCATGCACCTTCCACTGCGAGCCTGGGATCACCGGCGTGTCACTGTAGCCGATGGGCGAGGGCTTTTCGTCGGCTTTGGCCTTGGAATCGGCGGCACGGGCGGACACGGCGGCAAGGAGGAGGATGGGGAGCAGGAGTTTCATGCGGTGGAAGGGGCGCAAAACGACACGCATCCGCGTTTTTTGCAACCCATGAGGGTGACAGGCTGCGATTTGTCGTTCAGATGACCCGCCGCATGCGCCCCGCCCTCAGGCTCATCTTCTGCCTCTTTGCTTTCAGCCCTTCGCTCTTCGCGCAGGGCTACAGCACCACGCGTGACCCTGATCCGCCGAAGTATGCCCGCCATGCGCCAGACACTGAGATCGACTTTCTCAAGAACGCCGCGTGGCTCGACCTCGGCCTCGACTACCGCTTTCGCTACGAATACCGCGACGACGACCTCCGCCGCTTGCAGGCGGGTCTCGACGATCCCTTCCTGCATCGCACGCGGGCTTACATCGGCATCCATGATGTGATCGATCCCTTTCGTTTTGCCGTGGAGATGCAGGACTCGCGTCGCTACCATAGCCGCTATTCGCGGGACAGTCGCGATGTGAATGAGTTCGAGTTCATCCGCCTCTACGCCGAGCTTCACTTCAAAGATCTCCTGCCACGCGATGGCTCTGGCAATCCTCGGCCCCTTGGCCTGCGCTATGGCATTCACAACTTCGAGTTCCTCGACCGCCGCCTCATTGGCAACAACCAGTGGCGCAACACCGCGAACACCTTCCAAGGTTTTCATGGCCTCATCGGCCAGCAGTCGAACGACTGGCAGCTCGATCTCCTCGCCGTCCAACCGCTGAACCGCTCCATATATGAATGGGATCGCCCGGTGGAGCAGCAGTGGGTGTATGCCGCCATCGGCCAATGGCGTGGCTGGGGAGAAAAGATGACGCTGGAGCCCTACTACCTCGCGTTGAGCCAAAGCGCCTACGCTGGTGTGGCCGAGCGTCTCGTGCATTCGCCCGGCCTGCGAGCCTACGGCAAGGTCAGCGGCAGCGGTTTCGACTACGATGTGAGCTACACCAACCAGTTTGGTCGCAACGGCTCACGCAACGTGCGTGCCTGGGCTGCAACCGCCGAGATCGGCTACACGCTTTCACATCCCTGGAAGCCCCGGTTGAGCCTCTTTTACGGTCAAGCCACCGGCGACCGCGATCCGAATGACAACACCGACAACCGCTTCGAGCGCTTCTTCGGCTTCGGGCGTCCTTGGTCGGCCAATGACTACATTGTGTATGAAAACATCCGCGCTCCGAAGCTGCGCGTGGAGCTCACGCCAATGAAGAATTTGCGCATCGACTTCGGCTACAGTTGGTACTGGCTCGATAGCGCCACGGATCGCCTCGCCTCCGAAAACAACGCCCGTGATCGCACCGGCTCCAGCGGCACGAGCGTCGGCCACGAGTTCGACATCCGCGCCCGCTGGCAGATTACCAAGAAACTCGAAACCACCCTCGGTTATACCCGCTTCCTGCCCGGCGGCTTCGTCGAGAGCCAGATCCGCAGCGGCGATACCGATTTCGCGTATCTCGAAGTGAGCGTGAACGCGTTTTGATCAGCGCCCCACCGCACGCTTCAGCTCGTGCTGAGCCTTGTTGAAGGCTGCCACGGCCTGCACGCGGCTTTGACGGGCCCGC
This sequence comes from Akkermansia muciniphila, assembly GCA_943373155.1. GTDB lineage: Bacteria > Verrucomicrobiota > Verrucomicrobiia > Verrucomicrobiales > Verrucomicrobiaceae > Prosthecobacter. The sequence goes on along the minus strand of CALSBJ010000100.1, from coordinate 16,193 downwards.
GTGAGTTCCTCACGAGCCAGCAGATACTCCAAAACCACGCCGAGCTGGCTCGCCTGGCGTTCTTTGGCGAGTTTGACCATTTCCTCGGCTGCGGTGACGGCTTCGTCATTGATGGAAATCTGGTCGTGGGCGCTTTGCGCCTTCGCAGCAGCCTCCACGACTTCGCGGCCGATGGCGGCCTTGATCTGGCCGGCCTGGTGCTTGGTGGCTTCCTCCTGCGCTCCGGCGATGATCTGGCGCTGTTTGTCAAAGAGGCCACCGGGGCCGATTTTCCAGCCGAGACCGATGTACATGTTCTGCGTGTCGTCGAAGTTACTCACGTCGCCATTGAAGCCGCCACCGAGGCCGCCGAAGCCGTAACCGGCCTGCACGTTCGGGATCATCGGAGCCACGCGGGCGCGGTCTTTTTCCAAAACTGCGGCCTGATTCACCGCACCCGCTGCTTTCATCTCCGGACGATGCTGCGCAGCCTGTGAGAGGAGCGTGGCGACACCAAGTTTGCGATCCAGCAAACGCACCGGCACGAGATCGGCCTTTGCAGGGCGAAGCGCACTGTCCGCAGGCAAGCGCAGTGTCTCCGCGAGCGCCGCAGCCGCGAGGTCGCGCTTCTCCTGATGCTGTCGGATGGCGAGCTTTTCGCGGCTGACTTGCGTCTTCACGCGCAGCAAGTCGGCACGGAACGCCGTCCCCGCATCCACCGCGCCGCCGATCTGCTTTTCGTAATCTTGCGTGAGCCGCAGATCGTCCTCGATGATCGCCAGCGAGGCCTCCGCGGCCAAAAGATCGTAGTAGCGGCCCGTCGCTTGCATCACGATGTCGCGTCGCGTTTTCTCGGCGAGTTGCTCGGCGGCCAACGCCCGCTGTTTGGCTGCCAGCGCCGCGTAATACATGTCCCCCGGCGACCAATCGATCATGAGATTCGGCCCGATGGTGTACTGCTGCTTACTGACATCAAACACCGCGCCCGCAATGTCCTGCACATTGCCATCCGTGCGGCGATAACCCGCCCCCAGCGTCAATGACGGCCAAAACCGCTGCCAGGCCAGCTTTGACTCGGCGAGCACCTCCGTGTGCTTGGTTTTCGCGAGCTGGATCTCGTCGTTGTTCGCCCCCGCGAGCATCATGACGGTCGGCAGATCGACATGAACAGGGGCCGCGGCGGCGAGGACGGTGGTGAGGATGAAAGTCAGTGACGCCGCGGAATGACGAAACCAGAATGGCGAATGACGAATGAATGATGAAGCTCGAATGACGAAGGGCATGGCGTGGACTGGTTGAATTCGGGTTTCGGATTTCGGGCTTAATTCGTCATTCCTCATTCTGGTTTCGTCATTGTTTGGCCGTGACCGCCTGTTTATCGGTCAGTGCTGTCGTTCCCGGCACCAGCAGCACATCATCCGCCTTCAGTTCAGGCACTTCGACGTTCACGCCGTCGTTGAAGGCGGGTTTGACGGCGGTTTTCATGGCTTTGCCGTCCACGTGCTTGAAGACAAAGCTGTTGGCCTTTTCCTTCACCAGCGCGGCCACGGGGATGAGGGTGGCATTGTCATGCTGCTCCAGCGCGATGCGGGCGGTGGCGAACATGCCCGGGCGGAGCCTGCCATCGTCGTTTTTGAAATCGGCCTCGATGAGCATCGTGCGGGTGGCCGGATCGAGGGTGCCGGTGATGCGGCTGAGCGTGGCTTTGACCGTGGAGCCGCTGAGAGCGTCCACCTTGGCCTCCACTTGCAGTCCGTTCTTGAGGAAGGAGGTCTCGACCTCGATGACGGGCACCTGCAGGCGCAGCGTGCTGGCATCGGTGATCTGCAGGAGCGTCTCGCCACCCGCGGCGGCGAAGGCGCCTGGATCCACGCGACGTTCGGTGATGATGCCTTCGAAGGGTGCCTTGATCTGGGCGAGCTCGATCAGCGCGTTCGTGCGCTCCATGCCGGCCTTGGCGATGGCCAGTTTGGCCTCGGCGTCATCGACGGACTGCGGCAAAACGAGGTCGGGTGACTTTGCGCGGGCCTCGTGGAGGCGTTTCACCTCGATCTCGGCCGCGGCGACCTCGGCGCGGTGCTTGATGAGGTCGGCTTGCAGCTCGGGGACTTCGATTTCGATGAGCTTCTGGCCCGCCGTGACGGCATCGCCCTTGTCCACGGTGATTTTTTGGATGTAGCCGGCCACGCGGGCCTTGAGCGCGACCTGCTGCCACGGGGCAAAGGTGGCAGGCAGCGAGACCCAGCGGTGAATGGTGCCTTTCTGCGGCCGGATGACCGGCAGTTCGAGCGCGAGCACGCTCGTGGTGAGGAGGCAGAGGAGAAGAAGGTGCTTCATGGCAGAGAGAGGATCAGCGGGGTTCAAAGAGGGCGCTTAGCTCGTCATCGGGATCGAGCGAGGCGGAGGTGGCCTTCTTGCTGGCGAGGAGGGCGAAGACGGCCGGGAGAAAAAAGAGCGTGGCCACGGTGGCGAGGGCGAGCCCGCCCACCACGGCGCGACCGAGCGGCGCGGTCTGGCCGGCACCGAGCGCGAGCGGCATCATGCCGGCGATCATGGCAAAGCTGGTCATCAGGATGGGGCGCAGACGGCTCACCGCCCCCTCGATCGCGGCGGCGCGGCGGTCGCCTTGCTTCGCCAGACGGGCACGATCGGCGAAGGTCACGAGAAGGATCGCGTTCGCCACGGCCACACCGACGGCCATGATCGCTCCCATCGCCGACTGGATGTTGATCGTGGTGCCGGTAAAGAAGAGCGCGAGCACCACGCCGGCGATGACCGCGGGCATGGTGGAGATGACGACGATGGCGAGGCGCAGCGACTGGAAATTGGCGCACAGGAGCAGGAAGATCACCAGGATGGCGATCACGAGGCCGCTGCTGAAGCCCTCGTAAAGCTGGTTGAAAGGCACCACCTGGCCCCGGAGGTCCACCTTCGTCTTGCCATCAGGGGCGGGGCCGACCTCGGCGATGGCTTTGCGTACGGCCTTGATGGCGCTGCCAAAGTCGATGTCATGAATGTTCGCGGTGATGCTGGCGATGCGCACCATGTTGTAGCGCTCGTAAGTGCCCACGGCGGTGCCGGGTTCGAGCTTGGCGATGGTGCGCAGCAGCACGGTGCCGCCGCTGGCTGATTTCACCGGGATGTTGCCCAGGTCTTCGATGCTGGTGGTGCGCTCCTCAGGGATCTGCACCTGCACATTGAAGCTGATGCCGGTGCCGGGATCGGCCCAAAAGACCGGCTGCGTGAAGCGGCTGGAGGTGGTGGCGGCCACGAGGCTGCGTGTGACGTCCTCCACATTCACGCCGAGGAGGCCGGCGCGTTCGCGGTCGATTTGCACATTCACCGTCGGCGCATCGAGCGTCTGCGCGATCTGCGCGTCACGCAGGAAAGGCAGCTCGTTCAGCTTCGCGAGGAGCTTCTCCGCGTGTTCCTTGCTGGCGGGGAGGCTGGGGCCGCTCACGGCCACCTCGATGGGCGTTGACGCGCCAAAGCTCATCACGCGGCTCACGATGTCCTGCGGCTCAAAGGACACACGCACATCGGGAAGCTCGCGGCGCATGATCTCGCGCAGTTTTTCCTGCAAGGCATCCACTGCCACCGGGGCATCCTTTTTGAGCTGAAGCGCCAGCCAGCCCTCCTCGGGTCCGCCATTCCAAAGGTGCACCAGATTCACGGGGAAGCTGGAATTATGCACGCCCACCATGCCGATGGAAAACTCCACGGGCGCCTCGTCGCCGATGATCTTGAGGATTTTTTGCGCGATGCCTTCGGTGATGCCCACCTGCGTGCCGCTGGGGGCGCGGAAGCGGATGGCAAACTGGCCGCTGTCCGTCTGCGGGAAGATTTCCGATCCGAGAAACGGCCCAAACGACACGACGATGAGCGCCGCGCCGCCGAGATAGGCCGGCACGAGCAGCCAGCGTGCCGTGACGGCCGCCTTCACGAGGCCGCCGTACATGCGTGCGATGATGCCGGGCTTTTCTTCCACGTGTTTTGCCTTCTTGGACAGGAACCACACCGAAAGCACCGGCACCAGCGTGCTGGAGAGCACAAACGAGGCAAACATCGCAAAGCCGACCGCGAGCGCCAGCGGCACAAAGAGCGCCCGGGCCGCGCCGATCATGAAAAACGCGGGAATGAACACCGCGAGGATGCACAGCATGGCCAGCAGGCGCGGCAGTGTGGTCTCCAGCGTGCCATCCAAAACGGCGCGGGCCAGCGTCTTTCCGCGTGCGAGGTGCGTGTGGATGTTTTCCACGGTCACGGTGGCCTCATCGACCAGGATGCCCACGGCGAGCGCCAGGCCGCCGAGTGTCATGAGATGGATGTTTTGCCCGCTGATCCACAGGCCGAAGGCGGCGGCCAGCAGGGAGAGCGGGATATTGATCACCACGATGAAGGCAGAGCGCAGATCACGAAGGAAAACGAGCACCATCAAACCGGTCAGAAGGGCACCCAGGCCACCTTCATTGAGCAAATCCTGGATGCTGCGGTTCACGATCGGGGTCTGGTCGAACTCGAAGCTCACCTTGATGCCTTCCGGCAGCAGTTTCTGAAACTCCGGCACCGCAGCGCGGACAGACTTGACCACCTCGAGCGTGGAGGCCTCCGCACGCTTCGTCACCGGCAGGTACACCGTGCGCTTGCCATTGGCGAGCGCATAGGAGGTGGTGACATCGGCGGCATCCGCCACGGTGGCCACATCGCGGATGAAGACCGCGCCTTTGTCGCTCTTTTTCAGCGGCACGGCCTCCAGGTCCTTCACATTCGTCACGATCGCATTCGTCGGCACGATGGGATACTTGCCATCGAGGTTCATGTTTCCGGACGGGCTGATCGGATTCCCCTTGGCGATGGCCTGCACGATGTCATCGGGTGACAGGCCGTAGGCCTTCATGCGGTCCGGATTCACATTCACCACAATGCCGCGTGAGCTGCCGCCGAAGGGGGGCGGCGCGGACACGCCTGGCAGCGTGGCAAAAGCCGGGCGGACCTTGTTCAGCGCCTGGTCCTGCATCTGATTCAGGGTGATGTTTGGATCATCCGTGGAGAACACGAGATGCCCCACGGCCACGCTCCCGGCATCAAAGCGCATGATGAAGGGCGCCACGGTGCCCGGCGGCATGAAGGCGCGGCTGCGATTCACCTGCGCCACCGTTTCCGACATCGCCTGGCTCATGTCCGTGCCCGGATGAAACTGCAGCTTCATGATCGACGCGCCCTGGATCGACTTCGATTCCACATGCTCGATGTTGGCGATGTAGAGGAAGTGATACTCGTAACGGTAGGTCAGATAGCCCTCCATCTGCAGCGGGTCCATGCCGCCGTAAGGCTGCGCCACATAGATCGTCGGGATGCCCAGGGGCGGGAAGATGTCCCGGGTCATCCGCTGAAGCCCCAGCCACGCGCCCAGGGCCACGGCAACAAGAGCGACCAGAACAGTCCAGGGATGGCGGAGGGCGAAGCGGGCGGGAGACATTGAAAGAAGGACGAAACCAGAAGGACGAGCGGGGAGTCTTTACGGGGGCCGTAAAACGTGGGGATTCAAGTTTCTTTCCTCGAAAAGGAGGGAAAATCTCGCGTCCGACGGGCGGGGCTATTTGCCGACCTCGACGCCAAGCTCGCGGAGCTGCTTGCGGACGATTTTGAGCACTTCACGGCCCTCTTTGGTGATGGTGTAGCGGCGCGGAGCCTTGGGGCCGCGATTTTCATCGGCGGTGGAGGTCAGCCAGCCATTCTTCTCCATGCGCTTCAGCAGAGGATAAAGCGTGCCGGGGCTCACGTCGTAACCATGATGGCGCAGCTCCTCGAGCATCCAGTTGCCAATCACCTCGCCCTCGGCGGCGTGATGCAGGACATGCACCTTCCAGAAGGAGAGCAGGATTTCATGATTGATGAGCTTGAGGTCCACGGCAGAGGGAGAATGGCAGTCCCGAGGCGGAATGCAACGCCCGGCCGGTAACCAAAGTGCGGCTCATGCCTCAAGGCGCACAGGATTGGTCAGGGTGCCGCATTTCGAGGTCGTCATGCATGGAAAAATCGGAATTGGACATTCGATGGATCGTCTGTAATGGCAGCGCTGGTCGGATGTGTGACTTGGCTGGTTGGCAGCCGCGATCACAACGAAATGCGTGGATAGCTCAGTGGTAGAGCGGCTCGTTTACACCGAGTTGGTCGGGGGTTCGAATCCCTCTCCGCGCACCATACCTCACGCAGCGATCGGCAGCTTTTCGGCCACGGGCGGCGGCTCCACGGCGCGGGTGATTTTCACCAGGCGTGCGGCGTAAAAGCCATCAAAGCCGCCATCGAGAGGTGTGCGGCGAAGCTCGGCCTCCAGTTCCCATTCGCCAGGATGGCGGAGCAGGAATTGTTGCACCTGATGCTCGTTTTCACCGGGGAGGATGCTGCACGTCGCATAGACGAGCTTGCCACCGGGGCGCACCATTCGGCTGTAATTCTCCAAAATCTCCGCCTGGAGGCCCTGGAGGCGGTTCACCTCCTCTTCAGCCAATTTCCATTTCGTGTCGGGATTGCGGCGGAGCACGCCAAGCCCGCTGCAGGGCACATCGAGCAAGACGCGATCGGCATGGGCCGCGAGACGTTTGATGGTTTTGGAGCCTTCGATCTCGCGAGTCTCGATGATGTCCACTCCGGCGCGGGCGGCGCGTTTTTTGAGTTCAGCCAGTTTCCAGGCGTGGACATCCAAGGCGTGGATTTTGCCCTTGTTACGCATCAAAGCAGCCGTGTGGAGCGCTTTGCCACCGCCTCCGGCGCAGGCATCGATCACCTTCATGCCGGGAGCGACTTCTAAGAAGGGCGCGATGAGCTGCGAGGCGGCATCTTGGACTTCAAAGAGGCCTTCTTTAAAGCCGGGCGTGCTGAAAACATTCTGCCGCTGCACGAGGCGCAGGGCGGAAGGCACATCCTCAACGGCCTCGGCCTCGAATCCATACTCCGCCAGTTTTTCTCGCATGCTGCGGCGGTCACCTTTGAGCGTATTGACGCGGAGGAAGACATCTGCAGGCTGGTTCATGGCTTCGCGCAGAGCGGGCCAAGCGGCTCCGATCTCAGCGGAGCATCGGGCATCCATCCAATCGGGGATCGAAGCACGGAGAGCATCGGATACTTTTTGCTTGGAGCGTTTCTGCACCTCAGCGGCGGTCAAAAGGGGATCGTGGTCGTCATGCGGCAGCTCGCGGCCATGGGAAAGCCAGTAGGCAGCCCAAACTTTGGCGCAGGACTCGGGCGTGATCTCATCGGGATTGGCGTGAGCGGCATCGGGCAGGCCAGCGAGGTGCCAGAACCAGCGCCACCAGCGGACGCATTCGTAAATGGACTCCGCGAAGAGGCGGCGATCACGGCTGCCCCATTTGCGATGGCGTTTGAAGGTGAATTCGATCACGCGATCGGCATAGCGACGGCCAGCAAAGACCTCGCCGAGGGCGTTGACGATCTCATCGAGCATGTGGGGAGGCACCTTCATGGGATCAGGCGGCCTTCCGTTCGATGCGGCGGCGCAGCAGCGGGGAGCGCTCACCTTTGACGACACCTTCATTGATGGTTACCGACCGCACATCCATGCGGCTGGGCACGTCATACATGACATCAAGCATGATGCGCTCGAAGATGCTGCGCAGGCCACGGGCACCGGTGCCGCGTGTGACGGCCTCCTTGGCCATCGCCAGCATGGCGTCCTTGGTGATGGAAAGCTCCACACCGTCCATGCCGAGGAGTTTGGAGAACTGCTTCGTAAGGGCGTTGCGTGGCTCGGTGAGCACGCGCATGAGCTCGGCCTCGGTGAGGGCTTCCAGCGCACAGATGATGGGCAGGCGTCCGATGAATTCGGGGATGAGGCCGTAACCGAGCAGATCTTCGGGCTCAACGGTGACCTTCTTTGGATCGGCTTCAGCGGCGATGTGGGATTCGATGCTAGCAAAGCCGAGCGTCTTCTTGCCACGACGGCGCTTGATCATCTGTTCGAGGCCCACAAAGGCCCCGCCGCAGATGAAGAGGATGTTCTCCGTGTTCACCTGGATGTATTCCTGCTGTGGATGCTTGCGCCCGCCCTGCGGTGGCACGTTGCAAACAGTGCCTTCGATGATTTTGAGCAGCGCCTGCTGCACGCCCTCGCCGGACACATCGCGGGTGATGCTGACGTTTTCGGTTTTGCGGCCGATCTTGTCGATCTCGTCGATGTAAACGATACCCACCTCAGCGCGGGCCACGTCGTAGTCGGCGGCCTGGAGGAGGCGAAGGATGATGTTTTCCACGTCTTCACCTACATAACCGGCCTCCGTGAGGGTGGTGGCATCGGCGATGGAGAAGGGGACGTTGAGCAGCTTGGCGAGCGTTTTGGCCAAAAGGGTCTTGCCGCAGCCAGTGGGGCCGATGAGGAGCACGTTGCTCTTTTCGATATCGACGTCGTTCGGGTCGAGCGTGGCGGCGATTTTGCTCTTCGAAGCACCTCCATTACGGGCGGCCTGCTGCTGGGCGTGGAGGATGCGCTTGTAGTGATTGTGTACGGCCACGCTGAGCACCTTCTTAGCCTGCGGCTGGCCGATCACATGCTGGTCGAGCAGCGCCATGATATCGGCAGGGCGGGGGACGAGGAGCCCGGCGGGATTGTCCTGTTCCTTGGTCGTTTCGCGGTCGAGGATGTTTTTGCAGACGTTGATGCAGTTGTCGCAAATGTACACGCCTGGCCCAGCGATCAGTTTGCGGACCTCCGCGTGGCTTTTGCCGCAAAAGGAGCAGAGGGTGACATTGGAGCCGCGAGCCATGAAGTGTTGTTTTGGGTGGGGGAGAAAGGCGTCGAACCATCGCACGCACGCCTCCCCATCGTCAAGGTAACGCTTGCCAATCTCTCAGCACGATTTGGTTCTTGGCATCCCGATGAAAAAGGCCTCTGGCAGCCCATGAGGCTTTCTTCAGGCGAAGAAAAAGGTTTTCATACCTCACCAACCCACTCGCTTTGGCCCAATCCGCTGTGCCGAGGCCCGCAATGACTGCTCCCGGTGGAATCAAGGCCTCATCGGCGAACCACGCCTGCGGCACGATCTCTCTCAATGCCTCAAAATGCGCCTGACGCAGTTCTTGCGCCCAAAACGACCTCAAGGCAGGCAGATGGAGGAGTGCTCGTTCGGATGCGAAATGCGCCAGTCCTGCCTCAGCGAGCCACATTTCTCCTTCGTGCCCTTCAAAACGAACTTCGAGCGCCTCGGCGGGCATTTCGATTTTGGGGAGCCATTCTTCTAGCCAGGATTGGAGCTTCTGTGGGAGCCGTTTTTTGGCGAGGCGATGCTCCAGCACCTGCCGTGCGGCCTGCCAGCGAGCGAGGCGATAGCCCGCTGATTCGACGGCTTCCTGAGAAGCGGGCGGTAAATCAGCGAGAGATGGGGGGGGCATGCTTCCTCCTAAACCTGCGAACGTGAGTTTCAATATGGACAGTTGTCTTGAAGGCGGTGATGTGGAAAATTTCTCTGTCCATGGTGTCCATTTCATCATCCTTTCGCCTCTCGAAACGCTACGCCTTCACGCTTGTGGAGACTTTGGCCTGCGTTTTGATCGTGGGGATTCTGGCTGCCATCGCCATCGGCTGGTTCGCTGGGCATCGTGAGACCGTTGTGGCCGTTTCTCGTCAACGCAATGCGCAGGAGATCGTGAACATGGCGGTGTGCGCTACGGTGGCTGGCTGTGATTTCGTGGTGCCAGGCGACAAATCTGCCAGCGTACAAAACCTCATCACTGGCACCTACGGCACGGTAGGCATCTGGAAGGGGAAGCTCTTCCGCCTGACCAGCCTGGATCTTGACCAGTTTGCGAACGCTTTGGCCTATGTGAAGATGGAGGGAAGCCTCATCCTCTACGACTACACCGGCACACAGCCGATGTGATGGATGCGGGCAGTGGAGCGGGTGAAGGGAATCGAACCCTCGTATGATGCTTGGGAAGCACCCGCTCTACCATTGAGCTACACCCGCCTCGACTGGCGAGGCGCTAGAGTGGCGGAGGCGGCTCGCTTGTCAACGAGGCACACATGAACCGATCTATTTGCCACGAGCCAGCATGACGCGGAAGCCGATGGTGTTTCGCCGGGTTTCGGCGGGCACGGCTTGGCGGGCGGATGCCTGAAGTTCATCGGGCGTGGCGCTGCGCCAGTTTCCCCCGCGCACGGTGGCGAGGGCTGGTTTGGCTTTTTCGCCGTCTTTGGGCTTGGGTGCGGCTTCGAAATCGGTGCTCACCCATTCGCTGACGTTGCCGGCGAGGCCTGAAATGCCTTCGCGGTTCGGAGCTAGGGCGGCGACGCTGGCTGGGATGCCAAATTTGTCCTCATACCCGGCGATGAACTGATCGAGGCTGGCTTTGCGGGCGGCGATAGGATCGGCGAGGTTATCAATGTGATTGGGTGGAGGCCAGTCGTAGCCCCAGGGATAGACGCCGCGAATGCGGCCATTGCGTTCGGATGGGGTGGTGCCGCGTTCGGGGGGGAGGCCCACGGCTCGGCTCCATTCTTCATCGGAGGGGAGGCGGTATTCGTCTTTCGCACCGATGAGGCCGGCGTTGCGTTCACGTTCGGTGAGCCAGCGGCAGAAGGCACGGGCCTCCTCACGATCCACGCCGACGACGGGAAGGTTGGCTCCTTTGTTGTTGCCGCCGGCGTCGTCCATTTTGCCGGGTTTGCGTGCATTGGCAGAGCGGGCGTATTCCTGAAAGTCGCGGTGGCGTGTCTCCCAGGCTGAAATCATCAAATTATCATCGAGGGGCACCATGCGCATGCCGAGGCTGTTGGCGCTCCATTCGCGGCCAAAGTTCACCGCTTTGCGAGTCTGCATATCGCTGAAGAGCTCAATTTGCTCGCCCTCTCGCACCTCTCCTTCGAGGACGACATCGGCAAAGCCTTCACCACGTAGTTCGACCTCAAACGGGCCGGTGCGGACGCGGGGGAGTTCGAGCGGCGTTTCTCCGAGAAGCTGCTCGTGCATGTAAACGCGCACTTTTTCAGGCTGGCTGCGCAATATCACGCTGCCGTAGGTCTGGCGCTCGACGCGGAGATAAAAAGCCTGCCAGTTTTTCTCATCCTCTCCGGCATTTTCCTCCTCGCGATCTTCATCGGGCATCTCAGCGGCTTCGGGCTGGCCGCTTTCGACGAAGTAGAAGGGCTCGACCACATAATGGTGCTCCTGGCTGAGGAAGGAGCCGTCACGGTCTGCCTCGGTGAGCCAGTAGCGGAAGGCCTCCGCATCACCTACGGGTACCACGACCACATAGGCGCTTTCTTTGTCCTTGCCAGGCTGCGAGCGGACGACTTTCCCCTCGAAGGAGCGGTTTCCGGCATCGAGAAAGCGGCGAAAGTATTTCATCTCCACCGGCTCGGCGGTGATGTGACCACCCGCGGCAGGTTTGAAGGCCATGCCGATGCTATTCACCCAACGCTCGCCCTTTTGCGGCAGGCGGGTGGGCTCAAGTTTCAATTCGAAAACCTCCGGCTCGCCATCGCGCACGGTGTGCTCGATTTCTTCCTGCTTGTAGCCGGGCATCATGAGCTGGTAGATCACCGGCACACCATCGGCGGGGTTGAGGTCGAGTGGCGTGACGCCGAGCTTTTCCTGCCCGGCGAAGACGGAGGCTCCGGGAGGAATGGTGACGATGCGCATGCGGGGTTGGCTTTGCTTCATCGCCACGGTTTGCTCGGCACGCTGCTTTTGAGCGATCCACATGCCCGCCGCTCCGCCGATGAGAGCCACGACGGCCGCGGCAGCGAGGCCCCACGTCCACAGGGCTCTGCGGCTGGAGGGCAGCGGCTGGCCTTTGAGCGCGAGAGACATCTCGGCGGCATTCACGAAGCGATCCTTGGCCTGCGGAGCACAGGAGGTGCAGATCACATCATGGAGGCGGCGCCACACGACGAGGTTGGCACCGGTTTCCGTGAAGGAGGGGAGATCGGGGAAATCGAGCCGGTCTTTGCCCGTGCTGGCCTCATAGAGCACCATGCCGAGAGAAAAAATATCCGAAGCGGCGGAGCCTGGCCCCTCCGGTGCCACGAAGCCTTCGGTGCCGACGAAGCTCCGCTGGCCGAGCAAGGCCACGAGGCCGATGTCCGCCAGCCGACACTTTCCTTCGATGAAAATGAGATTGGAGGGCTTTACATCGCGGTGGATGAGCTGGTTGTGGTGAAGGTATTCGAGCCCCTCGGCAATGTTCACTCCCAGGGAGATGCAGCGATCCGCACTGACGCGTTTATCCCGGCGCATTTGGAGGCCTAACGTGTGCGGCTTGTAGGTCTCCGCATGGATCTCCCGGCCGGTCTCCAGATCATCGGCCAGCTCCATCACATAATAATAGAAGCCCTCCTGTGAATTGCGCCCCACCTGAAGGATGGGCACGAGGCCCTCATGACGGCGGGAGATAGGCTCGTAGCGTTTGATGGCTTCAAACTCACGTTCGAACGAGTCCGGACGGTCGTAATCTTCCCTCCACACGACTTTGACCGCTCGCAGCGCTCCGGTGACGCTCCTTGCCAGCCAGACCTCACCAAAAGCGCCGCGTCCGATGAGACGGAGCGTCTCATGGTCACGGATTTCCGGTGCGGGGCGTGCGGTGGGGGTCTGCATGCGAAGCGCATATTACACCGCAGGGCTGCCTGGATGTCGAGAGGCAAAGCATCGGGCATTATCGGCCCGTTAGATGGGGCGGGGCTGGTTCGCATTGATTGCCAGTGGGTGATTTCGTGCCTACCATGGCCCTCCCCATGACCAACCATCGCGAAAAAGCACGCCGTGTGATCCAGCTCGAAATCGATGAGCTCACGAGGCTGCATGACCGCGTGGATGAAAGCTTCGGAAAAGCCGTTGAGCTGATGCGAACCTGCCTGGAAGGTCGCGGCAAGATCATCGTCTGCGGGGTAGGGAAGAGCGGTAGCATCGGGCGGAAACTCGCCGCCACGCTCAACAGCACGGGGGCCACCTGCGTGGCTCTCGATGTGGGCGATGCGCTCCATGGCGATCTTGGCGTGATCGATTCGGGTGATCTTGCCATCATGCTCAGTGCCAGCGGCGAGACGGTGGAACTCCTGGCTCTGCTGCCACATTTGAAGCGCTTTGGCCTTCCCCTGATCGCTCTCACGGGCGGGCTGCCATCCACCCTCTCCCGCAATGCGGATGTGACGCTCGATACCCGCGTGCAGCAGGAAGCCTGCCCGCTGAATCTCGCTCCTACCTCCAGCACCACGGTCATGCTCGTGCTCTGCGATGCCCTGGCGATGGTGCTGCTGGAGGCTCGTGGCTTTCAGCAGGAAGATTTTGCCCGACTGCATCCCGGTGGCTCACTGGGCCGTGCGCTACTCACCCGAGTGAGCGATGTGATGCGCTGTGGTGCACAAATGGCCGTCGTCTCTCCCGCCACCCCCGTTCGCGAGGCCTTGGAGGCCATGACCCGCGCCCGCAGCGGGGCTGCCGTGGTCACTTTGGAAGACGGGGGCCTTGCGGGCGTTTTCACGCATGGGGACTTCGTCCGTGCCTTTCAACGTGATCAAGCCATTGCCGAGAGAGCGGTGGAGGAATACATGACCCGCCGGCCCGTCTCCATCCAGGCGGATAAACTGGCCGCCGAAGTGCTCGCCACGCTGGAAAAATGTCGCGTGGACGATCTCGTTGTCATCGACGCCGAAGGCAGGCCCGTGGGCATGGTGGATACGCAGGATCTCACTCGCCTGCACCTTGTCTAAGCTCGCTCAAAAGTCCTGCACCTCGCGGTAGTGTCGCACCTTGTGGCCGCGCTTTGCCAATAGCTCGAGTAGGCCTGATTCACCGGTGAGGTGCCCGGCACCCACAAGGACCATGACTTTCTCTCCGCGGTCCAGCATCGCATTGAGCCGATCCACCCACACGATGTTTCTCGCCGTGAGAAACATATTCATCAGATCGGGATGCTTGGCCGCCTCGCGAAAAAGCATGTCATGCAGCGCCACCAAATCTCCCCGCTTCCAGGCTTCGATCATCTTTTCATATTCCGCAGATACGCTGGAAAGCTCCGCCAGCGTCTGGTCGAGCAGTTCCTGCTGCTGGCGATTGCTCAGCGAGGCAAACAGTTGGAGCTGAAAGTCCGTGGTCTCGAGCCCCTCGCCCGGTTTGCCATCCTCGCGTGCTCGCTTTTCAAAGTGAGCATCCACACCGAGATCTGGCGTGGCACCCAGCACGGAATACTCCTTGGCCGTCATCATCAGCGAGACAAACCAGGGGCGGAAGCGGTTCATCGACGAGGGCTCGATCTCCCTTCGAGTCGCCCAGGCCTTTACCGCCGCCCAGGCCTGCGAACTGATGTTCGCATCGAGAGAGGCATCCGCGGAATACATGCCGAGCTGCGCCATACGGCGTGAGAGATCAGGACTGGAGCCTTCGCCCGGTGGTAGCTCTAGAACCAGCTTATCCGAGAACATGTAGGCCGCCTCATAACCGGGGGCCAGTGGGTAGTCATCCTCACGCAGGATGTGGATCGTGCCGCAAATAAAGAGCCTCCCGCCGTGATCGCTATCCACCACCCATACACTTCCATCGCCAGCCCCATCGGAGACGTATTCAGCCGTCTCCGGCTTTGGGGCGGATTCGGCAGTCTGATCCTTCCGGCAGGCGGAAAGCAGCAGACAAAGAGCAAAGAGTGGCAAAAAGACGCGGGCAGGCGGCACAATTGATTCAAACACGCGTCTAGCGGACCACGCAACCGCCTTCTCCCCGCCATCCAGCAGGTGACACAGGCTCTCGATCATCACTTCAAGACAAAATTCTTCCCGCGCATCCCCCTGAATTGCGAGCTGCATACGATGATCTCCACGAGCGTGCCAAAACGAAGGTCACTCTTCATCATCCGCTCGATCAGCGGCTTGTCGGAGAGCTGCACACTCCGGCCAAGGGCATAGCCAAGGAGTTTGCGGCAAAACTGGCGCGTGAAGTCGTCGCGGCGTTTCGTGAGCAGGTAGTCGCGGAGATCGGGGAGGCCATCGACGGCGGTTCCATCTGGCAAAACGGTTTTCGTGTCGGCTTTTCGAGCGCGACCGATAGCGTCGAAACCTTCGAGAGCGAAGCCGTAAGGGTCGATGCGCTTGTGGCAGCCCATGCAGTTCTCGTCGCGGCTGTGTCGCTCGATGAGTTGGCGTTCGCTGAGGTCAGCGGGAGCCTCTTCGGGCAAGGTGGGAACGCCTTTGGGTGGAATGGGTAGCTTTTCACCGAGCACGACCTCCGTGAGCCAAGTGCCGCGCAGGATGGCACTCGTGCGCGAGGCTCCGGCTTGCTTGGCGAGCGTGGCAGCGAAGCCAAGGATGCCGCCGCGGCCTTGAGCGTGAAGACCGTCGATGCGCTGCCATTCGCCTTTCGATTCGAAGCCATAGTGCTTTGCGAGCTCTGCATTCACAAAGGAGTGATCCGCGTCCAGCAAACTGAGCACGCTGCGATTGTTTTGGATGAGGTCGATGAAGAAGCGGGTGACTTCTTCCTGCATGTCGTCGCGGAGGTCTAGGAAGGTAGGGAAATGGCGCTCGCTCTTTTCGTCGAGCGTGGCGACATCGCGGACGTGGAGGTATTGGCAGCCGAACTCGGTGGCGAGGCGACGCACTTTGTCGCTCTTCAACATTCGACGGGTCTGGTCAATCAGGTCACTCTGGTCATTCAGGTCACTTGATCGCAGTTCCTCATCCGGCGCGGAAGACCACAAAAAGTAGCTGAGCCGCGTCGCAAGCTCCTGCGGGCTCACGGGGCCGGTTTTGGCAGGCGCTTTCTCCCCACGATACAAAAACGCGGGCGAAGTCAGCACTCGCACGAGCATCAGCCGCGGATCAAAGACTCGCAGGCCGTTGATCTCCTTTTCCGTGAGGGGACGTCGCCAGACTTTCTCAGCGAAAGCGAGCACGGCGGCCTTTTGAGGTTCGATGGCGGCTTTTTGCTGCTCTTTGAACTTTGCGGCGGCTTTCAGGATTGGCTCTCGCATGGGTTCGAAGGCACTGGGTTTCGCATCTTGCGTGGCGAACTGGAAAAGCTGCTCAAAGACATCCACCTGCTTCAGCGGAGCCTCGCTGACGAAGAGTAGTTCATCCCACAAGTGGTCGAGTTCGCGCGATTCG
Organism: Akkermansia muciniphila; assembly: GCA_943373155.1. Lineage (GTDB taxonomy): Bacteria > Verrucomicrobiota > Verrucomicrobiia > Verrucomicrobiales > Verrucomicrobiaceae > Prosthecobacter. The sequence goes on along the minus strand of CALSBJ010000100.1, from coordinate 106 downwards.
GCCTCGGAGAGCATCAAACGGCGCAAAGGTTCGTCCTCGCGATGAAAAAGCGTCAGCGTGACCACCTCGTCCACCGGCACAATCTTGGTGTAACAAAGCGCGATGG
>CALSBJ010000099.1:0-18815 GCA_943373155.1 Akkermansia muciniphila | reverse complement strand
CCCGGCACCGTCATCCTCACCGGCACACCGCATGGTGTCGGCATGGCCCGCACACCGCCCGTGTGGCTGGCGGATGGCGACACCGTCAGCGTGGAGATCGAAAACATCGGCACGCTGACCAATCCCGTGAGGCTGGAGGCTTGAGATAGCTCAGCCCGTTTCCCACGACCGCACAACGCGCACGGACGGCGAAATCAAAAATCACTGAACCCCAATTTGACTGACAAAAAATAGGGACAGAAAAGATTCTCTTCTGTCCCCATTTTTCTGTCAGCTTCCGGGGCTGTTGGTCGAGCAGAAGGAACGCCGCACAGAACTCTGCGGCGTTCCAGTTTCGGTGGAGCGAGAAGTGATCTTCACACCTCCAGCTTCCACGGGCCGCGATACTCGCGACTGAGCAGCTTCGAGGCTTCGGCATCACCGAGGATCTCTTCCTTGGCAGGGTCCCATTTGATGGAACGGTTCACCATCATCGCAATGAGGGCCAGATGGCCGGGGATGGCGCTGTGATGCGCCGTTTCCACTGGGGTGACGGTCGGCTGGCGACTCTTCACGCAGTCGAGGAAGTTCCGCCAATGGCCGGGCGTTTCGTAAAGGCGTGTCTTGATCACATCATCGCCGAGCTTCGGCGCGGTGGAACCTTCGACGACGGGGCTGTTCGGATCTTTTTCATCTTGGCGCTTCTTGATGATCTTTTTGAAGGCGGCGTTCGAGCAGTCGTAGGTGCCATTGCGGTTCACATACACCCAACCGTCCGCGCCGATCCATTTCGTGCCCATCTGGATGTCGCCATGACCACCGGCGATGGTCATCGTGATGTCGCCGGCATACTTCGCCTCGGCGCGGTATTTGGTCGCGGTGTTCCAGATGTCCGTGCGTGGCGGCATGTCCACCTGGATGGGGCTCACTTCAACGGGGCCGCTGCTGTCGCAATCCATGCCCCAATGCGCGATGTCGCCGTGGTGGCCGATCCAGTCGAGAAGCTGGCCGCCGCCGATGTTGTAATTCCAGCGCCAGTTCTTGTGAATGCGGCACTCGATGTAGTCCTCCATCGTCGCCGGGCCGATCCACGTCTCATAGTCGAGCTCGGCCGGGGGCGGCGTGATGCTGCGTTTGTCGCCCGTCTTGGCAAAGTCATTGTGCCCGGCGGGCAGGCCGACATGCACTTCACGCAGTTTGCCAATGAGCCCATTGCGCACGACCTCGGCACCGATACGGAAATTCGATTCGCTGCGCTGCCAGGAGCCCGTCTGCCAGATGCGACCATGCTTTTGCACCGCCTTCACGATGGCCTGCTGCTCGGCGATGGTGCGGGCGAGCGGCTTTTCACCGTAGATGTCCTTGCCGTTCTTCGCCGCCTCAATGGCGGTGAGGGCGTGCCAGTTGTCTGGCACGGCCAGCATCACGGTGTCGATGTCCTTGCGGGCCATCACCTCGCGGTAGTCGTGGTAGCCCTTGCAGTCCTTGTTCTTGTAGGCGCCGTTCACGGTATCGAGCGCCTTTTGCAGCGCCCGCTTGTCGATGTCACAAGCCGCCACGATCTGGCAGTCGGACTCACCGAGGAATTTGTTTGTGTTCGACGGCCCCATCATGCCCCAGCCGATCACGGCCATGGTGACCTTCTTGGAAGGTGCATTCTCGCCAAAGACGCTGGCCGGAACGATGGTGGGAAAGCCGATGGCAGCGGCCGATTGCGCAAGGAAGCGACGACGGGAAGGAAAAGGAACTCGTTTCATGATGGAGGATAAAGCGGGGCTCGGTTTAACCGGAAACCTCCTGCCCTGTCCACCATGAATTCCGTCAGCGACGGCGTTTGCCACCGCGCTGTTCTTTGAGGATGGCCTGCACGCGGGGGCCCTTGGCGTGCATGACCTTGAAGCCGTCCTGCTCGACGATCGTTTTCCACTCGGTGAAGGTCTCGCCGAGAAAGTTTTCATACGGAAGCTGGCGGTTCGCCACGAGCCAGAGCTCGCCCTGAGGCTTCAAACCGGCCGCGGCTGCCGCCAGGAAGCGCAGACCAATGGTGGGATCGGCGGTCTTGCCATCGTGGAAGGGTGGATTCGTGACCACCACATCATAACGCCCCACGTCGATGCCCGCCGTGACATCGCGCCAGAGCGACCGCGTCTTCACCCGCGTGGGGATGATGCCCAAATTCCGCCGGATGGGCTCAAAGGAATCGCCATCGGCATCGTAGAGGTCGATCGACAGAATTTCCGGGCACTCCCGCAGCAGGTGAGCACTCAAAAAGCCCCAGCCGGAGCCGAGATCCGCCTCATGGCCGCTCAGCTCCTTCGGCAGATGCTGCACCAGCAGCGCCGAGCCCACATCCACGCGATCCCAACTGAACAATCCGGGCTGCGACCACCATTTCCCTTCCATCACGCGACGCATCATGCCCCGCTGCCGCCAGCCTTCGAGCACCGCGTCATTCCACGGCTTGCCAGCGTCCTTCGTGGTCCAAAAGGCGCGGCTGTGATGCTTGGAAAGCGTCTCCACCTCACCGGCGGCCTCCTTTAAATACTGCTCGGTCTTCTTCGCGCCCGAGTCGTTGTGCTGCGCCACCATGAGCACACCGCCATCCGCCAGATGATCATGGCCACGAGCCAGATCCGACACGGCGAGATCGCGCTGCGGGTCCGGCAGGAGGATGACGAGCGGATACTTCCCCTGCGCCTCACGCTCCACGCGATAGCCAGCGGCCTCGAGCTGGGCTGCCCGCGGCTTCCAGGTCTGCTGGCAGGTCAGCCGCGTCCGAAAATGCTCCAGCGCCGGGTGCTCCTGCGCCCGCAGGAAGAGGACACGCCCCTCCTCACCGAGATTCGGGTTCAAATCGAGAGCGTACATCAATGCATCAACCGCGCGGGCCATAAGTGGCGGCGATGATGCCGCGAAACCGCGCGATGGAAAGCCCGCGAAAGAAATTCCTCCAGACGTTTGACAAATCGTTTCCGACGTCTAGTCTCCGCGCCCGTTTCCAACGAAACGCACGGCTTCTCACCAAGCCATGCACCCCTAGCTCAACGGATTAGAGCATCTGACTACGGATCAGAAGGTTTCAGGTTCGAATCCTGAGGGGTGCGCCACTTTTCTCACTTCCTTCGCATGTGTGGCCGACTGAATCAGTTCGCGAAGATCCCCGCTCTCTCCCTCGCCGGGCGTGCCTTGCGCATCGAGCGGCGCAAAAAGGAGCGCGAGGACAAAAAGGCCGCCGCGCACATCACGCATAACATTTGCCCCACCGACTACGCGGACGTTCTGACGCTCAGCGGCGGCGAGTGGGCACTGGAACGCATGCGCTTCGGCCTCATTCCAGCCTGGGCCAAAGGGAGCAAGGCCGAGGTGTCGAAGAAGTTCCTGCACACCTTCAATGCCCGGTGTGAGTCGATCTTCGAGCTGGCGTCCTATCGAGGGCCGATTTTGAAGCAGCGCTGCCTTATTCCCGTGCGCGGCTGGCATGAATGGCCGGACAGCCACACACCTTATTTTATCCATCGCCGGGATGATGAGCCGCTGTGGCTGGCGGGGATCTGGGATGAATGGGAGAGTCGCGATCCGGCGGACTTGGCGGACGGGCCGCTCGTCACCTCCATGAGTGTCATCACCACGCCTCCGGGCCGCTACATGGGCAAATTCCACGACCGCAGCCCGCTGATCTTGAAAGACGAGGACGCGCTCGCCTGGCTCGATGCCGACCTTCGTGCGGATGACCTTCGAGCCTTCTTCAAGCCCTCTGAAAACGAGCACCTGGAGGCTTACCGGGTCTCCACACGAGCCAATCAGGCGAGGAACAAGGCAGAGGCCGTGTGCGCCCCGATAGCTCCGCCGGTGCCGCAGGCCGGGGAAGAACCTGGGGCGGCTGAAAATGAGGAAACACCGCTCTTGAATTTGTTCTCTTGAACAGTATTAGGGCCGCATGTTCACGCCCCGCCAAAATCACGTCCTTCAGCTCCTTTGGCTCTCGCAGAATCGTTCCTGGCTGCGACATCAGGTGCCCCTCCTCGGCAGCATCATCGCGGGAAAGCCGGAATCCACGACCGAAGGGCGCATGGATGGCTGCATCGACATCGACCCCACGACGCTCCGCCTGCCGAAAAACACCCGCACCTTCGCGCTGAAGGTCCGCGGGGATTCCATGCGGAATGCGGCCATTTTGGAAGGCGACGTCGTCATCATGGAGTTTCGCGAGGCACGGCATGGCGACATCGTGGCGGCGCTGATCGACGGCGAAACGACCTTGAAGCGCTTCGTGGTGCAGAATGGCGCCACCTACCTCCGAGCCTCGAATCCGAAATACCCCGACCTCATCCCCGCCCGCGAATTGGTCATTCAGGGCGTGCTCATTGCCCTGCTGCGGCTTTCGGAAAGGTGAGTCGCCATGATTCTACACTTCGATGCGGACGCGTTCTTTGCCTCCGTCGAGCAGGCGGCTGATCCCAAGCTGCGCGGCCGGCCCATCGCCGTCGGCGGGGAGCGGCGGGGCATCATCGCCTCCGCCAGCTATGAGGCGCGGAAAATGGGCATCTACACGCCCATGCCCACCGCACGGGCCAAAAAGCTCTGCCCAGGCCTGATCGTGCTGCCGTGTGATTTCGACAAATACGAGCGCTTCTCGCACCTGATGTTTTCGTATGCCTATGACTTCACCCCCATCGTCGAGCAGGCTTCCATTGATGAATGCTACCTCGATCTGCATGGCGCACGCCAGACGAGAGCCTGCGACGCTGCCGCGAAGATGCAGAAAGCCATCGCGCAGAGCCTGAAGCTCTCCGTATCGGTCGGCGTCGGCGCGAACAAGCTGGTCTCGCAAATCGCCAGCAAGCTGCGCAAGCCGCACTGTTTCATCGAGGTGGCTCCTGGGCACGAGCAGGGCTTTCTGTGGCCGTTGGAGAACAAATGGCTGCCTCAGGTCGGCCCGCAGCTCGCCGCCAGGCTCAACACCGCCGGTCTGCGCCGCGTGGAGCACATTGCCCACACGCCGGTGGACGAGCTATCGCTGCTCGTCGGCAGCGGCGCCCCATCCCTGCGCGACTACGCCCTCGGCAACGACCTGCGCCCGGTGATCTGCGACGCTCCGGCCGCGAAAAGCTACGGCGAGCAGGAAACCTTCCACCAGGACACCACTGACACGACCTTCATCACCGCCCGCCTCCGCGCCATGGCGGACACCCTCATGCGCCGCGTGCGGGAGGATGGGAAAAGCATCCGCACCGTCACCCTCCGCCTGCGCTACAACGACATGGATGAGGTCACCCGCTCTGCCAGCCTCGATGAACCCACCGACCTCGAACACGACCTCTACCCGCTGCTCTCCGCCCTACTCAAGAAAGCCTGGGAGCGCCGCGTGAGCCTCCGGCTCATCGGCCTGCGCTTCACCAAAATCTACGAGAGCGGCTTCAGTGCCGTTTTGCCGCTGGAGGTGGCCGATGTGAAGCGTGAGAGACTGCATACCCTGTCCCTCGTCATCGACGAACTACGCGGCTCGCAGCGCAGCATCATGCGCGGGCATGACTTGTGGCTCACCCAGCACCGGAACGCCCCCCGGCAGACCTTGCCCAAACCCCGGCTCGTCACCGATCCCACCCCCAGCGTCACCAACCGCGTCCTGCGAGAGCGTCCGGGTCAGGAAGCGGCCAGACCTTCGAAAACCTCGCATTCTGGCGAATGCGCCTACACCGCGCCTCGTAGGCTCGTTCGCCAGAACGAGGGCGGTAGAGTGTGCACCACGCCTCCCGCACTCAATGTGAAGAGCTGCTTCAGCTTCCTCGACTCCACGCTGACCATCCCCGCCATCATTGAGGCCGCGGTGGAGCAAGACATGCCCGCCGTGGCCCTCATGGACCCGAATCTGCATGCCGCCGTGCCGTTTTTTCAGGCCGCCATCGCTGCCGGAATCAAACCCATCATCGGCGCGGAGCTGCGCTGGGATCACAAGCCGCTCCTCGCCTACGTCCAGAATCAAACCGGCTATGCCAACCTCTGCCACCTGCTTTCGAGTCACGGCAAAAGCGTTACAAAAGACACCCTCCACGCCTATCGTGACGGCTTGATCATCGTTCCGGCCGCCTCTCAGCCTGAAATCCGCTACCGTCATGCTCGGGACAAGGTCTTCTTCGACATCCTGCAAAGCATGAAAACCCTCACGCTCCTGCACGAGGCCCATCCACAAAAGCGGAAGGGCGATTTCGCCTTCCGCCCGGGCTTGTCGGCGGAGGACATCGTCGAAAGCTGCGAGTTCACCTTCGACTTCAAAACGCTACGCTTTCCACGTTACATTCCGCAAGATGACTCCACCCCTGCCGCCATGCTGCACCAGCTCGCTCATGATGGGTTGAGAAACCGCTATGGTGCCAAGGCGAGGCAGCATCAGGCCCAGCTCCGCGAGGAACTCGCCATCATTGCCGAGGTCGGCTACGAGGAGTATTTCCTCACCGTCTGGCACCTGCTGCAGGAGTGCGCGGCGGTCGGCATCGGCTGGATCACCCGTGGCAGTGCCGCCGACTCGCTCGTCTGCTACTGCCTCGGCATCAGCAACGTCTGCCCCATCCGTTTTGAGCTCTACTTCAAGCGCTTCCTCAACCGCGACCGCATGGCGCTGCAAAAGCTGCCGGACATCGACATCGACTTCGCCCACGACCGCAAAGACGATGTGGTGAAGCTCCTGCTCGACCGTTACGGCCCCGAGCACGCCGCCATCGTCGGCGGGTTCAACACCTTCCAGGCCCGCTCCGCCTTTGGCGATGTCGCCAAAGTGCTCGGCGTCGCCGAAAACGAGATCCGCCGGCTCACCGAGCACATGCCCTGGACCGATGCCCGCCACGCCGCCGATGCGGTCGCCATGTCACGCGAGTGTGACCACAGCGCCTGGCAGGAGGAGCCGCTGCGCACCGCCCTGCTCATGGCAGGCATGCTCGATGGCTTCCCCCGCTACGCCAAAATGCACCCCTGCGGCGTCGTGCTCTCCCGCGATCCCATCCGCAGCCTCACGCCGACGTTTATCAGCGGCAAAGGCTGGCCCACCACGCACTTCGACATGGACGCGGTGGAAGCCGTCGGCCTCATCAAGCTCGACATCCTCGCCCAGGGTGGCCTCGCTGTACTGCGGGACACGCAGGCGACTGTTGGAGCTGTCGGACATCGCAGCAGCCTCGACCTCCACTCCCTCGAAGTCGGCCTGCTCGGCGGCACGGAGAAGCCGCCCCGCGAAGGCGACATCGAGCCCTGGAGTGACCCCGGCATCTGGACCATGATCGCCACCGGCAATGCCCGCGGCGTCCACCACATCGAAAGCCCCGCCATGACCAGTCTCGCCTGCATGGCCGATGTGCGCGACATCGACCGCCTCGTGGCCATTGTCTCCGTCATCCGTCCCGGAGCCGCCAACGGCCTCAAGAAGGCCCAATTCGCCCGCCGGGCTCAAGGACTCGAAAAAGTCGATTTCACCCACGAAAGCCTCGACCCCGTTTTGCGCTCCACGTTCGGTGTCGTGGCCTATGAGGAGCACATTTTGCAGATTTGTGAGGCCTTCGCCGGACTCGCCCCCGGTCGCGCTGATGTGCTGCGTCGTGCCTTGGTAAAGCTCGACATGAAAAAGGTCGAGGAGGTGCGTCTTGAGTTCCTCGCTGCCGCCCGAGCCCGCCAGCATGACGAAACCACCATCGGCAAGGTCTGGGACCTCGTCGCCGGATTCCAAGGTTACGCCTTCTGCCGTGCCCACAGCACCGCCTACGCCGTCGAGGCCTACCAGGGAGCCTATGCCAAGCACTACCACCCTGCCGAGTTCATGGCCGCCGTGCTCAGCAACGGCAAAGGCTTCTACTCCGCGCTGGTTTACACCCTGGAGTGTCGTCGCCTCGGCATCGGCTTCCTTTCCCCCTGCGTGAATCACCTCAGCGACGCCTTCACGGTCGAGACCTCAGACGCCCCCAGCGGCTCCCCTGCCCCGCCTACAGGCAAAGCCATCCGCGTCCCGCTGCGCAGCATCAAAGACCTCTCTGAAGCTACCTTGAGCCGCTGGCGGTCCGAACTCGCCCGGAGCCCGTTCACCAGCGTGCGCGACTTCTGTGCTCGGGTGCGGCCCGAGGGGCCGGAAGCCCTCAACCTCATCCGCGCCGGAGCCTTTGACCGCCTCGGAGGAGATCGCACCGAGCAGTTCTGGCGCTGCCTCCATTCCTCCCAGGACGCCAACGCCGGCGCAGGATGGCTTTTCCAAGGCGTCGCTGAGGCGGAGATCCGCGCCACCTTCCGCGAGGAGCCCACCGCGCTGCAAAAGCTCCAGGATGAATGGGAACTCTTCGGCTACACGATCACCGGTCATCCGCTCGATCTGCATCCGCAGGTCGCCTGGGACAGCTACTGCCCCATCGCCGACCTGCACCGCCACCAGGGCCACCGCGTCACTGTCGGCGGCCTCATCATCGTCAGCCGCCATCACCTCCAGCAGGACGGCCAGCCCATGAAATTCATCTCCATCTGCGACCGCAGTGGCATCGTGGAATGCGAGATCTTTGCCGCTGCTTACCGCCTCTACGGCCTGAACACCGTCCGCTACCCCGTCGTGCAAGTCACCGGTGACGTGCGCCCCTTCGACAACCTGCAAGGCTTCACGCTGGAAGTGCAGCGCGTACAGCCGCCACGGATGAGAACTCCCCCGGCACAATCATGAGTGAGGAAATCACCCGCGCCGCCTCTCCTCGGCAGCTCAAACTCTTCCACGTGGAGAACCCGCTCACGCTGCGGTTCGGGAATGACTTCTTCCGCTCCCTGCCGGAAGGCCCGGGCGTCTATTTCTTCCGCGGCAGCGACGGTCAGTTGCTCTACATCGGGCAATCTTCCCACCTCCGCGCCCGGCTGGGCAGTTACCGCCATGTCGGGGAAGGCACGCACCCGCGCCGCACGCTGCGGCTGGTGGCACGCATCGCCCACATCGAGTGGCAGGAGTGCGCCTCCGCAGAGGAGGCCATCGAAACGGAGCGCGTCCTGCTGTTGGAGCATCGTCCCCCTTTCAATCGCGCCGGGGTGTGGAAAGGCGATCCCTGGTGGCTGGCTGTCGAGGTGGAAAGCGGTTACCTGACCCTCCGCCTCCAGCGCGAGGCCTCCCCCGGCAGTCTCGGGCCGCTCTTGCCTGCGGCAAGACACCGCCTGGGCACGGTGGTTCGTGCGCTGCTGCGCCTTGCCTGGCCGACGTGGCGTTTGAGCGACTTCCCACGCGGTCTGATGGACCAGGCTTTGCCGCGTGAGTGCCGTCTGCCGGTGCCATCCCCCTCAAACTTCGTCGAAGGCCTCACGGCGGCCGTCACCGGCGATTGGGCCGCTCTGTTGACCGGGTGGGAGGATCTCCCTCCGCCTCCCACCCTGACCGAGCAGGCCTTCTGGCAGGCGGAACGTGAAACGCTGGCCAAACTCCGCCCGTTGGTGGTGGGTTCTGTTGCCCCCCTTGCGGACCACCAGGAGCTTCAAGAGCCACCCGTGGCTCACTTCAGGTGATACGTCGCCTTTCCTTTTTCATCGAAGCTCACATGATGGTCCTTCTCCAGCTTGGAGACGAGCTTCTCGATCTGCGCATCCGTCGCCCCCTTACCTTGGTGAGCCTTGAGGTCGCTCATCAGTTTCTTGCGCGTCTTCGGATTCTTGCCGTCCCGCTTGCGCAGGTATTGCAGGATCTCTGCAAAGGTGTCCGGCTTCCGAGGGGCGAGAGGAGCGGCGGCTTTCGGGGCTTCGGCGGGCTTCCGTGGCGAGCCAAAGGTCAGTGTCGAGGCGTCGGCATGCTTTTGGATGCGAATGTGCTGATTTTGGAGGTGCTCGATCAGGTTATCGTAGTCGCCATCCTTCGACACCAGGTGGAAGCAGGCCCCGGGATGACTCTGCACGGCCTGTCCCAGGTAATAGGCGAGGGCAAAGTCGAGCGCGTTCTTCCCCGGCTTTTCGAGCCGGATCAGATGCGTGGAGGCCGCGTGCTTCATCAGCACCTGCACCTGCTCCACGGGCAGCTTGGTTTTTTTCGGCCCCAGCAGCAAGGTCACATGCACCGTCTTCCCCTCGATGGAGGACAGGTCGAGGTTCGGCACGTTCTCATCATCAATGAAGACGTGGTTCAGGGGCAGCGGGGCGTCAGGCATGCACGGAAATCTCCGCACTGCTTTTCATCCTGTCACGCTGGAATGAGTGTTTTTGCTCATTACGCACTCCCACCGTTTGGCCTGCGAAATACGCATTGAGGATGGAACGCTCAAATTGCTGCCATGAATTCGGGAAAGACGATCTACTTGGGGAGCGCAGTAAAGCTCGCAGGCTCTAGTTCACAGGTGGTACTCAGCGAGCCTCCTAGAACGAAAAGCCGGGGCTGCTCAGTGAAGCTGAACAACCGATACAGTTGATACTCGTCATATCGTTTCACTGACACGTTAACTTCATTGCGAGATACAAAGAACGGGGTGAGCGCCCCAAATCGTGTGGTCTTTACTTCGATGAGCCGGTCTCGCCCGTCCTCTTCAAAGGAGTGAATGTCATAGCCTAAGTGGTCACCTCGGCTGACCGAAACGTGCTCGATTCGCTCAGCGAGCCTTTTTTGGCCAGCACGCCAGAGGCGCTCGTGCTCAAACTGAATCACTACCTCTTCCCCTTTGAGACCCAGAGAACGATTGCGAGCTTCGATCTCTAGATAATTACGCACGTGGACACTCTTCCGCCCTCAGGCTGCTCTCGAACAGGCGTTTCGGATCGATCCCTAGTTGGCGGCTGGACTCGAATAGACAAGAGGTCTCCGATCTCGGGAGTCGCGATGATCGGCTCTTCCACAACCGATTGCACTGTCTTGCTAAGCGTTTCAGCCGTCGCCAACCTCTCTTGAACCACATCGCGGAGGAGTTGCTGATAGTTGCCAAGAGGTTTGTAACCATTGATGTAGGGGTAACCGAGCGAAATCAGAATCGCGCTGATGTTTTGGTGCTTCCTCTCAATAGAGCCTTTGGGCCTGTTTTGAACGAGCTGCTGGAGGCGGCGATTATGCTCCGCCTTGTTGTAAGGCAATCTTTGCAGTTCCTTAGCGAGCATATCAAAGTAATCCGCAACAGCGGCTTCTACTTCGAGAACTGACCAAGCTTCGGGCATTAGGAGAACGTGTTTATCGGCACTCTACGCTGCAATCAACAAATGATGTGCTGATTGATCGGAAGATAGTGCCAGGAAACTAAACGAGCCGCCCGTTCGAGGGAATCATGAATTCATCTCAAGAAGCTGTCGATCCTTCTGCTTTGTTTGCCTGTGCGGTGTCGTTGAAGGAGGCCTGTGAGGCCTTGGCAGACAAGGAGCAAGCGAATCTGAGCGAGCTGTTCAATGGCATCGATGAGTTCTGGCGGGAGATGATGCGCATTGGGACGCTGTTTGAGGCGTGGGCCTGTGAGAACGTGGCTTTTGAGGCACTGACAGATGTTTGGCCTTACCTGCTGATGGATCGCTTTGGAGAGGCCTGCCTTGCCAGCGTGCCGTTGGAGGCGATGGCGGACTTGGGGTCGGATGATCTTCCGGTGGTGGCGATGGGCATGGAGGTGCCGTTGATGTATCGCGAGGGCTCCAACTTGCCGCTGGACCTTGTGGCTCCGAATCCGGTGGCGAAATCTGCGTTTGTGCAATGGCGCATCCAGACGGTGCGTGGCCGTCGTGAGACCGCCGAGATGGAGCCGATGTGGTATGGGGATGATCCGCACGATCCTGAGTATGAGCCTCCGGTGGTGGCACTCTACGGCGTGGATGCCACGGGAGAACTGGACCATGTGCGTGACTCGGCGAGCTATGCGGAGGCGCGGTCTCTGGTGATGAAGCTGGCTCCGGGCGTGGGTTTTCCCGAGGTGCCGGTGGTGACCGCTTCGCGAGGCGTGTCGGGATGAGCGGAGGGCGGCTAGGCTGCTTGGGATCGTCGCCCGCCCGCATCTCGACGCGAAGCGTTGCGGGCGGGTCGTCCTCCTACTCGAACTCGTCCTCGATGTGTCGGCCTACGGAACACACGGAAGGGAGCGGCAGATTGCGTTGCAGGGCGGGATTGTATTCCCGCCGACGAAGCTGCGGAGGTGCCGATGAATGACCCGAAGGAGAGAATGGCTTTGCGGAAGGGAGTGGCTTGGATTGGCCGCTTCAATTGAATATCGGCGGGAATGAAATCCCGCCCTCCGGTGGTGGCGGTGAGGAGTGACCGCCTCACTTGAATTTCGGCGGGAATACAATCCCGCCCTCCGGTGGTGGTGGTGAGGAGTGACCGCTTCACTTGAATTTCGGCGGGAATACAATCCCGCCCTCCGATTCCTAGCACGAAGGCCAAGGGGCCTCTGCCTCCGCCGTGAGGCTTACGGCTTCTTGGCCAGCGAGGTGATCTGGTAGGTCTTGGCGAGGTCGCCGAGGGCGGCCATGGCGGTGTCTTTGGTGACGTCGGACTGCTTGGAGACGATGGTGATGGTGTTGACGCCGGCTTTATCGCCTTTGGTGATATCGACTTTTTCCACGCCGGGGAGCTTGGCGGTGAGTGCCTCGGAAACGTGGGCGCTGCAAGCGGCGCAGACGACGCCGGTGATGTCGCCGGTGTAGGTGTGCTTGGCGTCACCAGCGAAGGTTTGGACGGCAAAGACGGCGAGGAGGGAAAGAAGGGCGGCGAGGTGTTTCATGGCGGGTCAAACATGGAGAGGAATCTGCGCGGCGGCAAGCACGGCGGCGAGATCCTCCGGCAGCGGCGCGGTGATGAGCAGCGGCTGGCCGCTGGCGGGATGCTTCAGGCTGAGCTGGAAGGCGTGGAGGAAGAGCCGGCGGGCGTGGAGGGTCTTTTTGAGCACGCGGTTTTGCTCGAAGGAGCCATACACATCATCGCCGACGAGTGGCAGGTGACGCGAGGCGGCCTGGACGCGGATTTGATGCGTTTTGCCGGTGATGAGGTCGATCTCCATCAGCGAGAGGCGGTGCGCGGCGCTGTAATGCCGCAGGCGGTAGCGCAGCTCGGCATTCGGTCGCGGGCCACGACGCACGGCGGTGCGCACCTGATGCCGCGCATGCTCGGTGATGAGGTGATCGAGCCACACGCCCTCGGGTTTCAAGCCACCGCCGCTGCCCAGGGCGAGATACTTTTTGTGCACCTGCTCGGCCTCGAAGGCCTCGCGGCACTTGTCGGCCGTCTTTTCATCCTTCGCGGCCAAAAGCACGCCGGAGGTGTCCTGGTCGAGTCGGTGAATCAAAAACACCTCACCCGCCGGTGTGTGGAAACAGCGTCTCTCCGCATCGTAACGGCCCTCGAAGGCGCTGCGCTGGGGTTTGGCGGATTTGGGATTCGGATGCGAGAGGATGCCGTGGGGCTTGTTCACCACGATGACATGCCGGTCCTCGTGGAGGACCGGGCAGGTGGTGATGGCGGTGGAGGTGGTCACGGCGAAAAGTTCTCTGGAAAACCTCAAGGGATGAAGCAACCGAGAATCTGGCGAGAATTCCTCACGCAGATCTGGACATGGTCCTGTTGGCGGATGGCGGCTCCCGGGTAAGCGGCGTTCCCCTCCGAAAAGTAGGCCAGCACCGTGTCGAAGGGACGTTGGCCCTCGCTGTCGCGGATGCGGTGCATCATCTCAAACACAGCGCAGTCGAGTTTTCTATTGGTCCATGATCTGCCCACGTTCTTTGGCATCGGAATGCCGCTGGCCGAGTAGGCTTCACAAAGCCGTTCATGTGCCCGGCTGAGCAGGGCGATGTGCTCCCTCATCGCAGCGACAAAGCAATGCCCGAGGTCGATCGTCAGTCCGATCACTGCCGGTTGACGAATCCGGGAACCCTTCGTTTTTGCCATCTTCTGCGCCCATTCCCAAGCACGCTGAGGATCGTTCTGCCAGCTGTAGATGCCATGGCCGAGCCAGTCGTAGGCGTTGAGGCTGGGTTGCAGCTTGATAAGTCCGCACGCCGCCTGCTCTGCGACCTCGATGTCACAGCCGTGATAACCGACGACGAGGCCTGAGGGAATCATTACCGGCGCGAGGCTTTGAGCTTCTTTTTCGGGCGAAGCATGCCGATCTCCTCCAGGAGCTTTCTGGCTCCGTCGGGGCGTGCCATGAGCTTTTCAAAACCACGATCCATGGCATCCAGCTCCGCCTTGAGCTCGGCGGAGGTCATCCTGGGCATCACTTGAAGAATCATGGCTGGAGTCTCATCGAAGAATCTGGATTCTCAAACGCATAGTTCTCAACGCAGAATCATCACTTCCCGCTGCGCATGTAGGCGACGATGTCGGCCACGTCCTGGGCGGTGAGGCCGAGTTGGAAGGCGCTGAGCATCATGCTGCGGTCGAGCTTGGCACGCTTTTGGATGCGGCTCTTGGGCACGAACTGGTTCACGCCGCCCATGCTGCGCACGATCATGATGTCGCCTTCGGTCAACAGCATGCCGTGGATGGTGGCGCCGTCCTTCGTTTTGATTTCCTGGCCGTCGTAACCATGCGCGATGTCCTTGCTGGGCTCCAGAATGGCCTGGGTGATGATCTCGGCGGGCTGGCTGCGCCCCCAGCCATCGAGGTTCGGACCGAATTCAACGCCCTGACCGTTGAACTGATGGCACATGACACAGCGCGTGACGAGTTGGGCTCCGTTTTTGGCGTTGCCGGTGAGCTTGAGCACATCCGCTGCCTGGTAGGCCGCAGGTGTGGCGGGCGGGGTGACGATCTCGACGAGCTTGGCGCTTTCGGGATCGAAGATGCCTTCCTTCTTCAATTCCTCGGCGATGCCAAAGGTGCTCCAGTCATCGGTGCTGCGTTTGATGATCCACCACATGACTTCGGCATGGATGGGCGAGGCTTTGTCCTTGGCCAACGCGAGCACGGCCTTCGCGGCGGTTGCATCCGGGATGAAGGCAAGGGTGTCGAGAGCCAGCTTGCGTTGCTCGGCGGAGAGTTTGGCATTCGCGGCACGCTTTTGCAGCTCAGGCACGGCAGCGAGCGGGTGCAGACGCCAGGTGAGATGGGCAAAACCTTCGCTCCAATCGCCCTCGGGCTTCAGCTTGGCCCAGACCTCGGCTTCTTTGCCGCTGCAACCAATGCCCCAGGCTTCCAGCAGCGAGCGATCGCTGCCATCGATCTGGCGAGCCATCCGAGCGAGCAGCGGGGCACTCTGCGCCACCGGCACATCACGCAATGCCACGGCGACTTCGCGACGCACCATGGGCGATTGATCACCGGCCATCACGTTGAGGATGTCGAGCACGTCATCGGTGGCGGCACGGATGGCACGCAGGGCCACGAGACGCTTCGTCGCGTCATCACTTTCGAGCCAGCTCCGCGTGGCGATGATACCTTTTTCGCTGAGTTGGGCCGCGAGCCACACGGCACGCGAGGCGAGGTAGGGATTGGCATCGTCACGCAGCTTCAACACCTGCGGCAGGACCTTCTCACCAGCCTCTTTGAGCCTCGTGAAGCCCACATGGCGCACGTTGTTCACCGGCGATTGCAGCGCAGCGAGCTGACCTTCGACCGTGTCGTAGTTGATGGCCGGGATCTGCGGCTTGAAGCCCTTCGGAGCGATCCGGTAAATGGTGCCACTGCAGGTCTCATCGGTGTCCTGATGGCCGCCGGTTCGCTTGTCATACCAATCGCTGATGTAGATGGCCCCATCGGCCCCCACGCAGACATCGGACGGACGGAACAGCGTCTGGCGTTCATCGGAGAGGTTGTTGGCTCCGCCGACGAAATCACTGCCTTTGAAGACGCCGGTGGTGTTCGTGGTGCAGAAATCGAAGCGCTCAAGCTTGAAGCCTGCGCCATCGGGTTTCGGCAGGTAGCCGAAGACGACATTGCGACCGGTTTCGCAGCTCAGGAGCAGGCCGTTCCACTTGTCACCGAGGGCGCCGTTTTCGTAAAAGCACATGCCGGTGGGGGCACCGCCGCCATAGACATCGCCAGCGGGGATGATGCCGGGATCTTCCTGACGCCACTCGGCCACGGGAATCGTCTGGCCGGGGCGTTTGTCCGCACGCCACTGGCGTTTTCCATCGGCGGAGAAGAAGCCAAAGCTGCCGCCCTCGATGAGATGGCTCACGCGGCAGGCAGGTGGATCGTCGTTGTCATTGAGAAACATGTCGCCAAAGCTCGTGCGCACGCCCTCGAAGCTGTTGCGGTAGTTGAAGCCGAGGATCTTCGCCTTGTGACCGCTGGGATCGACGCTGGCGGTGAAGCCGCCGACATAGACATGGCCGTCATCGCTCTTTTCACCGGCATACGTGTTGTTGAGATAGGCACCGCCGATGCGGAAGGTCGTGCCGCTTTTGTCGCTGAACTCGGCACCGCAGTTTCCATTGCTGAAGTAGAGTCGGCCATCGGGACCGGCATACACGCTGTGCAGGCTGTGATCGTGCTGCGGCTGCTCGAAGCCGGAGAGGAAGATCTCACGCTTATCGACCGCGGGGTCGAATCTGAGGTCGCGGTTCACATCGGTGTATTTGATGATGTTCGGCGTGTTGGAGACGAAGATCACGTTGTCGAACACGGCGACGCCGAGCGGGCATTCGAGTTCCTTCTCACGCACGAAGACATGGCTGCTATCGCATTGGCCATCGCCATCGGTGTCTTGAAGCACGCGGACACAGTCCCCTTCCCGGCTGCGACCGCTGTGACGGCGATAATTGACCCCTTCGGTGACCCACACGCGGCCTGCGGCGTCGATGTCCATGTTCGCCGGATTGAAAAGCTGCGGCGAGGTGGCCCAGACGGTGATTTCGAGGCCCTCGGGCACTTTGAACATGGAAGGCTCCAGATGCTCCGGTTTGGCGTTCGCCGCATCAAAGGCGGGCTGGTTGTAATCTGGCGCAAAAGCGGGCTTCGCAGCCTGAAACGGGGCTTTTTCCTTTTTGGGTTTATCCGGCTTGGCGGCGATGAGCAGGAGCGGCGCGGCAACAGCGAGGGCGGCGAGGAGTTTTTTTCGATTCAGCATGGTCGGAGAGGCGATGGGAACGCAGAGAGGCCGGACCTCTTGCGGCGCGGAGCATGTCGAGGACCGCCAAGGCGTGCAAGAGAAGCCTCAAGGCCGTGTTGCGCCGCCGAAAGAGTGTCCTTAGCGTACCGGCATGTCCCACGAACTCGACTCCCTGCCAGCTCATACGAGGCCCTTTTCCCAGGGGGAGCCCTGGTATGCCAGCGAGGATGCCAAGGGCGGGATCATTTTGCTCTTCGTCACGCTGGCTTTTTTGATCATGGCCGGGTGGATGGGGTATCTTGGCTTTTCGACCGAAATAAAGCCGCTGAGCGCCGGGGATGTCGTCACGTATGAGGCACGGCTGCTTTCCGTGCAGCCGCGTCGAAAATGGCTGGAGGCACACCTCGACCAGCCACCCGGCCGCCCGGTGGAGATGCCGAAGAGCCTTTTTGCGAGCCTTTTCCACACGTCCTGGCCCTGCCGGGAGGAGGCCTGTGGCAAGGCAGGCTGGCCGGTGGTGATTGGTTTTGATCGGTCCGAGCTCAGCAGCACATCCGAAAGGCTGCAAATCGTCACGCTGGAAGCCAATGGCACCACTCATCGCACGATCAGCCAGCACAATGCCGGCCTGCGTGAGACCGCAGCCAACGCGAGGCTTTCCATCATTCCCCTGCTGATGCTGGCTGGCTTCTTTGGCATCGTCGGGCATGGGAGACTGCATGCCGCTCAAACCTCTCGCCATCATCCCGCGAAACCGCGGTGAATGATGACGCGAAGCAAAGACCTTCTCGACCGCCGCCAGCGGCCCTCAAGCCGCCGCGACCTCGAAGCCGGCGCGATAACTCTTCGTGAGCAGTTTGTCCGCTTCCGGTGAATTGGCGAAGCGGAGGTTCGCGGCGTCCCATTCGAGGACGAGCTTGCTTTCTTCCAATCGACCCGTGACGCTGTCGTAGCTGGGACGGCACACGCGGGTGGCGATGTTGCCGAGCTGCACGGTCTCGGAGAGCGGCCCGGCGTAGTGGAAGCCATCGCTGGTCTTTTTGCCTTCAAGACAGGCATCAATCCAGGTGTGCCAGTGGCTGCGGCCTTCTTCTTTGGGATATTTGAAGCCGGTGAACTTGTCCATCGGGTAAAGCCGAGGTCCGGCCACATGCGCCTGCACGAGGCAGCCATTTTCACCGATGAAAACGCTGCCGCTGGAGGGCAAATCAATGTCACCGGGCATCTGGGCGATCTTGTGACTCGGTTTCAGACCGCCATCCATCCAGGTGACCTTCAATGTCTTGCCCGCAGTGTAGGCCGTGCCCGGGAAGACATAGCTCACCGTTTCATGGGAAGGCCAGATGTGATCATTCACGCCGCTGTTCTTGGCCGTGATGCTGATCGGGGCGGTGAGCTCGAGCGCCGTGAAGACGGGATCGAGGATGTGGCAGCCGAAATCACCCAGCGCCCCTCCGCCGAAATCCTGCCAGTCACGCCAGGAAAAGGGATGATAAGCGGGCGCGTAGTCACGCATCGGCGCAGCACCGATCCACAGGTCCCAGTTCAGATTCGCGGGAGCTTGAGCGGCAGGTGGCGGAGCAAGAAGGCGCGTGCGTTCATTGCCCGTCACGCCCACCCAGGACCACACTTCCTTCACTTTGCCGATGGACCCTTCCTTGATGAGTCGGGTGCCGAGGCGGTATTCGATGGCTGAGTGGATTTGATTGCCCATCTGCGTCGTCACGCCGGTCTTTTCCGCCCACAGGCGCATCTGCCGCGCTTCCCACACCGTGTGTGCAAGAGGCTTCTGACAATAGACATGCTTCTTCTTCTGCATCGCCGCCACGGCTACCGGTGCGTGCATGTGATCGGGAATGCCGACGGTCACAGCATCAAAGCCATCGCCGAGCGTGC
>CALSBJ010000098.1:0-18887 GCA_943373155.1 Akkermansia muciniphila | reverse complement strand
GAGACATCACAGTGTTTTCCGCACCACCCAATGCAGAGTTACCAGCCATCTTACGGAGTCTTGAGACATCCACGGCGGCCTAACATTAAAGGGTGCATTGTTGCGAGGATGGCATCTGTCTTGTCAACGACGCTTGAAGACCGCAGCGCTATGTTCAGCGTGGCGGGCAGGCCCGCTCGCCGTCGCCTGATCCGAGACGTTCGCCCGGCTAAACAAGCCTCACGCGTTGATGTAATCCCGCATCGCGTTCACGATGACGACGACGGAGCAGGCTCCGGCATCGGGGAAGCCGATGCAGGCTTCACCCAGGGTTTTGGCGCGGCCAAACTTGGCGACCATGGCCTTGCTGGCTTCTTTACCAGCCTCGGTGGCGGCGGCGATGGCGGTGATGGCGTCGGCGAGGGAGGCCCCGGCGACTTCGGCGGCCTTTTGAGCGGCGGGTTCCATGGCATCGACGCAGGTTTTGTCACCCACGGCGGCTCCGCCGCGCTGCTTCACGCCATCGACACCGGCCTGGAAGAAGGCGGCGAGCCCGGCGGCATCGAGTGACTCCTTGCCCGCAAGGGCTTTCCCGCCATTGCGGAAGAAGGTGCCGAAGATGGCCCCGCTGGCGCCGCCCATGCTGCTCATCATGGCCATGCCCACGGTGGAGAAGGCCTTTTCGACGCTCTCGGGCGGAGTGGCATTGAGCTTTTCCTTGGCGGCTTTCATGCCGCGTTCCATGCCGAGGCCGTGATCGCCATCACCGAGGTTGCGGTCGGCTTCGGAGAGCATGGGTTCGGCGGCGATGATGGCATCGCAGGCCTGGTGGAGCATCGCGGTGGTTTCTTCTTTGGAGAGGGTGGTCTTCGGCATGGCGGCGGATGGGTCGGAGGTTGGGAGGTAAAGTCAAACGGTCACTATCAATGCAGCTCGGCGAGCGCTTTGCGATGCTGCGCGGCGATCATGCCGACCATGCGGGCGAGCATGATGAAGAGCACGATGCCGGCACCGGCTGAGAGGAGGTCGCCGACGAAGGGGATGAGCTTCAAGGCATGCACCGCCACGAAGGCCGCGGCGGAAAGGCCGAGCGCCGTTTTGGCCGCCGGCAGACAGCGCAGCATGGCGGGGATGGAAATCCACGGCGCACAGGAGGCGAAGCTCTCCTGGAAAACGATCATCATGATGGCGAAGGGGAAATAAGCCGCCGCCACGAGGTAGCTGGCCCACTGCGCCACGGGGTTCATGCCGACATGCGAATCGGTATTCAGAAAGACGAACAGCCAGAGCACATGCGCCACGAGGAAGGCGGCGGTGATGCGCAGACCTGGTTTGAGAAGGTCCTCGACGGATTCATTTGGCTTCGGCCAGTCCGGCGGCGTGTCAGAGCCTTCGAGCGTGGAATGGATGACCTTGTAGATGAAGCTGCCGGTGTAGATGGCGGTCAGAATCATGACGATGATACCGGCGAGCGGCAGTTTCACGCCAATGGCATACGCCACGGCGATCAGCGAGCCGATGCGCACGAGGTGACTTTGACCGCGACGCCAGGGATAGGTCTTGGCATCTTCGATCAAGGCGGCGGATTCCATCAAGGGACGCTCGGGAATGGCCTCTTCGATCTGTTTGGCCACCTTGGCCGCCGTGCTGGTTTCGACCGGCGCACGCTCGAACTGCGAAATGACACGCTCAGGGCCGCTATTGGCCGGTGGAGGCAGATTCGGCGCGGGAAGATGTGGCGGCGGCAGCCCGCCGGGAGGTGGCAGGTTTCCGGGAGGCGGCAGATCAGGCGGAGGGATGTTCATGCGAGCCGCGAGGTATAGGCGGTTCGAGTGACTTTGCCAAGCCCGAGGATCGCCCCGGATTGCCGCTGCGCTGAAATGGCGAAAAGGGAGAAACGTCGGGTGGGGGAATCGCCCCTAAGCGATAGCTTCCACGCTCCGCAGCAGGGTATCGTCACCCGACTCACCTAACCCGGAAGCTGACAGAAAAATGGGGGCATAAAAATGAGAGGAATTTTGCTGTCCCCATTTTTCTGTCAGCCAGTTTGGGCTTCAGTCCATCTCTGTTCCACCCGCCACGACAGAGGTGTTCTGCTGCTACTGTCTCCCCGGTTCGCGGGCCAGAAAGAGGCCGAAATGAAACGACAGGCCTCTTGCCTTTCGGATGCCTTTCCGGGTAAGGTCGCCGAAATTCCTCTCACTCAACGCCATGCCAATCCACATCAGCCAAAACGGAACCAAGATCGGCCCCTTCGACCGAGAGGAAATCCTCCGCCGTCTCGTCTCGGGCGAACTCAAAGGCAGCGACCTAGGCTGGCAGGAGGGCATGGCCGACTGGGTGCCGCTCTCCCAGCTCATCCCGCCGCCGGTGCCGGCCTCCACGCCACCACCGGTCTTTGCAAACACCGCTCCGGCCATGGCGACCACTATCACTGGCACCTCCGGCCTCGCCATCGGCAGTCTGGTTTGCGGGATTTTAGCCTTCGTCAGCGCCGGGCTGACCGGCCTTCCTGCCGTGATCATGGGCCACATGTCCCTCTCCCGGATCAAGAGCTCTGCCGGAGCCCTCGGGGGCAAAGGCATGGCCATCGCCGGTCTCATCATGGGCTACTTCGGCTTCTGCCTCATCGGCATTGCGATCCTTGCCTCGCTTGCCGTGCCTGCTTTCAACTCCGTGCAGCGTCAGGGCAATCAGATGAAGGTGGTGCTGAATGCCAAACAGATCCTTCTGGCGACCAAACAGTATGCCGCCGATCACAACGGCAATTTGCCGCCGGACATCGAGACGCTCTATAGCGAAGGCATCCTGGATGATCGTCGCCTGCTGGAGTTTCCGGGCACCACCAACACGCCCGGCCAAGGCTGGGACTACCGTGGCGCAGGACTCACCGATACCGCCTCCGCCAGCACCATCATCCTCATCACAAAACAGCCCGCCGGAGGCAAGGACTACATCGTCGCCCGCAGCGATGGCTCCGCGGAGGTCGTCCCGGCCTCGGCATTGCAAGCACCTTGAGGCGGGCCTAGACGGAGGGCGGGATTGCATTCCCGCCGATTTCCTCGGTGCGCTCTTTGATCCACTCAGCCAAAGAAGCAGCCGTGCGGGTCAGCATCAATCACCCGCAGAGCCTCGCGAGGGAAGGGGCCTCCGGGCAGGGCTGGTAGCGAAACCAGCGGCCACTGGCACGTTTCCAAAAAATGCGCCACACGCCCTGATGAACCATGCCTTGAATCTTGGCGATGCTTTCCTCCACCCACTCGCCAGGGCGTTGGAAGGCCGGGCGGACGAAAAAGAGCTCGATCGTGCGGTCCTGAATGCGCTGTCCTTCGCGCACCTTGTCGCGCAAATGCAGTGGCGGACGGCGTTGGGACCAAAAGCATTCCTCCAGCACTCGGAGGTGCTGCGTGAGTTCGTCGTCAGTGAAGGGCATGAGCGTTCAGGAAGGTGAGTGACACGTCAATGCCGCCACGAAGGCGGCGAGGCTGCTCGCGGCAATGGCGCGGGAGGCGGCAAACTTCTTTCGCCGCGACCTTCAGCGGCCTGGATGCCGTGGAGTCGCGGGGCACTTGGGCGGGAATGGAATCCCGCCCTCCAAGGATGTCTCTTCGAACTACGGCACTGGCTGGCCTTTGGAACCGAGGCAGTAGAGGGAATTCGCGGTGCGGATGAAGAGGCGCTTGTCGCCGATGGCGGGGACGGAGTTCACAGGGGCGTCGAGGGCGCTGACGCCGAGCTTTTCGAACTTCGGTCCGGCTTTGACGACGATGAGATCGCCCTGCTGGCTGGCGCAGAAGATCTTGCCATCGCCAGCGACGGGGCTGCTGAAGAATTTCGCGCTGCCTTTGGTGCCTTCGAGACGCTCTTCGTAGATGACCTTGCCGGTCTTTTGCTCCACGCAGCGAAGGATACCGCCATCGCCGAGGAGGTACATGTGCTCGCCGATGACGAGCGGGGAAGGGACATAGGGCAGGCCTTTCGGGATGTCGAAGTTCACCGGCTGCGGCTTGCCGCTCTGAAGATCGAGCGCGGCCACTTCCTTCACGCCGCCACCGGTGCCGAAGGTGCAGAAGTAAAAGCCGTTGCTGAGCACGCCGGAGCCGAGGCTGCGCTGCTTGTAGCCGGGATTGTGCTGCCAGTTGAGCTTGCCGGTGAGGAGGTCGATGCCCATGACGCCGCTGCCGGTATCGGCGCAGATGATTTCCTTCTTCCCGCTCTTCAAGGTGTGCACGACGGGCGTGGAGAAGGTGTTGAGGCAGTTCGGGATGTCGAGCTTCCAGGCCTGCTTGCCGGTCTTGGCATCGAGGCCGACGATGCAGGAGGTCCACTTCTGCTGCGCGGGGTCCTCGGTATAGACTTTGCCATCCCGCTGCCAATCAAACTCACTGCGCACGATCATGATGCCATCCTCGACGATGGGGGAGATGCCGGTGCCGTGCTCGTGGATGTAGTCCGCCACATGGTCGTTGTGCCAGAGAAGTTTGCCATTGTGATCCAAAGCGAGGGCTTGGATATCCGTGCCGCTGCTCCAGTTGATGTACACACGTTCCGCATCGGCAAAGGGGCTGCTGCTGGCGAAGGTGTTGTAGGTCTTGTGGATGTTGTGCGGGACGAATTCGGACTCGTAGCGCCAGAGTTCCTTCCCATCAGCGGCGGAAAGGGCGATCACAGCACGCTTGTTCGCGGCGGTCTCGGCCGTGACGAAAACTTTGTCCCCAAACAGCACGGGCGAGGACCAGCCTTTGCCCAACGGGGCTTTCCACAGCGTGGTGCTATCGTCCACGACGCTCGGCAGGCCGGTGGTGTCGGCGAGGCCGGTGCCGTTCGGGCCGCGGAAGCGGCTCCAGTCGGTCTTGGCGGCGGCAGAGAGGGAAAGAAGGGCGAGGAGGGCAAGCGTGCGTTTCATGCGGCCTCATCTAACGGAGCCAGATGCGCCCGCCAATCGGGAAAATTGGGGTGGCGAAATGACCTCAAACGGCCTCTAAACAAGCCGCCATGCCCTGACCACCGCCGACGCAGAGGCTGATGATGGCTTTGCGGGCATCGGTGGCATGCAGTTGGTTGAGGGCGGTCTGCACAAGGCGTGCTCCGCTGGCACCGACGGGATGACCGAGGGCGATGGCTCCGCCGCAGGCATTCACTTTGGCGGGATCGATCTCGCCTAAAGCCGCCTCCAAACCGGCGCGGCGGGCGCTGGTGGGATCGGCGAGGCATTTCATCACGGCGAGCACCTGCGCCGCGAAGGCTTCATTGATTTCGATGACATCGGCATCGCCCAATCTCCATCCTGCCCGATGCAAGGCGGCGTCGATCGCCCGCACGGGGCCGAGGCCCATGCGCATCGGATCACAACCGGTGGCCGCATAGCTGACGAGCCTTCCGAGCGGCTTCCAGCCATGCGCGGCGGCGGCTTCCTCGCTGGCGACGAGCAAAGCGACGGCTCCATCGGTGATTTGCGAGGCATTTCCGGCGGTGACGGTGCCGGTGAGGTTGTCGAAGAGCGGTTGAAGCTTCGCCAGCTTGTCGAGGCTGGAATCGACACGGATGCCGTTGTCAGTCGAAACGCAGTGTTTCCCCAGCACCGGCGCGATCTCCTGATTCAGCAGATGATTCGCCTGCGTGGCACGCAGATGGCTGCGCATGGCAAAGGCATCCTGCACCTCGCGGGTGATGCCAAACTCACGGGCGAGCACCTCGGCGGTCTGGCCCATGTTTAGCGCACAAACGGGATCGGTGAGACCCAGTTTCAGCCCGATGACCGGGGCGAAGTCGGCGGGACGGAAATGCATCGCGGCCAAGGCGCGGCTTTTGAGGTTACGAGCACGGTTCATCGCGGCAAACTTGGCCACCGCAGGCTTCGAGAAGTAGAACGGCATCTGGCTCATGCTTTCGGTTCCGCCGACGATGAAGACCTCACCTTGTCCGGCGCACATCTTGGCGTGGGCGAGGGTGAGCGCCTCCAAGCCGGAGGCGCAGTTGCGATGCACGGTCATCGCCGGTTTCGATTCGGGAAGTCCGGCGCGTAGGGCGACGACGCGGGCGATGTTCATCGCATCCGGCGGCTGGCCGACGCAGCCGAGGATGGTTTCATCCACGAGCATGGGGTCGATCCCGGTCCGCGTAAGCAGCGAACTGACGGCGTGGCGACCGAGTTCAACGGCATCGAGGTGGGCGAGGTCCGTTCCAGCGCGAGAAAAGGGCGTCCGAACGGCGGAGACGATGACCAAAGAGGGTGTTTTCATGGTCTTGCATGGTTGTTGATGATTCCGACGCCCGAGGCGTGGGAAGGGTTCAATAACCAGCCATTCCGAGATCGCTTTATCGCGCTCTCATTCCTTCGCGGGCGTGAGGATGAGCGTCACGGTGGTCTCTTCAGCGGGAATATTTGAAGGCATGCTGATCCACAGGTCATCGCGGTGATTGCCCTTGGCGGAGGAATTGATGACGGCGAGGCGGTCCACATAGGTGGAGATGATGGAGCCGGTGATTTCCGCGTTGAAGCCGTCTTTGTCGATGAGACTGCCGTTGAAGATCCAGGTGCCGAGGTCGGGTGGCGTCTTCCGCGTGTCGCTATCCTGGATGAAATCGGAGAGCGGCACCTTCTTGAGTTTGTCGCCCTCCTTCCATTCGCAGTGGATGGCCAAGCGATTGGCACCGGGGGTGGGCGGCGCGATGTCCTTGTCGGTGTAGGGGCGTTCCACTTTGGGATCGAGCTTGTCGAGGATGCCTTGGGTGCTGGGTTGATAATTGGCGAGGAGCAGAGCAAGCTGCACCTGGATGGGCCGCACGGCCGTCTGCAGGATGGTCTCATGCACTTTTTCGCCTGCCTCGTGGCAGAGAGCGTATTCGATGGGCAATTTTTGATGCAGGACCGAGCAGGGGATGCGCACCTCCCGCGTGGCAGCGGTGATTTGGATGCCGTTGAGGTCAAAAATGCCCGGCGAGGTCTCCTTGAGCATTTTTTCAGCCTCGGCGAGCTGCGCCTTGGCATCCGTCTGGGCGTGCAGGGAGGACGTGAGCAGGGCAAGGAGAAAAAAGCGGAGAAGCATGCTGAAATAGGCCGTGTGTCCCTCGCAGGTCAAGAAGCCTTCCGCGTCTCATCCATCCGCTGATTGCACTCGTAAACGCTTCCGCCTATCTGCGCTGCCCCCATGTCTTCTGCTTTCCCCCCCATCGTTCCCGCCCAGCCGCCGGATCTCCTCACCGGCATCGAACTCGATGACCCCAAAGTCGCCGCTGCGGGCGTACCCGCCGTGGCGAACTCGCTGAAGCATGTCTATGGCAACAGCGGTCTCATGCGAGGCACGGCGGCGATGCTGAATCTGAACCAGTGGGAGGGGTTTGACTGCCCGAGCTGCGCTTGGCCCGATCCAGAGGATCATCGCAGCGCCTTCGAGTTCTGCGAAAACGGCGCGAAGGCCATCGCGTCGGAAACGACGAAGAAAAAGGTCACACCGGCCTTCTTTGCGCAGTTGAGTCTGCACGAGATCGCGAAGATGAGCGATTACGAAATGGATCAGGCCGGGCGCATCACGCAGCCGATGGTACTGCGACCAGGCGCGACGCATTACGAGGCCATCGCGTGGGACGACGCGTTTGAATTGATCGCGAAGGAGCTCAATGCGCTCGCCTCGCCGGACGAGGCGGTGTTTTACACCAGCGGCCGTGCCACCAACGAGGCGGCGTTTCTTTACCAGCTTTTCGTTCGTCAATATGGCACGAACAACCTCCCGGATTGCTCGAACATGTGCCACGAGAGCAGCGGCGCGGCGCTGGGCATGAGCGTCGGCATCGGCAAAGGCACGGTGACGCTGAAGGACCTAGAAACGGCTGAGACAATCCTCATCATTGGGCAGAATCCGGGCACGAATCACCCGCGCATGCTCAGCTCACTGCAACGTGCGGTAGAGGCCGGTGCGGAGATCATCGCGATCAATCCGATGAAGGAGGCGGGACTCACCGGCTTCATGCATCCGCAGCAGGTCAAAGGCGTGCTTGGTATGGCCACGCCGCTGGCGAAGCAGTTCATGCAGGTGCGTGCGAATGGCGATCAGGCGCTGCTCAAAGGCATCGCGAAGACCTTGATCGAGGATGGCAGCATCGATCGCGACTTTGTTTCGACTCACACACTTGGTTTTGCTGATTACGAGGCGCATCTGCGTGGCCTCGATTGGGAGGAACTGGAACGCGTGAGCGGCATTTCGCGCAGCGAGATCGAAAAGGCCGCGCGTCAATGCGCCCGCGGCTCCCGCAAACTGATCACCTGCTGGGCCATGGGCCTCACGCAGCACAAAAACGCCGTCGCCACCATCCAGGAGGTGGTGAACATCCATCTGCTGCTCGGGGCCATCGGTCGTGAAAGCGCCGGTCTGTGCCCCGTTCGCGGCCACAGCAACGTGCAGGGAGACCGCACGATGGGCGTCTTTGAAAAGATGCCCGTGTGGTTTCATGACAACCTCGACCGCGAGTTCAGCTTCCAATCGCCGCGTCAGCACGGCTACGACACCGTCGCGTCCATCAAGGCCATGCACGCGGGCCATGCGAAGGTGTTTTATGCCCTCGGCGGCAATTTTCTCCAGGCCACGCCGGACACCGAATACACCGCCGAGGCGCTGCGAAAGTGCACCCTCACCGTTCATATCTGTACGAAGCTCAATCGTAGCCACGTCATCACCGGACGCACCGGCCTCATCCTGCCTTGCCTCGGCCGCAGTGAACGGGATCTCGATGAAAAAGGTGCTCCGCAGTTTCTCACGGTCGAAAACAGCATGAGCGTGGTCCACGCCTCGCACGGCAAGCTCGATCCCGCCTCGCCGCACCTGCTTTCGGAGCCGCAAATCATCGCCCGCACCGCTGAGGCAACGTTAAAGGGCAGATCGAACGTTCCGTGGCTCGAAATGGGCCGCGATTACGATCTCATCCGCGACCGCATCGAGCGTGTCGTGCCCGGTTTTGAGGACTTCAACAATCGCGTGCGCAAGCCCGGCGGCTTTTACCTTCCCAACAACGCCCGCGAGCTGAAATGGGACACGGCCACCGGCAAGGCGAATTTCGCCACGCATCCGCTCTCCTGCGTGCAACCCGCGGCCGACCAGTTCGTGCTCCAGACCTTCCGCAGCCACGACCAGTTCAACACGACCGTCTATGGCCTCAACGACCGCTATCGCGGCATCGGCAATGAACGCCGCGTGGTCTTCCTCAATCCGCAGGACATGAAAAAGCGCGGCATCAGCCCGCTGCAAGCCGTCGATCTCACCAGCGAGCACGCCGGGCAGACCCGCGTCGCGCGGCGTTTCCTCGCCGTGCCCTACGACATGCCCGCCGGCAGCGCCGCTGCCTATTTTCCAGAGGCTAACGTGCTCGTGCCTATCGACAGCTTTGCCGATGTGAGCCTCACGCCGACGTCCAAAAGCGTGCTGATCCGTGTGACGGCCTCGGCGTGAAAGGGCGGCAAGCTCGAATACAAACCTTGCATGTCCATGGGGGTGCTTCACACTTGCATAAATGAGTTACGCTTCGATCACCATTCCACCCGCGATTCCGGCACGGACCCTCAGTGAGGCTGCGCAGCAGCTCATGCTCTTCGAACTGCCGCCAGATGATCCTCGCTACACCCGGCTGGATGAGGGCCGTGCCACGAAAGAGCTGACCAAGCTCGAACTGTATCTGCGGAATTCCGCACGAACACCGGGTGCTTATGCAAGATGCGCCTTCATCGGCAGCCGGGGCACGGGCAAAAGCACCTATTTGCTGCATCTCGAACGTGAGTTGGAGAGATCGAAGGAATACACACCAGTTCACATCTACCTGGATGGCAGCTTGGAGACCGACTGCCATTATAGCGATTTGTTCTTATGGATGGCTGACGAGGTAGCCCGACAGTTTGCAGATAGAGGTCATCCGCTGGACGACCAAGTTCTGGCGGATGTAGCGATCTGGTTTGCGGACAAAACGACTTCAAAGGTTTCTGAATTGAAGAAAGAAGTAGGCCTGACGGCGGAGCTTGACGCGTCTTCTCGATCTGGGGTGCCTGGGATCCTGTCCCTCAAACTACTCGCAAGGCTGAAATCCATGATCATCGGCAGCGAGACCTCCCGAAGAGAAATTCGCGAAAGCGTGCAGAACTACGCCAGCGAACTGCTCGAGCGCATGAACACCTTTCTTGATCATGCCCGCGCAGTCCTAAAGGCAAAAAATCTCCCCGAACGCCTGCTCATCGTCCAGGACAACCTTGACCGTATCCGCCCAAGAGAAAAGGCGTGGGAATTGTTTGGTCTTGGTGGCGAGATGCTGATGGATCTTAGGACGGACGTCATCTACACCGCTCCCCTTGTGATGAATCTTGCTCCCTTGGACATCGGTCCGATTTTTGGCAGGGTCTTCACCATGCCCAACGTGAAAGTCCGCAAGCGGGACGGAAAAATTCACAAAGAGGGCATCCGCAGCCTCGTCGATTTGGTGGGCAAGCGAGTGGCAATCAAGGAAGGGTTCCAGAGCGCCGCTGTCATCCGCTATCTAGCTGAGATGAGTGGTGGCAGTGTGCGTGAGCTGCTCCGGCTTGTGGCGGAAGCGCAGCTTGAGGCACAAGTGGAAGGCAAGACCAAGGTGGATATGAAAAGCGCCAAGGCAGCCGTCACCAAGAAGGCGGTCAACTTTGCCCGGCTTCTGATGCCTACCTCCGTTTACTACCCGATCCTTGCAAAGGTGCATCTGACCAAGTCGGAGTACCAGATCGGCAGTGCGGACGCTACCTCAGAACGGGTGGCATCCGCCCGCGAGTTTTTCGCCGAGATGATCGGCAGTGAGGCAGTGCTGGAGTATAACGGTGATGACTCCTGGTATGACGTGCATCCCGCCATCCGAGAATCAGCCCTCTTCCAAGATGCCGTCGCCCAATCCAGCCAGAACTAATCCTGCCCAAACGCTCGCCGCCCGCGAGCGGGAGCTGCGCGGCATGGAGATATTCGTCGGGCAGGTCATCGGCCAATTCAGACTGGCGCTCGCACTCCACAACGATCCGTTGGTCCGTGACGCGAGGATTCAGGAGCTTTCGTCAAAGCTGAGAGCGCAGTCCATCCAGGTCATCGTGGCCGATCTTGATCTGCAAGCCGGGGCGGGCACGCTGCTCGACCAAGTGAAGATAGCGGTTTCCAAGACAGAGCCAGGATTCAGACCGGCCATCATGCTGGTGAACTTGGAGAACAAAGTGGCCTACAATCCTGAACTGCCTGGCAATCCCAGCGAAGAAGTCGATTACCTACACACCGCTAATTTTCATCGTGAGCTTTTCGTGGCCGCGTGTCCCTGCCCGCTCATAATCTGGGTGACGGAACTGCTGGAATTGGCGTTTGTGAAACAGGCCCCGGACCTCTGGCATTGGCGCAGCCATGTTTTTGACTTGAGAGTCTCTTCTTCCAGTATGGATGAGCTTTTGGAGGACGAGGTGGGGCAACCACAACCAGGCCAGAGCACCAACAATCTGAAACAACGCATCGAAAAGCTTCTTGAGGAGCTGGTCGCTTATCGTGAAAATGGACAGGATTTTGAGGAAATGCGCACCCTGAGTCGCATCGGATCGGCCAGACTTGAGGCAGGTGATTTTGTCCTCGCCAGAAGAGACCATCAGGCTGTGCTCCAAATGGCCCAGAGGCAGCAAAACCCAGGATGGCAGATTGCCGCCATGGGAAATCTGGGATCTGCACTTGCGGAGCTCGGAGATTTTGAGCAGGCGGAGACGCTGCTTGAGCAGTCCCGGAAGCTCGCAAATGCAAATGGCGACTTGAAGAGTGAGGCCGCTGCCCTGACCAACTTGGGTGTTCTCTCACGGCGTCGAGGTCAGCTCGATCAAGCTCTCGCTTTTCATCAAATGAGCATGGAACTCGCGAAAATGGCTGGAGAGCATCAAATCGCCGCGAACGCCTTGATGAACCTCGCGAACGTTCATGCTGATCTGAATGACATGGTCACAGCATCCCAGCTCTCGGCAGAGCGTTTAAAGCTTGCCGAAGAGGCTGGCGATCTTCGCGGACAGGCCGGTGCTTTGGGCCTGCTCGGAGTGGTCTATCGGCAAGCGGGTGATCTCGACAAGGCGCTTGCTTTGTATGAACAACAGAAGGCGTTGGCTCAAAAAGTGGGAGACCGTCGTATGGAAGCTAGGGCCATCTGGAATTCTGCTGTTGCTCTCGGCGTTCAGAATCGTCAACAGGAAGCTCTCCAGCGCGCCAAAGACGCTCTCAAGCTGTTCAAGGCAACGCATAGCCCGAAGGCTGCTGACATCGAAAAGTTTATCAGCGAAGTGGAGCAAGCCTCTCTTGCGTCCTGAGTGGCAGGCAGCTAAAACTGCGAATCCCCTTATATGACACTCACCGGCTCCCACCTCATCGCAGGACGCGAATCCGCCCCTCACGGACACTTTTATCACGGCGTCAATCCCGCCACCTCGGCGAAGCTGGAGCCAGCCTACGCCGATGCCACGGTCGCGGAGGCCGCTGAGGCTCTTACCGCCGCCGAAGGGGCGTTTGATGCGCTGCGTCTGGCACCGGTCGAAACACGGGCGGCCTTGCTCGATGCCATCGCCGATGAAATCATGGCGCTGGGAGATCCTCTGCTGGAGCGTGCGCATGCGGAGACGGGCCTGCCGATGGCTCGTGTCACGGGTGAACGCGGTCGCGCCGTCGGCCAGTGCAAGCTCTTCGCGGCGCTGATCCGCGAGGGCTCATGGGCAGATGCCCGAATCGATCATGCGATCCCGGACCGCCAGCCGCTGCCCAAGCCGGATGTGCGCCGTGTGATGATGCCGATTGGCCCGGTGGTGGTCTTTGGGGCTTCGAATTTCCCTTTCGCCATCGGCGTGGTGGGCACGGATACGGTTTGTGCCTTGGCTGCGGGTTGCCCGGTCGTGGTGAAAGGTCATCCGGCCCATCCGGGCACCTGTGAGATGCTCGGTCGTGCGGTGGTGAAGGCCTTGCAGAAGGTCGGGCTGCCCGCCGGATGCTTCTCGCTGCTGCACGGCAAAGGCACGGAGATCGGCATGGCCTTGGTCAAGCATCCGCTCACGCAGGCGGTGGGCTTCACCGGCTCGTTGCGTGGTGGCCGCGCTTTGATGGATGCGGCGGCGGAGCGTGATCACCCGATTCCCGTGTATGCCGAGATGGGTTCGATCAATCCAGTGTTTGTGCTGCCCGGCGCCTTGAAGGAGCGGGCATCCAAGATCGCCGAAGGCTATATCGGCTCCGTCACGATGGGCGTCGGCCAGTTCTGCACGAACCCCGCCATCGTCCTCGGCCTCAAGGGCACGGAATTGAAGCAGTTCGTCAGCAACGCTGCGGCGCATGCCACGAAGGTCGCTCCGCAGAGCATGTTGCATCGCGGTATTTGCGAGGCCTACGATGCTGGCACGGCCGTTTGGCGCACCATTGATGGTTTGGAACTCGCCGGTGAATCGGAGGCGGAAGCCAAAGACGAGGCCACCCAAGCCGCTTGCCGCATTTTCACCACCACGCTTGATGTGCTAGAGGCCAACGAAGAGCTTCGCCGCGAGGTTTTTGGTCCTTGCTCCATCATCACCGAGTGCCCCACGCTCGACGACATGCTTCGCTTTGCGAACAGCCTCGAAGGCCAGCTCACCGCCATGATTCACGGCACTGAGCAGGACCTCATCGACTACGCCCCGCTGCTTCGCGTGCTCGAAAAGAAGGTGGGTCGTCTCATCTTCAATGCCTTCGCCACCGGCATCGAGGTCTGCCCCTCCATGCACCACGGCGGCCCCTATCCCGCCGCGAGCCACAGCCACTTCACCAGCATCGGCACCGCCAGCATCTACCGCTGGGTGCGCCCCGTCAGCTACCAGGGTTTCCCCGATGCCGCCCTGCCGGAGCCGCTCCAAGGCAAAAACGCCCGCCAAGCCATGCGCCTCGTCGATGGTGCTCTCACGCGGGATGATGCGTGATCCCTGATCTCTTATCCCTCATCCCGTTTTCATGCCCACCGTCCGCAAAGCCGTCATTCCTGCCGCTGGCTATGGCACGCGTTTCCTGCCCATCGCCAAAGCGGTGCCCAAGGAGATGCTGCCGCTGGTGGACAAGCCGGTGATCCAATACGTCGTCGAAGAAGCGGCGGCCTCTGGCATCACCGATGTGCTCATCGTCATCTCGCGGTCGAAGCGGTCCATCGAGGAGCACTTTCATCCCGCCTTTGAACTGGAGAGCGAACTGGCCGCGAAAGGCCGCACGAGCGATCTCGACGACCTGCGCCAGCTCCAGAACCTCGCCCGCATCCATTACGTCTGGCAGCCGAAGATGGGTGGCCTGGGCGATGCCATCCTGTATGCTCGTGAACACGTTGGCGATGAACCTTTCGCCGTGCTGTTGGGTGATACCGTCGTGGCAAGCCACACGGACAAACCCGTCACGCGGCAGCTCGCCGATGTCGTCGAGGCACGCGGTGGCAGCGCGGTGGCTTTGCAACGCGTCTCGCCGGACAAAGTCAGCCGTTACGGCATCCTCGGCGGCCCTGAAGTGGCTCCTGGCCTCATCAAAGCCGATGTCTTTGTCGAAAAACCGAAGGTCGAAGACGCCCCATCAAACCTCGCCGTCAGCGCCCGCTATGTTCTTAGCTCGCGCATCTTCCACCACCTGCAAAACACGAAGCCCGGCAAAGGCGGCGAACTGCAGCTGACTGATGCCATGGCCTCGCTGATGCGCGAAGAAACCCTCCATGGCCTCGTTTATGACGGCCAGCGCCACGACATCGGCAACAAGCTCGACTTCCTCAAAGCCAATCTCCACTTCGCCCTTCAGCGGGAAGACATCGCCCCGGCGCTGCGAGAGTATTTGAAGACGCTGGTATAGTTTCCAGTTTGAGCCAAGGGCAGCCCGCTTCATGCTCCGCGCCGTGAATCGCTTTCTCTTTGCCCTCCTCGCCGGTTTGCTCGTTTCGTCGTGCAGCACGGTGAAATTTTATTCGCAGGCCATGCGAGGCCAGGCGGAGATTTGGGGCGAACAGAGGCCGGTGAAGGAGGTGCTGGCTGATCCAGCCGAGACAGAGGCTGTGAAGAAGAAGCTGCGGTTGGCGCTCGAAATCCGCGAGTATGCTAAAACGCACCTCAAACTCCCCGCAGAGAGCTTTGGCACCTACACAGACCTGAAACGGCCCTTCGTGGTCTGGGTGGTGTATGCGGCGGAGACCTTCCAAACGGAGCCGAAGCAGTGGTGGTATCCCTTGGTGGGTAAGCTGGCCTATCGCGGCTTCTTTTCGCAGGAGGATGCTCGGCAGGAGGCCACGAAGTTAAAAGGTGCCGGCTACGATGTCTTCGCTGCTGGTGTGGAGGCCTACTCGACGCTGGGCTTTTTCAAAGATCCCATCCTCAATACCGGCCTGCATCGCAGCGACGCCGAATTCGCCGAGCTGATCTTCCACGAGCTGACGCATGCCCGTGTGTTTGTGCCGGGTGACACGGATTTCAACGAGGCCTTTGCCACGGCCAACGCCGAGGCTGCGGTGCGCCACTGGCTGAAGTCAAAAGGACGGCATGCAGAGCTGCGTGACTACGAGAAGAAGCTGCGGCTGGAAAATACGATGATCCGCCTCGCCCTCGAAACGCGTGAGAAGCTCCGTCAGCTCTACGCCCGCCCGAACCCCACTATCGAGGCCAAGAATGGGCTTTTGATCCGACTGCAATCCCAGCTGGCTTCCATGGGCATGAAGGACAAGGCGGCGGATGTAAAGACGGGGAAAGAGCTTAGACTCGTCTGGAACAACGCCCGTCTGAACACGCTCTCCACTTACCACATGCTCGTGCCCGGCTTTGAGCGGCTGCTCAAACAGGGCGGCGGCGATCATGAGGCCTTTTACAAGGCCGTGGAGGGCATGAAGAACCTCTCGAATGCCGATAGGAAGCGGGCGCTCGGGATGAAGTAGAAGCGGAGAGTCTCGATCAAGCTTTCGCGGCTTTGAGCGCCGCTTTTTCGGCGGCTAGGATGGCGAGGGAGGCCGCCTGTCGGGCCCGCATCTTGGCTTCTTGCTCGGCACGGGCTTTGGCCAAGGCAGCTTCGCGACGTGCACGACCTTCTTCCTCGGCTCGACGGAGGGCGGCGTTGTCGGCCTCCTGCTTGGCTTTGAGGGCGGCAGCAGCGGCTTTCATGGCTTCGAGTTCTTTGCGGGCGGCCTCGCGTTCGGCTTCACGGGCGGTCTCGCGTTCGAGGCGTTCGCGTTCCTTTGCCTCGGCAGCGGCTTTGCGTTCCG
Source organism: Akkermansia muciniphila (assembly GCA_943373155.1). Classification (GTDB taxonomy): domain Bacteria; phylum Verrucomicrobiota; class Verrucomicrobiia; order Verrucomicrobiales; family Verrucomicrobiaceae; genus Prosthecobacter. The sequence continues at coordinate 2,666 of CALSBJ010000098.1, read as the reverse complement.
CGTCACGCTCGGCTTCGAGGCGAGCACGTTCAGCGGCTTTTTCTGCGGCCGCCTGCTCCTTGGCGAGGCGGGCGGCTTCTTTCTCTGCCATGGCTTTAATCTTCGCTTCGGCAGCAGCGAGCTTGGCAGCTTCACGTTCGGCCTGAATGCGGGCCTTCTCAGCCGCCTTTTCCGCAGCGGCCTGATCACGGGCGAGGATGGCGGCCTCCCTCTCTTCAATGGCTTTGAACTTCGCTTCGGCCGCAGCCTTGCGCTCCGCCTCACGTTCCGCTTCGAGGCGAGCACGTTCAGCGGCTTTTTCCGCAGCGGCCTGCTCCTTGGCGAGACGCGCAGCTTCCTTCTCTTCCAGGGCTTTGATCTTCGCTTCGGCAGCGGCGATCTTGGCAGCTTCACGCTCGGCCTGCACACGGGCCTTCTCAGCAGCCTTTTCAGCCGCAGCAAGGTCTCGGGCGAGGATGGCGGCTTCTTTTTCGGCAAAATCAGCGCTGAACTTCTCTTCCTGAGCCACCGCGAGGGCGCTGGTAAACTCAGTCAATTGCCGAGCAATCTCGTTGGCACTGGCGAGAAGGGCAGGGGCGGCGGTTTCGAGCACACGACCTGCCACATCGAGCGATTGGAGCTTGGCGGCGGTGTCGTTGAGGAGGTTGGTGAACTTGGGATCGAGTTTCGTGGTCATCTAACAGGTGGGAAAACGGGTACTGCTTATGGCAGGCTCTGTTTGCAGGCTTTGACGGTGTTCGCCATGAGCATGGCGATGGTCATGGGGCCCACGCCACCGGGCACCGGGGTGATGGCACGGCATTTCGGGGCCACTTCATCGAAGGCGACGTCACCGACGAGCTTGTAGCCTTTTTCGGTTTCAGGCGCTTCGACACGGTTGATGCCCACGTCGATGACGACAGCACCTTCTTTGACGTGCTCAGCCTTCAAGAAGTGCGGGCGGCCGATGGCGGCGATGATGATGTCTGCCTGGCGAGTGATCGCTCCGAGATCGCGAGTGCGGGAATGGGCGACGGTGACGGTGGCATCGCCGCCGGGGCCTTTGGCCATCAGCAGCAGGGCCATGGGCTTGCCGACGATCATGCTGCGACCGATGACGACGGCGTGAGCGCCTTTCGTTTCGATGCCAGCTTCGATGAGGAGTCGCTGGCAGCCCAATGGGGTGCAAGGCACGTAGCCCGTGGGGTCTTCGAGAGCCAGTTTGGCGACGTTCACTGGGTGAAAGCCATCCACATCCTTTGCTGGATCAATGGCCCGCACGATGGCGGCCTCATCAATGTGCTTCGGCGGCGGGCTCTGGACCAAAATGCCATGAATGGCCGGATCGGCGTTCAATTGGGCGACAACCTCCAAAAGTTCGGCCTGAGTGGTCGTGGCAGGCAATTCGAGCTTCACGGAGTGCAGACCAAGATCGCGGCACTTTTTGTCCTTCGACCGCACATAGGCCCGCGAGGCCGGATCATCTCCGACGAGCACCACGGCGAGGCCGGGAGAGACTCCGCGTGCCTTTAGCTCAGCAATGTCACGCTGGCATTCGGCGAGGACTTTTTCGGCGACTTGAGGTCCTGAGATGAGGGTCATTGGGAAGTGAGGGAAAGGTCAAGGCGACGCGGTCAAGCAGTCAAGACGATTAAGAATTGGATGGCGCAAGCCTTGACCACTTGACCATGCCTTGACCTTTTGACGGTCACCTTAGCCAAGCTTCGAGAGGGAGTCTTCGAGCGCGTTAATGACCGTGGTCATGCTTGCTTCGGATTCGTCACCCATGTTGCTGACGCGGAAGGTTTTGCCCTTCAGTTTGCCGTAGCCGCCGTCGATGATCATGCTGTGATTGCTCTTCAGCAGGCCAATGAAGGCGGCGACATCGATGTTCTTGTTGTTGGCGACGCAGGTGAGCGATTTGGAGCGGTAGCCTTCTGGCGCGAAGAACTCGAAGCCGTTCTTCTTCACCCATTCGTGGACCATACCGTTGAGCTTGGCGTGGCGGGCGTAGCGGGCATCGAGGCCTTCGGCGAAGATTTTCTTCAACTGGTGGCGCAGACCGTAGATCAGGCTGATGCAAGGCGTGGAGGGCGTCATGCTCTTCTCGCCGTTCGCTTTGAACTCAATGAAGTCGAAGTAGTAGCCGCGATCATAGATCGTGGCGGCGCGGGCCATGGCGGCCTCACTGGCAGTGAAGAGCGCCAAGCCGGGAGGCAGTGCGAAGGCCTTCTGCGAGCCGGTAAGCAGCACGTCGAGGCCGAGTTCATCAAAATTGACCGGCACAGTGGTGAAGCCGGAGACGGAATCCGTGATGAACATCACATCGGGATACTTCTTCTTGAGTGCCGCGATCTCCGCGATGGGGCTGAGCACGCCGGTGGAGGTTTCGTTGTGGATGAAAGTGACAGCGTCGAACTCACCCGTGGCGAGACGTTTATCAATTTCTGCCGCCATGATGGGCTGGCCCCACTCGACCTGGTAGGCCTCGGCTTCTTTGCCGCAGCGCTTGGAGACATCGAGCCACTTGTCGGAGAAGGCGCCGTTGCAGCAGTTGAGCACTTTTTTCTTCACCAGATTGCGGATGGAGCCTTCCATCACGCCCCAGGCGGAGGAGGTGCTCAAAAAGACCTGCTGCTTCGTGCCGAAAAGCGTCTGGAGCATCGGCTGGATCTCCGCGTAGAGGT